>NZ_AOJK01000083.1 GCF_000336875.1 Halorubrum californiense DSM 19288 | reverse complement strand
GCGGAAGAGTAGGTTAGTCACATTCGACTCTTCCGCTTCGCTACTCCCTTTACAGCGACGCTATCCCGCCGCCTTCTGCGGATTCAACAGAGCAGTTCACACTGTTCGGAGAAGAACTCCGCTTCAGAGTCAGAGTGTGTCGAGTGTGGAGCAGAAGACTTCTCTGAGTCTGTTGAGGAGACCGTCATTGAGGTCAACGATACGAGTGTTGCGACGTATATCCAGAACCGACTGGACGACATTTCTCCAGCACATCCAAAACGTGACTTCTCTGGATGGGAAGTTGGAAACCGGGTGATGGCGAACCGGGAAATCGTCGAGACTTCGTTTTCGGTGATCGACTCAGAAGGACGGCGGACAACCAGTTCGTATCAAGAGGTCGATTTGGTACCTCACGGAAACCATCCACGTCCGGGTACTGTTAACGACTATCTCCTACAGTGCGTCTACATAACCTATGGACAATCAGCCTCTGCAGACGACGAGGGATATGGTCGACTTCCTCTCTACGACATCATATCAGCAGACAATCTCGACGCGCTCGTCGGAAATGCTCTACATAATGCTATTGTCGGTGTCAAAGACAGGCTCATCAGTAAAGCAAGTGAGGCACACGAAGAGGCGAGCGAATACTACGGGCTCATCGACGAGCTGGGGCCGATGTACGAGAACAAGGATGAGTTGGAAGAGATCTACGATCCCTCTAATGACAGCTATTTCGAAAAGCACCTCTTCTACCTTCTGAAGAGACTTTACTCACAGACTGAGCGGTGGGGACGAATTGGTGAGCGGGAAGCAGATGGGGTGCTTATCGTACCAGAGGAAGACCCGAGCGACTACTACGTGGCGACCTATGACGCGAAGCTATCTCATCGTGAAGACGGATACGATCTCGGATCGGAGGAAGAAGATCAGGCGACGCGTTACATCCTAACCGAAGACGAGCGGGAGGCGATCGAAAACAAGACGGGAGATAACGGCCTGTCGGCACACCTCCTCATATCGCAAAACTTCGACGAGGATGATTTCTCCCGTATTGCCGGGCACGTCCAAGAGAACATCTTAGCCTATACTGATGGAGAGGCTCCTGACCAGAAACTAGTGTTCATGGAATTTAGAGCAGTGGTTGAACTCTACGAACTTCTGAACGAATACTGGTGGGCCCTTCGCGATGCTCGTATCCGAGGGAAGTTTGATAGCTATGTGATTGACGAATTGAACGACGAACAGACGGAAGATGGGGAATCATTCGTTCACTTCGATAGCGACTCTGTGGCTACCATCCGGGAGAATCTCATTGCCCGACTCGAGGGTTACGATCGCGATCAACTCGAATACTATCCAGCATAAGGGTCGTTCTCTCTAATCTTCTCCAAATTTCCTGTCCCGGTCAGGTGAGCTAGACGACAGATAACTACCCAAAATTTATAGCATATTCATGAGTTGTCATAATTCTTGATGGCGGTAATTACAATTGACACATTTGAGGCGAAGAATTACAAGCCAATTCAAAATTCAGGGCCGATCAACATCGGTGACATGACGACGTTTATCGGGAAGAACGATGCCGGCAAATCATCTTTCCTCGAAGCTCTCCACCTCTTTCTCGAAGGGGACAAACCGGATACTGAGCATTTCCATAAGCGAGAAGCTGAATCGATTTCCTTCATTGCGAGGCTCGCAGATGTGCCGTCTGAACTTGAAGATTCATTAACTGAAGATTATCTACCTGACGGAGGCGAAGATTTCACTATTAAGAAGGAGTTCACGAAACGAGAGGGAAAGACCCCCGGAGCCGAAACCTACGTCAATGGTGAAAAAGTTACAAAAGGGGCAGTTGTCGTGGACGAAACAGAGCTGTACAAAGCGAAATCACGAGATTTCATATGGGAGTATTTCCCCGAACCTCTTCCGATCTTCGCTGAACGTGACGTGAATGAGGAGACGAAACTGAAGGGAGGTACCTTCCTGAACAAACTTCTCATGCCGGTTCTAAAGCGCGGTGGACTCCATGACGAGATTGATGAACAGGTTGAGGAACTCAAGGATTCTCTTCAAGAGACCTCCGAGGGTATCGGAGATCAGCTAACAGAGTATATGCAGTCTCATCTGGCTGATGTTGAGAAAGTGAACATGAGCCCCGGAAATATCCAAATCAGCAAGGCAATTTCTCCGAAGATACATCTTGAAGACAAGCATCTCTCTGAGAGTATTGACGTTCGAGAGCGTGGATCTGGTGTGGGTAGCCTCCTCCTTCTATCGATGATGCAGGCCTACGTCGATCTCCAAGTTGGTGAGGGGTATATGCTCCTTTTTGAGGAACCGGGAAATTTCCTTCATCCAGCGGCTGAGCGCAAGATGTTGGATGCCCTACGGAGTATCGCCGATAGCGGTGGCCAAGTGATGATAACCACACACTCGCAGGTGTTTATTGATAACCGGGCAGATGCAGAAATGTATATCACTCGCCGTGATTCTGGTATCACGACTTTCGAACATATTGAGGAAGACGCATTCAAAGCAGTCGACGAGATCGGGGCACGAAATAGCGACATCCTCCAGAGTGATTTCGTGATCTACGTTGAGGGGCCGTCAGATGTGAAGATTCTCGAAACTATTGCCGAGACTTACGATGATGAATGGCAAGAGCACAATATCACGATTCAGCACCTTGGTGGAAGTAACATCAGCCACTGTGAACCAAGCAAGCTGAAGAAGATCAACCGTAGCTTTGCCTTCCTGCTTGATAGTGATAAGGCGTCAGAGGAGGACGATCTCAAACCAGAAGTGGAACAGGTGAGGGATCGTGCCAGAAGTGCAGGTATTGACTGTCACGTACTCGAACGCAGAGAGATTGAGAACTACTTCCATCATCAAGGGATTGGCGAAATCCTCTCCATCTCCGTCTCTGAAGATGCTATCACCGCGTTCTGCGATGTTGAGGAAGAAGTCAATCGAATGGTTGGGGAACAGAACATCCCACACGATGTCGAATCGCCTGACTGCTACAAGAAGATAGAACACGGCAAACAAATTGTTGAGTGGATGTACGAGAACGGAGAATCGATTGAGGAGGGGGAGGCATTTCTCGACTCCTGTGTGACGCAAGCGAACGCGTAGCCTGACTACAGGACTTTGTCTTCTACGATATTTGGAACCACACTCTGTTCAGCCAACGGTGTGATGTTGATCACAACCCCGTGCTTGTGGTTCGGCTGGTAGCCAGCAGTCGTGACCTCCGAGAGGGCACGATCTTTCCAATCCGATGGAATATCCCTGTACACCGTCTGACAGCGGTCGTCTATCTCTTCGGCCAGCGCCTTGTACTCCGCCAACGGTGGGAGGTCATCGACACTATCGACATCGCCGTCATCGTCGACCATCTCTTCGAGATATGGCTCGTCGACGATAGATGCGTCATCCAGTCCCATCGCAAGTGAGGCGAGCCTTCGCTCGTCATCGGTCAGTGTGTCAAATGGCTCACCGTCCTCGTTGAGGAGTTCGGCACCGGCGCTGTCGAAGTAGTAGGTCATGAAGAGCATGCCCGTGCTGGAGTAGTGATCCGAGCCCTTGAGCCGCCAGTTGAAGTAATCGAAGAGGTCAGCGAGGTGTGCCTCGACGGGTTCGTCGGTCGGCTTGGCGTACTCCTCACAGGCGTGTTCAAGCTCGGAGAGCGCATCTAGCCACTCGTCGCGCCACTCGTTCACCTTCTCCCAGAAGCTGGGGGAGAACGTGTCCTCGAACCACTCCTCGCCCTTCTGCTCCCGGAGTTTGGCCATCGTCTCGATGCGCTCGGCGGTCTCCTCGCGGAAGGCGGCCACCTTCGGAGCGAGTTCGTCGACGCGCTCGCGGTCGTCGTCGTCGAAGTCGCGCTCGTTCGTACTCCCGAGTTCCTGTAGCACTTCCTCGAACTCGGCGATCTGTTCAAGCGCACTGGAGCAGAACTCGAACTCGTCGGTCGCATCAGCACGTTCGCTCGTGGAGAGTGACTCGTCGTTCCGACGTTGGTTCGATGCCGACCGGCGCTCGCGGAGTTCACCCTTCCGCGGTTCGAGGTACTGGTTGCTCAGGCGGTCGAAGAGGCTAGCGTCGATCTGGTGGTAGTCGACGAAGCACGCGAAGCCTTCGCCTTTCGCGTCGGCGAGCAGTCGCTCGGTGCTGAGTTTCCAAAAGATGGGCGTGTTCTCCATCGTGTGGACGTGGTAGGTGAAGAGGTCGTTCTTGACAAACGATCGGAGATTGGGGTACGCTTCGTCGGCAGCAGATTTGGCCCCGAGGATGTCGTCGACCTCGACGAGGCGGTCTTCGGCGTACTCGCCGTACGCGTTCTCGAATCGCTCGACGACGCGGTTGAGCATCCCCGTTTGTTCGTCTGTAGTTTCGAGTGGGATGATGCCGTCCGACTTCTCGCGGACGGCCTCCATCGCGAAGTGGTGGACGAGGTCTTTGACTTGCTCGTCGATATTCTCGGGAATTTCGGAAACGGATTCGGGGTCGGGGACTTCGCGGTCTTCGGGGTCTTCAGCGGTTCGGAGGAATATCTCTTGTTGAATATCCGTTTGTATCTCTTGGGGAATCTCCACCGCCTGATAAATTGCTTCGTCAATCTGATCAGATAAGGTTTCAAGCCGCTGCTGCCGCGTGAGCCTCTGTTTCTGGGCTTTCCGCGCTGCCTCTTGGATAGAAAGGCTTGGGGTTATCGAATCGGTCTCGATGTTCAGCTCCTGCTGAATCTCATTAGGGTGAGGATGTTGGTAAAAGAAGTCAGGACTAGCCGTCTTATTCGGGATTAACCCACTTCCAATATAATAGGGACTATTTGGACTTTGCGTGCGATTGGCCAGAGTGGTTGTATATTGAGACTTAGAGAACTTCTCGATGTCCGAGACATTGTCTAATTCTTCAAGCCAAGGCAAACTACCGAGTTCCCCCGCATTCCAATGTCTTTCCGTCGTGATTGACAGGAACAGATTATGATAGAGGCTCGAATTTAGAATACCCATCATCTGCCATAATGACCGATCGTCTCGCGGAATCAACATAAATCCGGTATGACTGTAGAGCCCCCCCGGATAGTACCCAAACCTGCGTCCAGTTCGTTTGATAAACGTCCAAGTAAGCCCGCGCCGTCCGTAATGCTCCTCGTTACGGGTACGAATCGACTTGCTGGATCGTTTTATCAGTTGGCCGTCCGCTTTCCATTGGCACACCTCCGTTACCGGTGGGACTAACCAAGCTTCAGACCCGCCCTTTGCGATTGGAGGGAACTCATCGTAATCAGATATTTCCCAAAATTGGCGTACAAATCGTTCATCGTTAGCGGTCGCAAGTCCCTGTCTTGCGATTGCGATAGAGTCCCCTTCGATATTAGCCTGCTCCGCGTCAATCTTCAGGTCGGTTCCATGTAAATCTCTAACCTCTTTCGGGATCGAGTAGGAGATTGGAGTCCCCGGTATTTCGCTAAATTCGCTCAATTGAACATTGAAGTATCTTTGAACTTCATCAGAGGCTTCAGATAGTACATCGAGGAATTTCTCTTCTTTTTGTTTCGTTTCAATATCATGAAGTCGGAGAAACGTACCCGTCTGGTTATTTCCACTTGTAGCTGTTCTAACCACTGTCCCTACAGTTCCAACAGTTGCATTATCAAGAACACCGTATCCGAATTCGCTCAGGAAATCAAACCCTCCTCTCTCCCCGACAAAGTCCTCCCGAAAGTCACGATAGGATTGCTTCATCATGAAACTCCAAGGAACGAGCATCCCTATTCGACCATTTACAGAGGTGACCTGATCGCAGACTTCGAAGAAATTGATATAGAACTCTGGAGTATAGCGATAACGTTGTTTAACGTAGGATTTCACAACATCCGGCATCCGGTTCTGTGACCCATACGGCGGATTCATCAGTGCAACGTCGTAGTCCTGAGCCAGAATATCCAATAATCGAACGAAGCTCCGCAAATCCTGTGCGAGGAACGAATCAGCCTCTCGATGCTCCTCTACAGCTTCGCGCAGGCTGTGTAGTACCTGCCCGAGCGTATGACTCTCCCGTGGGTCATCGCCGAGGGTCAACTGTGTGCCGTCGATGTCGGCGTCGTCCTCGAACAGATCGCCGAGGGTACCGCGCACGTCGAGCAGGCTGCCAAGGCCGTGGACTTCCTCGAAGGCATCGAAGATCCGGTCGAGCGCCTGCTGTACTTCCGGATCATCGCCGGCCACCTCGTCGAACACCTCTTCGACACCGTCAACATCGGCCACCTTGGCGTCAGCACAAACGATTCCTACCTCCGGCATATCGAAGCCATCAGCGCCTTCCGCCGCGGCGCGGGTGCGGCCCTTCAGATAGAGGTTGAACGCCGCGAGCTGGCAGGCCCGCATGTCGAGATCGACACCGTAGAGGTTGTGCCGTAGGATCTTCCGGGGGATCTCCTCGGCGCGGAGGTTAGTCTCGGCCCGCCAGATGCGTTCCAGTACGTCGAAGGCGTAGAGCAGGAAGTGCCCACTTCCACAAGCTGGGTCGATGACTCGGAGTTCCTCCGGGTGGTCGAAGTCCGTCGGCTTGCCTTCCTTCTCCGATGGAACGAGGTAGGTGCAGAAGTCCGCGATGTCCGGTGAATCGTCTGGCGAGAGTGGGCGGTTCTTGCGCTCGTTGGGGGAGAACTTTTCCTGTGCGTCGACCACGTCCTGTAGTTCGCCAGTGTGTTCTAGGTAGAGCTTGCCGAGAGAGTTGTCGGTGAGCATCCGCACGACCCAGTGCGGCGTGTAGAACTGGTTCGCCGCCGGGACGTCTTCGGGATCCAGTCCCTCACGGTCGCCTTTCCGTCGAAGATCGTCGAGGAGCTTGACGTTATAGTACTCGTAGACCCAGCCCAGTACGTCGTCAGCCCGCCAAACTTCGTTGGCGACCTCATCGAGCATCCCACAGAGGTCTTCGTAGGTATCGTCGTCGGGATCGATCTGGCTGTAGGCGGTCGAACGGTCGAAGAGAATGTCGATCTCCTCGGCGAGGTTATCGCACGCGTTCCGGTAGGCTTCGAGAACGGCCTTCTCTTCCAGCATGAACTCCTCAGTGACTAGCCGGTCGGCGGCCGGCGTGAGCCCGTCATCACGGAAGGCTGTGACCTCGTCGTCGATGAAGCCCCGAACCTCCATACAACGGAGTGCGGCCAGTCGGTTGACGATCGTGTAGCCCACGCCCGTAATGTACTGCTCGTAGCCGTCGCCCCAATCGTTCCCGTCGACGGCTTCGAGTTCGATAGCCTCAATGAGGTCTTCCTGCTCCTCGCTCAGGGACGCGTCGTCGTCCGGCTTCTCGTCGAGGTTGTACTCATCCTCGAGCTGGTAGCGAACGTTCGCCTCGACGCGGTCGCGCATCTCGGTGACGATGTCCTCTAGATGCTCGCGCTCTTCTTTGTCGAGCTGGGCCTTGCGGGGTTGGGTAGATCGTCCGTCCATAGGAGAGTCAGTGATGTTACAAGCAGAGTCATCAAGATGTCTTGAAGATTGTCCATACCCTCTCGGACGGCGGCCGAGTCAGGACTCGAAAAGGAGTCGACGGGGCAGTCCTCCACGAAGCATTTATTTCTGAATGTGTAAGATGATGTATGGTTGATGACTTCGCCGGCCCTCGGAAGATTCGATACTTCCGGTATCTACTGTTGTTTGTGGTCTTGGGAGCCGTGATCTCGAAGATACTCGCGGACTTCTACGGGATCGAGTTTCTCGAACCAATCTTCTGGCGGTTCGTAGAGAACCCGATGGCGCTCTTTGAGCTTGCAGGGTTCTTCTCGATCATCGCGCTGATCGTTATTGTGGGGATGAAAGCTCTGGAACTGGCCGATAATAGCGGATTCTAACTGCCACAGCGCAGCAATCTAAGTACCTTCCGTGAACAGAAGGCCGACAGAGCGGAAATCTGATCCGGTTCTGGGTCAAAGTTCGAAAAGAGTGGGGCTGTAGCCTCTCCTGCCGCCTATCTCAATTAGTAGTTTCGCCGAGTATCTCCCGAGCCTGAGATTCAAGCGCATTAAAATCGATCTCTTGATCCGGCTTACAGGTGATTCTGACTCCGCTTCGACCACTGCTCCTCATATCCTCCTTGATTGCAACCGACTCAGTGTCAATCCCGAGTGCATCCGCAATCTCCACAGCGTCTAGCGACGACGTATCGACGTCGTACAGGTCAATGTGGAATAGTGTCCGCTTCGTCCGGATTGCGATGCGTCTCTTTCGCCCCCTATTGAACGCGACGTAGTGCTTCTGCCCCCATTCCGGCCCGTTGAGGAACTCTAGTTCCTGTAGCGCAGTTGTGACGTCTTCCAGCAGCTCGGCTGTTTCTTTGTTGGAACGCTCGTTGAGGTGCCAACTCTGTCCGTCTTCTTTCCACGGCTCATCAGAGGTGTCTGGACTCACGTCCGTCACGGTATGCTCCGGCGTCGGAATCGTCTGCTCTGCGTCGAGATATAGTCGGTCGCCGTCCTTGAGGAGCTGGAACTCGATGACGGAAATGTCGATCGACCTGTCGCTAAGCCACCGGAGTACGATGTCTAGTCGCTCGCGAACAGACTCGCCGACGAAGACGATCCGCTGATCTTGATTGACCGTGTAGTCCTCGTTACAGAACTCGTCGAGTACCTCGGTAAACGTGGTTTCCTCTTCGTAGAGGGTCTTCCCCCACGTCGTGGACTTGAACTTCTCGAACTGGTCACGGAGCTTGGAGTAATCCCAGTGTGAGGTGTAAGCGGCGTACTTGAGTCCCTGAAAATCGACCTTCGGCTTCAACGCGCCTCGCTTGAGTTCGATGGCGACCACGTTGGCGTCCCGATCGATAGCGAGGAGGTCGATACCGTCGCCGATCTGTTTGACAGAAACCTCTCGTCCGACAAGTCGAAAATCCTCTCCAAGGATGCTCTCGGGACTATTGATGATCCACTCCCGGAGGTCATCCTCACGAAACCCCTCGTCCTTCAGGGAAACCGTTTCTAACGTGGAAACGTTTTCTTTGTCCCCGACTCTGAGCATGATGTCGAGATAGAGTCACAGATACATCATAATCCTTTGGAGACACCAGTAAACGATAGGTGCGATTTCGGACAAGAACGTTGTTTTCGACCGTGGTTACGCCCCTATGTTGCGTGATTGCGAATCAACAATAGATGAGTTCGGTGCTTCGCGACACCAGATCGTCAGTCGACCGGTTCGATCATCACCACAGAGCCCTCCGGTAGGTCGTCCATTGTATCTCGAATCCGTCGCAGCTGCTTACTTACACCGTCAAGTAACTTTTCGGCTTTTTCGATCAGTTCGATCATGCGTTCCTCGCTCGGTGAACTGGCTCCTGCTACTGCGTCACCGACCTCCTCGGTGAGATCACAATTTGGATACTGGGATTGTAGTTCGCCTGCAAGTTCCGCAAGGCGTTTCTCGATCTCGAAGGGGTTCTCTGCCTTATCGAGAACCTGTTCCACATCAATGACCTTCGGCGGCTGTGGTCGATTTAGCATCTCGTTCACCTCACCTGTGACCGGGTGGTTCGGATGCTCTTCCTCGAGTCTTCTCGACGTATCACGAAGTTTCGACCAGAGCGAGGCCTCGCTACCGGATGCTTCGAGGAGCCGACGTGCCCGTTCGTACCGCTTAGCTTGCTGAACGACCGCTGGATCGACGAGGCCTTTTTCCGAGAACGAGCCACCGTTCCACGCCGTCTCTAAGAGCTCGGAGAGGGAGTCGACCGCTACACCATCGAATTCGACGGCGACACGGTCGGCGGTTTCCTTGCTACTCGCATCGTGTGCGTAGAGCCACGTCACGAGACTGGAGACCACGCTCTCGGGTTCCCCATCTGGCGGCGACTCTCCCGTGATACGTTCGTACTGCTCGTGGACGACGGTTCGTCTGTGTGCGTCGGCTTCGTCGATCGTTGCTCGAAGCCGGTCGGCATCAGGCACCTCGTCCCCGCCGACGACGGCTTGCATCTCCCCGGTGACGTCCGCACCGGGGTAGAGTCGCTGCATCTCGGTCGTCCGCTGGCTGAACTGCTCCCAGAGAGTGTCGCCATCCTTGACCGACCGGAAGAGTCCTTCTGCTCGAGCGAAACGCTCGGACTGACGTGCGATTTCGTCGGACGCAAAGTCGTCTGTTTCGAGAGATTCGCCCCCGAGTGCGGGCTGGAGAACGGTTTCGAGTTCGTCCAGCGAAGCGCCTTCGCCGAATTCTCTGCTGACGCCTCGCAAGACGCGTTTCACCAGCACGCTGTTCTCGTCAACCCATGTAGCCAACTCCGAGAGCCACGCGTCGGGGTCGGTTCCGTCCGGCTCCTCACCGATTAGCGTCTCGACGGTCTCCCGAATCTGGTCGGGATCGATTCCGTCCAGTGACTCGAACCGAATCTGTACGTCGGTCAGGTTCGTTTTGTTTCTGACCGCTCGCCCGATCTCGTCCGGTTCGGTAATGTACTCGTCGTCACGGCGCAGCGCGATTTCGTTGGCCGTTGCGAGCGTGATCAACAGTGCCGAGATCGATTCCTGCGGTGTCCCGCGATACGTGCCTCCGCGCTGGACAGTCTGGGTAAGCAAGTCCTCAACACGAAGCGACTGGGTGTCCTCGTACTCGTCGAGGAATTCTTGACACCAGCCGTCGGCGAGTTCGGCGCGGTCGGTGTCCACACCGAGCGTGACGGCGTCCTCACTCGAAAGCGGCCAGTCGTCGACGCCGCGGAAGAATCGCACCATCTGCTTGGCGTCCTCGACTTCAGTGATCCCGTTTGTCAGGACAAAGCGCGTCCCACCGAATACAGACCGTACTTGCGTTGCCACGACTTGTTCGAACACATCCCCGTATCGCCCTCTCGTCCCACCTGTTCGGACGTAAACATCTGCTTCCTCGAGTTGCTCCCGAATCGTCGACTCGAGCGCCCGCTGTTCGTCGCGGTGGTCTGACTCCAAGTCAGGATACGTTTCCGTTTCCTCCGACAGTACCTCCTGCATCCCCATCACGTCCCGGAGGCGGTCGATCGTCGATCCCTGTAGCTGGACGGCGACGAGGACGTGCTCGCCCCCGTCCCGCCCTTCGTTCGTCGACTGCCACGCATCAACCTGATCGCTAACCTCCTCGTCGCGCCCCGCGACAAGCCGGACACGAACGGCATCAAACTCCGGCGTCGGTGCCTGCTCGATAGGGTCGAGAACAGAGTAGCCGAAACGGAGCGGGACTTTGCGCTCACCCTCGAGATCCACCTCGTGTCGACTCCCCTCAGAGAGCAGGAGGTTGCTTCCCTCACGGAGGGAATTCTCCAACTTGGCCGAAAGTCGATGCGACGGGATCTGCTGTGCGCGAGTCTTCGCTCGCGTCAAGATGTCCTCTTGCTCTTCGGAGACCAGCAGATACTCCTCGTCGCCGCGGTCGTTCGTCTCGGTCAGTACCTTCCGATCCTCGAGAAGGTCGGAGAGTGCCGATTCGACATCATCCTGGACGGATTCGAACGACTCGCCAGTCGACTTGACCATCAGCCGGGCGAGGTTCGCCGGCGTCGACGGCACCTCGGAACGCACCTGATTCAGCAGATACAACGCCTTCGCAACGCGAACAGAGAATGCGTCTTCGTTGCCGCCAGCCGAGGGGACGAGCTTGTTCTCGACCATCTCCTGTACCCATAGCGGGATGTAGGTCGTCTCTTCGACCAACAAGTCGTACAACTCGTCCCAGGTGACGAGTGCTCCGACCTGCTTTTCTCCCCACTCGAACCGCGTGAACAGCGAGCGAACGAGGATGAGCAATGCCCGACCCTGAACGTACTCTTCTTCGGTTACGCGTCCCCGTGGCATCAGTTGCTGAATCACCGTCCGGAGCAGCCCGAGATCGTACTCGCGGAACGGGTACGACTCGACTGCGTCCGGGTCGGCGCCGGCAATATCAGAGTACGCGTCGAGCGTCAGGTCGGGCATCTCCCGGAGCGCGGACTCGACGGCCTGTCCACCCTCAGCGTCCTTCTGCAGCCACCGCTTTCGGACGATAATCTCGGTGTCGGCACCCTCGAGCGGTTCTTGAGCCCCATACCACGGCTGCTCCGTGACTTCGGTATCATCGAACTCGCCGTGGATACGCTCGATCGGATACTGTCCAGTCCCGATGACTGGCGGGTTGGGCCCGACGCCCAGCTCAGTCAGGGCCTCCATCGTTTCTTGGAACTCTCTGTAGCGGTGGCGGCCATCGCCAATGAACAGCGCCACCTCATCGAGCCCGATCAGCAACTCCGTCTCGGTTTCCGGCGTGCTCAGTGACTCCTGCGCTGCTTCGACGCGGTCGACGAGTTCGTCGGGGTCGAACTCGTCGGGATCGACCTCCTCGATGGCGTCGTCGATCGACTGCTTGACTTCTTCCCGAGACGCGAATGGTGAGTCATCGAGTGTCGGAACGGCGTCGTAGAGCCAGCTCCGTAGTGACGCCCGCTCGTCGTACACGTCCTCGAACGTCTGCCCGTCGTGTTCGACTTCCTGTAGTCGCTCCCAGCAGTCACCGTGGTTCATGTCAAGCTGCCACGCCCACTCGAGCAGCCAATTCGGGTCTGTGGGATACCCGAGTTCGCGGCCGATTGCCTCGTAAATGAGGTAGGGGAGCGGCGGTTCCTGTGACGCGTCCCGGTTGAGGAGGTTCAGGAAGACGGGCTTCAGACGGTCGACGTGAGAGTCGGCAACGCTCTGTCGGAACGACTGGAAACCTGGCCATCTGCTCGCCAACTCCTCGCCGAGGTCGGCGAACTCCGATTCGGTGTCGGCAGCGAACCCGATGAGCTTCAGGAGGTGCGTCTTCCCCGACCCGAACGTCGCAGAGATGTAGAGGAAGCGCGGTTCCTCGTGTGGATACTTGTCGACGAGGTTCCCGAGCGTGGTGAGCACGTCGCGGGCGCTGTCGGTCTCGTAGAACTCGCGGACGTCGTTTTCGGCCCGCGCTCGGGCGTTGACCTTCTGGACTTCCTCGAGTTCGCGGGTCGGTGACTGCTGGAAGATGTCGTAAATGTGTGTGTCGCTCATTGGAGATGCACCCCCTCAACCCGGCCTTCGATCTGGTGGGCCGGGTAGTAGTTGCGCGATTCCTCGCCGAAGAAGTTCAGTTTCCCACCGTAGATATTTCCGGGGAACGGAATGCCGATCGTAGACTGGACGTTGCGGCGGTCGAGTTCGTCGAGCAGTTCTGACGCACGCGTGAACGGGTAGAGACTCCCGAGATGCGTGAGGAGAACGACGTGTCGGTGCTGGGCTGGTGCGTCGATTTTTTCGACCATAATCGCGACGAGTTCCTCCGCTAATCGGTCTTGCATCGTTTCGGTGATGGTCGCTGGTTGGCTGTTCTCACCGAGATCGACCGCCAGTTCGAAGACGTCGGTTTCGACGAACAGCTCGTCAAGTCGGAGGACTTGGACGGTTCCATCATCCGGGAACTCCTCGGTACGATGCGGGTTCGTCGCCCACTCGGTGAGCCGCTCGGCGACGCGTCGCTCGTACTTCGGCTGGACGGGGACAATCACGAAGGGGTTTCGAATGCCGCGTCGGCCGTCGGCGAACTGTGCGAGCCGCTCCGTGAAGTCGTGGAAGGGACGTTTGGTTGTCATCGGATGATTACCCCCGTTTCAGTCCGCTCGATACTGAGGTCGTGGCGTTCGACGAGTCGTTCCAGTTCCGAGTCCAGCGATTCGCGATCCGACGGGAGAACCCCAATCGCCGTGATGTCTGTGGGGGACTGATCCCCTACGAGTGTCTGTAGCTCCTCGAATGTATCCCGTAATCCGTCGATGTCGCTGTCTGCAACCACAGCGAGGGGTTCGCTGTCGAGGAGTGTGTTTGTCGCGCGAATGAACCCGTCAGCTTCGGTGTGGGTCGTTCCGCCGATTACCGTCGACACCGCGTCCGAGATGTCCTCGTGCCACGATGCAGCCCGGCGGAGAGGTGTGATGTACTTGCTCTCGAAGGCCGGGCGAACGTTCGATCCAAACTCGCTCGCGGGCTGGATCCACGGATGCTCCTGTAACTCGTCGACGAACGCGTCGAACTCAGTTTCCGCTTGGAACGAGTCCCACGCAGTCTCGATCGCGTCGTCGAGCGCCGGTGAGGTCGTTTGGGCGTCGTTGAACCGATCCCAGCCATCGTGTGTCCACCAGTCTCCCTCATAGTCGTCGATGCTCTCGCGAAGCGTCTGGCTGGCCGTTTCGCACTCCTCGGTCAGCCAGTCGTACGACTGCTGGGCGAGAGTCAACTGCGAGTCGATGCGTGTGAGCGCGGGGAGGCGCAAACTCCACACTTCCTCGGCGTCGTCGTACCACTCCTGCGCATCGTTGGTTGCTTCGACGACGTCTTCCCAGTCTGTGTCCCGTGATTTGACCGCCTCTCTTCGGTCGATCGCGCTCTGCTGCTCGGCTTCGAGCTCCTCGACGAACGATTCGAGGAGGTTTCGAACTTGTCTCGTTTGGGCGTCACTCTCGGCGACCAGCCTGACGTCTTCTACGAGACTACCGATTCGACCCGCGAGCGTGTCGTTCGCGGACTGGAGCCTGACGATTCCGTCCGGGATTGTGTCTGTCGAGTCGATGAATCCTCCATCGCGAAGGATTCCTCGTACACCGCCACCTCCTGCGATTTTGAGACGCGTCGTCGTCAATTTGTTCAGGTCGATGACGGCGTCGAGTTCGAGGGAGTCACCCGTTTCGTCAATAGGCAGGAAGTCCCCCTTCCGGCAGAGGCCCCAAATAATCGAACACAGCGCGGGGCGAGCGTCCTTGTAGATCGGCTTCTTCTTCACGATGCCGTCGAGAATCGTCGCCATCGCGAGGTTCCCGCCCCGTTGCTTCAACTGTCGGCCGGTGAAGGCGCGCACGTTATTCTGGATCGAACCACCGTGTGTTTCCGGGTCTTCTGTTGCGACATCGATCTGCTGGGCCCACGTCGGGAGCGGGTCTTGTGCGGAGAGCCCTCGGAGTTCCTGTAAGTGTTCGTCGCCGACCTGGAGCATTACGGGGTGGAAGTCGTCGGGGTAGTTGACGTCGAGATACTCCTCGACGCCCGAGATCATGCCACCGATCTGATCGCCGCGATCCTTGACATCGAACGTCCCGGTCTTGAGCGCCTCGACGAGTTTGCTTTGGACGCGAGCTGCGCGGTCGGAGAGGTCACGCTCGACAGACTGTGGGAGTGTGTGGTCTCCGACGGCATCTCTGAGTGACCACCACTCGATGAGGTTATCTCGAAGATCGTCGAGTCCGTCCTGTCCGATCGTCCATTCGAGCGGGTCGCCGTTGTAGTCGACATCTGCTGCAGCGGGAGAAATTCCTTCGACGGCGACCTCGACATCGAGCGCGTCCTCCGCGTCGACCGTTGTATCGAGTTCGATTCCGTCGATACTGAATTCGTAGCGAACCGGATACTGCTCGCCGGTATCTGGGTACTCGGCCGATGTCGGCAGCGAGAGATCACGAACGATGTCCTCCCAGAGATACCCGTCCACGGCTTCGATGATGGACTGCCAGTCCGGGTTGTCGAGGTTTTGCTCAGAGGCCTCGATGATCTCGCGCTCTTCCGGATGCGTGAACGCGTACTTCGGCCCGGCCTCGTCGTGCGTGGGACGGATGAATTTTCGAAGCCGTTGGAGGGAGTCCTCGACGCGGTTCTCCATCTGGAACTGGGTCGGGCCGTCGAGGTCGCTCAACACGGCGACTGCGAGATTCCGTTCGGACATCGGAATGGTGTCCGGGATGTGCTGGAGGAGCAGCACGGCCTTGGCGACGTCCACGTCGATCTCCTCCAGTTCGCCTGCCTCGTACTGTTCCTCGATCTCTTCGATAACCCCCACGTCCTGTGGGGTGATGTCGTCGAGTTCCGGTTCGATGAGGTCGTAGAAGTCGACCAGCGAAATGACGTTGGTCTCGTTGCCGACCTCTATCCACTCTTGGAGGAGACCGTGAACGAGCGCCAGAATCGCCCGTGCGGTTCCCGAGAAGATCGACTTCGCCGGGTCGTGTGCTTCCTGCCGGAGGTTCGAGAGGATCTCGAGGAACAGCGGTGGCTGATACGGGAGGAACGGATAGAACTCGATGAGGCGCTCGCGGTTGATGTCGTCGAGCGGCGGGTCGGTGTTCTGTTCGATGCCCGAGTACACGAGTAACGTCTCGGGCTCGTTACTAGTTTGGTTGAGGACGCGTTCTGTATCCCCCTTACCGGTTTCCGACTTTTTGAGCAACCGCTGGGTCGATATTTCGCCGACGTGCCGGCTCGGAAGGCCAAACCGGTGTGGGAATCGATCCTTGACGATACTGAAGTCGGCCCCGCGAGCCGCGAACTGCGGCTGGACGTCCTCGATTTTGGCCTGTGCCGTTGCCACCAGTTGGATGTCGCCGTCGCCGGTCTCGTCGACGCTTTCCGCGAGGGTCTGCAGCTCGGTGAGGCGATCGAAGTCCGTCCCGATGAAGAGACTGACCTCGTCGAGCAGTAGTACGAGTTTGACTGGGTGGCCGAGTTCCTCTTCGCGGTCGCTCCGCAACTGTTCGAGGCGCTCGACCATCGCCTGCGGGTCGAGATCAGACGGCATTAGGTCGTCCAAACCATCCACCGTGCCGGTCTCCTGCTCGAAGAGAGTGGGTAGAACGGCGTCCGCGAGAGCGTTGTACTGCTGAACGTCCTCCCAGTCGTACTTCTCGGGGCTGTCAACCGTACTCCGGAGTGCCGTTTGGGTGTTGGCAGTCCGGTCGTCCCACGCGTCGGTCGTCCGGTACCAGTCCTCGAAAAAGGCGACGCCGAGCTGCGACGAGAGCCCTCCCTCGGCACCGGTGAGCCGTTCCGACATGTGAGCACTACGGAGAACGATCTCGCTGAAGCTCAGTTTCTTCTGGCCCTGGTGCTTCAGGAGGTTCACCGAGATCGGGATGACCTCGTACTCATCGTGGATCGACGACCACGTGGATTCAAGCGTGTTCAGCTCACGACCGTCGGTTAGCTGCTCCCAGACATCGTCTCGTTGTCGAAGCCACTCGCTATCTAGTAGGCCGCGAAGCACGCTGAGGAGGTGGCTCTTCCCACTCCCGTAGTACCCGTAGAGCCAGTAGTTCGCTCCCGACCGCATATCCTCGGAGCGGCCGAGGAGGCGTGAGAAGAAGTCAGACATGAACTCCTCGGACTCCTCCGTCACGTGGTAGGTATCAATCGAGTCCAGCCGGTGATCGCGACCGTCATCCTCGCGGTCGATGCGGACGGACTCCTCGAAATCGCTCCCGACATCGGCAGCGAACCAGCTCTCATCGGTCATACTTTGCCCTCCCACGGCTCGGCCCAGTCGTATGTCCCGTCGACCGGTTGGAGTCTTAGCTCACCGTGAATCCCGCTCGCTTCCCAGTTTGGATCGTCGCTCACACGTTCGGCCAAGGAGTCCCAGTACTGTTCCGGCTGGGAGAGATAGAGCCAGCCAGTCGGTTGGGAGAGCCAGTCATCCTCGTGAATCTCCCACGAGTAACCTGATGCGACGAGCAGAGGCGTCGTTCCGAGATTTGGGATTTGTCCATGAAGGGCCTGCTGTGTGTCGAGAACACCGATCTCTCGCATCACCGATCGGAATCCTTCGCCCCACCGGCGCGTCGTCGATTCCGCATAGTCGAACTCGCTCCCGTCGTCGTAGTGAAACCCGTTTAGGAGGCGCTCGATCGTCTCCTGCTCGAAATCCAGTCCTTCGACACCGGACTCCTGAAGCCGGTCGACGTACCGGTGAACGGTGTACTTCACGAGGGGGTCGTCCTCCAACAAGTAGAAGTACAGCACCTGGGCTTTGCCGCGCACCGTCTCACACTGGTCGAGGACGGAGGGTAGCTGGACAATGGACGGAAGTTCGCTACCAACGGTTTTGAACCGGGAACTCAGTGCGCGGTAGATTCCCTTCGAACTTCCACGCGTACTGCGCTCGTCGAATCGTTCTTCGATCCATTTCTCTTCGACGACAGTCCAGTCCCGATGCTGGGCGTATAGCCGAGCGAGCGTCTCCGCCCTATCCACGAGAAGTCCGCATCTAGTGAGCACCATCGACACCTCGTCGTGAGAAAATGTCGAGTCAAGCGACGGAAGGGAAGTTCCCCTCCCGTCGGTGCGGAGAGTCATATATATACTCGAACCATCCACACCACTTAGTTGATATGGATAACTCGATCACGAGGGGTCCAATCTCGCCCTCTAATATCGGGTAGTTTAGCTGGAGTGAATGTCGATGACTAGAAAGTTCGAACTTCACACGCTCCTGTTGATGAACGAATTCCGGAAATTCCCCGCAATAGGGGTCTTCCACAAAACCAAACCGCGATACTGCGTGGGAATTGCCGCAGGTCAGAGAGGAATAATTGAATCGTTTCCGGAAGCAACCCGGTCACGTTTTTACTACTAGCCAGAAAATCAGTCTATCAAGCAAAGATGATCCGCGATGCTCGCGTTCTCCGCGCCGGATTCGTCCCTCGGGAAGTTGAGCATCGCGACGCCGAAGTTAACCATCTCTCTAGCGTCCTCGAGCCCATCACGAACGGTGAACCCGCCGACACGGCTATCGTCACCGGACCCAGCGGCGCCGGCAAGACGTGCATCTCGCAGTTCGTCACCGAACGGCTCCGCGAGGAGGTCCTGGACGTTGAGGCCACCTACGTCAACTGCTGGCGTAACTACACCCGATTTCGGACGCTCTACCAGATTCTCGACGATCTCGGCGCCACCATCGACATCCACCGGCAATCGACGCCCCACGACGAACTCGTCGACCGCCTCCAGCAGCACGACGGCCCGCGAACAGTCGTTATCCTCGACGAGGTCGACCAACTCGAAGACCCCAGCGTCATCTACGACCTTCACAGCCTCCCACAGTTCGCGATCATCTGTATCGCGAATAAGGAAGAGGAGCTGTTCAGCCGCGTCGACGACCGCCTCGTGAGTCGGCTGCGCTCCAGCGAGCACGTCCGGATGGATAAGTACCATGACGAGCAGCTGTACGACATCCTGAGCGCTCGCGCGAAGTGGGGGCTCGACGAGGACGTCATCATCGACGACCAGCTGTACCGGATCGCCGATGCCGCCGCCGGCGACGCCCGCCTCGCAATCGGTATCCTCCGAACGGCCGCCGGCAAGGCAGATCGCGAGAACCACGAGCGCATCACCGACGATATCCTCCTAGATGCCGCCGAGGATGCGCGGGCCCAGATTAAGCAGAAGAGTCTCGATTCACTCACGCCCCACCAGCGCGTCGTCTACGACGTCGTTCGCGAACACGGCCCAGTCGGGCCGAGCGAGATTCACGAGCGCTACTCCGAGGACGTCGATGACCCACGGACGAAACGGACGATCCGCACGTACCTCTCGAAGATGGAGCAGTACAACCTCCTCGAAGCGGAGGGGACGAGTCGGGACCGAGAGTACTCGCTCGTCGATTCGGCAGCGGCGTCGCCGATGCAGTGACCGTGACCCCGTCAGCTATCAGGAACTGAACTCGCCGAGGCCCGATTGCTCGTGGTCCAGCGGCTCGATGACCTGCGGATCGTCGTTGCCGGGGTTGTTGACTCGTGTCGAGATCTCGTAGGCGTCCAGATCGTCCTTCGGATACGGCTGGCACAGTTCCTTGCGGGTGTCCGGGTCTGCACCGAGCCAGTCGGACTCAACGTCCTGTGGGAGGACGACCGGCATCCGGTCGTGGATGGAACTCATCAGGTCGTTCGGCTCCGTCGTGAGAATCGTGACGCACGAACTTGTAGAACTATTGGAGAGAAGCGACCAGTTCTTCTACCTCAGATCGGTCATCAGCCAGTTTAGCAATACGAGTAGTGTCCCGGACCTGGGTTGAATCAAGTTTATGATAGACCTGCGTTGCGATATACCGTGCGATATCCTCTGAGACTGAATAATCGCGGGGGAGTACCTCGGTACAGACGTCAATGCTCTGTTGAATCCGATGACGACACGGGGTTCGCGATCTCTGAAGTGACGATAATCTCACTTTTTGTCGTCAAGGAGGTGGATCGATCNAGTACATCTCTGAATTCTCTCGGCAGCGCACCTGACCCGAGTACAGAGTGACCCGATCCGACGCCTTCTGCGGATTCAACAGAGCAGACGTCAATAAATTCGTTCTCATCGTACTGTTCAAACTCCCACTCCATAAAGCGATCTACGAGGGAGTCGGGAGTAATTGAGGCAAGGTCATTACTCGTTGCGACGACAATTGTATCAAGATCGATTCGTTCGTCAACGCCCGATTTGGTTACTTTCACGTATCCCTCACCACAAGCGGTCATCAGTGCTTCTCGGTCCGCCTTAGAGCCTTTTTCAATTTCTTCAACCACAAGATACGCAGGATTTTCGCGAAGTGTGTCACGAATACCGACAGCGGTTGTACTGTCGCCTGAAAGGACGACACGCTCTGCGTTAGGAAGGCGAGAGATATCGTCCGTTATCATTGATTTTCCCGATCCAGGTGGGCCATGGAGTAGATGGTGGACCTGTTCACCGCGGTCTATCGTACGTCTGAGCCATTTTTTGGGTTTATTACGACCCACAACATCAACAAACAGTTCACTCGGGTCAATATCTTCAGGCTCAACTGTCGTGGCCGGTGTCTTCTGGGACTCTCTAGATCCATCTACGATTTGTTTTGCTGTCTCAATATCTGTCACTCGATAATTTGACGAGTTGTTTGATTTATAGGTCTGCTCGATGATGCCCATCTGCATCAATTTCTTAAATTCCCATCCACCAGCTTGGACGTCAGTAGCCTCAAAACCAATATGATCATATTCCTCCATCCGATCCTGGTTTTCCGGTTTCTCCATCCACTCAATCGCATTTTCGAGGACGCGGAGTACTCTGTCATCTTCAATCAGAGTATCAACCATATCTTGTAGAGAAGTCAGTAAGGCCTCATATTAATTCTCTCCCTCCTCAACGACACCGTGGGCGTAGCTGTGAACGATTACGGACAGGTCGCACTCCTCGATCTTAGAACCGACCGAGTCCGTGGCCAAGAGGTCCGCGGTGAAACTAATGATGCCGGCCGAAAAAAAAGAAGCTGCGACAGAACCATACCAAGATGATGTACGCACGGTAGTTACCTATCCTTTAGGTTGAATAATTTCGGCATCAGCTAAGAACGTACGGTGGACATCATCATCGGACTCAACAACAATTATTGGTGTTTCACCCTCTGTTTCCTGTACCTGGATTACCGTACCAGATCCACCCGGATAGTGGAGTTCATCTCCACGTTGCCAACGATTCATACGGTAATTCTTGATTCGTTATCACTTGTAGGCAACGGAGACCGGTGCGAGTCTCCTTATGAAATACCAGTCACGACTCATCAGTAAGAAAATCAAGCGCGTCACCGACCCGAAATCCGGGAATATAGTATCCACCCTCATCAGTATCTTTAAAAACAAACGGAATACTATCTAGAGTACCTTGGCTTGCTACACCCTCTATGCGGTCATTGATCCAAGACCTCTCAACACCTAGTGTCTCGCTAAATCCGAGGTTACACGCCGCAACCCTGCCCAGAAGAAGTGCTGTGATCTTTTTCTCTTGGTTTTCAGAAGGAAAATGCTGTCCCTTTGCGATTTCTTCTGTTTCAGGAACGAGATACACTATCTCGGCCAGTTCACGTGCCAACAACTGTTCATCAAACTCATATCTCGAGCGTACAAGATCGTGTAGTGGTTGTTCTTTAATCGGTGTCACGAGTTCCGTGATGAGTGATTCTATTTCATGATCCTCGAACTCGTCCTCTGACAAATACAGGCGAACCAATTCAACAACTAACCACGACGCAATTGACACACCAACTCTCGCATCAGAACGGTTGATTGACGTGTTGAGTCCAATTGGACCAGTATCTCGTGCCCGTGCCGTATTAATTGCCGCATTGAGCATATCGGGAATGAATTCTTGGACACTAGCTGGTGCATCATTAGCGATTACATCATTCCGAGACTTGGCCACAAACTCCCGTACATCTGTGTCTCGTTCGAGTGGTTCCCCTAATTCGATATTTAAAATATGAACGTATGCTTGACAGAAGGTTTCGACTTGGTCCGTTGCCTGAGTATACTCACCCCGCTCGAGGTGAGTCTCCAACGTCTCGTAAGTCTGTACCAGCCGTTGGACAGATTCGTGATGGAGGCCGGTCTCAGATAGGACTTCAGCCAGCTGGCGGGGGTTCATACGGTAATGATCTCAAAAGCGAATAAAAAAAGATTCGTCATTTAGGGTATTTCATTATCGAATCGATGCCGTAGGCCGTAATGTGCTATGCTCGGGGACCAAGTAAGAGCCACATAGAGGCAGCATAATAACCTCAGTCGATCACATCGAAGAGCTCACCATCCTGTCCAGTAGCCGCTGAATCGTTGTCTTCGATACTTGGATAGCCTTCGAACGGATTGAGACNCTCAGTCGATCACATCGAAGAGCTCACCATCCTGTCCAGTAGCCGCTGAATCGTTGTCTTCGATACTTGGATAGCCTTCGAACGGATTGAGACGGTGAGTTCTGTGCTTAGCAGCCGAATTTTGATACTGGCCAGTCGCTGTCGGCGGCAGATCGCCGCCGACGCGACAGCGTTACCACTCACGACCGCTGTCCTCATTCGGGACAGCTACCGGAAAAACCGGTCGTCAAGCGGTTGATTCGCTGGGACAGCTCTGCGGACGCCAAGTGCTGTCCAGGCTGCACGGAGTACCATCTCGCAGAACTCCTTGAATGGCCATCTCCAGAGGCGGCGCCCCCCTCGGCGGGGCGCCGCCACGTACCTCCAGTGGAGATACCGCCAGCTGTTCTGGAGGAGCAGACTCACCACAAACATCACCAGCCGCAGCCCAGCGTCTTGAGAACTGGTGAACGCGAGGCTCTGTTTGGCTAATCGGTAACTCGATTCGATGCCGAAGCGTTTGCTGTAGTGCTCTCGTGCATCTCGTGGCGTGTCGATAAACGGCGCGTCAGCGGCATAGCCGTGACGCGCCACCCCGTTTTCGTCGTATCGTCCCTGCTGGTAAACGCAGTCGATGAACACAGGGAACGTCACTTTGCCGGCGAGATCGTGTTCGATCTCGCGGCTCCAGCCTCTGTTTAGTTCGTTTTGAATCGTTTCGCCCCACTTGACGATCGGCATCGCGTAGGCGTAGTTGTGCGCGTACAGCAGGCCGAGACAGGTGCTGTTGTAGAATCCGCGGTCAAGGTAGACGGCCTTGACGCCGAGGTCAAGGCCGTCGAGGAGTTCGAGAAACTCAGCGAGGACATCGCTGGTCGTCTCGCCATCAACTAACTGACGAACCGCCAGCGTGTACCGCTTGTTGCGTACCCGCGCATAGAGCGTGGCGTAGGCGTGAAACGCAGTAGTTCCTCGTTTCGCCTGCGAGAAGTACAGAGCTTCTGTCTCATCTTCGTCACCGTAGTAGGGATCGAGGTGGAGGTCGGCGACGACCTCCACCGGTCGATCCGGGAGTGTCTCAAGCGCATCCCGCTGCAAGAGCATGTCTCCAACCGCCTCGACAGCATCAAGGTCGAACTGATCAGTGAGATAGCCACGGACAGTGTTGGCGTGCGGCGAGTCGTCACACGTTTCGCAGACGTGGTTGATTGAGGTCCCGCCGGCGCTGGCGCCGGCGAGGACCTCGTACAACGTCTCTGTCGTGACCTCAACGTTCTCATCAAGGTCTATCGCAAGCTCCTCGTTGAGGCTGTTGACGACAAAATTAAGCAGGTGCTCTTCCTCTATTTCGCTGTCTGCTTGGGTAGGCTTCACNCCGCATCCAAGCAGACACTTTTACTCAAATCCGATGTGATCGACTGAACCTATCTTAGTCAACACTCCGCACATATATACCAGAATTGTTAGTTAATTTCATTAGTATGAATGGGTCTGACTCTGGAAACGTTCTCGGAAACAGTCGAACGATAGTAAGATTTTGTTGCCTGAGTCCAGTTCGACATACCTCCCAGCCATTTCCTAAAACGCGGAATCGCCACGTCGCGGCTTATCGGGAACGTAGACAACTATTCGGGTATGGGAGAACACGCAACATCGAATCGATTGGCGGTGGACCAGTCGACGCGGGGGGCAGACCACAATCGGTCCCTCGCTGACCAAGCCGATCCAACTACGGACGAGATGCTGCTGCCGCAGCTCGACGTCGGGGGAGGACGCGGTGTCCCGATCCTACAGTCACTCGTGCTCGACCATCTCCTCCTGTACGACGGACCCGCCTTCTGGGTCGACGCAAACGGACATATGACGACGACACTCGCCCAGATCGCGCCCATTGACATCCTCCCATCCGTGAAGGAATGGGATTCCTCCGGTGAAGATATTGGCTATGCCGTACC
This sequence comes from Halorubrum californiense DSM 19288, assembly GCF_000336875.1. Classification (GTDB taxonomy): domain Archaea; phylum Halobacteriota; class Halobacteria; order Halobacteriales; family Haloferacaceae; genus Halorubrum; species Halorubrum californiense. Next base: position 11,949 of record NZ_AOJK01000083.1, on the reverse strand, counting down.
CACGGAGGCAAGTTTCCCCTTGCGGGTACTCCGGTTTGTGCGCTCCTCGTTGGGACTAGCCCTCTCGGGAGAGCGTGATAGCTCCGACCAGATATGGTCGTCCCACTTGAGGCGCACGGGCCGTGCCATCGACCCGACGTTCAGATTTATGACAGCCTGTCGTTCGAGGAATGTCCGTGAGGCACCAAGGTCGGCGTGCCCCTCGTAGCCACACGAACAGCGGAACACGTCACCAGTTCGCTCCGTCTTTTCGCGTTCACCGCACACCGGACATTCCGCCGTCGTATACGCCTCCGACCGCACTCTCACTGTGATACCGTATTCTTCGGCGGTTGTGGCAAGCCGGTCGGTGAACGACCGAAACGCCCAGAATTGGTGGATTTTCTCGTTCACTTCCGCGCTCCAGTATTCCGATAGGACATCCGTGAGGTCACCCACGTACACCGTATCGACACCTTCGGCGTATAGTCGCTCGATCAAATCCCGCACGAGAGCGTCTTGGGCGTGGTCGCGGCGGCGCGTTCGCTTGCGGTACAGGGATCGAATCCGCTGACTGCTGTTTCGGCCCTCTCGCAGTTTTGATTGGAGCCTCGCGATTTCTTCGGTGGTTTCACGAAAGCGGGCAAACAGGTCGCGTCCCTCGTAGAGATACTGCCGGCCGGTGGTGGTGGTACAGGCGACGAGATTGTTCGCGCCCACGTCCAGAGCGGCTTCTTCTGAAGCCAGTGGTGAATCCTGTCGAGAATCCGGGACAGTGACAGGCTGAATGGCCCTGAACGTGTCGTCGATCTCGTCGAAGTACAGTTCCAATCGGCCCTGTTCGCCGTCCCACTTGGGAGCGCCGCAGACTTCGAGCCGCAGGCGGTCGTAGTAGCCAAGGTCGTACTCGTCTTTCAGGTCTTGGCCGACGGGGATTTCGAGGCGACTCCGCTCACCGGTTTCGAGGGTGTAGGAGTCGTTGCGGATGTACGTCCGCAACTCTCTACCGGCTTCCTCGTTGCCCCAGTAGCCGGGCGGGGCGGCGTCCTCACCATCTTCGCAGGCGGCGAAGAACGACCGCCACGCCTCGCTGTTCTTACGGATGACTTGTTGGGCGGTAGCGGACCCGAGAACACCGACGTATTGTTTGCGGTAGTCGGCAGTATCCCACACGGAGTCGCCGTCGAAGAAGTTCTGGCGGCGCTCGTAGTTGAGTTCGTTCCACAGGCTGGCGGAGGCGTCCAATAATTCGCGGAGCAGCTGCTCGTCCTCGGTGGAGAGCGGTCGGACCGCGAACGTGTTGGTTCGCCTCACGACAATAGACATTTGTATTTTAATGTCTAAATGTCTTTTGGACATAACCGATGCGACCGAACATCGACATCTCGCACACGCTGAACGGGCGGGTGAAAGACTACGCCGAACAAGAAGACAAGGACCTCGAAGAAGCCTATCAAGAGATTATCGAAGCCGGTCTTGAGGCGGTGGAACATCCAGGCGAGCAGTAGCGCCTGGATTGTCGGGCTGTGTTGTCGCTTAGATCCAGCCTGAAAAGATGGTCCCACTCGCTACGTATCATTCGAACCAAGCTCATTCTGGAAGCCTTCTCGGAAACATTCGGACGACCGCCAAAATCCAGCGACTAAGTCCGATTCACCGCGTTATCCGGTCATTTCCTGGAAATGAGGAAGTGACACGCCGTGGCTTATCGGGTACGTGGCCATCTATTCGAGTATGCCCGACCGCTCCACATCGACGCCAAACCGATTGGAGGTAGACCAGCCAACACGGAGTGCTGACCGCAATCAGTTCCTAGTTAATCGCGCTGATCCAGCCACCGACGGGATGCTGCTTCCTTCACTTAACGGCGGTATCACGCTGCTCGACGTCGACGGCGATCGGGGTGTTCCGCTCCTTCAGTCCTTGGCACTCGATCATCTCCTCTTACACGACGGGCCCGCTTTTTGGGTTGATGCAAACGGGCACGCGACGACGACCACGCTTGCTCAGATTTCACCTAGCCAGCGGTTGCTCAACCGAATCCACGTGGCACGCGGATTTACCGCCTACCAGCACTACGGCGCCGTCTGTGATCTCCCGACGGCAGTGAACAAGTCGATCCGGACGTCCACCGCCGATTCCGGGGCGGCCGGTCGAGGGCCACCAGGTCGCGACGAGGACACGTCACCCCACACGCCCGCCCTCATCGTCGCGCCGGCCGTCGACGCCCAGTACCGTGCCGACGATACTCTCGGTGAAACCCACGCGAAAACCCTCCAGGCTCGAACGCTCGCCCGGTTAGCAACGTTCGCCGAGGGGTACGACATCCCGGTGCTCGTTACGCGAAACGAACGAAACGAATTCACCGAATCGGTCGCGACGGTCGCCGACGACCACCTGGAGTGCGAGCAGACCCGAATGGGGCCTCGGGTCGTCGGCGAGGACTTCGAGACGCTCGTCTATCCCGTCGACGACGGCGCGTACTACCAGACGACGTTCGCGTACTGGCAGCAGCTGCTCGCGGCACGCGCCACGCAGGTCGGCGTGGAACCGACGATACCGGCGCCGTCGACGCCGACTCCGGAGGGTGTCGGGACGGGCGTCACAGCTGACGGTGAGACGGTGTCGGCTACGGCGGATCCCTTGCTCGATGCGTGGACTGCGACCGGGACCGGAGGTCGATAGCGATGGGGCGTACGAACCCGACGTACCGAGATGCGCTGCGGGCCATCGAAGAGCGCTGGGCAGAGTTCCGGCGAGCACTGCGGCGTCGCGACCAGCCACGCTTCGACCGGCTGTTCGAGTACGCCCGCGAGCACGCCGACGCGAGCGGGCTGTTGAACCACCAGAACCCGCTCCTGCCGGCGCTGCTCAGCATCGATCTCGAACAGGAGGGTCGGCTCGACGACCACGAGGAACGCCTCGAGGAGCTCGAAGCCGCGGTCGCAGCACGCGATGACCAGGAGAGCGCCCCACCGGACGCGAACCCGTGACGATGCCGTTCAGTATCGACTTCCTCGATGACGGCCGCATTCTGGAGTGGGAGGCAACCGCCGACGGCGCCGTCGCGACCGAGCGCGATGACTACACCCCACGCTTCTACGTTGCCGTTCGCGACCCAACATCCGATCTCGATCTCACGACCCTCCAGTCGGTGTACGACCAACACCCGGACATCGTCGCGACCGAAATGGTTGCGCGACGACCAGGCTTTCGACGGGATGAGGAACCAGTCCTCGCCGTCGACGTCGCCCACATCGACCGCGTTACCTCACTCGCCCGGCAGACACGTCAGCTGTCGGCCTATCCAGTCGGGGATCTCGCCTGCTTCAACGTCGACTTCTCGCGGGAGTTCCGGTACTGTCTGGAGACCGGCGTCGATCCGACGCCGGCGAGCGAGCTGTCAACACTCCGGCTCAGCGTCCCGGTGACCGAAACGAGCAACGATGTCTATGGGGAGCTGTCCGTTGCCGGCGACACCGTCACCGGCTCGGCGACGGATATCCTGACCGCCGTCCAAGAGGCGCTCAAAGCACACGATCCGGACGTTCTGGTCTGCTCGACGAGCGAGATCGTCCCGACCCTGTACGAGATGGCGACGGCCGCCGGCGTCGACGACTTCTCGCTGAGTCGGTGGCCGGACGTCGACTACCAACAGCTGGCGAGTCGTTCGACGTACTCGAGCTACGGCCGCGTCGGCCACTCGCCGGCGCGGTACAACGTGCCCGGCCGGGCGATCATCGACGAGTCGAACACGTTCTTCTACGGGGAGACGAACCTTGACGGCGTCCTCGACCTCGTGTCGCGCTCAAAGAAGCCCGTCCAGGAACTTGCGTGGGCGTCGATCGGGAACGTGCTGACGGCGATCCAGATTTGCGAGGCCCACGACCGCAGCGTCCTCGTGCCATGGAACTCCTGGCGCCACGAGTTCTACAAGCCGATGGGGACGCTCCACGACGCCGACCGCGGCGGCTTCATCTTCGCCCCTGAGGTCGGGCTCCACGACAACGTCCACGAACTCGACTTCTCCTCGTTGTATCCCAACATCATCTGTACCCGGAACGTGTCGCCGGACGTCATCCGGTGTGACTGCCACAGCGACCGCGACGACGTCCCCGGCCTCGGGTATTCGATCTGTGACGACCGGGGCTACCTCGTCGACGTGCTGCAGCCGATTATCGACGCTCGCGACGAGATCAAGGCGGCCATCCGTCGCGAGCAGGAACGGGACGACCCCGACGAGGACCGACTGGCAGAACTCGAGGGGCGGTCGGGAGCGCTGAAGTGGATCCTCGTCGCCTGCTTCGGCTACCAGGGGTTCAGCAACGCGAAATTTGGCCGCATCGAGTGCCACGAGGCAATCAACGCGTTCGCTCGCGAGATTCTGCTGACGGCGAAACAGCAGCTGGAAGCCGGCGGCTGGCAGGTCGTTCACGGTATCGTCGACTCCATCTGGGTGACACCGGACCCCGACGTCGACGACGATGACCGCGAGGACCTCAAGACGCTCGCGACGGAGATTACGGAGCGCGTCGAGATTCGGCTCGAACACGAGGCGCACTACGACTGGGTGGCGTTCGTGCCGCAGCGCGAGAGCGACGCCGGCGCGTTGACGAAGTACTTCGGGAAGGTCGCCGGCGACGACGACTTCAAGATCAGAGGTATCGAAGCCCGGCAGCGCTCGACCCCGCAGTTCATCGAGGACGTCCAGCGGGACTGTCTCGAACGGCTTGACGCGACTCGATCTCCGGACGCCGTACTCGACTGTCTCCAAGACGCGATCAAGCGCCTCCACGCTGGAACGGTGCGGGTCGAGCAGCTCGTCGAACGGAATCGTGTCTCGAAACCACTCGAGGGATACACGCAAAACACCCAGAACGTGGCGGCGCTGAAGCGGGCACGGGAGCAGGATCTCGCTGTCCACCCAGGACAGGACCTCGAGTACGTCGTCGTCGACGACGAGAAGAACTCACGAGAGCGGGTCGCGTTGGCTCACGAGGAGATCGAGTCGTACGATGCGTCGTACTACGAGATCCAACTCGTCAGAGCTGTCGAGAGCGTGCTGTTACCGCTCGGCTGGGATCGGACGGAGATTCAACGCGAAATCGCGGAAACCCGTGAAACGAACTTGGCCGCCTTCGCCGAGGTTGAAAGAACTTAACCAATAGCATCAGGGGTTTCAGGAGATGTGTTGGTTAATAACGAACGGAGGGACGGACTGGAAGCCGGAGAGGATACGTCGCCCACACACCCCTCGTCCAGAGTGAAAACCAATCAGGGGTGTGGGGGAAGGTCCACGGGAAACGAGGGTTCTCATCAGGAGAGATTAACGAGAATCACGGTGAGACAGCCTGAGACGTGGAAACACGAGGGAAATGGAACAACGAGCACGAGCAGCGGTTCAGAACCACCCGGACGAATGCCGCCTTCGTCCTCCTTTCTGCGCTGAATACACTTGGAGAGTGGTAAGACGTAGGTGGTAATAAAACCTCTAGGTAATACTTTGGAGATTGATATGTTTGGTGAATCGTCGATTGTGAGACGACCGCTGTAATCGGTGTACTCGTCCCACGTCTTGTGATTTCGGTGCTTTCCTGCCGACCCGTCGTGTGGTTTTCGCCGGTCCCACCGAGGGACTCTTTCACCGTTTCACTCTGGACGAGGGGTGTGTGGGTCTAATCTCGTCGTCCGTGTATTGTGAAACGTTGAAGGAATAATCGCCGTTTTGACTATTCTTCGGCCAGCAATCCGTCCTCTAAGCCGGTGTCGGGACGGGTATCTGCTTATCTCCCCCGTCAGTACGGCATCAAGATACCCGATTCCGACTGATCCGATTTTGCCCTGCTTTGCTTCAGCTGGAGATGTGACCTGTATCTGTGGGTCTTCTACCGTCTCGTTATTCACTCTTGACCGGGGGTGCCGACGAATACTCGTCATCATCTCTCGATGTTCCCATTTGACGCCAGTTCGTCACGCCGGCGTTTACACTCTGGACGAGGGGTGTCTGCCGTGCGTCAGACGCCAAGTGCCGTTGTGTTTTCTCATAGAACTGACTGATTCCTCCGTTCGGGAGATACACTCTGGATGGGGGGTGTGGTCTCAACCAAGTGCTCCGGTCCCGGGTGGAGAGCTATTCACTCTTGACTAGGGGTGTGACAAACCCGCTTCAGTCCGGCGTTTTCACTCTGGATTAGGGGTGCCGGTCCGAGTTTGGAACTTTCGCTCCGAATCCGATTTCACTCGGGACCGACTCGACCCTTTGTGAGGATGATACGGCAGCGACAAAACATCAGAAGACGACCATAGCCCGATTTACACTCTGGTCGAGGTAGCCAAATCATTAAGTAGGTCCCATCCGCGATGTCTGATATTGATGGCTGAGGAACCGTCCCAACTTTCTGACTTCGACGGCCGCTACGAGGACCCCGCTGACGATCCCCTCTTCGACTTTGATGAAGACGACCCCGACCGAGCCAACATTTTCGCTCGAAAGGAACTGCTGAAGGTGGGTCACGTCCCTGAAAGCGGGCGTATCGTCGGCCGAGATGGCGAGATCAAGGCCGTAGCCGCTGAGCTCAGGCCGATCGTTCGTGGTGATCCACCCAACAACGTGATTATTTACGGCAAAACGGGTACGGGGAAGTCACTGGTCGCCCGTCACGTCACCGAACGAGCTCGACGAGCCGCGGAGTCGAACGGTGTGTCCGTGGGCACGGTCTACGTCGACTGCGCGCAGCACAATACACAGACGCGCGTTGCCAGGACGGTAACTCGGTCACTCAACGAGACGGACGAGACTGACTTCGATATTCCGCGCGCCGGGATCGGGAGCGGTGAATACTACGACTATCTCTGGGAGATTCTGGATACTGCCTACGAGTCAGTCATCATCATCCTCGACGAGGTGGATCGACTCGATGACGATGATATACTGATGCAGCTGTCGCGTGCTCGCGAATCGGGGAAAGCAGATTGCCACTTGGGCGTCATCGCAGTCAGCAACAAGATCGAGTATCGTGACCAGCTGAACGAACGCGTCAAGTCCAGCCTTCGCGAGGAAGAGTTCGTCTTCCAACCCTACGACGCGAATCAGCTGCGCGAGATTATGAAGCACCGACGGGACGCGTTCCACGATGGCGTTCTCTCGGATGATGTGATCCCGCTGACGGCGGCATTAGCCGCCCAAGAACACGGTGACGCCAGAAAGGCAATCGAGATTCTTCGTCACGCCGGCGAGCTAGCCGAGCGAGAAAACGTCGATACAGTCGTCGAGGAACACGTTCGCGATGCTCAGGAGTGGGCTGAAATTGATCGCTTCGAGGAGCTCCTACGCGGCTCGACGACCCAGGTCAAATTCATCCTGTATTCTCTCGCGCTGCTCACCGAGGAGAATCCGAATGAGGACGGGTTTTCGACCAACCGAATTTACGAACGATATGAAGCGACGACCGAGAAAGCTGATGCGAAGACTCTCAGCGAGCACCGCGTCTATGAGCTGTTGAAAGAGCAGGCGTTCCTCGGTGTCGTCGAATCAACTCGGACCGGTGGTGGCCGGGGTGAAGGCAGTTATCTCGAGCATCGGCTGGTTCAGGACACCGGTATCGTGTTGAAATCTGTCCTCCGGGACAGTCGGCTGGAAGATTTGGCTTAGCTCTCGGTTCGGTCGTTCAGCACACCCCTGATCACGAGTGTATCTCTCGACACGTCGGAAACGTGGGGTGGGTATCTTCCTGCTTCGAGTTTTACTCGTCCGGGTTGACCGGGCCTTTGTACTTGGAGCGAATTTTTTCGCCATCCCGCCACTGCCAGTAGTAGTAACGATTGTCGTTGATCTCCTTGATCGTGATCGTCGCTTTGGCAGGGACGTCGTCCGGAAGATCGTCTGGTCGCTCTTCGACCTCCTCTTGATCTGCCGACTCCTCGAGACGGGCCTCACGTTCCTTGTGCTCGGCGAGCGCTTCTGCGTACGAAGCAACGTCTCGGAGCCGTTCCGGGTCTGACTCGTTGAGCGTGTTGACGATCTCCGTCGGGAGGCTCGCCGGTGGGGTCGGGGGTTCGTAGGACATCGGCTACTCTCGTGTTAACCAACAAAGGCTGCGAATCCATAGTTTTGTTGGTTAAGTCGGTAGAACGGTTCTCGCGCCTGCTGGCTGTAACACTACTCGAAACATCTTTATATAGTAGTTTCGTACTATGTTACACCGTGCTCCGGCGCATCGAACTCGAGGTCCTCGCCACGGTCGACCACGGCGACACGATCTCCGAACTCGCGACGAAGCTCGACCACAGCGAGAGTTACCTCTCTCGTGCCGTCGCCGACCTCGTCGAGAAGGGACTCGTCTACACGGAACGCGACGGCCGTCGAAAACGAGTCGTCCCGTCGGATGCTCGCGCCGTCGAACTCTATCGGGACCTCGTCCGCCAGCACTCCCACATCGAGTTCCCCGAGTTGCTGACCGGGAAGGCACTCGAGGTGCTGTACTACCTCGACCAGCCGCGAACCGTCTCCGAGATCGCCGACCGGAGCAACAACTACCGCAACACGGTCAACCGCGTCCTCAAGCGGTTTCGTGACCGTGGTCTCGTCGGGACGGCCGACGGCCGTTATGATTTCAACGCCGATTTCGACCGCCTCCACGAGTTCGCACGTGAACTCACACACCATCTGCATCGTCACCGTCTCGAAGCCGTCGCCCCAAAGGGCACGATTCTCTGGGAGGATTACGACGAATTCCTCGCCCAGGCCGAGACAGAGATCGACGCGGAGGCGTTCCACGAAACCGGCCTCGCTCGATTCGCGGCCTTCGACCTCCAGTTCCTGCTCACCGGCCATCGATACTACCTCTACTCCGAGGAGCTCGACGCCGTCTCGCCAGCGGACCTCTGCTGCCACACGCTGTTAATCGACGACGGAAGCCGCCACCGCTCGTACTGCCTCCTACTGCTCAGCCACATCGACGTCGACGAGGCGGACCTCCGAGAGCAGGCGGTGAAGTATGGCCTCGAAGACGAGATCGACGCCTTGCTCCGCTACCTCGAGACGCACGGCGAGGTCGACGACGACCGGCTTCCGGAGTGGGGCGAGTTCCAGGAGCTGGCTGCTGACTACGAGGTGCCACTACCACAATGAGACCAACATTCGGACGCGAGTACATCGAGAACGAATTCCAGCGCATCGGGGACGGGCTATCTGAACCGCTCACCGTCTACCTGATCGGTGGTGGCGCGATGTCGTTACGCGACCTCAAGGGGGCGACGAAAGATATCGACCTGGTCGTCCCGGATGGCGACGCGTACGGGCAGCTGTGGGCCGTCCTGATGGACCTCGGGTATGCGGAGGTCCAGTCGCTGGATCCAGATTACCGGGCGCTGGGGGCGACGAGCTGCGTCGAGAACGATGATGGGTGTCGCCTCGATATCTTCAACCAGCAGGTCGCGAACAAGCTCGTGCTCACCGATGGGATGCAGGAGCGCAGCGACCCGTTCCTCAACTTGGATCGACTGACGGTCCGGCTGGTCAGCAACGAGGATATCTTCCTGTTCAAGGCTATTGCCGGCCGCGACGACGACATCGAGGACATGAATATGCTCGTGCAGGCCGGTCTCGATTACGATGTCGTCCGGAAAGAACTCGAAGCCCAGATCGAACGCCTGGGTGACGATCAGTTCGCCACGTTCGCGAACGAGGCCTTAGTCGAACTCGAGGAGCGGTACGGGGTGACCACGCCGATCGAGGCCCGCGTCCAGGAGCTCACGAATAGGTACTACCGGGGGCTCGAAGTCCTCCAGACACTCGACGAGCCGATGACCGTCGACGAACTGGCCGCCGAACTGGAGCTGGATACCGACGAGATTCACGACCGGCTCGCGTATCTCTCAACGTTCGATCGGGTCCGTCGGGATGGCGACACAGTCCGTCCTGTGGAGTAGTCCGGTCACGACTACGAGCCGGGAAGGCGGCCGTCTGGGCGGGGTACGCGGCCCCGTTTGATCTCGTGATCGACGCGACGCAGGTGCTTGCAGCCGCCTTCGGGTGAGCGCTGTTGCCAGTCGGGACAGGTACACGATTCGTCGATGACGTCGACTTCGTACCTGTTGCCGGACGCGGACTGCACCTCGTAGCGGCCACCTTTCGAGAGGAGTGAGACATCCATCGCTTCGGCGACGGCACGCTTCGTGCGGGGCTCGAAATCGTCCTGTGACTCTGCGTTCTCGTCGACGACCAGTCGGTCGCGAACGTCGCCCGTTCGGCCACCGTCGGGAGCGACGGCGTCCGCAGGGCCACTGAGCCGGTCGTGGAGCACTTCCTCCACTGGATGGCCTTCCGGCCACAGGTAGTGGACCTCACGGCGCTCGCGATGGTCGTAGGAACCGCACGCCGCTGCGCTCCCAGTCCAGACGCGCCAGGCACCGAGTGCGGCCATCACGTCGACGATGTCACGGGGAACCGTCTGGTGGTCGTCCGGGAAGAACACCCTGAAGCGGGTACACGCTTCTTGCGGCGGGACGGTCTCCCACCAGTCTTCGCTGGAGCCCCAGCTGTCGTACATCGCCTCGTCGCTCCCGTAGCCGACGGTCACGCCGTTGATCGGCGTCCAGTCTGCTGGGAGGTGGTCCGCCTCGCCTTCGAGCACCCGAAGAACCGCGTATCGGAGGTACTCGTGGGCTTGGTTGTCTGTCGTACGAGCGACCTGGTCGTGCTGCTCGGCAACGTGCTCTGCTTCCTCGAGGACCGTCGTGAGATCGGGTTCAGTCATTATTCGACGGAGGTCAGAACGCGCCTCCGCCCCTCGGCGGGCGCAGAAAAACTTAACCAACAGAGCGGAAGGAATCCATCACTCTGTTGGTTAACTGGGTTGGGACGAGGATTCGCTCTCGAGAACGTCGATGAGTTCTTCTGCCGTTCGACTAATCCGGCCGAGGCGCTCGCGAACGACCTCGGGATCGTCCGACTCCCACGCAGCGAGGTAGAACGCCGACCTGCTGGTGTCGAGCCCACAGTACCGCCCGACGACGTACGCGACCGCCTCGGCCTCGACTTCGCGTTTCGCCCGCTCGGTGTCGTCGTCGACGTCGAAGTGTAGCAGGGCGTGCGCGTACTCGTGAATCAGCGTCCGCGCGAGGTCGGCCTCGTTCTCCCGATCACGCACCTCGACGAGCGGCTGAACGTCGACGAGACTCAGCTGCTCGCAGATGCCCTTCGCCTCGCCGTGGGTCCACTCCTCGGCTGGAACGATTCGCACCGTCACGCCGAGGTCGTCAGCGGCGGCAGTCAATTGGTCGACGAGGTCGCCGGCGTCCCCGGTGGCTTCCGTATCGAGATCAGGAAGCGGTTCGCCTTCGGTCTGAGAGACGTCGAACACCGGCGCNTCGACGAGGTCGCCGGCGTCCCCGGTGGCTTCCGTATCGAGATCAGGAAGCGGTTCGCCTTCGGTCTGAGAGACGTCGAACACCGGCGCAGGCTTGAACCCGACCAGCCCTTCGGACCACTCTTCGGGCGACGTCTCGTCGTACTCACAGTCACTGTCCTCGTGGTAGCTCGGCGAGTTCTCGCACTCCGGGCACTGCGTGGTGATGATCGGCGCCCAGATCCAGATGGCCGACTCGCCTTCCTGGACGTGCCGGTCGAACTCCTCCTGCCACGTCCGGTAGCCCGCCACCCGGCTCGCCTCGGGACACTGCCGCTTGATGAGAAGCGTATTCCGGTAGGAGTAGTCGTGGAAGCGACTCTGGACGTCGAGCCACTCTTGGAACTCGTCGCTGGCCTGCGCGTCGTCGACGCCGGCGACGAGTTCGTCGATCCACTGTTCGATAGTGCTGTTCATCTCGTCGGATCGCGTGTCGGTCTGGTCGAAGGAGACCGACGAGTCACTAGTCGTAGCCATTGTGTTCACCGAATCGAATTCACGGCGACTGCGTCTGTTCAGACCGCGCCGCACCCCTCAGGGGCGTTCAAAAAACCGCTCTGTC
>NZ_AOJK01000082.1 GCF_000336875.1 Halorubrum californiense DSM 19288 | reverse complement strand
ACGGACTGCAGGTCGTCCGCGTTTCGGCGGACGACCTGCGGTCCGGTCTTCGTGTCATGCTTCCACCGAGCTGCGATGTGAACGTCAAGCACAGCCAGCGATTCAACATCAGTCACTGTCGTCACTTTCAGCGTCTGTATCGTCTGTCCTGCCCGCTGGCGAAAGTACGACGACGCACGTCGCCGATCGAAGAACGTGCTGTCGAGAGCNNNGGAAACGCGCAGCAGCGCCCGCCACACCCACATTTTCAGCCGATCGAACGATTTGTAGATCGTGCTGTAGTCTGGGAGATCGTCTCGATCCAAGCCGAGGACGTTGCGAACCTCAGCCATGTAATTCAGCCGATTCGGCGTTTCACGGTAGCTGTGGCCGTCTTCGAGCCGAAAACAGTGTAGCACAACGTGTTTCCAGCGGGCAAACCCGCCNTTTCACGGTAGCTGTGGCCGTCTTCGAGCCGAAAACAGTGTAGCACAACGTGTTTCCAGCGGGCAAACCCGCCGCTGGCGGGTTCGCCTGCGTGCTTTCCCAACGGTTGTTTGACTAGGCGACGACACTGCTCAACGAAGTCGAGGATATCGACTTCCATGGACAGAATCAATTTCCTCGGCTTCGTCCTTCTACTCCGCGATATTAGCCGATTAGATCGCTATTCAACACAGCACTCGCCTCGGCGCTCATGGCGGCGAACACCTCTTCACGAAATTGCCGACGCCACCTGCGTGTCTTTCCTCGATGTGGTTCCGGATCGCGTCGTGAACGGCCCGCTCTCCGCAGCGAATCTTCGAGATCCACTCGTCTTCGTCGAAGCGCGTATTCACCGAGAAGTACGCTGTCTCGCCGTCGATCTCATCGCGCTTGTAGCCGCTACAGCCGGCGCTGTCCTGCCAGAGCCGAAGCTCTCCGTTATTGTTGAACAGTTCGGAGATCTTCAGCTCTCGGCGCTCTTCGACGATCGCCTGTGCCGCGTTGTCATCAGCGTCGAGGTCGACGTCGATACGCCTCTCGACGCTGCTCATAGCGCCACCCCACAGCGGCCGAAACGACCGAAAAATGTATCTGTGAGGCCTCTACCTTTTATTAACGTAGCGGGCCGGGCGCGATTTGAACACGCGACCGACGGATTAAGAGTCCGTCGCTCTCCCTAACTGAGCTACCGGCCCTCACGAACTCGTACCCGGGTCACGCTAAAAGGCCTTTTCATTCGACCCCGTCGCCGTTCGGCGGAGGTCGATGGAATCGCACGAATGCGACGGTGACGCTTCCGGGACCGAGCGCGTCTCTCGGGAGCGAATCACCGGCGTTCGCGCCCCCGCCGACGTGAGGCGACGGCGAGAGCGCACTCGTTAAGTGTCGTGCCGCGGAAATCCATTTCAATGAGTAGTGGGGCATCCGGATCCGCGCGGACCCGGTACGCCATCCTCGGCTGTGGAAGCGTCGGTCACGCCGTCGCGGAGGAACTGACCGACCGCGGGAAAGACGTCCTCATCCTCGACCGCGACGAGAGCCGGGTCGAGGCGCTCCGGGATCAAGACCTCAACGCACGCGTCCAGGACATCGCCGAGCCGGACGTCGTGGACGAGCTCGACGACCGGGACATCGTGCTGATCCTCGCCAGCGACGTGGAGGCGAACAAGGCGGCCGTCTCCGCGGTCCGGGAGACCGGGGGCGACCACTACGTCGTCGTCCGCGCCTCGGACCCCGTCAGCGAGGACGAACTGCGCGAGCGCGGCGCCGACGTCGTGATCAACCCCTCGACGGTGATCGCCGACAGCGCGCTCCAGTCGCTGGAGACGGGCGAACTAGAGTACATGGCCCGCCAGCTGGCGGAGATCATCGAGGAGGGCGGCGACCGGATGGCGATCTTAACCCACGACAACCCGGAGCCGGACTCGATCGCGTCCGCGACCGCGCTTCAGGCGATCGCCGAGGCGTTCGGCGTCGACGCCGACATCATCTACTCCGGCGACGTCGGCCACCAGGAGAACCGGGCGTTCGTCAACCTCCTCGGGATCGACCTGCTCGCCCGCGGCGACGCGCCGCCCCTCTCGGAGTACGAGACCGTCGCGGCCGTCGACCTCGCGAAGGCCGCCGCCGAGGACCTCGACCTCGACGCGTCGATCGACATCTACCTCGACCACTTGGAGTCCGAGGTGCCGTTCGACGCGCGCTTCGTCGACGTGCGGACCAACGTCTCCTCGACGTCGACGATCCTCACGAAGTACCTCCAGGAGTTCGACCAGTCCCCCTCCGAGGCGGTCGCGACCGCGCTCCTCTACGGGATCCGCGCCGAGACGCTCGACTTCAAGCGGGACACGACTCCGGCGGACCTGACCGCGGCCGCGTACCTCCACCCGTTCGCGAACCACGACACGCTCGAACAGGTGGAGTCGCCGTCGATGAGCCCGGAGACGCTCGACGTGCTCGCGGAGGCGATCCAGAACCGCGAGGTCCAGGGGAGCCACCTCTTCTCGACGGCCGGGTTCATCCGCGACCGCGAGGCGCTCGCGCAGGCGGCCCAACACCTCCTCAACCTGGAGGGGATCACGACGACGGCCGTGCTGGGCATCGCCGACGAGAAGATCTACCTCGCGGCGCGCTCGAAGGACATCCGGCTGAACATCGGCAACGTCCTCGACGAGGCGTTCTCCGAGATGGGCGACGCGGCGGGCCACTCCACGCAGGGGTCGCTGGAGATCCCGCTCGGCATCTTCACGGGCATCGAGGCGAGCGGCGAGAACCGCGACACGCTCCTCCACCTCACGGAGGAGGCGGTCCGGCGGAAGCTGTTCGACGCGCTCGGCGTCGAGGGCGGGAGCGGCGACAGTTCGAACGGGTCCTGATCCCGGTCGACCGCCACCTCGCGGCGCCGACTCGACGGGGTCGTTTTCCGGCTCGGAGCCGTAGCCTCGGACGCCTCACCACATGTACGTCCCCGACGACCCGCCGGCGACCTGTCCCGCCTGCGGCGACCCGTACGACTCGGTCTCGCGGCACACCGACGGGTTCGTGGCGAACTTGCTGGACAACGAGCGCTACCGGCGGGTGTGTTTCTATCCCGTGAGCGACGACGGCGACTCCGCGAGCAACGGCGGCGACCCCGCGTTCGACTGCTATCACCACACGCACGCACAGGCCGGCGTCGACGACTGAGGGGGCGGTCGCCCCTCGGGATTAGAACCCGTCGCCGTGGGTGATCGAGGTGTACGAACCGATCAGCGCGCCGGAGAAGTCGACGCCCGAGAGGGTCGCGCCCGTGTCGATCACGGAGTTACGGATCTCGGAGTCGGTGATCGTCGCGTCCTCGAACACGACGGCGCGGTCGAGCGTCGAGTCCGTGACCGTCGCGCCCGACATGACGTGGACCACGTCGCCGAGGTCGCTCCCCTCCACCGTGGCGTCGTCGGCGACGAGCGTCCCGCCGTCCAAGGCGTACTCGACGGCGTCGAGGTAGCTCTCGGCGGTGCCGATGTCGAACCACGCACCGTCGAAGGTGTACGCGTGGACCGCGCCGCGCTGCTGGAGCCACTGGAGGAACCAGCCCGGCTCGTCGGGGTTCTTGCCGTCTTCGAGGTACGTGGTGAGCTTCGGGAGCGTCTCGGCGGGGAACGCGTAGCAGGCGATGGAGACGAGCGTCGACTCCGGGTCCTCGGGCTTCTCCTGGAAGTCGATCACCTCGTCGCCGTCCAGCTGGACCAGTCCGTACGACTTCGCCCGCTCGCGGTCGCCCACGTCGTAGGCCGCCAGCGTCGGCGTCCCCTTGTCTTCGAAGAAGTCGGCGAAGTCGTCGAGGTCGAAACTGATCATGTTGTCGCCGGCGACGACGATCAGGTCGTCGTCGACCTCCTCGCGGTCGACGAGCTGTTCGAGCGCCCCCACGACGCCGAACTTCTCGTCCTCCTCGACCGTCTCCTCGACCGAGAGGGTCGGCTTCTCGAAGGGGCTCTCGTCGAGGTAGTCGGCGAACGTGTCGGCGAAGCGCTCGTTCGTCGAGACGAACACCTCGTCGACGCGGTCGTCGGCCTCGAAGTCCTCGAATATCTCGTCGATGACGGTGTTCTCCCCGACCGGGAGGAACATCTTCGGTCGGTGTTCGGTGATCGGCCAGAGCCTAGTCGCGTAGCCACCCGCGAGTACGACTGCTTTCATGTGTGCCCGCTCTCACTCCGGTGACATACCTTTTGCGCCCGGGTCACCGCTTGAGGGATATGCCGGCGGACCCGTCCCGGACCGCTTTAGCCGGCGCGGAGCGAAGGGGACGCATGGAGACGACACGCCAGCGCATCGCCGACGCGCTCCGTGAGGAGCCGCGGACCGCGAGCGACCTCGCCGAGACGCTGTCGCTGCCGACGCCCACGGTGTACGAACACCTCGACCACGTCTCGCGGTCGGTCGCAGACGGCGAGGGACCGAGCGGCGACGGGGCGGGCGACGCCGACGAGGAGTTCCTCGTCGCGCCGCCGACCTGCCGCGAGTGCGGGTTCGACGGCTTCGACGACCCGGTCAACGAGCCTTCGCGGTGTCCGGAGTGTAAGAGCGAGCGAATCGAGGAACCGGCGTTCGTGATCCGCTGAGCGGTCGGCCGGGGGATCACTGCGCCGCGACGACCGCGTCGCAGCGAACGCCGCCCGGGATCCGCCGCATGAACAGGTCGATCCCGTACATCGCGTCGCCGGCGAGGCCGACGTCGAACGGCAGTTCGGCGACGCAGCACTCCTCCGCGGACTCGGATCGCGGGTCGCGGACGAACACTCGGAAGCCGTCGGCCGTCGTTCGCGCGTCGATCGCGACCGCGTCGACCGCCTCGTCCAGCGCGGCTTGGAGGATGTTTCGGACGGCGAGGACGACGGTCGCGCGGTCGCGGTCGACGGACCCGTCCGGCTCCACCGTCACGGTCGCCGTCGCCGAGAAGCCGGTCTGTGACACCGCTTCGCTGACGGCGTCGGAGAGCTGTACGGGGCGGGTCGGGTCAGGGGTGGCCGGCGACGAGTCGCCGGTGTCGAGCGCTTCGAGGACCTCGGCGAGGTGCGTGTTCGCGGTCGACAAGAGCGGTGCGTCCAGTTCCGACGGCGGGCGTGAGAGGATCCGCCTCGCTGCCTCGACGCGGCTCCGGACCGCTTGCGAGGCCGCCGCATCGTCCGCGCCAGTCGGTTGGATGAGCCCGAGGATCGCGGGCTCGCCACGGTAGGTGACGCGGCTCCCGAACACTGTCGCCTGAAACGTGGAGCCGTCCGCCGCCAGGAGGTCGACCGTGTATCTGACGCGGTCGTCGTCACCGGACTCTCGCCGTCGGATCGCCCGGACCACTCGGTCCCGATCGTGCGGGGCGACGATCGACGAGACCGATTCGCCCACGAGTTCGTCGCGCCGCATCCCGAGCATCTCGGCGAGGCGGCGGTTCGCCAGCTCGAAGCTCCGGTCCTGTGACAGCCCCGCGCCGATCAGCCGCTGTTCGAACAGCTGCGAGTACCAGTCCTCGACGCGCTCGCGGTCCCGTCGTTCCCTGAGCCGCGTGACGCACGTTCGGATCCGGTTCGCCAAGAGCTCGTACTGCTCTTGGCCGCCGCTCTTCTGGAGGTAGTCGGAGACGCCCGAGGAGATCGCCTCGCTCGCGATGGCCTCGCTGCCGCGCCCGGTGAACAGGATGAACGGCTTCGACGGGTAGCGCTCGCGGACGGCGTCGAGCAGTTCGAGGCCGTCGACATCGGGCATGTCGTAGTCGCTGACCACGCAGTCGAACGTCGACTCGTCGAGCCGGTCCAGCGCCGCCTCGGCGGAGGTGACGCCGACGGCCCTGATGTCGTCGTGCTGTTGGTCCAAGACGTCCGCGGTGAGCGTCGCGAACCCCGGCTCGTCGTCCACGCAGAGGACGCGTATCGGCGGCCGGTCGGCCATAGACATGCGTTCACACGAAACGCGATCACATAATAACTGTTGTATATGATATCAGACAAATTTGCCGCGAAACGGAGGGCATCGCTTATTCGTTCGCTCGGGCAGGTTGGTAGCGTGATCGGGTCCTCGGAGGCCCACAGCGAGGCCGAGGCGTCGAACGCCGAGTCGTTCTACGCGGCCGATCGCCGGATCGGGTGTGTGTTCGGCGCGATGTCGCTGACCGCGACGCAGGTCAGCGCGGGGACGCTCATCGGGACGATCGGGATCCACTACGCCGTGGGCGTCAGCTTCGGCCTGGTGTGGCTCGGCATCTGGGCCGGCTGGGTCGCGTCGCTGCTGTTCGTGGGGCCGCAACTGCGCGCGCGCGGCGGGATCACGGTCTCGGAGTTCCTCTCGGCGCGCTTCGACGGCGACAACGAGGTGGTCGGCGGAACGACCGCGGCCCTCGTCAGCGTTATCTACCTCGTGTACACGACCGCCCAGTACGTCGCCGGGGCGGTCGTCCTCGACGCCGTCTTCGGAGTGCCGCGGGTCCTCGGCATCGCGGCGTTCGCCGCGGTCGCGCTCTCGTACACGCTCGTCGGTGGGATCCGGCTGAGCATCTACTCGGACGCGGTTCAGGTCGCGACCCTCCTCCTCGGCGTCGCGGCGGCGGCCGTCGTCGGAGTCGCCGAGACGGGAGGCGCGGGCGCGCTCATCGACGCGGCCGCGGCCATCGACCCGGCGTTGCTGTCGGCCACCTCGGCGCCCGCGCTCACGACCGGGCTGGCGCTGTCGTTCGGGTTCGGCATCGCGGTGGCCCCGTACGAACTCTCGCGGGTCTACGCCATGCGAGACCCGGAGACGGTCAAGCGGGCGATCCCGATCTCTATCGCGATCCAGGCCGTCATCGCCGTGTGTATCCTGACGCTGGGGCTGCTCGCGCGCGTCCGGTTCCCCGGGCTGGCCGATCCGGACGCGTCCGTCGTCCGGCTCGCGCTCGACCTGTTCGGTCCCGCGGTGGGGCTGCTGCTGCTCGGTGCGGTCGTCGCGGCGGTACTCAGCACCGTCGACTCGGTGTTGCTGGTCACGTCGGCGGCCGTGGCCCACGACATCTACGAGCGGACGCTGCCGGCCGTGGGCCTCGTCCCGGAGCCGACGCCGGCGGGCGTGCGGCGAGTCAGCCGGATCGCGACCGTCGGCGCGGCGGTCGTCCCCGCCGCGCTCGCCGTCAACCCCGGCCCGTTGGGCGGGGTAGTTCAGCTCATCGTCGCGCTCTACACGTCCGTGCTCGGGTCGACGCTGTTCGTCCCCGTCCTCGGCGGGCTTCACTGGGACGCGGCCACGGGAGGCGGGGCCCTCGCCGGCGTCGTCGTCGGGTTCCTCACCGCAACGGCGTGGCAGGTTCTCACCGAAGTCTGGAAGGTCGGCGCGCTCGGCTCGCTGACGGCGCTCGACCCGGTCGTCCCCGGCGTCGGCGCGAGCGCCGTCGCGTTCGTCGCGGTCTCACTGGCCGATGATAGCCGGCTCGGATCGGGTTGACTTCCGGCGCGCTCAGAGCTCGTCGAGCAGCGTCGCGGCCGCTGCGGCCGACGACTCCGGCCCGCGGGCCGTGATCAGGTCGCCGTCGACGGTGACGCTGGTGTCGGCGTCGAGTTCGGCGTCCCACTCCGCGCCCGCCAGTCGGACCTCGTCTTCGACCCAGTACGGGAGCTTCCGGCCGTCCGGCATCACGTCGTGGTCGTCCACGATGCCGTCCTCCCAGTCGTTCGGGAAGCCGGTGACGGAGCGCCCCTCGACGAGCGGCGTCCCGTCGGCCTCGCGCGTGAACCCGAGGATGCCGACCGCGTGGCAGACGACGAGCGCGACGCACTCGTCGCCGGCGACCGCGTCGAGCAGCAGCTGGCGGGCGTGACGGTCTTGGTTCACGTCCCAGACGGTGCCGTGGCCGCCGGGGAAGACGACCGCGTCGTAGTCGGCGGCGTCGACGGTCGCGACCGGTGCCGGGTCGTTGAGTTCGGGGTGTTCCTCGTCGACCTCGCGGAGCTCGGCGACTCGCTCCTCGCCCCCCGCAGCCTCGGGGTCGAGCGAGCGCTCGTCGACGACCGGCGGCGACCCCGAGGGCGTGGCGACGGTCACGTCGATTCCCTCCGATTCGAGCGTCGTCAGCGGCTCGATACACTCTTCGGCCCAGTAGCCCTCTTCGCTCACGACGAACAACGCGTCAGTCATGTGTACTCCGTTATTGACGACCTCAATATAAAAGGCGCCCGCGCCCGGCAGCGACGAGGGTCGGCGCCGGGTTTATAAATAGACGCCGCGTGCGGTCGGCGCGCGCCGCCGAGCGGCCGCCCCCGGCGGCCGCGAGGAGCGCGTGCGAGGGATGCCGCGAACGCCCGTCGGGCGTGAGCGGCGAGGTTGGGGAGGCGTGAGGTGCGGTTGCTGTGCGGTGGGGCGGGACTCAAAGGGGCAGTCACCGGTGGCTTCGCCGCCGGTTGCCCGTGGCGCGTAGCGCCACGCTGTCGCGAGGGCGAAGCACGGCGTAGCAAGCACCGCAGCGAAGGAGCGATAGCGACTGAGCGAGGAGCGTGGTTCGAGACGCCGAAGGCGTCTCGTCATCACGAAAGGCGCCTCGCGCCTTTCGAACGACAGCAAGCCGCGCGAGCCGTCGCGACTGGGGCTTTGGACGTTTCCGCCGCCGATCCGCAGTACACTACTTATGAAAAATCGCTTGAAAATCTAACAGCACTTCTTACTGAACCGCAGTTGACGACCTATTCGTCGCCCTGGGCGTCGACCACGACGACCTCGCCGTCCTCGACGGTGACGTTGATCAGCGTCTTCACGTTGTAGTCGGTCTCGTCGAGCTCGTTCTCGCCGGCCTTCTTGATCACGGCGACGACGTCGACGACGTCCGCGCCGACCTCGTCGGTGAGCGCGTCGAGGATGGCCTTCATCGTGCCGCCGGTCGAGAGTACGTCGTCGAGGACGAGGACGCGGTCGCCCTCCTCGACGTCGTTGATGTACATCTCCGACTCGGAGTAGCCCGTCTCCTGGAACAGCGGGACCTCGCCGTCGAGGCCGTACTGGCGCTTGCGGATGACGACGAGCGGGATGTCGGTCATCAAGGAGAGCGCGGTGGAGATGTGGATCCCCATCGCCGCGGGGGTGACGATCTTGTCGACGTTCTCCAGCTCCGCCTTCCGGATGATCCGGATGACGATCTCCCGGAGCAGCTCCGGTTCGAGCATGGGGACGCCGTCGCTGATCGGGTGGACGAAGTACTGGTACTCGCCTTTCTCGATGATCGGCGCGTCGAGGAGCGACTGCCGCAACTGGTCCATGTCGCGGGTACTCGGCCGGATTAATAAAGCGTGGCGATTACGGGATCGCGGTGTGAGTCGATCGCACGACGATCCTGTACGAACGAGATGCGACCGTGACGCAATTCTCTGAGGCCCCAGCCGCTCGGCTATCCGTGTGAGTATACTGATCACCGGCGAACACCCCCGAAGCCCCAGCCGCGAGGCGGGCGCAGGCGACGTAAGGACCGCAAGGAGCGAGCACCGCGAGCGACTGAGGACCGCAGCGAGCGTGCGCCCGCCTCGCGGCTGGCCCTTCGAGTCCCGCCCGACCGCGACCGCACCTCACACCTCCCCAGCCTCGCGGTTCGCGCTCTCCGAGCGCTCACCGCTCNTCAGAGATGTGTATAAGAGACAGCTACAGCACCGACAGCGATCCGCTGCTGCGCTATTCGAACTCGGGCTCGCGCTTCTCCAAGAACGCCGCCATCCCCTCGCGCTGGTCGTGAGTGCCGAACAGGCCGGCCCACGCCCGGCGCTCCAAGGCCAGCCCGGTCGCGGCTGACCCCTCGCCGGCCGCGTTCAGCGCCTCCTTCGCGGCCCGGAGCGCGGTCGCGGGCTTCGCGGCCAGCTCGCCGGCCAGCTCGTCGATCCGGTCATCGAACGCGTCGTCCGCAACGACCTCGCCGACAAACCCGACTTCGGCGGCCTCGGCCGCGTCGATGCGCTCGCCGAGGAAGATCAGCCGGCGAGCGACCTCGTCGCCGACGAGCGCGGGGAGCCGCTGCGTGCCGCCCCACCCCGGGATGATCCCCAGATCGATCTCCGTCTGCCCGAGCACCGCGCTCTCGGCCGCGACCCGGAGGTCGCAGGCGAGCGCCAGCTCGCACCCGCCGCCGAAGGCGTAGCCGTCGACCGCGGCGATCGTCGGCGCGGGGAATGTCTCGATCGCGTCCGCGACGCGATGGCCGAGTTCGGCGTACGCCTGCGCCTCGGGCGTCGAGAAGTCGACCATGTGCGAGATGTCCGCGCCCGCGACGAACGCGTCGTCGCCCGCGCCGGCGATCACGAGAACGCGTGCGTCTCGTTCGGCGGCCTCGTCGAGCGCGCCCTCGATCGCTTCGAGCGTCTCGGCCGTGAGCGCGTTGAGCTGTTCCGGTCGGTCGACGGTGATCGTCGCCACGCCGCGGTCGTCGACGTCGAAGGCGATGGTGTCCCGACTCATACGCGCCCCGTCGCGCGGCGAGGTGAAAACGGTTCGGCAGGCGGATCCGACTCGGTCGGAGGCGTGGCTCCGCGGGCGGCGGCTCGACGGTCAAACCTCTTCGCGGCTGTCGATTCCGGTGTAGATGAACCACGCGGTCGTGTACACGCCGACGAAAAGCAGGTAGCCGACTACGAGCCCGCCGAGCTGTCGGCTCGCGAGTCCGCCGGGGAGCGTCCGCGAGAGGGTCCAGAGGGCGAAGGCGAAGACAACGAGCGAGAACAGCCCCGAGAGGGCGTACACGCCGAGGTCGGAGGTGAGGCGGTCGCGCACGCACCCACCAACGCGTTCCGGTTACATACTCCCATCGGTCGCGCGGCGGGTCGCCTCACCGCGGTCGCCCGACCCCATTTCGTTCTCGACCCGCTCCGACCGCTCCGACGCCACCCGACCGCCCCGTTGCGCGGATTGCAACCCCTATATGCCCCCGGCCACACGTGACGGTATGAACGGGAACCGGTTCGGCCGACTCTTCCAGCTGACGACTTACGGCGAGAGCCACGGCGACGCGATGGGCGTCACCGTCTCTGGCGTGCCCGCGGGCGTCGAGCTCGACGAGGAGGCCATCCAGGCGCAGCTCGACCGGCGCAAGCCGGGGCAGTCGATGATCACCACCTCGCGCGGCGAGCCCGACGAGGTCGTCGTCAACTCCGGCGTCCAGGACGGCTACACCACGGGCACGCCGATCGGCATGGTGATCCAGAACAAGGACGCGCGCTCGGGGAAGTACGAGCCGTACGTCACCGCGCCGCGCCCCTCGCACGGCGACTACACTTACTCGGCGAAGTTCGGCACCCGCAACTGGGGCGGCGGCGGCCGCTCCTCGGCGCGCGAGACCGT
The DNA here is from genome assembly GCF_000336875.1 of Halorubrum californiense DSM 19288. Classification (GTDB taxonomy): domain Archaea; phylum Halobacteriota; class Halobacteria; order Halobacteriales; family Haloferacaceae; genus Halorubrum; species Halorubrum californiense. The sequence continues at coordinate 9,431 of NZ_AOJK01000082.1, read as the reverse complement.
GAACTGGGTCGCGGCCGGCGCGGTCGCCGAGCAGGTACTCGACGCCTCGGACCACGACGTGGAGATCAAAGCGCACGTCAACCGCATCGGCGATGTCGAGGCCGACCCGGTAAGCTTCGAGCAGCTCCTCGAACGCAGCGAGGAGAACGACGTGCGCTGCGCCGACCCGGACGCGGCCGCCGAGATGCAGGAGCTGATCGAGGAGTACCAAGAGAAGGGCGACTCCATCGGCGGCTCCATCTACTTCGAGTGCCGCGGCGTCCCCCGGGGGCTCGGATCGCCGCGCTTCGACAGCTTCCCCGCCCGCCTCGGGCAGGCGATGTTCTCCATCCCGGCGACCACCGGCGTCGAGTACGGGCTGGGGAAGGACGCCACCGATGTGGCGGGAAGCGACCGCAACGAGGACTGGACGTTCGACGACGGCGAGTCGTTCGACCACGTGGAGAGCGACGAGGGCGACCCGGTTCCGGTCGGCAACGACCACGGCGGACTCCAAGGCGGGATCACGACCGGCGAGCCGATCTACGGCGAGGCCACGTGGCACGCGCCCACCTCGATCCCGAAGAAGCAGCGCTCGGCCGACTGGGAGACGGGCGAGGAGAAGGAGATCCAGGTCGTCGGCCGCCACGACCCCGTCCTCCCGCCGCGGGCCGTCCCCGTCGTGGAGGCGATGCTGTACTGTACCGTCCTCGACTTCATGCTGCTCGCCGGCCGGATCAACCCCGACCGCGTGGACGGAAACCCGGGGCAGTACGACACCGAGTACCACCCGAGCAGCCCGGATAACGAGTAGTCGACGGGACGGTTTCGTAGCGGTTTTTTGCGGTGGTGAGGGCTTCGAGGACCGACAGATCGCTGACTCGCCCACAAGTTTATTATAGAATATTACGATCTATTACACATGCCGATCGGTATCGACGCGTTCGACGACGAGCCTGAGGCGGCACTCGACGTCACCCCCGGAACCCAGCCGTATCGGGTCCTCGCGTTCCTCGCCGAACACGACGACCAAGCGTTCACACAGACCGAGATTCACGAGGAGACGGGTATCAAACGCGGCAGCGTCGGCGCCGTCCTGTCCAGACTCGAAGACCGCGGACTCGTCCGTCATCGCGGTCGGTACTGGGCGATCGCCGAGGACGACCGGCTCGCGTCGTTCGCCGCACAGCGGGGGGCGAGTTCGGCGTCGACGACGGACGACTACCACGGCGGGGACGAGGCGTGACCGACGAACGCGGTGCGCTGGTCAAGGGACCGGACCTGTTCGCGGACAACGACTTCCGGCCATGCGTCCGAGTCAATGACGACACGCATCTCTTCGCCGACGAGGAGGCCGTCTACGTCCCCGCGACGACGACGCGCCGTTCGGCCGCGATCCCGCTCGCGGAGGATGACTTCACTGAAGGCGGTCTCCCGCGCGAGACGTACGTCAATCCGTGGACCGTCGTGACGATACGCCACGCGGATATCCGCGGTGAAGAGGGACGGCTCACCGACGAAGCGACGGAGACGATTGCGAGGGCGACGGCGGGGTATCTGGGGGTTCGCTGACCGCGGGCGGAGCGGGCGACCGCAGCGAAGTCCTCATTCCCCCGGCGACCACTCGCAGGCGTTCCCCGCGGTGAGGTCGTTCTCGTCGACGTGCGCGGAGAGGCACGCGTAGTTATAGAAGTATGCGGGCGAGCCGCAGCCGTCGTCGCAGTCGCGCACGCAGATCGGGTCGTGGTCGAAGATCAGGGAGCCGCAGTACGCGCAGGTCTCGTCGGCCTCGGGCGTCGAGACGGTCGTGAACATGCCGAAGGCGACGGCCTGCTCAGTGCAAAACGTTTCGCGGTCGTGTGCCCGGCGCGTCCGGCACCGCGCGGTCACCGACCGTGGGTCCGCTCACACAACGATGACGGCGTCGACGACGACGAGCAGGACGAAGCCGACGAGAAAGGCGCCCGTCGCGGCGTCCGCGTGGCCGTGCCCGTGCGAGGAGGGGATTAGTTCCCGGAAGACGACCGCGAGCATCGCGCCCGCCGCGAACCCGGACGACACCGGGAACAGCCCGGTCCCGAGCCCGACGAGCGAGTAGCCGAAGACGGAGGCGAGTACCTGCGGGACCACCCCCGACAGCGCCGTGTACCAGAACACGCGCGCGTTCGACATGCCGGTGTCGGCCATCGGCACGGCGAACGCGAACCCGTCGGGCACGTTCTGGAGGCCGATGACGACCGCGAGCAGCAGCGCGACCTCCTCCAGTCCGGAGGCGAACGCGACGCCGATCGCCAGCCCCTCCGGGGCGTTGTGGAGGGTGATCGCGCCGCCGATGAGCAGCGCCTTCCGGAGGGTCACCTCGCGGGCAGCCGCGTCCGCGGCGGCCGCGTCCTCCGCCGAGCCGTCCGCTTCCGACGCCGATTCGGCGCCGCCGACTGTGTCGCTCCCGGCCCCGGGCGGCGGGTCGTCTGCGGTTGGTCCGAGTCTCTCGTCAGTCGTCGGCATCGACTCGACGTCGCCGCCGGTGGCGCCGCCCTCCGGGAGCCACTCGCGGTACTGCGCGTGGAGGTGCGGGATCGCGTAGTTCCCGCCGAGCAGCGCGACGCCGCCGAGGAAGACGCCGACCATCACCGCCGTGAGCGTCCCTCCTCCAGCCCGGGGATGATCAGGCCGAAGACGCTGGCGGCCACCATCAGCCCCGCCGCGAGTCCGAGCGCCGCGTCGTAGACGCGGTGGGTGACCCGAGCGCGGAAGAACACCGGTATCGCCCCCAGCGCCGTCGCGAGGCCGGCGACGGTGGTGATGGTCAAGAGGCCGGACAGCGTTGTCATGGACGCCGATTTTGCTGCCGGGTACATAAATTCGGCCAGCCCGATCGCGACCGACCGGCCGCGCGAGGGCGCTACTGGACGACCATCCGCCGGAGGTCTCGACCGTACGCCGCGACTGCGAGGGCGAGTGTCGCGAGCGCGCTCCCAGGGAGGACGGCGAACCAGCCGGCGGTCGTGCCGACGCCGAAGCGAACGCCCAGCCCAGCGGCCACCCACAGGGTCGCCGCCGCCGCGAGGAGGAGGAGACCGCCCGTGACCCGGCGGTCCTCGCGGCCGAGCGCGACGCCGCCCGTCGCGCTCCCGGCCGCGAACAGGTGGAACCCGATCGCGAGCGGCCACGCCCGGATCGACGGCGGGAGCGTCCCGAACGGCCGCGGCTGGTCGAGGAAGTACGCCCATACCGGGTAGCCGCCGATCCCGCTCCCGTCGCCGCCGAGCGTCACGAACCCCCAGAGGCTCACCAGCGTTGGGGTCCCGTCGCTGGGGACGACCGCCATCGGGACCGCGAGCAACGCGACGACGAGGAGCCACTCGACGCGGCCGCTGGTCCGCGGCGCCGGTGACGGCGATCGAGCCACGGCTCTCGATTCTGACTCCGGCGCCGACTGGCCCTTCGACGCCGACTCCGACTCGCCCTCCGGGCGCTCCATGCGGGCGCTTCGACTCCCGGAAGTAAGTATGGTCGGGGCGGCGCGGACGAGCGTCGAGGTGCGGCAGACGAGCATCGGCGTGTCGCGGACGAGCATCGGCGTGTCGCGGACGACCGGCGCGTCGTGGGGGTTTTACCGTGGTCCGTGGGAACCACCGCATATGCCCGCCCTCCGCTCGATCCGGCCGGCCGCCGGCGCCGTCGCGAGAAACCCCTCCCTCGTCGTCGTCTCGGCGCTGTTCGCGCTCGCACAGCTCCCCGACCTCCTCGTGGGACCGGCGGCCGGTCCGGAGCTGTCGGCAGCGGTGTCCGCGTCGACCTTCGGCGTCCTGATCCTCGTCGCCCCCTTCTTCCAAGGCGGCCTGCTCGCGATGGCGGACGAGGCGCTCGACGAGCCGACGCGCACCGGGACGCTCGTCGCGGGGGGAAAGGAACACTACCTCCCGCTGCTGGTCGCGTACCTCGCGCTGCTCGGGGTGAGCCTCGCGTTCGGCTTCCTCGCGTTCTTCGGTGCGATCCTCGGGGTCGCCGGCAGCGTCGCGAGCGAGCCTGCCGGGTTCGTCACCGTCCCCGCCGAGGCCGTCACGCCACTCGCGGCGGTCGCGATCATCGTCGTCGGGCTGTTCGCCGCGTACTTGCTCGTCACCTTCTTCATCCAGTTTTACGCCCACGCGATCGTCGTCGACGGCGCCGAACTCGTCGCCGCGTTCCGCCGCAGCGTCCGCGTCGTGCGGTCGAACCTCGGCGCCGCGCTTCTGTACACCGTCCTCCTGACCGCGGGCGCCGCGGCGTTCGGCCTCCTCGTCGGCGTCGCGTCGCTGGCGCTGTCCCCGCCGCCGGCGGTCGAAAACGTCCCGGCGTGGGTTCCGACGGTCGAGGTCGGCACGCTCGGCGCCGTCGGCATCGGGGCTGGAGTGATCGCGGTCACCGGCGTCCTCGGCGCGCTGTGGGCGACCTACTCCGTGGCGTTCTACCGCGCCCTCTCGGAGCGGACGCCCGCGAGGGGGCGTCAGGTGTAACTCGCCGCCGCCCGAACGGACCGTGTGAACACCGACGACGGCGGCCACCACGACGCGGCGGTCGACGCGCTGGCGGTCCGAGAGTACGAGCGCGCGGGGAACCGCTACACTCGCGGCGGGCGACGCGTCCTCGCCGACCCGCGGCCGGAGGTCGACCCCTTCGGCCCCGACGAGAAGGGATGGATCGGTCAGGGGCTCCAGCAGCTGCTCGCGGCCACGGTCGCGTACCGCATCGCAGGGGCCGACGCACGCGCGGCCCGGCGCGCTGCGGAGGGAATCGCCGTGACGCGCGACCTCGAATCCGCGCTCCGGCGACCGGGACAGACGGCCTGTCTCGGCGAGTTCGTCGCGGACTTCCGCGTCGGCGGCGGCCTCGACGGCGCCGAGGAGGCGTACGACGATGCGGCGACGGAGTACGAGGCGGCGGGCGACGAGATCGACTCGCCGCAGGCGCTCGCCACGACCCCCCTGTTCGAGGCCGCGGCCGCGACGATAAAACAGGTCGCGCGCGGGCAGGACGACGGTGAGATCGCGATCAAGTGGGAGAGCCTCCACGGCGCCGATCCGAGCCGACCGGGCGAGTTCCTCGCGCACCGCGCCCGATTCAAGAAACAGCGGTTTCGGGGGCTGGTCGACCGCGCGGTCGACGAGGGACGCCTCGCCGCGCCGCGGGGGACGACAGAGTACAACAACGACGGCCACCGCTGTCCGAACTGCGGCTCGAACCACGTGAACTGGGCGGGAACGGGGATCCTCTGTCTGCGGTGTTCGCGGCCGACCGAGAGCATTTAACCGACGGGAGCGAACCGGTCGATCGACACCCGATGTCGCCCTCCACCCCCTCGTCCGGGAGCGCCGAGCGGTCGACGTCCGCCGACGCCGCCGCCGGCCCTCGCGGTTCCGACGCGGCGGACGGGTCCGGCGCGTTCGGCGCCGACCGCGGGCTCCGGATCCGGATCCTCGTCGCGACCGCGCTGGTGGTCGTGCTCCCGTTCGCGTTCGTGTACACATTCGTTTACCTGATCAACGCGGTCGGCCTCCCGCTGCTGGAGTGGGCGACCGAGCGTCCCTACACCGGTGAGGTGTACGTCGATCCCGTTCTCCTCGCCGTCGTCGTCCTCGGCGGCCTCGCGGTCCAGTACCGGCACGGACCGCGGACCGTACTCCGGTCAGTTGGGGCGCGACGCGTCTCCCCTGACGAGTCCCCCGAACTTCACGCCGCGGTGACGCGGCTCGCCGCGCAGGCCGACCTGCCCGACCCGGACGTCGCGGTCGTGACCACCGACCTGCCGAACGCGTTCGCCGTCGGGACCCCCGGCGACGGTACCGTCGTCGTCACGACGGGCCTCCTCGACCGGCTCGACGACGCGGAGCTGGACGCCGTGATCGCCCACGAGCTGTCGCACCTCGCGAACCGCGACGCGAGCCTGATGACGGTCGCGTGGGTGCTGCCGACGATTACGTACTACCTCGCCGTCCTCGCCTCTTACGTCCTCTACGGACTGTTCAACCTCCTCCGATTCGGCGGCGGTGGCGGGGGAGACCGCGACGGGCGCGCGCTGGCGGTCGGGATCGTGGTGATCACCGCGAGCGCCGTCCTCACCCTCACCGTCTCCGCGATGTTCTGGTTCGGGAGCGTCCTGATCCACCGCGTCCTCTCCCGGTACCGCGAGTACGCGGCCGACCGCGGCGCGGCGGAGATCACCGGCTCGCCCGCCGCGCTGGCGAGCGCGCTCCGGACCGTCGACGAGGCGATGCCGGAGGTGCCCGACCGGGACCTCCGCGAACTCGACGGCGGCGCGGAGGCGCTGTACCTCGCCCCGCTCGAAGCCCGCGCGTTCGGCGACGAGGAACTCGTCAGCACGGACGTGTTCCCCGAGACGCACCCGCCGACCCGAGAACGGATCGCGCGGCTCCGCGAACTGGCGGGTGAGGAGACGTGACGGACGGGGACGACTCGTCTCCGACGCCGACCCGCCGGCGGTTCCTCGCGGGCACCGCGACCGCCCTCGCGGCGGGGACCGCCGGCTGCGGCTACGTGCCCGGCGGCGGCGACCTCGCGTGGGAGGAGCCGATTCGGACCGGCGGACTGGCGTTCGAGTCGGGCCGCTGGTACCGCCCTACGGCGAACCGACTTGTCACGATCGAGAACCAGTCCGGACAGGCATACGACTTCGAAGAAGCGGTCTGGCGCGAGGTCTCGAACGCGGCCGTCGCCGTCCTCACGCCGGACGGAATCCACCGCGCCGTCGGGGAGACCGAACGGCAGGTCACCGCCCCGCCCGCCGTCGCCGACGACGCCGCCTTCCTCTCAGTCGAGGACGGTCGGTTGACCGCGCTCGACCTGTCTGCCGGGGAGACCGCCGACAGCACCGCGGGCGGCGCGACGACGAGCGAGTCGGACGGCGACGCGGTCCGCTGGCGCGTCGATGTCGGGGCGCGTCTGGGGGCGGGGACCGACGGCGGAGACCAGTCGAGCGGACCCGTCTTCCGGGGCGTCCGCGCGAGCGACGCGCTCGCCGTCGCGATCGGGGGGAAGGGAATCGCGGCGTTCGACGCAGAGACGGGCGAGAAGGCGTTCGTCGTCCCGGATCTGTGGACCGACGCGAGCAGCGACGGAACGCTGGCGGACCCGACGCCGCGCGTGGCGGTCGACGGCGAGACCGCGTGGGTTCTCGTCCCCGCGGCGGCGGCAGACAGCGACGGCGACGCGGCGATCGTCGGGTACGACCGGGCGGGCGATCGCCGGGTCGAACGGTCGGTCGCGACCGTCCACAGGTGGCTCGTCGCCGTCGACGGGACCGTCGTGATCGGGGCTCCGGGAGCGTCGATGGCCGGATTCGACGGCGACTTCGACCGGCGGTTCGCGCTCGACGCGCCCGCGTCGTCGGCCCGTCCGACCGCGGGTCGACCCGACGACGGGCGATTCTACTACTCGCGTAGCCGGACGGTCACCGCGGTCGACGTCGAGGCGGGCGAGGTCGCGTTCGAGTGGTCCGAGTCGCCGCCGGATCACCTCGCGGTCGGCGCTGCCGGTCTCTACGTCGCGGAGAACGCCGGCGGATTCGACGACGACACCGAGGCCCGCGTCGTCGCGATCGGTGACGGCGGACGGGTTCTGTGGGAGGCGCCGCTGCCGGACCGAGTCGATCCGGAGCGGCTGTTCGCGATCGGCGACCGGCTGGTCGTCGTCGACGACGGCACGGCGTACGGGTTCCGCGCGACCTCCGGCGAGCGGTGGTCGCCGCTCGGGTAGGAGAGCGGATCGGTGGGAGGCCCGCCGGCGTCAGCCCAGCAGGCTCTCGCCGTCGAACTCGTCGTCGGCGTCGACGTTCAGCAGGTCGAGGACGGTCGGCGTCACGTCGAAGAGGTTGGCGTCGCGCAGGTCGAGGTCGGGGTCGGTGGCGTACAGGAGCGAGTTCTCGAACTTGTGCATCCCGTTGCGGGGCCCCTCGGTGAAGACGGCCTCCTTCCCGCTGAATCCGGACTTGAGGTCGAACCCGTCCGCGGGGATGACGACGAGGTCGGGAGCGATGTCGTCGTGGTCACCGTCGAAGGCGTCCTCGCCTTTCACGATCCGGCGGCACACCTGTCGGCCGTCGGGCCCCGTGAGCGATTCGAGGTCGGCGATCAGCTCCTCGCGGGTCGCCTCGTACTCGGACTCGGGGACGACTCCCTCCGGCTCGCGGCCCTCCAAGTTGAGATAGAAGCGGCCGGGGATGAGCGAGTACGCGCGCGTCTCGTCGTCGATGTCGGTCAGCGAGTCGTGGTCGTCGTCCGCGTAGGAGAGCCACCCCGCGTCGGCGAGGAACTGGTTACAGTTCACCTCCCACTCCAGCTCGGTGAACCCGTGGTCGGAGGCGACGATCAGCGTGGTGTCGTCGTCGAGGGAATCGCGGATCTCGCCGATGTACCCGTCGAGCGTGCGGTAAAAGTCGAGGAACTCCGCGGCGTACTCGCCGTCGTTGGCGTAGTCACCGAACAGGAAGTGGTTCACCCGGTCGGTGCTCATGAAGACGCCGAAGAAGAGGTCCCAGTCGTCTCCGTCGAGGTAGTGCGAGAACGCCTCGTACCGCGCGTCGAGGGTCGCGTGCGCGTTCTCGATGAACTCGGTCTTGTCGTCGTCGTGGCCGAGCTTGGCGTTGACGTCGATGCGGTAGTCGAAGCCGTCGAGCGTCTCGCGGAGCGACTCGTCGCTCGTCGCGGACTCCAGGTCGGGCGAGAGGAACCCGGAGGCCATCCGCTGGATCCGCGTCGACGGCGGGAACGTGACGGGGACGTTGAGGACGGTCGCGTCGCGGCCGGCGTCGGTGACGCGGTCCCACAGCCGGGTCGCCTCCACGTGGCGGCCGAGCGGGACGTACGTCTCGTAGGAGCCGCGCTCGCGGTCCTGAAAGCCGTACACGCCCGTGGCGCCGGGGTTGACGCCGGTCGTGAGGCTCGGCCAGCACGCGCTCGACTCTGGCGGGACGATGCTCTCCAGCCGCCCGCCGGAGCCCGTCTCGGCGATGTCGGTGAGGTTCTCGAAGACCTCGGGGTGGTCCTCGACGAGGTCGAGCGGTACGCCGTCGATCCCGAGGAAGACGACGCGCTCGTCGTCCTCGCCGCGGAGCCGGTCGAACAGACCCATGTCCGGTGTTTCTGGGGCGGTCGTCATATCCCTTGTGTTCCGCGAAATCGCGGGGAGGCGGTCGTGACGAGCGAGGCCGCGCCCCGGGCGCGATTCAGAAGGCATATTTCCCTCCGCGGCGACAGTTCCGGCGTATGAGCGACGACTTCCCGGCGAGCGTCGACGTCGATTACGCCGACGGCGAGGGGGAGACCCCCGAGGACTACCCGTCGATCCAGCACAAGATCGAGAAGGCGGTCGAGGTCACCCGCCGCGGGCTCGAACAGTACGACAACCCCGCCGTGATGTGGACCGGCGGGAAGGACTCCACGCTGACGCTGTAC
>NZ_AOJK01000081.1 GCF_000336875.1 Halorubrum californiense DSM 19288 | reverse complement strand
TTGAGCCGAACCATACGTCCCAACGGTGTTCTCGGACGGACTGTGGGTTCACGCACGAAGCGAACCGCGACGGCGAACATTTCGAGTGCGAAAAATGCGGGTATGAGGTCAACGCAGATTATAACGCGGCGAAGAATATCGGGGTGCGATACGCCCGAAAGCGCAAACACAGCCTCCGTTCCTCGCCCAAGTCGGGGAGCGGAGACGCACCAGTAGACGTGCGTATAAATGGTGGGATGTTGAACGGCGAGAGTCACCAGCCTCTTGCTGGCGACTGATTGCCGGGAGTCCACATCAAAGCCCTACCCTCAAGGACCGAGGCGCGTAGCGCCGAGGGAGTAGGGTAGGGTAGTTTACTTCGGCCAAAGAGTTTGTCAAACACGTCGTGGTCCGAGAGATGGAATCGTCTGAAGATATCTCTGACGCTGAGGCTCGCCAGATCGCAAACAAGCTTCGTGAGTTAGGTTACATAGAGTAGACTGGTAATTATATCTAATTATTTTTATGAGGTTGGCGAAAATACATGTTCTTCATGAGTCGATGGGAACCCATCTCTCTCCGACCGGACTCTATCGGAGCTGTCGGGCGTGGCGTCACTCACTCGATTAGAGCTGTTGTCACCCACACCGCCGGACGAGGGATGGATTTCCTCACTAGATTCTCCGCGATTCGCGCTCGCCTGTTCGCACAACGACTTCGAGACGTGGGTACCACGAGGTGACAGCTTAGAGGAATATCTTTGATGACCGACGGCTACCAGCATCCGGATGTCGTGTTGGCATTCATCCCGATGACTCTCTTTACAGCTTACGGGGTTGGGACTGCCGTTGGCGCCCGTCTTATCGCAACCCTGGCTGCGGTCGGCGTTTACTATCTTCTCATGGTGGATGGCCTGTTCTGGCATGGCCCCGCAGACTAACACCACCCGGTGGCTGTGGGATTCGCCTTTCTTCTGAGCCCACAAAAAGCAGAAGCGGTGCTCTCTGAGCGCGTGACAGGTGGTCACTCAGGCGAGGCTGCGCCCGTCAAACTCCAGCGGGTCGTACTCAACGTCTATCAACTCAAGGACGGTCGGTGCCACGTCGAAGAGGTTCGCACCGTTCAGGCTGAGGTCCGGATCGGTTGAATACAACAGCGAGTTCTCGAACTTGTGCATCCCGTTGCGGGGGCCCTCGGTGAAGACGGCCTCCTTGCCGCTGAAGCCGGACTTGAGGTCGAACCCGTCCGCGGGGATGACGACGAGGTCGGGGGCGATGTCGTCGTGGTCGCCGTCGAAGACGGTCTCGCCTTTCACGATCCGCTTGCACACCTGTCGGCCGTCGGGGCCGGTGAGCGATTCGAGGTCGGCTATCAGTTCCTCGCGCGTCTCCTCGTACTCGTCTGGGGGAACGACGCCCTCCGGCTCGCGGCCTTCGAGGTTGAGATAGAAGCGGCCGGGGATAAGCGAGTACGCGCGTGTGTCGTCATCGATGTCGGTGAGCGCGTCGTGCTCGTCGGTCGCGTACGATAGCCATCCCTCATCGGCGAGGAACTGGTTACAGTTCACCTCCCAGTTGAGTTCGGTGAAGCCGTGATCAGAGACGACGATCAGCGTGGTGTCGTCGTCGAGCGAGTCGCGGATCTCGCCGATGTACCCGTCGAGGGTTCGGTAGAACTCGAGAAATTCCTCGGCGTACTCGCCGTCGTTGGCGTAGTCGCCGAAGAGGAAATGATTCACCCGGTCCGTGCTCATGAAGACGCCGAAGAAGAGGTCCCAGTCGTCCTGGTCGAGGTAGTGGGAGAACGCCTCATAGCGGGCGTCGAGCGTCGCGTGCGCGTTCTCGAGGAACTCGGTCTTGTCGTCGTCGTGGCCGAGCTTGGCGTTGACGTCAATCTGGTACTCAAATCTCGCAAGCGTCTCGCGGAGGTCCTCGTCGCTTGTCGCAGAATTCGGGTCGGGCGAGAGGAAGCCGGAGGCCATCCGCTGGATCCGCGTCGACGGCGGGAACGTGACGGGGACGTTGAGGACGGTCGCGTCGCGACCCGCGTCGGTGACGCGGTCCCACAGCCGGGTCGCCTCCACGTGTTGTCCAAGGGGAACGTACGTCTCGTAGGAGTCGCGCTCGCGGTCCTGAAAGCCGTACACCCCGGTCTCGCCGGGGTTCACGCCGGTCGTGAGGCTCGGCCAGCAGGCGCTCGACTCCGGTGGGACGATGCTCTCCAAGCGCCCGCCGGAGCCCGTCTCGGCGATGTCGGTCAGGTGCTCGAAGACCTCGGGATGGTCCTCGACGAGGTCGAGCGGGACGCCATCGATCCCAAGAAACACGACACGATCATTATCATCACCGCGCAGCCGGTCGAACAAGCCCATGACTAAGTCATGTGTGTGATCCAACATACTCTTTGCGCTCTCGCGGCCGGGAGGCGAGCAGAACGGAGACACGGTCACACATCACGAGGGGGACACAGCCCACTGTGGCTACTCAACCACCGGGAGAGCCCGGTCTGTGAGCTCCGTCGAAAAGATAGTTTCGTTTAAATATCATGTGTGCCGTGTGTCAGTATGGACGTGCTGTTGCTGGCCGCGTTCGAAGCGCTGTCATCGACGACGGTTCTCGCCGTGGCAGGCGCTCTCAGTCTTGGGTTGGTGGTCGCGTGGCTTGTCCAGCTGGTCGATTGACAGCTAATATCGGGGATCGGTTGGTATCGCCCGCTGTCTGTTCCGGGGAGTATCGGATTCCACCCACGGCTGAAGCCCTGTCTCTTACCCACAAGTTCACTGAGTCCCAAACAGACGTTTCAGACGCTGTCGAGCCCAATCTATTCTCGGAAGATCGAGGTAAGGAGTGATTCGGGCGGTGATATCGACAGTGGGGGGTTGCTGAATGTGGTGAGTGAGATCAGCAAAATCGTCCCATAGAAGTGTTAAGCCTGTAGATATCGAGGCTTCGGTCGGATTTATTGACCGCAACAATGACTCGATTTGTGGGTAAGAGACAGGGCTGAAGCCGTGGGCTTCCTCCTTGTTACTCTGTGAGTCGACACGTGCGAAAGGTTAGTTTAAAATTACTGGTCGGATCGACGCTCGAGAACGGCAACAATATCGGACAGATCGAAGAGCCGGAGGTCGTCACGTTCGTCCGCCGCCTCTTCGACAGACCGTTTGAACCCAGAGCGGCTGAACAGGACGAATTCATACGTGGGCTCACCACCTCCGGGGGGTGTCCAGTCGATATGGGAAACGTCGTCTTCGAGATTCGCAAGCACGTCGTAGCCAAGGGGGGNGGTGGTGAATTTCGCTTCGCCAGCGATCAGCGTTGACTCGTCGGTTGGTGCGACGACATCTATCTCGCGGTGTTTGTACCACCACTGGCTTGGCACCTGTGTAAGCTGGACGTCCGGATAGAGCGCTGGCACCGCCTGGTGACAGAGCAATTCGAACGTTTCGCTGACAAAGTCGGGCAGTTCCGGTTCAATGAGATCCCCGTAGGCGCTCTCGCCGTAGAGTTCGTACTGGCCTCCACGGCCGTAGAGATACCGGAAGTAAAACCGGAAGACGGGATCTCGAATCCGGTATCGTGTCCGCTTGCTGCGCGCCGGATCAGCAAGCGCCGGATGGTGTTTCTCGATGATCTGGAGCGTTTCCAGCCGGTCAAAGTAGTACGACGTGTTGGTGCTCTCGATGCCAGCCCCCTGTGCGATCTCGTTTCGACTGCGGTTCCCGCTGGCCATCGACTCCAGAATCGAAAAATACGTGTTCACCTCGGTGAGTTCCATCTGGAGGACGGTTTCGGGCTCGTCGTGGAGTGGGCCATCCGGATCGCACAGCAGCCGTGTGACGTTTTCTCCAAAGCTCTGTGACGGATCGAGCGGACTAAGATATCGGGGTGTGCCGCCGAAGACGCCATAGACGAACACCCGTTCTTCGGGAGTGTAGGTCGGCACGAACTCTTGGATAGCGCGAAACGGCAGCTGGGTGAGTTCGAGGCGGCCATTCGGTGTCTGGGAGACCCGGCCATAGAGTGGTGCACCGCCATCGAGGACGTGGGTATGGATCATGCCGATTGCAGAGCCCGTTAGTACGAGGGTTGCCTGGCTCTCGTCGACGGCGGTATCCCACAGGTGCTGAACGATCGACGGGAGCCCCTCGTTCGATTCGATAAGGTACGGAAATTCGTCGATGACGATGATAGCGTCCCTATCGGAGAGGTACGTTAAGAGCGGTTCCCACTCCTCTTTGACGGCCGTGATATCCGGATAGGTCGTCGCCGCGGCCTCGACGAATCGCCGGAGCTGTGTGGTCGCTGTTCCTTGGACTGCTTGATAGTAGACGGCATCGTCGCGGTCGGCGATCGATCGGCGGACGAGTTCGCTCTTGCCGATCTGACGACGCCCATATACGATCGCGAGTTCCGCAGCGTCACTCTCATAGAGAGTCTGTAGCCGATCGAGTTCCTCGATACGGTTGACGAACTGGTCCATACCTTCACTCGTTGTGTGAGGTACATATATCCCCCGAAGTTAGAAATCAGACTACAATAGTCTATACTATAATAGTATGATTACTAACATTTGGAATACTGCTTCGAAGAAGAACGCATTTTGCCTACATCCCTGTAGGAGGGCTATGACCCACGAGTGCGACGATTGCGGAGCGTCGTTCGAGACACTCACCCGTCTCCGTCTCCACGACTGTGAGGATGTTCAGCCAGAGACACCCGTTGGCTCGGCTGATCTCGAGCAGTCTCAATCCGCAGGTTCGTCGCCGGCCGACGAACGAAACGCATCCGTCGCCGAGCTCGATACCCTACTCGACCGGTTCTCGGACGGTGACAGAGCCGCCCCCCATGGGACACTCGCCGAGTTCGAGTCGGCGCTCTCGGCTGCGCTCGAGGAAGACGACGGCGGCGAGACATACCGGGACGTGTTCTGGCGATATCACGAGCGGGTCAGTGACGCCCTGGACGAAGCGGCGCGAGCAACCGGGTGGAGTTTCCTCAAGGAGGTCATGGATGCGTACGACCCGACCGCGGACGACGAGCTGCCGCTCGTGACACCCACGATCGCGAATGCTGTCGGACGGAATCTGATCCGCACGCGGTTGACCGAGAGTGTGGAGGCGATTCCAGTTGCGGCGCTCGAATACCTCGATACCGTCGCAGTCACTGCCGGCGATACAGCCGATACCACACAGGAGGAAGTCCACGCGTACGGGTGGGGAATCGGGCATCCTGACCACTCGGTGGCCGACCGTCTCCACGCCCGTGTCTCGGAAGATATCTTCTCGGTTACTCCGACGCTCGAACACGCGTTCTACGCTGACCAGTACGCGGCGGTCGATCTGCTCGAAACGTTGGTGAGAGACGAGTCGATCGACGGGACGTTCTCGCGTCCCGCCCGTGACGATATGCCGTATCGTCGCTACCTTCTCGATTGCGCCTACGGGCTGAAGACGGACGACCACTGGCCGGGGATGCCGCGGTACTACGACTGGTACGAGGAGTTCGACGACACGTTCGAGTTAGACGACACGGTCGAACAGCGCATCCGCGACCTCGTCGAAGCGGCCGGCTTCGACGCCGACCTGCCGAACGACTGGGCGTTCCGGGATCTCGGCGTTTGAGCGGACCTACAGACATCTACAGCAGTATGAAAAAAGTATGAACACAAACGGAAAATCGGAGATCGGGGGCAGGTGACAATTCCAAAGGCACTGCGAGAGCGTCGTAGCATCAAAGGCGGTGACGAAATTGAATTCGTCGAAGTGAATGACGAGATCATACACAAACCGCCGACAGATGAAGAACGGCTTGCTGAAGAATATCGAAAGAGAGCCGAGCGGTCTCGTGAGTTGGCTAAAGAACTGGAAGAAGCATCCGCAGAAGCAACCGGGCATCTCGGTGACGCACCTGGCTGGAGCGAGTGAATTCTGGAGGCAACTGTACAGGTACGCCGCGGCGATATTGTCATCGTTGAACCGAATCCCAACGCAGTACACGTCTGGAGACACGTACCCGTTTGAGGTGGAAGTACTGGCTTCGGATACTGCCCTCGATCACGATTCAGCTTGACATCCTCCTCCGCGTAACCGTGACGCGGTCGAGTAGGTAGCTCCCACACCTAGCCGGCTAGGCGGAAGTCCTATACATTGATATCGCTATAGAGATAACTACGAACGAGCCCGGCCAGACGGAGAAGCGACCAGATACCAATGATCGAATTAATGGACCCCACAGCTGCGAAGATTGTTTTAGCAGCTCAACGTGGCGATTCTATCAATCGCATCGCGAGCAAGATTGACATTTCGTACTCATGGGTGTACGACTGGATTGAGCGGTTGAATAACGCAGATATTATCGCTAAAACAGATAATAGAATTCAGATCGTCGACCACGAGATGCGCCAGCAGTACGCCGAGATGATGGCTGCGTTGTACAGCCGCGACACTATCTCACAAGAGGACGCGTACATCATCCCCCACTTCGCTGGGATGGAGTTTGTGTACACGGAAATTGACGCGGCGTATGTCTGGACGCACGGCGGCTTCCAGATCGCGCGGAGTCACGACGACTATCCGGTGTTCATCGACGTACACGACCGTGATGTCGAACGGTGGATTGCGTTCTTCCAACAGTGGGGCGTCGATACGACGATCAACGAGCGCCCGGACGCCAGCGACGTCGATGGGAACGTCCACTACGTGTTGTTCCCCAAGACCGGCGATATCGACGCCGAGTGGGTCGACGGCAACCCCGTCATCCCGTTGGACGACGCCATCAACCAGATGATGGAGAATCGGCCAGCGTACGAGCCCGCCTTGGAGATCATCGCCGACGAGTACGACAGGGACATCGACGCGGCGCACCACAGTGCGACGAGCGCGAACGAACAGAGGCGATAGAATGAGTCTCCCCGAGCGTCAATCCGAACTTATCGACACCCACCGCGCGGTACAGGACGCCGATCTGCCGTACGTTCTCGTTGGCGGTTGGGCAGTGTCCGCGTTCCAAACACGGTTCACGACCGATATCGATACCGTAATCCCGGACACTGTACTCGACGACTACGATACACTTCTTCATGACCTCGGATACGAGAAACAGTTCGAGCAGGATGTCTCGAACGAGTACAACGGGCGAATGATTCAGTACACAAAGGAGGTCGGAGCGAACGCCGTCAAGTTCGAGGCACTCGTAGATGCGATGGGGTGTCGACAGACGGACGCAGAGTGGTCATACCGCTATCTTCACGAACACAGTACGATTGAATCAATTGATGTCGCCGAAGACCTCGACGGGCGAATCCCAGAGCCTGCACTACTGTTCGCGATGAAACTCCACAGCGGGCGAAAAGCCGATACCCGTGACCTCGTCGTGATCAGCTTGCGTGCGGACTTCAGCCGTATTGAACGACACGTCCATCGCGGCGACCCCGAGAAGCTCAAGCGACAGATCGAGATGGTGCTGGATCAACTCCAACAGGATGGGTTCAAAGACTCGTTCAAAGGTGTCTTTCGACAAGAAGAGCTGCCAGTGGATGCGGTTGACGATCTCGTTTCCTTTCTGTCCAAGCAGCGAGATCAACTGTGAGGGATTAACCAACAGACTACACGGAACACCATTTTGTTGGTTAAGTACTTACTTCCGGAACGTGCTGATCCTGCTGCGTGGCTTACGAAACCATTCTACAAGGAGAAACTGTAACAAACAGTTCAAGAGGTGCTCACTCCGACTGAAGAATCGGTGTGAGCGCTGGACAAGCAATACGTCGTTCCTAGCTCCGACCGATCACTGCTGGACAAGCCAATACGCCAAGCCGAGTGCCTCGCGGAGCATGACACCAGCGGCAAATACGTAAACCGCCTCGAGGGGAAGCGGGAGAAAATTAATTGTCGCAACAGCCACCGACATGATGATGCCCATCCCCACCCACGCGAACGCGAACTGCCGGTCAGCGCTTGTTGAGTGTGTCCCCAGCCGAGCCATACTAGCTCTTCTGACGACGCTCCCAAAAAATTTCGCTCGGCAGCGTGGGGGCAGGCCACCAGCACACGGTTCATAGCGCAGGCCAAGTTGGCCATACCAGCTAGTTCCAGTCGGGTGTAACCGCTAGTCCCAGTACTCGATACACCGCTCTTCGAGCACAACACGTGTCTGGTCGCCATCGGAAAAGCGACTGAGACACCCGACCGTCTCGAGCTCGTCGAGTGCGTCAGTAATTGCCGTCCGCGAGAGTGACTCGGTATCGTCCAGCTCGGTGGTCTCGTCGATCACGGTCTCGATAAGCGCCGCCTGTGAGAACTCGGTTCCCAGCTCCCAGCGGTCGGCTGCGATGGCGTACACGCACGCGCTCTCCTCGGAAAGCGTGATCGTTCCGTCGGTAACAACGAGCGCGCTCAGGCCTGCGAGAGCGCTTCCGATCGCGGCCGGGTCGCCCGACGCAACGGTGCCGAGTTCGCTGAGAACGAGGAGGCCGGTCTCAAAGTCGACACGCACGTCGACGTTCGACGGCTTTCGCGAGACGACATCCCCGTCGGACTCGTGGATCAGGTCGTAGCCCCCACCGAGCGCCCCGGGGTCTGGACGCAGATCGACCGCCTCCGAGAGAAGCTCCGCCGCCGTTACGTGGCACTGTGCCGGCGGGAGATCAGTGTGTTTGGCGAGGTATTCGGCCAGCTGGGCAACAAGGTACCGTTCTTCCGGGGACATGTCCGGTGGTGGGTCTCTGTCACTCATCGGTTACGAGGTTGGTAGTCGAGTTGTCTCCGTCTCATCAATGACAGGACCAAGCATTTCAATGGCACCGGTGGTGTCACCCACGGCTCTGGACTCGTATCGCTCGATCTTCGCCGCGAACGCATTCCACGAGTGAGAGTCGACGTGGGCAGGGGCTGTGTGTCGGAGCGTCCGAAGGAGGCGGGTGCGTTCGATGCCGTCGTAGTCGCGATCAACCTGCGCGGTAGTGTACACCCAGAGGGCCGCTGGGAGGTCATCAAGCTGGGATCGAGAGGCCGTCTGGTTGGCATACGCCGTGGCTAAGGTGAGTGCGTCAACAAGGGCACCAGAAGTCTGGCGCCGTCGCTGAAGCATCTGCTGGACAAACGCAGTGAGCGTACTCGCAAGGAACGGTCCCTGGTCGGGGGCGGCACGCGCGTGCTGTTCCGCTGTGTCGTAGACACAGTCCATCCACTCGCTGAGGTCACCCTCGTCGAACTGGACGGCGTAGCGGCCAATGTCGACCATTCCAGCCCCGAGCAGGGCGGGAAGCCGAGTGGTGGTCGCTGTCCCGTACTCTGTGGAAAAGACAGCCAGGAGGTCCGTGAGCGACGCCGTCGCCGCAGACGGCTCATCGAACAGCGCATGATGAGTAATAAGCTGTAGTCCGTATTCATGGATCAGAGCGGCTGTGTTAGCACGTGTCGCAGCGATATCGCCGACCGTTTGCTGGAGCCAACTCACCCACGTCACGGTCGCTGAGTCGGCCCGGTCACCGTCACGAGCCACAACCGCGGTCGCAAACCCGAAGGCACCCATCAGGGCCTCTGCCGGAAGCGTAGTCGTGTTGACCACCTCTCGCATATCGTCAACGATGGTGCCTCCATTGGGCCCCGTATGCCCGGTTTCGATGAGCCACGCGAGCAGACTTCCGTAGACGGAGATGAACACACGTCGCGACTGCGTCAGCGACGCATCGCCGGTGAACGCCTCTCGTGTGAATTGTCGCCAGCCGTCGGGGTCGTCCGCAAGCGTTTCTTGGCTAACCCGCGTCTTGAGTGGCCGCTGGAGGATCGGTGTCAACTCTCCCCACGACAGGTGAGAGATCGCTCGGTCGCGGAGCTGGTCGGCAACGCTCGCGGCGGTTTCGTACGCATGCGCTGTGGCTAGCGATTGGAGTAGGTGACTCACGAAACGAGCCAGTCGACTCGGCTGCGTCACTGCCGACGGGGTGCCGACGTCAGTCTGGCTCGTTGTGAGGATAGAGAGTTCAACTTCGGCCCACGCAGTAACTGTTGAGGGCGCACAATCGCGAACAAGCGTTGAAGTAAACTGCTCGTAAAACGCCCCCCACTCAGTAGAGGTATTTTCGATAATGGCCACGGCCAGCCGTCTGAAAGTCGTGTATTCGTCAGCGAACGCAGGCGGCATTCCCCGCTGTGCGACCGACGCGGCGCTCACGGCGGCGATATTCACCCAGACGGAGGCAGGAAGGCCTAAGTCGGATTGCTTGGCAGTCTCTAAGAGTCCGTCTCGGAGGGCCTGGAGCTGTTTCCGGCGTGTGTTCGGTGCCTCCGGATTGCGGTCACACACGATCTCGACCGCGTCCGCGACGCCGAGACCGATCGACGCGATGCTCTGTGAGAGGTCGGTTTCAGCTGTGACGATCAGCCTGAGAAATGAGCCGATGGCGTCGTCGATCGATGCCTCGCTCGTCTGGGTGTCAGCCCGGACAATCCGGGCGAGGCCAGTCGCGATAAGTGGCCGAAGCGGTGAGTCGTCGTCCGCGTTGGTCGCACGCTCGCGGTACTCAGCGTAGAGCCGACGACTCCACGCTGTCGACTCCGTGCTCGGGAAGACAAACAGGCGCGCGAGTGCGGTGCCGAAGACGCGAGCAGTCGCTCCATCGGGATCTGCCTGATCGCTTGCCCACGCGGCCATCGCCCTATAGAGCGGACCCAGCCTCGGTGTCGCCGGCGTGGTCGCCTCGAACTGTGAGAAAATGTGGATGAGCGCTCCAAAGGTCTCGCTCGTCTCGTGTGTGAGCGCGTATCTCGCGTATGCGGTGTACGTCTCGATAGCCTCCGCGAGTAATCGATCCTCGAAGTAGGTAGCCGCCGCTGCTGGGAGGAAATATGTGAGCGGCATGCCGCTCTCGTAGGTGAGTGTTGTGGCGTCTGTGTCGACCGAGCGATCCGTTTCGAGTTCGCTACGGAGCCTCAGCCACCTCGTTGCGCTCGAATTTCGTGTCGCGTACTGTGCGCGGACGTTCTGCGGAAACGTCTCACGTGAGAGCTGGTCAGCGGTGCGCGTAGTAAGGTAGGTCAGACGTCGCAGATACGCCACAGGCTCATCTGGGAGCCCCGGAGCGTTGGCGATCAACGCGCGGAGCAACGACGAGTACGTCTCGTCTTGAAACCGGGGGCGGCCGACGTAGAGGCTCTGGAGGTACGTGACACGGAGCAGCGTCATGGCCAGATGCGACAGCGGTAACCCCTCGGTAAGCGCGTGGAGGCGGACTGTCTCCGTGGCCGGTTCCTCAACGAGAATAAATGACGGTACACTCGACCGGCGATAGGTGGCTGTCGTGTGGGTTAGTATCTCGTCTGCGTGAGAAACGTCAGTGTTCGCCATTGTCGCGGAATACGCGTCTGCTAGCGTCTCACCGGCCTGATCAACGCCAGCCCCACCTGTTCCGACAGATTCCTCGAACACACTGGCGAGGTGTGGAAGCGACAGGCCAGCGTCAAACAGATCTTGGTAGAGCCGCGTCCCGGTCGTGAGCTGAGCGATGGCGTCAACAAACACGACCGTCGGAACGGTGAACTGCTGGTCGTCAACGAGTCGGTCACTCTCACCCATCGGCGCACGGATCGACGCCGTCGCGGCGGCCGTGAGCAGCGCGTACACCACCTCGTCTGTGAACGCGGTAAAAAGCGGCTGGACGGCGGCGAGCACCGAGAGTTCGTACGAGCGGAGGTACTGCGACCAACTCTCATCAGTGTCAGCCTCGCGCGCGAAGGGGTCGTATCCGGGATGCGCAAGCGTCCAGCCAGCAGGCCCCCCGAGTCCAGTCGCGAGCCTGTCGAGTCGCGAGCGAAGGTTCTCAGCTGTCGACCCGTCGGCCAGACACGCCTGGGTGATCGACGCCATTGCTTCGTGTATCGGGGCAGCCACATTCTGCGTGTGCGCAATCCCGGCCTCGCCGGCAGCGAAAGTGAGTCCCAACCGGCGGAGTTCATCGCGCTCATAATGGGTTTCGAGACTGCCCGTCCGAACATGCCGTTCTGTGCCAGCGTCAGTATGAGCGAGGGGTTCTGCTGTGGCGTTCGCTTGCTCAGTGTTGCGTGGCCGATCTCGTGTGCAACCGTTGTGTCTAGCTCGTGGTCCAGCGCCGCGAACACGTCAGCAAGGGTCAGATCTTCCGGGGTTGTCTCGGCAGAATCAGTCGCGTCGGCGATGGCGTCGAGACTCCACTCGTTCGGCTCTGCGAACGCCCACTCGTCGACATCGGCGTTTGGCGCTTTGAGGTAGAGGAGATCCGTCTGTGGATAGTAGGTCGCGACAGCGTCATCATGCGTTGGCAGCGGTAGTGTCCGATCGTATCCCCACGCGAACGGGCCATCTGTTGCTGTCGTGAGCGGTGGGAGCATCTGTGGGTATCGGTTATGTTGTAGTGTCTGTGTCACTTCTCATAAAATCCTGCTGAAGGGTCGAAGAGCGGAGGCCGCGGCTCAACCTGTCGGAAGAATGTGCCACCAAGAGACACTCCATAGAACGCAACAAGATCGTGATTTTTTCGCACTCGTCGAGCGGAAGGGCTTGTCTCATCTCTGCTGCCATCGGAAAACACGGGTCGATGTGGATCGCTAGACGAGGTCTTAACCAACAACCGCCGTTGTAGCTTGCTAGCGTTGGTTAAGAACTACCCCAGATTCCATCACGTGCTGTCGGCCACATACGCACGAGGAGACGACCAGAGCTGAGAGGGATCGGCTGGTGACTGGCTAGCTGTAAACTACCCCACCCTACTCGCTCACGGCGTTGCCGTTCGCTTCGTTGAGGGGGTCGTCAGAAGCGGAGCTTCTGACTGCTAACCAGAACCGAAGGTTCTGGTGATGGGGCTTTCGCGTGGACTCCTGTTCTGGCCATCGCTGGCAGGCTCGTAATCGCCGTTCACATTCAACGTCCCGCGATTCAAGCGCACGTTTACGGGTGCGCCTCCGCCCGACGACGTTTGCGTCGAGCGGAGATACTTCAGACCGATATTCTTCGCTGCGTTGTAATCGGCGTTCACTTCGTAACCGCACTTCTGGCAACAGAACCGTGCTTGCGTCTCACGGTTCTCTCGGAGTGTCGTCCCGCACTTCGAACATCGCTGGGAGGTGTAGGCAGGACTCACCTGCTCGACCGAGATGCCGACTATCTCGGCTTTGTACTCGACGTACTCGAACAGGCGTCGGAAGGCCCACGCGTGGAACTTCTTGACGTTCGGCATCCGCTCACGAATTCCAGTCAAGTTCTCGAACGCGATCACGTCACAGTCGTATTCGACGGCTTCTGCGACGAGTTCTTTCGAGACTGTGTGTAAAAAGTGGTCGTACCGACCTGTCTCGGTGCGTCCGACCGATTGGATGGTTTCGTGGGCGGCCCGAGTTCCACGCTGGTGGAGTGACCCGCGTCGCTTTTCGAACTCGCGGTGCCAGTGGTTTAGCTCTGCGCCGCTCCAGAACGTGCCTGTTGATGTGACGGCGACGTTTTCGATGCCGAGGTCAACGCCGAGGACTGTGCTGTGCTCGTCGTTGCCATCGTCGGCAGTCTCGGACTCCACATCCGCCTTTGTGCGGACATGAAGGTAGAACTCGCCGTCGCGGTAGTGGAGTTCTGCGCCCGTTACGTCGTAGTCGTCGTTGAACAGATACTCCGAGTGGGGCGTCTCGCGGCTCTCGTCTGGAAGGACGTACTCGGCCGTGATGCGGCCTTCGACGGTTGAGAGCGTCGCATGGTCGTCGTTGAACGTCGCACACCGCTTGTCGTAGACGAGTGTGGGAGCGGTGAAGTGCGGTTTCCCTGCGTAGTCGCCTTGTTTCCAGCGGGCGACGACGCTTTGGACGGCGTCGGCGGCCTTGTTGCGGGCGTTCTGGACGAGATTCGCTTGTAACCGTGTCTCAGCCCGCACGTCGTCGTAGGTTTCCCGTTGGAGTTGGGCTTTGCTCGTCGTTTTATACTCGCCTTGCCAGGCGTGGTCGACGACGTAGTTGGCAGCCCACAGGAACTCGGAGATAGTTTCATCGAGGAGGTCGGCGTCGCTGTCGGCCACATTGAGCTTGACAGGGACGGTGCGGCGGACCTCCATCCGTACTTCAGATGTATACTCTCGTTTTTAAATTTGTAACGATTCTATGAGGAGTGGACCGACAATCGAACGTGGCTGGGGTCGTGCCGGGTCGGTTTCCTCTCCGACCTACTCGCTCGCTCCGCTCGCTCCTTGAGGTCGGAGGCTCCACCTTGTATTATGCTGAGGCCGGAGTTGCGCACACGCAACGGCCAACACGAGCAGTAGCGCGCCAACAGCGCCCACAACGACTGAGTGTGCCGTCACGCCGTATCGAAGGGGGTTGGCGGCAAGTGTCCCGCCACCGACCACGAGCACGAGACTCCCGGTACCAGCAAGCACACGCGTCGCCGTCGCTGAGAAACGCCCGGTCACCCACGGCGCGAGGGTGAGTTGGCCGCCGAGGACGAATCCCCCGGTACTCGCGAGGGCTGTTCCCACGCCAAGATACAATCCTCGGAATTCGTCGATACCAGCGTGGAGGCCCCCGACAGCGAGGATCCCGACCCCGCACGTGAGCCCGAGCACGCCAGCAGTCCCAACAAGCGTGTCAAGCGAGCGGACGACTCTGAGAGGGCCCGGATCAGTTGGGTTCGTGGTGCGTTCAGCAATCCGGTACGTCCAGTAGTCACCAAGGCTCACGACAAGAATGAACGCGCCGAGCGCGAGCGCCGCCACCGTGTACGAGTCTGTGGGATCAACGACATCGAGCGTCTGGTGAAACCAAAAAATGTTCGTGAACACGGAGGCATGGAGGGCTTTGAGTTCGGTGGCGTACAGCGGCGCCACCCAGTGGACATCCGGCAGCATGCCCCAGCCGCCGCCAAGGAGGACAAGTGTGCGTGCGTATCGTGTCGGCGGGAAGAAATACAGCGCGACAAGGGCCGTACAGATGCCTCCGACCGCGAAGTGAGTGATGGCCAGCGACACAGGTGGCATCTCGCGTGGTCCTGTGAAAGCTTTCTGGGTGGGGACCACGCGTGGCGAGCGCGTACTCTCGGCGGAGGAAGACGACGAGACCGTCAGACTCACCCGCACGCCGCTCGACTCCGAGACGTCCGAGTCAGATTCTTCCCGCGGCTGAAGCCGTGGGCGTTCTCGGTGTTCCCCTGTAAAGACCCTCCTACCCCACTGCTTCCGCTGTTGACCCAGACGATGGGGCTCCGCAATCCGAGAGGACCCCCACCCCACTACTTCCGCTGTTAGCAGTTGTCTTTCGGGGGTGAACTCGCTCACCCCATCGGTTCCGCTGTTAGTACGAGACACCAAGCCTGTCGGCAGACTGCTGGTGAGCGAAGTGAGGCTACGGAGTCGTCCAAGATATCGCAACATAAACAGCGGAAGCGGTGGTGTTCGATAGTATATAAACAGCACGTAACACCGGAAACAACAGAAGTAATGGTTTTATATCCGAGTAGGGTAGGCTGTCAGTATGGGCGATTTCTCGTTCACGCCAAACGATGCCATCTTCGAGAATCGGGAGGCACTTCTCGAAGAGTGGACGCCGGACAGCCTCGTCGGGCGCGACAAAGAACTCACCCGCTACCACGCCGCCCTCCAGCCGGTCATCAACAACGAGACCCCCTCGAACGTCTTTCTCTACGGAAAAAGCGGCGTGGGTAAGACCGCGGCCACGCGCTATCTGCTCCGCACGCTCGAGCGAGACGCGACCGACGTACCGGAGCTCGAGCTCACGACGATCGAGGTCAACTGCGACGGGCTGAACACGTCCTACCAGGTCGCTGTAAAGTTGGTTAACGAACTCCGTGAACCGGGCCGGCAGATATCCAATACGGGATACCCGCAAGCGAGCGTGTACGAGTTCCTCTTCGACGAACTCGATGCGTATGGCGGGACGGTACTCATCGTGCTCGACGAAGTCGATCACATCGGCGACGATTCCCTACTCTACAAGCTCTCCCGTGCGCGCTCAAACGGCGACATTAGCGAGGCGAAGCTCGGCGTTATCGGGATCTCGAACGACTTGGACTTCCGGACGCAACTCTCTTCGAAGGTCCAATCGTCGCTGTGTGAAAAGGAGGTGTCCTTCAGCGCGTACGATGCCGACGAGCTCCGACTCGTTCTCGAACAGCGCGAACGGGTCGCCTTCCAAGATACCGTTCTCGAAGACGGGGTGATCGCGATGTGTGCCGCCTATGGAGCGAAAGACTCCGGTGACGCACGGAAGGCCTTGGATCTCCTCTTGGAGGCGGGTGATGTCGCCCGCGAGAGCGGGTCCGATGTCGTGACCGAGTCGCACGTCCAGGAAGCCCGCGAGCGCGTTCAAACAGACCAGGTTGTCGAGGGGATACAGAATTACTCGCAGCACGGCAAGCTCGTGTTGTACGCACTGACACGGCTCCACGAGCGCGGCGACACGCCGGTTCGGACGCGTGAAGTCGTCGAGACGTACCGGTCCGTCGCGCACTCGGAAGGGGTGAGCCCGGTCTCGGAGCGGTCTGTCCGTGACTATCTGGGGGAGTTGGCACAGTTGGGGATCACTGGTGTGACAGAGCATAATCGAGGGAAAGACGGGGGCAAGTACAACGAACATCAACTCGAACAGTCCGTGTCGGCGGTTCGGAGCGGGTTGTCGACGTTGTTGGAGTCGGCGTGAGTGGGGACTCTTCCGTGGGACTGAAATAGCGGCGTCCGCCCCGTACTAACAGCGGAACCGGTGGGGTGGGTGTGTCGCGTCGCGACGCGATCGAAGGTTAGTGGGTGGATGTGAGGAATTGAACACGAACGCTTCACGCCGCCGCGAGCTCCTCACCGGAGCCACTCGCGGTGAGCCGCCTGACAGGGTGTGTAAAACCGGCCCGTCGCAGTTGCGCAGAGAACTTGCGACAGTCCGTCTCAGCGAGGTCGGCTCTCGAGGTTAGAGATCTTATACGAAATCAAGGAGAATACCTGCGCCTTTAGGCGCAGGATGAATCCGACAACGCCTCCGCAATCAACCGTCGATAGCAAGGCCGGATATTCCAGGCCAACCGACACTATTAACAAAATGCCATCCATAACCAGTTATGAAGCCATAAATGAGTCGAACCGTCCGAACCTTCGAGGCCACCATCACGAACCAGCGGCAGGTTCGTGACGACCTCGACCAACTCGGATGGGCCGCCTCAAAACTCTGGAACGTCGGTCGCTACTACGCACAAGAACAGTGGGACGAAACGGGCGAGATCCCCGATGATGGGGAACTCAAAGCCGAACTCAAAAGTCACGAACGCTACACGGACTTGCATTCTCAATCCAGTCAGCGCGTTCTCGAAGAACTCGCTGAAGCGTTCAACGGCTGGTTCGGCAAGCGTCGGAACGGCGATAACCGTGCCCGACCGCCCGGCTACCGCAAAAATGGAGACTCCCACCCGCGTTCAACCGTGTCGTTCAAAGCGGCTGGCTTCAAGCACGACGAACGGTTCACCCGTGTTCGCCTCTCGAAAGGCCGCAACCTCAAAGAACACCGTTCAGACTTCATCCTGTGTGAGTACCAGACTCGCCCGGACGTTGACCTGACCGAGTGGGACATTCAACAGGTTCGCGCGATCTACAAGCGCGACGAGTGGCGTCTTCAATTCGTCTGTCGCACCGTCATCGACCCGGACCCACCGGGCGACGAGGTGGGCGGTGTTGACCTCGGGATTTGTAATTTCGCTGCCGTCTCGTTCGGCGATGAGTCGGTGTTGTATCCCGGTGGCGCACTCAAAGAGGACGAATACTACTTCACGAAAAAGAAAGCCAAGTGCGACGATCCCTCGTCTCGTGAGGCCGCCCGTCTTGACCGGACGCGGACTGGTCGTCGGGCACACTTCTTGCACGCACTCTCGAAAGCGATTGTCGAGGAGTGTATCGAACGAGGTGTTGGGACGCTTGTCGTTGGCGACCTCGGTGGCATCCGAGAAGACGACAAGAACGGCGAACCACGCAACTGGGGCGACCACGGCAATCTCGACTTACACGGGTGGGCGTTCGACCGCTTCACGACGCTGCTTGACTACAAGGCAGAAGCCGAAGGCATCGACATGGAGTTGGTGTCGGAACGGGCTACGTCGAAGTCCTGTTCGGCGTGCGGCCACACAGACGACAACCAACGTGTCGAACGTGGGTTGTACGTGTGCGAGGAGTGCGAGACGGTTGCGAACGCGGACGTGAACGGTGCGGAGAACATTCGACAAAAGGTACTCCCGAGTCTCGCCACGGATGGCGGTGATAGGGATAACGGCTGGTTGGCACAGCCAGCGGTTCACCTGTTCGACCGCAGCGAGGGTAGTTTCGCCCCGCGAGAACAGGTCGTGAACCGCGAACCGTAATATCCCAACTCAGCGGTGCGGTGCCGTGGGATTCCTCCGCCTTCAGGCGGAGGAGGATGTCAACTTGAGTGGCGCTGCGGTCGCGGGAGGACAGCAAGGGCCTATATTAATCTCGCGGTGAGAAGAACTGACATCGCTTCATGAAATCGCACCCCTCACCACCGCAGCTCGAAGACGCCCCCGAAGGGTTGCTGTCGCGCGGACACCTCTGGCTCCGTGAGCACGTTGTCGGGCCGCGGGTGCGGTTCACAATGGAGTCATCTGGGCTGTTGATCTTCGGAGACCGAGAGCGGGTCTTCGATGACATCCCACCGGAATATGAGCATGCTGTTCGACACATTCGAGACGAGTTCGACCGCGATGCGTTCCACAGCGCTGTTGAGAACCCGTCAGCGTACGTCTTCTTCGGTGTTGCGCCGTGTCACGTGGGTGTTGAGTACGACTGGGAGCGACTGCCGTCGTTTCTTGGCCTTGCCATCTGGAGCGAATCCAACGAGCAATTTGTCCCCAGCGACAGGGCCGACAAGGTGTTTGCGCGCCTCAATCTCACGCCAGTGAACACGTTTCAGAAAGAGGTGAACGTCCGTGATTTTTCTCCCGAACAGTTCGAGATGCCAGACTCTGCGTGGTATGATGGCCCCGCCGCAGGGGTTCGGATTGAGAACCGCAGTGGTGGGAACGCACTCTTGACCGAGCCCACTGTTGGTGAACAACCGACTGACCAACTCGCTCACGATGAGCCACCAGCGGTTGCCAGCGAACTCGTGACCGACACCCGGGTCAACCGAGCCGTCGAAGCTGTTGAAGCGGCAGGAAACACAGTCACGACTGGCGAAGTACAGACACGTGTCTTCGAGATGATCGTCCGAGAGGAGTACGTCCGTCTTGACCAGAGTGGCATCGACGTAGAGACGCTGCGATCCGCAGTCGGATCGGTTGTCGCGCAGCGACTCTGACGACGTCGAAGAGGCCGGCTTCGACGCTAACCTGCCGAACGGCTGGACGTTCCGGGACCGCGGCGTCTGAGCAGACTCCCCTCACGCTTTACCGAGAGTCGAGGTTCTCTCCTCGATTCTCCGTAGCACTTCTCGGGCGAGCACCACCGGACACGACTGTGTGATCACTGTCCAAGCGACCCCTACTTTTACGAGATCGTAGCGACCACATCATAGTAGCCAAAACGTCGCGAACAGTGGCGAGAACCAATGAATACACCATTCCCTCCGAATTGACTGACCACCCATGGGACCGTTTGATAGACTCACGTTCGAGGATGGTCTTGATATCGAGTTTCCTGCTATCGGTGCCGACCCGTTCGACATCACGTGGCAGACAAAATCGATCGCCCGTCACCCGCCGATGATGGACACCTACAAGGTCACGTCAGGAGCGCGTCTGTTGAAAGAAGCGGCTGCGTATGAGCGCGTTCCCGAGGAAGACCGTCCGGGATACAACGACGAGATCGGCGGCTTCGAACACGAGATCGACGGCCTGCGCGGGGCAATTACCAAGGTCGATCAGGAGTGGGTGAATATGGAGTACCATGGCACATTCGAATTTCACCGAACCATCGACGGCGACTACAGTAGTCTCGAAGCAACGTTCACTGATGGACAGCTGGTCGCGATTACTCGACGGTAACATCATTCCCGCTGCCACTCTGGCACTCTCAGTTGCTATCTACGCCAACCTGTTCAGCAAGCTACGTAGCAGTTTGAGGGGACGCCCATGGCGGCGATCGAGTGCTTCCGCGATTGGTCTCATTGAGTGCTGCTCACGCGGAGAGTCCGGCCTGATCGTCGCCATGCTGGTGACGCTCAACTCGCGTGATGGCGTCTTGGAGGAGTTCGATATCGTACCGAACCGTCCGCCAGCGCGACAGTGACTCAAGCGACTCGTGGACTGCTGTGTGATCGCTGTCAGCGAGTCGTGTAGACGGAACTGCGTTTGGATCCGGTACCGCAAACCGGTCTTGGAACTCGGCGTCTTCGTCGATCAGTTCGCTGAGTCGCTCTCGGAGTTCAGAACGTGAGTGGTCATCCGCAAGGGTTTCGATCCGCTTCCACCGGAAGTACGAGTCGTTCCGTCGGAACTCCACCGGGCGGTTCCCACGCCGTGTCGCGATGCCCATCTCAGTCAGTTGCGTGAGTGCGTTGCGGGCACCGTCCACCGAGCACGCTGCGCGCTCTGCGATCGTATCGACCCGTTCGTACTCGATAAACGCAGCCACAAGGAACCACCATTTCCACCATCGCCGCGGTCGCAACCAACCGAACAGTTATTATGAACGCGATAATATGATCGTACACATAATGATAAACCGGACGGCAGAACGCAAGTGGCTCACCTCACACCTCTCTCGAGAGGAGCGACAGCTACTCGTCGTCTACGGGAGACGACGTGTCGGTAAAACGACGCTCGTAACGACCGCGCTTGAAGAACTAGAGCTCACGTCAATCTATTATCTCTGTGACGAGCGGGGGACACAGCACAATGCCCGACGGTTTGCGGCACAGTGTGCTGACGCGTTCGATGACATCACTCCTGATGTCGATGACTTCGTGGAGGCGTTTCGGTATCTCACCGCTCGTATTGACGGTCCATGCGTGGTAGCACTCGACGAGTTTTCGTATCTCGTGGCTGAAGATGAGACGATCCCATCGGTATTTCAGACCATCGTTGACGATGTCTTGGATGGGACGAATATCTCGCTTGTCCTGTTGGGGTCATCGATTTCGATGATGGAAGATGGTGTGTTGAGCTACGAGAGCCCCCTGTACGGTCGGCGGACGGGACAATGGAAACTCGCACCGCTGTCGTTCGCGGATGTCCGTCCGTTTTTTCCGAACACTGATCTGGAGACACAAATCCGGCTGTACAGCGTTCTGGGAGGCGTTCCCGCGTATCTCGAACAGTTCGATCCGGAACAAGCTCTCTTTGCGAACATCGAGCAGGCGATCCTCTCGAAGGGTGCGTTTCTCTACGAGGAGCCGGAGTTTCTGTTACGGCAGGAGCTTCGGGAGCCCGCCACGTATCTAGCCATCTTAGAAGCGATCGCCGATGGAGCGACCCGTGTCACTGAGATCGCCAACGAAATCGGACGCGATGCCAGCAGCCTCTCTCGGTATCTACAGAATCTCACCCAGTTAGCGATTCTTGAACGAGAGCATTCAGTCACAGACCCAGATGGTCGCGGACTCTATCGGCTCACAGACGACTTCCTTCGGTTTTGGTTTCGGTACGTGGCACCAAATCGGGGCACGCTCGAACAGGGGCAGACAGCGCCGGTTCGAGCGACGATCGCCGAGACACTCTCCACACACACGAGTCGAACCTTCGAGACGGTGTGTCAACAGGCGGTTCGTACGAGTGCGTTCCCTGTCTCCTGCTCGCGGGTCGGTCGCTGGTGGTACGGTGGTGATGAGATCGATATTGTCGGAATCAACCGGGATACGAACACGCTGCTCCTCGGTGAGTGTAAGTGGACCGCAACACCCGTTGGCCGCACGGTATTTGATGATCTCACCGCGCTGGAGCCGGAGGTCCGCTGGCAAGGAGCTGATCGGGACGTGCGATATGCGCTTTTTTCTCGGTCTGGGTTCACCGATGAGCTGCGTAGGGCCACTGACGACCGTTCTGATACGACTCTCTATGGGCTGGACGAACTCACAGATCTGTTTGACGCTGTTCACTAATCGTCTCTGCCGACTCACCAGCCACGCGAGGCCATCTACAGATCGCCCTCACCAGTCCCCTCGATCACCGCCGTCTCGGCGGGAAGCGCTCGGATCTCGATCCCGCGCCACTCACCGTCGACCCCCACAAGCGCCTCGGCGTACCCCAACTCCTCGTTACCGGGCACCGCCTCTTGGACGAATCGCTTTTGGGCGTCGTTTAACCCGAACTCCGTCGCCCAGTGGTCATCCATCCCGTCCAGCCGGTGGAACTGCTTGATCGCACACTGATCGAGGATCATCTCCGCTTCGGATCGCTCGAAGAACTCATCGACCGTCTGTGTGACCAGCTGAATCGACAGATCATGGTGGCGGTGGTGCCGAAAGATCGTCTCAAGGAAGGCGAGATTCTCGGCGTCACGCAACACATACCTAGCCTCATCGATCACGAAGACCACCTCCTTGTCCGTCTCTTTAGCGCGCTCGTACACCGACGAGATGAGCAACTGCATCACGAGACTCGTCCGCCCGCCGACCCGGCCCTCCTGTTGGGCCAGATCCAGATACACCAGATCGGTGCTGCCGAAATCGATCTCGCTGGCCCGGCCCAGGTGGGCGAACTGGCCGTCCGGGGCGAAGGGCCGTAGCTGGTCGATGAGCCACGTCGCATCGGCGTTGAGTTTCTCGGCTTCGGCGTCCGTCCGGAGCGTGTGGGCTGTCGGGTCAGCGACAATCCCTTCGAGGACATCAATCACGTCACGCAGCGTGGGGCTTGCCCGGTCGTGGGTGGTCACGTCTTCGGTGATCCCGGCGTTTCGATACGCGGTCTCAATCGCCAGCTCCAGCGTCGTCCGCCGATCGCCAAGCGTGATCCCGCGGTGCGCAAAGAAGTTCGCGAGGAAACTGATCGCGCGCTCTTTCTTTTCGGTGAACGGGCTGGCGTCAGCCCCCTGCCGGTGCCGCGCCTGCTCGGAGGGCGGCGTGATCTCGAGCGGGTTGATCCCGAGCGTGCCACCCACCGTGATCCGCTGAGCGTCCAGCGCCTCGGCGACGCCCGCCCAGTCGTTGAGCGGCTCTAAGATCACCCCAATGCGGTCCTCGTGGTGGGCCACCGACCGGATGAATCGCTGTTTCGCGCTGAAGCTCTTGCCCGAGCCCGGGTCACCGACCGTAAAGGTCGCGTACCCGTTCTCCCGGGCAAAGGGATCGACGACGACGGGCGTGTCCGTATGCCGTTGGACGCCGAGTTCGACGCCGTCTGCCTCTAACAGGGTGGGCCGGTGCGGCGACGCCAACAGCGCGCCCACGGCGCCGCTTAACGCCGTTGTGCGGCGATCCAGTGGCGCCCCACCGAACGGCGCCGCGCTCCGCAGCGCTCGCTGTTGGGCACAGATCGCCGTCTTCGGCGCAAGCTGGGCGGGCTGTTCACGGAGTGTGCGTTTCACCCGGCGCACGGCCGCCCGCAGGTCCTCCCGGTCGGCCGCCCGCACGGTCACGAACACCGCCTGCGAGAACACGCGCGTTCCGTCCTCAACGGCGCGGTAGGTTCCCGCTGCCTCAGTCGCGCGGTCGTGGAGATACGTGCTGCGAACGCTTGACTCCAGATCGGCGTCAACCTTGAGATCGTCTGCGGCCGCCTGAAGCTGATCGAGTGCCCGCTCCTGATCCCGCGGGCTGACCTGCGCAGTGACGTGAAACCGGACATCTGTCAGCGTGAACAGCTCGCTGAGATAGCCGTCGCTGGGATAATCCGGCCAGTCGGCGATGTACAGGGTGGTCGTCCACTCGTCGCCGACACGCGCACACCGACTCTCCCACTCGACGGCTGCGGGCGCGACGGCGTCTTGATCCCGCTGGCTAGCTGACGCAACAGCGGGATCTGCCGCCGGCGGCGAATCCGGCGGCTCGATGAACGCCGACAGATCCACCTCGGGATCGTGGGTTGGCTGCCGCGCCTGTACCCACACCCCCACTAAGATTCCGACGACGAGGAGCCCACCGCTGAGCGTCGCCCCCAAGACGAGCGTCGAGGCTGACAGCGAGTCGAGCCCGGCCACCACGACCACCACGTCACCCATTGCGATCCCCTCGTGTTTCGTGATCGACCCCCGCGTGTGTGGCAACCGGCGGCGTCTCACTGTCGCTTCCGGTCCAAAACTGCGTGGCCAATCCTAACAGCTCTGCCGTCGAGAGCCGCCGCCCAGCGGCGTCACTGGTCTTGCCGATGAACTCGGTCTCGATGGTCCGCACCCGCTCGCGAAGCGTCTCGAGTTGGGCGCCCCGTAGCTCGGCCTCCGTAAGGCGCTCTCGCCGCGTGACGAACGGCGTCACCAACACGCCCACGACGGGGAGCGTCGTGAGTCGCTCCGCCGGCGTGCGTTCGTCTGGGTGGCGCTCGTAGACGTCGTACGGCGCGACCTGAACACCGAGGAAGTAGCGCACTCGGTGGGTGTCCGCGAGATCCGCGGGTCGCTGCTCGCGGTAGGCGGCGATGAGCCTGCGGAGCGACTCGTTTGCGCTCACGTCCGGGTCGGCCAGTCGTGCCTCAAGCTGGTCGACGAGGGTCGCAGCCGGATACGGCTCGGTCGTCGTGTACAGCGTCAGCTGGAAGGTGAGCTCTTGGTCGGCGAACGCCTCGCCCACCGCTTGGCGCGCAGCCCAGTCGTCGGCCATCGCGAAGTCCATGTTGCCCGGCGTAACCTCAACGTACGTCGCCATCGTCCCGTCCGCCTGCTCGATTGCGCCGTGGCCGGGCCACGCTCGCTTGATCCCCGTCAGCGCTTGGGTGTGTTCGTCGACGGCGAACGGCCGCGGGACACCCTCACTACCACCGGCCGTCGCCTCGTCAGCCACTGCCGCGTGGAGCGTCACCCGTGGCCGACGCAGGTAAAACCGCGCGAGGTCGGCAAGCCACGTGCTGGCGGGGAGCTGTCGCGGCGCGGCGTACACGACGGCGACGCCAACTGCGAGCCCAACACACACGAGCGGCAACACGAGGGCGTCCGCGCCGACTGCCGCGCCACCCACTAACCCCGCAATGGGGAAGCCGACGAGCACGTACAGATCCCGCTCGTCGATCCCGACGATTGGCAGTTGGCGGCCCGTTCCGAGCGTGTCCATCACGCGCCGGCTCGCCGGCGAGTCAGATTGGTCACTCATGGGCGGGGTTCGTTTTCGGTGCGCCGGTAGCTGGGCGCGCCCGTCTCGGTGCTTCGCACGGCTGGTGCCGATGCTGTCGTCGTCTCACCCTGGTCACGCTCGCCGCCGAGCTGTTGGGCGGCCGCCTGCCCGGCCGCGGCTTTCGGCCCCCATCGCGCCGCGGTGGCGCCCGCCCATGGGCCCGCAACTGCGGTGGCGCCGACAACCGCGCCCGCGGTGACGGTCAGCCCGGTCACCCGGCCCACGGTACGCACCAGCCGTGGGGTCGCGTACGCGAACAGCCGCCAGATGATCCACACGCTCACCACCGGCAGCGACACCGCGATCAGATAGCCGAAGAACGGGCTCTCGGGTGCGAGTGTCGCCGCGTCGCCGCCGATGAGGAGGTCGTACCCGCGGAACAGCAGCGCGACTGGGAGCGGCATCACCGCCAGGGGAATGAACTTGACTGCCACGCGGGCGGCGATATCCGACAACACGGGGATCCCACCGTATGCGACCGCGATCGCGATCGGCATCGCGTACACGAAGACGTACAACAGGAGTTCACGGAGGTACAGTAGGGCTTGGAGTATCCACATGGCGAGCGCGCCGACGAATGCAAGAATCAATCCCAAGGTGGGGTTTGAGAGAGTAACATCGAGGAAATCAACCAAGGGATCCACGACTGACCTCACCGGGGGAACAAGTGCGATGGCAAAGCCATCGATGAGGAATAAGGAGGTCACAGCAACCCAGTACCAAGTCGCGATCAGGATCACGCCAGTCCACGCCGACCTGCGCACTCTCCTATCCCGTATTGGGTCTGCGAAATTGAAGATACGAACTATATGTCTGCCCTGAACACATACGATGAGAATCAAGAAAGCGATGAGTGCTACCTCTCCGGCGACCAGTGAATCGTAAAGTTGGACCCACGGTTCGTTATTCGGCTCCCCCAGTGGGATGCCATTGGACGCCTCCGGAACTGGGGTTCCGAAGAGTGCTTCCGTCAGATCGCGGTATCCGTTTTTGACGCCATCATCAAACCACTCGATGATCTGTTCAACAGCATCTAGGAACCACTGAAATCCAACGTCTGTGAGTGAGACCCCACTCATAACTCACCCTCCTGAATCGAGATATCACAGGTGAGCAGGTCCTCCCCTTCGTATGTGACTTCGTACGTTTGTTGAGTAC
Organism: Halorubrum californiense DSM 19288; assembly: GCF_000336875.1. Classification (GTDB taxonomy): domain Archaea; phylum Halobacteriota; class Halobacteria; order Halobacteriales; family Haloferacaceae; genus Halorubrum; species Halorubrum californiense. The sequence continues at coordinate 32,171 of NZ_AOJK01000081.1, read as the reverse complement.
TGTCTCCACTGACGGACCCAACGAGAGTTACGGTAAACTGCCCATCACTCCCATTTGGTTCACAACTCGCTTCCTGACTGCTGGATGAGAACGGAAATTCCCGTGAGTACAACTCCACAGAAGTACCGGGGTCGATGACCGGCTCGGTATGGAATTCCGGCTGGTCGTCAACAACAACAATTCCACTATCGTCCGACTGCTCTGGCGTCGGCCGTGGGACGTATCCATCAAATCGGAGTTGTACCAGCTTCTCTGGTCCACTTCCCTGATTCTCTACGTGAAGCATGGTCTCGGTCCGAACGACCTGATTCGTCGCGCCTTCGTACATCTCCTCTGGGTGGTTCCGAGCAAGCTTCAGCTCCCGAATCACGACCTCGGGTCGAAGCGACCGCTCAACCGCAGCCACAACACTGTCCGCATCGACGAGTTGGACGGTGTAGGTGCCCGGTGGGTACGTCGTCCCAATGGGAATGCTCTCCTGGCTTGCGCCGGGTGTGAGCTCACGCTCGGCAAACGCCTCACCGGAGGGCGCAATCACGGCGAGGCCGGTCGCGCTCGTGTCGGCGTCGTACTCGACGACGAGCGTGGTGTCGTCAACACGGACCTCCGTGATAGCACCCGCGCCCGTCGTGGCTGGCGCACGGCTCTCGGAACAGCCGGCGACGGTCAGACTCCCGGCAGCAACGGTTGTGAGCACGCTACGTCTCGTTATGGAGGGGTACGTGTGTGTCATGGGTCTGGTGGAGAGACGAACTGGCCGAGCTGGCGGCCGGCAACCCACGCGATGATGAGGGGGAGCCCGCCCCAGATGACGGTCTCGAGTAGCTGGAGCCAACCGCCAACAGTGCCGAGCGGGTGCCAGCGCACGCTCTCCGTTGCGGCCACGTACGCTGGCGTGGTGGTGCGCCACGACGCCGGCTCAAAGCGGACGGTGTACAGTCCCGGCTCCGCGACGGTGACCGTCGCCACCCCAGAGTAGTTGAGCGCGACCGGCTCACCGTTCACGCGGAGGGTGCCGGCCGGCCCGTCATCGCCGATCGGCGAGGGGGGCCCGTCACCGTCGAGATCGATTGGGTCGCCCGTCACCGGGTCATGAAGCGCAATCCGGATCGTCGCCTGCGACGTGACCGTCGACACCGTCCGCACCGAGAGAGTGGGCCGGCGAATCGGGCGGTCAGTCCGGGTGAGCGACGACAGCGGCGTCGACACCCCACGGACGACCCCGTGAACCCGCACGCTGGCCGGCGTGAGTGTCGCGTTCCGGAGCGCAAGCCCGTACGTCCGCGTGTAGCTGTCAGTGACGACGCCGACGGAGACGTTGGGTCCAAGCTGTGTCGCGGGCGACGGCCGCGAGACGCCCCACACGGCCGTCAGGGGGGGGCCGTCACCCACCGGCACCGCCCGCGGGCCGATCCGCGCCGGGAACGCAACCACGCGCAGCGGTGGGGCGGGTGGCGTTCGCGTCCTCGTCGTTACTGCCCGATGGACACGGAGTCGGTCCCATCCCGTCGCCCGCGCGGTGTAGTAGCGCCACACGCCGCGCACGCGCTGGCGCTCGCTCCGTGTGAGTGTCACGCCGTGCCACGGTGCGCCTTGATACACGGCGAGACCGGTGTCGCCGTCTGGAAACGTCGCGGTGGACGCATCAGGCTGAAGCCGGTAGATCCACACCGACCGCGTGTCGGTGACAGTGACCGTCTGGGTGGTCACAGTCTCAGTCGTGCCGTTCGGCGCGACGCCGACCGTGATCTCTGCGGTGACCGTCAGCGGCTGCTGGCGGTTCTGGGTCGTGGTGTACTCGATAACGGGTGTCTGTGTGCCTGCCGCGTTCCCAACCTGCTCGTCGCCGATCGACACGCGCACCGCTTCGACGCTGTGGCTCACGACCGACCGGTTGCCGCTCGGCGCTCGCACCCGGTAATCGACGAGCGCGCGGACCGTCCCGCGTGGCGCGATGTACGGCCGGCGCTCCGTCGGTGTTACTGCGACACGTGTCGCCGGGTGGACCCCGAACAGCGTGACATGGGCGTCCCCAACGAGCCCCTGTGTCGTCAGATTTGCGCCCGGCGGCGCCACAACGGTGGTGGCGTTGCCAGGCGTCAGCGCCGCGAAGGCGGCGTCAGTTTGTGTGGCCGCGTGCGCTGGCGGCGCGTCATAGGTGAGGTCGGTACACGTGGCGAGCTGTTGGGTGGGACTGGGTGTGTGGCCGTACGTGGCGTTATACTGGCTGGGTGTGAGACACGGGTCGGGGTCGCGGGCGTCGACGGTCCGCGTCTCGTTGGCTGGTGGAGGTGGTGGCTGGGCCGCCGCCTGGCCGGCCGCCACCAAGGCGACGCCGATGAGCAGGCTCACACACAGGGCCGTGGGGGCGGCGTCGACTGCCCGCATCCGGACTCACCACGGGACGAGGTCCACACAGTCGGCCAGCGGGAGGTTCATCACGCTGCCCGCGACGGTGTACAACGGGCCCAACACGACCAGGATCACTGTCGACCGGAGCGCGGTCCGCTTGTGGCGTTTGAGCCCCTCGCGCTGTTCCGGCCGGAGCGTAAACAGCTCGACGAGTGAGTCCGCCTGCCACACCACGACCAACCCCATCAGCCCGATCGCGGTGGTGAGCTGGAAGAATCCCGAGATCATCTCCGGGAGCCGGTCGGCCTCACACACGGCGGACTCTTGGGCTGCGACGGGCTCGACGGCAATGACCGCGAGCACCAGCCCGCTCAGGAGGACGCGGCGACACACCGCGCGAACTGTGACACGGACGGCCGATGGTGGAGGAGCAGTTGTAGACATTGGGAAGTGGTGCTTATTGTGAGTCGTGGTATCACACAACACGATAAACATCCACATACGCTATCATAAATTTTGTGCTACGTTGTGGCGGGGTAATTAGATCAGAACGCAAGCCCGTTGATTAACCAACAGACGCCTACTTGTGGATGATCTGTTGGTTAAGACAGCCGCAGCGACACGCAGTGTGGTGGCGTCCACTCGGTGTGAAACCCGCTCGCGGTTTCGTCGTGGAGCCATAATCGTGCCGACCACCGACCCCAACTGTTACAGTCGTTTGCCCGCCGCAGTACTCCCGTGTGGAAACGCGTGTCACGCCACCGTTTCACCTCGAACGCGACCCGCGACACACTGAGTGGGATGCGCCACGCCGGATGAAACTCACCAGTACAGCGCGAGAGCCGCCGGCTCTGTGACAGCGTCGCGATGAGCGTGGCACCGCCAAGCGGGCGGCTACCGCTGTTTGCTCGCTGATGTGTCTCGACTGGACTCCCGGAACACCCCGGACACACCGGGGGTGTTCTGGCCGATCTCGTCTCTCAGCAGTCTGAGGTGTTGCTGACTCAGCCCACGGAGGGCGCACATGTTGCTCCCCGGGTGGTGACGGCTGGCCCCCGTGCTGGCTGGCGATTTTCGACTGGCGTGTCGCTTGTCGGCGCGGTGAGAGCGTCGCCCTCGTCACTGGGGGGCACGCAGTGAGTCGCGTCGCCCAGTCACAGGCGTTGAACGCGGTGGGACTGCGGCGGGGATCGATCCCTGTAATTGTCCGGTATTCGCGGGTTTGCGCCGATTTCGCGGGGAAAATCTCGCTGCGTTCGGTCATCGATCCGAGCCGGGGTGGCAGGCCACCTGTCGGGTCCACTACGGGGATCTCACACCTCGTTCCTCTGGACCCCGCCACGCTCCAGGGCGGGTGTCGGCGATAGCTATTTTGCGTGCGCACTGTGATCAGTACTCACGAACTGATGGCATCGCCGCCGCCAGCCGAGGCCCTCCCCGCGGCGCTCGTCGACCGTGACCAATGGGTGTGTTGGCGCACCCACGACCGCGACGGCAAGCCAACCAAAGTACCGATCATCCCGGGGGAAACCCAGTTTGCGTCGACAACCACGCCCGAGACGTGGACCTCGTTTGCGACGGCTCGAGCAGCAGTCACGACCACGGCCGTCGACGGGCTGGGGTTCGTGTTTACCGCCGATGACCCGCTCGTGGGGATCGATCTCGATGACTGTCGCGATCCGGCCGCCGAGACGCCGGCCGCGTGGGCCGCCGATATCCTCGACACGCTCGATTCGTACACCGAAGTCAGCCCCTCGGGGACGGGGTATCACGTGATCGTGACCGGCGAACTCCCGGACGGGCGCAACCGCGCGGGCGACCTCGAGGTGTACGACCGGTCGCGGTTTTTTACGGTGACCGGCGACCACGTTCCGGACACGCCCGACACCGCCATGGCCCGGACAGACGCGCTCGCCACGCTCGCCGACGAGCAACTCAGCCCAGACGCAGACCCTGACCCTGGCGACACACCGACGACCGGGTCGGCCGCGCCGTCGGACGCTACCGAGTCAGCGCCGACAGAGGCGCCCGTACCCATCGCCGATGACGAACTCCTCGAGCGGGCGCAGAACGCGGCCAACGGCGCAAAGTTCAGCCGGCTGTGGGGCGGCTCAACAAGCGGGTACGAAAGCCACTCCGAGGCGGACCTGGCGCTGTGTCGGCTGCTCGCCTTTTGGACCGGTGGCGACCCCACGCGTGTTGACCGGCTGTTTCGCCGCTCCGACCTATTTCGTGAGAAGTGGGATGCCGTCCACTACGCCGACGGCAGCACCTACGGCGAAAAGACGATCGAGCGGGCAGTTCGGGCGACTAACGACACGTACTCACCGCCAGAGGCGACTGATTCGGTCGACGATCAGTCCAGTACAGCCGACGAGTCGGCTCGCCTCGACACTGCGGCCACGACGCCGACTGACGCGACGCCTCCCGATGAGTCGGCTGTCGCTGGGGTCGATGTGTTACCACCGAGCGAGGACCTCACCGAGTTACCGCCGACCCACCCGGACCGCGCCCACGCCCGTCGTGAGCGGATCGCCGAGCTCACCGACCGCGTTGAAGCGCTGCTTGAAGAAAACGAGCGGCTTCGGACAGCACTCGAGACGGAACGCCAGCGCCGCCGACAGCTCGAGCCCGCCGACGAGGAGTCCTCGAGCGGCTGGTGGCCGTTCTCCAGTGAGTGAACCTCGGTGTGTCTCGTGTCTCACCAGCTACTGTCACGAGCGCTCCGATGCCTGCCAGATCCATGCGGTGCGCTCATCGGCTCTGACCATGCGTACGACGAGGTCTCTGATCTCGACGGCCAGCCGCGCGCTCCCGACTGCCGCCGTCGATTCGCGATGCCCGCTTCACCGAGCCTTTCAGCCCTCTGCCTGTCGTTCGACACCAATTAGCCGCGGCTGTCGTACGCGTCACGGACTGACTGAAACGTTTTCACAGCTGTGAGCCCAGGCTGGGCGATGGTGAACGACACGGGTGCTGTCTTGGCGCCGTACGTCTTCTCGACGCGTGGTTGGCCGTCCGGTGGCGTGTTCAACGCCGTGAGAATCTCGTGGGCGGCCTCCCGGTTTTTGACGACCCAGATGGCGGCCGCCGGCTCCTGGGCCGCGAGTTTGTCGTAGTCGTCGGGCACCGCCTGTGCGAGGTCGTTGTTCATCCGCTCGGCTTCGAGCCCCGCGACCACCGCGCCTGTCTCGTCGACGGCGGCCGCGTCAAGCCGGCCCTCGGGGACCTCGTAGTACTGTTCGACACTGACGGCCGGTGAGTCCGGGTCGGCGACATACTCGGTCTCAAGCAGCGCTGTGCCCGCTTCCACCATCGCCACGTGGAGACTTGACTCGCTGAGGTCGCCGGCGCCCGCACCGTGGGCGACCCCCTCACGATGTCGCACGCCGATGGCGTCACGGCCGTCCGGGGTCACCGTGTACAAGATGTGTGGGTACCGACAGTCGCGGCTGAGCAGCCCCGCCTCGCGCAGCTCGTCGAGTTCGGCGTCATCGATGTCGACGTACTCTTGGAGCCGCCGCATGCTGTCGCGGGTGATGTCATACTCGATTTTAGGGTCATACTGGCCCTGATGGGCTGAGTACACCGCCTGGAGGAAGCGCAGGCCCGCATCACGAATCGGGCTCTCCTGGCGTTCGGTGTAGGTGAGCTTGAGCGACAGCTCACAGATGGGGTAGTCGTCGCGGTCGACCTCGCTGGGGTCGTGACAACACGCCACCGCTGCGCGGAGCCCCTCTGGCGAAGGGTCATACCGACTGTCACAGCGCAGACACTGTAGTGCGTGCCGCTCATCATCGTAGCCAACCGGGTCGGGCAGTCGCGTGGTGTACGGCAACGCCGAATCCACGCGTGCGGCGGCCGCCTCGGCTGGGGCTGTTGCTTCGTCGGCATCGTCGCCGGTGGTCGGCTGCGGTGTCCGGATATCCAGGCCGGCCGTGAGTCGGGTCTGGTCGCGACACTGATCAATGCGGGCGGCGACCGCCGTCTCCCGGGCGGGGCGAAACTCATCCCGGTCCGGGTGGCCGGGCGGCAGCGGCGCGCTTTCGGCCAGAAACGGCGGTGGTGGTGGCTCATTAAACGGCGCGGGCAGCCGTACCAGCCACTCACCGCGGCTGAGCGCGCGCAGTCGGTTGGCGACCGCGGCGGGCTCCTGATCAGCAGTGGCGAGTCGCTTGGTCAGGGCATCATCGACGGGGACGCTCCCGGTCACGATCGTCGAGACATTGTTGAGCAACTCGACGTAGGCGGCCTCGTCGCGCACCCGGAGCTGGCCGGGGAACTGGGTGGCGAGCGTGACGCTACAGCCGAACGAGCGTGACTGTGCGAGGAGATCGTCGATAATCCCCGAGGTGACCAGCTGGGCGGCCTCCTCGAGATACAGGTTGACGAGCGGGCGGGCATCGGCCGCGGTCGTCTGGGCGCGTCGTTGGAGGGCGGTCCACAGCTTCGAGAGCACCGTCCGCGTGAGCGCCTGCTGGCTGGCGTCACGGAGCCCGCCGGTGTCGATGATGACGACGGCGTCCTCGTCGATCACCTCGCGGCAGTCGAGGTGTGGGTCGCCGTCGCCGGGCACATGATTGAACAGCTGGCCGAGTCGGTCATCGAGCGGGATTTTTTCGATCCGGTTGTGGACACCCTGAAGGAGCTCATCAAACGTCTGCTGGCTGTTGGCGGCAACGTTGTACAGCATCGCCTGGAGCTCGTCGTCGGTGACGGCCGGCGGCTCACCCGTCTCATGAAAGCGGGCGGCCGCCCGCTGGAGATCCCGGTGGGGGAAGGCGTCGCTCCCGTGGACCGGATCAAAGAGGGCCTTCACCAGCTGGCGGATGATGTCGGGCGACCGCACCGCCTGGTGGAACTGCTCGGGGCCCATCACGCCTTCGAGAATTTCGATGTAGTGGTCGGTGAGATTCGCCACGGCGGTCGCCCGGTCGATCCCCGCCGCCAGTTGTGGCCGAATATCGAAAACCGACAGCGCGGGCAGCGTTTCGGTACAGTCAAAGTAGTAGACGTCTTCAAGCGTGTCGTACCGCGCGTAGTGGGCGCGCAGATACGCCGCAGCCATATCACCGCCTTTCGGTGTGATGAGGACCTCGGCGCCGTCCGTGGCGGCGTGATTGTCGAGCATCCCCGTGAGGAGACTCGTCGATTTGCCCGAGCCGGTCTTGCCGAACCACGCCACGTGAAGCGACTGGAGCGCCGGCGGCACCGCGACAGGATCGTTCGCAGCCGTGCCGTCCTGATCGCGGGGATGCCCCAGCGTGAGCCCGGCCGTGTGATAACGCTTGAGTTGGCTGACGGGTGGCGGTTCCACAACGGTGCGATCCGGGTCGGTTGGCGCGACTGCTCGGCTCCCCGCGGCGGTGAGCGTGGCGCCATCGACGAGCGCGAAGCCGGGAGCGCTGGCCGCGTCCGCGACGATCCCGCGGCTCCGATTGGCCGTCCACGGGAGCTTGGTTGTGAGCGTGTCGTACGCCGGCTGGTGGACCGTGCGGTCGCGGATGGCGGCCGCGACCCGCGTCGGGTCGTCGGCCTGGGTGGCGTCGACCCGATAGTAGGGCCCGGAGGTCGCGCCCAGTGTGCCGGCCAGTTGCTCGGCGACTGCCGTGGCATCACGCCCCCGAATCAGACAGCGGGCGTTGACGACGAACGCGTGCCGGGGGTCGACGGCGTCGAGTGCTGTCAGCCGGTCGCTATCACCGTCTCCGCTCGTGGTGGCCGTCTCGTCCGGATCGGTGATAGGCCCGATCAGATCCGTGACGAACCGGCTCGCTGGCGTGTCGCGGCCGGCCTCAAGCTGGCGTTTTCGGTATCGTACGTCGCCGCGGTAGTCGCGAAACGGCTGACAGACCACCTGGTAGGTGACTGCCGCGTCCGTCTCCGCGAGCGTCTCCACGACGGCCGCCAGCGGCAGCCGGCTGTCGTCGTCAGTGAACGTTTCGAACGGCGTGAGCCGGGTCTGCCAGTCGTCGCGCCGGTCGGCATCACCCACCCACTCGACGGCACGTAGGGGCTCTTCGTCGACTGACGCCGTCGACTCTTCGCTGTCGGGTGCCGACTCTGTCGACTCCGTTGTGGGGATCGAGGGTGGTGTCGCCGGCGTGAGTTCGTACTCGTTGGGACAGGCGGCGCGTAACCCCGCCCGGAGTGTTGCTGTGGGGGCGTCAGTGATCCCCGCATAGAGACTGAGGGCTGCGTCGGCGCCGGCCGGCCGGTGGAGCCGAAACTCAAGGGTTGGCGGGGTCGGCCCGCGGAGGCGGTCGGTCCAGCCGTTCGACTCCGTCTCGAGCCCGTGGAGCCGACGAAACCCCTGCTCGACCGCGGCGGCTGACAGCTCGGTCTCAGTCGGTTGGATCTGGAGGTGCGTGTGGTCTGTGCGGTCATCAGCGGGGGAGTCGGCAGCGCGCCCCATAACATGTGGAATGTTGACATGAACCAATATGAATGTTCCGCCGTGAGTCTAGTGAACGAAACAGCCCGGGTGGTGTCCAGTGAGTGGACCGATTCCGGGTCGCGTGCCGAGCGAGTCACCGGGGCGCTCCGGTGGGGTGGGCTGCCGGGATTGTTGTGCTCCCGATGGGTGGGAGCATGACTGAATCCCACGCCGCGAGCGGGCCGGTCACCTTCGGAGACGGTGACGCCCGCGCCGACCAGATGCACCAGGCGATCGACCAGTGGCTTGCCGAGCTTTGCGACGCCGTTGATGCGGCACGCGCCAGCGAGCAGTTCCAACAGTGGCTTGATGTCCAGTCTCGGTTCCACGACTACTCGCATCGAAACACCTTCTTGATCACCCTCCAGTGTCCGGAGGCGACGAAGGTGGCAGGCTACCGGACGTGGCAAGACGACTTTGATCGGCACGTGATCGAGGGTGAATCTGCGATCTGGATTTGGGCGCCGATCATCACCAGTCGGTGTCCTGAGTGTGGTGACGGGCCCACCTACCACGAGCAGAACGACTGCGAGTACGACGACACCCCACCCGACGAGTGGGCCGACGGCGTTGTCGGGTTCAAACCCGTCCCCGTGTTCGACGTCTCCCAAACAGAGGGGGAACCGCTACCTCAGCTTGAAACGGCCAGCGAAGGCGACGCGGACGGACTGGTGACCGCGTTAGTGGAGGCGGCTACAGACCTCGGCGTCTCGGTTGAGATCGTCGACAGTGAGGCGTGGCCCCACGGTGACGCCGCAGGCGTGTGTCGCCACGTCGACGGCGACCCGCACGTTCAGGTGCGCAGCGACGACACGGCGGCGGTCGCGGGGACGCTCTGTCACGAGTACGCCCACGCACTCCTTCATGACCCAGCTGATACGGTCGGAAAAGAGGCGCGTGAACGCGAAGCTGAGGCGGTCGCGTACGTCGTCGGGCAGCAGTTCGGGCTCGAGATGGATGGCTCGGCGCGGTATCTCGCAGCATGGAGCGACGATGACAGCGAGCAACTCCTCACTCGGTGTGAACGTATTCGCGAGGTGAGTACCAGACTGATTGACGCAGTCGACATTGGATGAACACGCTGCTTCAGGGTTCATCTCCAACGGCGGGCGGGGATCTCCGTCTTTCAGGACCGAGAGGGTGTCGGCCGGTCCCCCAACTGGACAGTATGTCTCTCCCACCCACAACAGTCTCACCTGCGTCGAGCGACGATCGAGAGAATTTCGCTGACCAACAACGATCCCCTCGTTGCCGGAGCTGGTCTTGTTGCTGCCGTCGGTGTCGTGGCGCGTGTGAGTACTGGTCGAGCGCCGATTCCTCATCTTGTGCGGCGGTCTCGGTGTTTTCAGTAGTCTCGAACGATCAGCTCAGGGATTCGATCGAAGTCTTTGGGATTCCCTGTGACGACCGGCTCATCGTACCGAAGCGCAGTCGCCGCGATCTTAATGTCACCCTGCCCTCCCCGTTCACCGTCACGACGGAGTTGCCCATCGATACGGCCGGCGTGGCGCGCGATTTCACCGGTCAGCGGAACGATCGGCCGAGAGTTGAGCACGGATTGAATCTTTCCGCCCTCATCGTGGGTCTGCTCGGTATACCCCACCCCGACGTACAGTTCATAGACGACTTGTGCGGGAACGCGCTGGGGGTCGGCTGAGGACTCAAGATCGGTTGCGACCCGTATCGCACCCTCGTTGCCGTTCATCAGATCGATCAGAAACGAGGAATCAAGAATCACGACCGCCCTCAAACTGGTCGATTACGGTATCAATCTCGTTGATCGCGTCCTCATCGGTTTCGTCGATCGCTTCGCGGAATGCCGCCGCTTCCTCATCCGAGAGAAGCCCGACGAGATCAAGCAGCGACGCACCGCCGGTGAGCCGGTCAATAGCTTCTGAAAACGTCTCATCGGGACGCTTCTTGCTTTTAATCCGCTCGTAGACATCTTCATCGAGTCGGACACTCTTTGTACTCATGTGTATACGTCGTATACGAGTCGGCATCAAGGTTTCTCCCGAGGTGCTTTCGTCGCCGCTCCGTGGCCTCAGTCCCGTCCCGTCCGATTCGCAGTTTGTCTGGTGCCCCGAGGGGGTGGCCACCATGTCCGAGCAGGCCACTCCCCCGGATTCAGCCGGGACTGACGACAGTTGTACCGAGACGGTTGAGATGATCCGTAGTGAGTGGATGTTCACCCATTCACGGCTGAGTGAGTGCCACTATTTGAAATCCATGCTGGACCGATTAGGCTCGGCTTTTTGTCATCGGCACACGTACCACAGCCTATGGCAGTGACGAAGTACCGAATCGTCTCCGCAGACGAGTCGACCATTCATAACGAGCCCCACGTTGCGGAGAGTCGCATAACGGTTCGACAGCTCCATGCGCTCGTCGAAGAGGCTGGGAACCGCCCAGACCATATCGCCGATCGATATGGACTCGATGTTGGCGAAGTGTACGAAGCGCTCGCGTACTACCATCGCAATCCCGAAGCGATGGAGCAAATTGAAACCCGTCATGCCCGTGCTGCGACGGAGGCGGCACAGCAATCTTCTATCACACCACACGAATGAGCTACCGGCTCTTGGTTGATGAGAACGTCGAGTACCGGATCATCCACAAGCTCCGGAACTACGGTCACGATGTCGAACACGTCAATGATCTCACTGCGTTTGGGAAGGGCTCGTCTGACCGAGAACTGGGTCAGTACTCAAAATCGGACGACCGGCTTATTCTCACGTATGATGACGATTTTGTGCTCGAACTTGATCCGACAGCGTACTGTGCGGCCCTGTACGTGAGCGATGTGACTATCTCAGCACGAACAATTGCCGCTGCGATACATCGGATGTCGAAGCAGTATCCGCAGGAAGAAATTTCAGGTGTCGTCTATGTGGATCACTGGGTCTGACCGACCACGCCCCTGATCCGGTAGATACCTCGCCTCAGTTTATCTGGTGCCCCGAGGGGGTGGCCACCATGTCCGAGCAGGCCACTCCCCCGGACCATTCCGGGACCGACGACAGTTGTACCGAGACGGTTGAGATGACCACGACCGATCAGGTCGCGCAGTACCTGATCGAAGACCAGATGGCGGACCTCCCAGACGCGATCCGTGAAGCCGTCCAAAACGGCGTCGACAGCCCCGGGGCGTCCCGCGTGCTCGTGAGCGTCACACCAGAGCAGACGGTCGTCTGTGATGACGGCGCCGGCGTGGATCTCGGCAGCCAGACGGGGATGCGGGATCTCTCCGTGTTGGGCGCCGGCACGAAATCCCGCGATGACGACGCCACCCTCGGCGAGTGGGGGATCGGCACGGGCGCGATCATCGCAAAAGGTGCGGTCCGCATCTGGAGCGGCCACCACGCGCTGTGTTTCGACTACCAGAACGAACGCGAGACTGGCCCCTTTGCCCGTGCGAGCGGCCGGGAGGGAGTTGTCGTTGAGACGGACCACGCGGTCGACGGCGTCTGCGTAACCATCAACCACTACACGAGCGAGGTCCCTAATCCGGAGAGCTATCAGTGGCCCCGCATCGTTGAGCGGCTCCGGACGCGGTTCGCGTATCTCACTTTCCGGACGGGCGTGGCAGTGCTCGTCAACGGCGAGCCCGTCGATCGTGGCCATCCGTTCGATGCGGTTGACGAGAGTCGGGTGACGGTCACCCGTGAGACGCCAGATGCGTACCTCGCGCTCGAACAGACGCCGACGCCGGAACTCGCTATTTACAGCAACGGGCTGTACGTCACCACCGATCACGACGCCGGCGTGGGCGGGGTCGTCGTCTCGAAAGGAAACCTCACGCTGAACTTCGCGCGGACAGCCGTTCAGTCGGGGTGTGAACGGTGGGCCCGGATTCAAGACACGCTCGATGCGGCGCGCGTCACGCTGTACGATCAGCTGCGCGACGACGCGCTCACCGATCAGACGCGAGCGATGATGACCGAACTGCTCACCAGCGACGCCGACTGCCGCGACCGGTGGCGTGACCGGAAGCTCTTCGAGCTCGTCACTGAGACACCGGTGAGTCTCGCCCGGATTCAGGCGGCACCCCAGATCGCATGGCAGGACGGGGCCGACCACGGGGCAGACGCCCTGGTCGAGCGTGGGGCGATCATTCTCGACACCAGCGATTCGGCGACCGCCCAGCTCGTGAGTGCCGGTCGTGGCGATGACGCTGCCGTGTCACTCCCGAGCTGCTTCGATGTCACAACGCGTGCCAAGGAGGCAGGCGTCTGGCAGGGGTACACTCGCCTCCCTGATACCGCACTGTCGACGCGACAGGGGCGATACCTCCTGTTTGCGCGGGCGCTCGCCGACGCCATCGGTGTTGATCGGACCATTGAGTGGGGTGAAGCGACGCCGAACGCGTGGACGGACGGCCACAGCCGGATCGTGGTGACCGACTCGGCCGTGACGAGTTCCAACCGGCTGGCGTGGACCCACGATCTCTTTCTCGTGCTCTGTCACGAGGCGGCCCACGATCGGTCCGACAAACGCCGGACGGCCCACGGGCGCCGTTTTGAGAGCCGGTTCCGCGAGCTCGTCGAAGACCCGACCGTCCAGGCGGCATACACCGGGCTCGTGACGGCGATCGCCGACCGGGGGTTCGAGACCGTGTTTCAGGAACGCGGCGTGTCGCTTGGATGAGCTGTGTGGCTTCCGACGGGTGCGAGCCATGACCACTTTTCGTCCCCCGTCGATCGATAGTCGTCCTTTGACTTCCTCCCACGGCTGAAGCCGTGGGATTCCTCTGTTGGGATGTTGGCTATGCCGTACCCACAGAGGCAAGTTTCCCGTCGCCGGTACTCCGGTTTGTGCGCTCCTCGTTGGGACTTTCCTTCTCGGGAGAGTGTGGTAGCTCCGACCAGTTGTGGTCGTCCCACTTGAGACGCACGGGCCGAGCCATCGACCCTGCTTCGATTTTGCCAGCCTGCTGTTTGAGGAACGTGCGAGACGCGCACAGGTCGGCGTGAGCTTCGTGACCACACGGACACCGAAACACGTCGCCGTCCCGGTGGGTGTCGTCTTGCTCGCCACACGCCGGGCACGTTCGGGTTGTATCAGCTTCTGACTCTACCTTGACGGTGATCCCGTATTCCTCGGCAGTGTACGAGAGGCGGTTGATGAACGCCCGGAACGCCCAAAACTGGTGGGTCTTGGCGTTCACCTCGGCACACCAGTGAGCTTCCAGAACGTCAGTGAGATCGCCCACATATACCGTATCGACACCGTCGGCGTAGAGCCGTTCCATCAGATCCCGAGATAGTGTCTCTTGTGCGTGGTCGCGCCGTCGCGTCCGTTTGCGATACAGCCGCCGTATCCGCTGACTGCTGTCTCGTCTCTCACGGAGTTTGGACTGTAAACAAGCAATTTTGTCGGTCGTCTCGCGGAAGCGGTTGAACATTTCCCGGCCTTCGTAGAGGTACCGCTGGCCGGTTGTGGTGGTACAGGCGACGAGATTGTTCGCGCCCACGTCCAGCGCGGCTTCTTCGGAAGCCAGTGGTGAATCCTGTCGAGAATCGGGTACAGTGACAGGCTGAAAGGCCCTGAACGTGTCGTCTACCTCGTCGTACTGTATCTCCAAGCGCCCCTGTTTGCCGCCCCATTTGGGAGCACCGCACCCCTCCAGCCGCAGGCGGTCGTGGTTGCCAAGGCCGTACTCGTCTTTCAGGTCTTGGCCGACGGGGATTTCGACCCGTGACCGCTCACCGGTTTCCAGCGTGTACTGGTCGTTGCGGATGAACATGCGTAGCTCGCGCCCATTATCCTCGTTGCCCCAGTAGCCCGGCGGGGCGGTGTTCTCGCCGTTTTCGCGGGCTGCGAAGAACGACTGCCATGCGGATTTGTTCTTCCGTATCACTTGCTGGGCAGTAGCAGAGCCGAGGACGCCGACGTACTGTTTGCGGTAGTCGGCGGTGTCCCAGACGCTCTCGCCGTCGAAGAACTGCTGGCGGCGCTCGTAGTTGAGTTCGTTCCACAGGCTCGCAGAGGCGTCCAACAGGTCCCGCAGTAGCCGCTCGTCGGCGTCGGAGAGCGGCCGCACGGTGAGCGTGTTGGTTCGCCTCACGACAGCAGACATTAATAGTTTTATGGCTAAATGTCTTTTGGACATAGACAATGCGACCGAACATCGACGTTTCTCACACACTGAACGGACGGGTGAAAGACTACGCTGAACAGCAGGATATAGACCTTACAGAAGCATATCAAGAGATAATCGAAGCTGGGCTGGAAGTGGTGAAACATCCAGACGAGCCGTAGCGCGTGGATTGTACGGTTTTGCTGTCGCTTGGACCCACCCCTAATGGGGTGAGCTTCCGCTCGCTATTGTCAGCCCACTCAGCCGCCGGCGTCGCGTGTGTCTCCACGTGCGTCGGCTTCGCCGGAAGGGCCGCTGATGGCGACGTACGACCGCTGTCCGCGTTGTGGTGTGACTGTCTCGGTGGTAGTCATCCACGGTCCGGACACCGCGATCTGTCGCCCCTGTGGGCATCGTGTCGCGCCACCTGACCCGGATGGCCGGTAACACCGTATTGTGGTGTTGTTGGCGCCGGGATGGGTGCCGGCGCACCAATTGCCGGCGTGATTCGATGTCGACTCGATGCCAACTCCGGTTCGTCCGCACCCTTGCGCAGGGCCAGACGGCCGATCCGACCGACCCAGTCGCACAGGTGTACACTCACTCCGACGGGTATCCACGTGGCGTGCTCACCCGCTTGCGTGAATTGAAACGGCTGTTGGAGGCGACCCACAGTGTCCGTGGGCCGTCGTACGCGGCCGCCCAGTACGTCTTCCTTGAGAAGCTGGCGTCGCTGCCGCTGTATCTCGATCCCGATCGGGCGGCCGATCAGCGGCTTGATGCGCACTCACCAGCGGATGTGTGCCAGCCCAGTCGGATGCAGCATCTCTCCCAGCCGCTGTTTCTGCTCGGCCACGGGATCGAGGATCCACGTGTTGGGATCCATGGTGACGAGGAGTATCTGTATGTCGTTGCGATCCCCGAATACGAGCTCGGGCAGGTCGAGCCGCCGACGTGGGAGGTCGCCGTCAGCGAGCAGTGTGGCTTCCCGCGGTGGGACGATCAGACTGATGGGGCGTTCAGCGAGGCCGCGTGGCAGTTCGAGGGAGCGCTTCAGGATGCTGCCACCCACTTTCAGGAGTAACCAAGTCCTGCCTCGATAGTGTTACACGGTAACACAGTGAAACCAGATGCCTTGACGGTTGTGCGAGCGCTGTAGCCCGGCGTTCGCGACGTGTTGGGGATGGGCGCCTGAAGCGCATCTCGTCGTGACGTCGACAGCGTGGCCCAAACACTCTTTACTGTTTCACTGTAAACTATAATTGAGGGAATTTGTGTCACGGACCTCACCCCACACCGACGGCGAGATTGTCCAAGACTTTCTCTCGGTCGCTGGCCTGCTGGAAGAGCCGAAGCTCGCCCAGCTGTACGCCTATCTCGCCCGTGAAGAGGAGGCGACCGTCCAGAACGTGGTTGAGGACCTCGAGCTCGCACAGGGGACCGCCTACAGCTACGTGAACCGGCTCGTTGACGCCGGCGTCGTCGTCGTCACCGACGACGAGCAGCCCCGCCGGTACGCCGCTCGCGAAATTGACCTGACAGTGACGACGGGCGCCGGCGACGGTGAGTACACGATCACGCCGGCCCTCATCGACGCCGTTGGGCGGCGCAAGACGGACGCCGACATCGATACCTACATCGATCGCCACGGTGTCGCCGGCCTCGCGACCGCGCTCATCTACGTGGTTGCCCGCGAACGCGGCGAAGTGACCCATCGGCTAATGGCCGACGACCTGGACATCTCTCCGCTGGCCGCCGAGATGATTCTCCAGGCGCTCCGGCCCGTCGTCCACGAGCATCACCAGATCGATGAGAACGTACGTCATGATACCGAAGAAGAAGTCAACAAATGAGCAGTGAAACAGGCGATCGAAGACACGTGACGCAGCGCGTAGTTTATCCGTGTTCCATAGAGGAAACTGATGGAACTCAGTGACGACACTCTCACGGTTTCACGGGAGCTATCAGAACTCGATAAAGATGTACTCGAGTTCACGCAGATCCTCGATGCCTGCGATGTTAGCTACGTCATCGTTAGTGGATACGTCGCGATCCTCACTGGGCGATCTCGATCGACAGAAGATATCGACGTCATTCTGGAGTCGCTGTCCGAAGTGGAGATTGAGCAGTTTGTCACGGAACTCAAAGAGCGAGGGTACTGGGGGATGGCGATGCCGCTTGATGAGATGTATTCGATGTTGAGCGAGGGTAGCCGGATCCGAATTGCCGAAGAGGGGGAAATGTATCCGAACTTCGAGACATGGTTTGTTTCAAACGATGTTGAGCGTGAGGCCCTCTCGAACCCCCTTACGGTAACATTCGATGAGGGACAGATCGAGATCAGCCCGCTTGAACTCCAAATCGCGTACAAACTTCGGCTTGCACAAGCTACAGACAGTCTCAGCGGGAAGGATTTCGAGGATGCACTTCACCTCTACCTGACGTTCGAGGAACGATTTAACACGGAGCAACTCGAAACGTATGTCAACGAGCTTGGAGTGGAGAACTACTATGCTGAACTCAAAAGCGTTTGAAGACGATCAGCGCCGGAATAGCGAGCAACGGCGTGCGATGATCAAACAGTGGGCCGAGTATGTTCGGACGCACGACGATGGTGAGTGGTCACGCCAGCAGAATCGGCTCATCGACTCGCAGCTCCAGTCCGCTAACGAGATGGCTGCGGCTGGCGACACCGATCCCGTTCGGTTCGCGGCCGCTCGCGATCGCCTGCGCGACCGATGACCGACGAGGCCGCGCTTTCGCAGGAAATCGCGGCCGCGTACTATCACATCCTCGTCGACGGTGTCCCGTTCCAAACTGCTACTATCGACCACGACGTGGCGGCACTCGATAGCGTCCAGTTGGGACTGTCACAACGCACGTTCTCAGCGATTCCAGACGGAACCCCAGAAGTAGCGATTTGAACGCCTTCGGCCGCTTGACGCCCGCGACCCACGCTGTGCGCCTCGTTCCTGTGGTGGTTGTGGGGTCGGGGCAGCCGAGACGGTCTCGCCCTTTCTGCGTCTGTCAGGGCGGTAGATGGCTGGCTTAGCGACGTAGCCGGCTGAACAGGTGCGTACGTCACGGCTCGCCCCGCTCGCCGCTGCCGCCCTCCGCGTCGCTCGCGACCGACCATTCCGGGCGGTCTGCCTGCAGTGGCGGGCGGACTGCCGGGCTAAAATGAATGTGCCCTCGACGCCAGGGCTTCACCCGTTCGGGTCCGGCGGACCTCGGCGAAGCCGACCGCGACGGACGTGGTTGCGTCGCGGCGAACGGGGAATGCGCTGGCCGCTCGCTCCGGGCGGGTCGCCGCGCGCGGCTGGCTGGGTCACCACATGTAGGCGCGCTCTCGCTCGCGCCCGGTGGGCGCTCGCGAAGGCGCGAGCGAGAGCGCGCAGCTGGTGCTGTCGGGCGTCGACGAAAATCCGCGATGAGAGCACATCGCGGGTGTAGCGCGTGAGCGCCTTCGGAACGTGTTGTTCCAATGTCTCGTAACAACGTTTCGACAAAAGAGGTTTCGGTGGCTGAACAGGGACTCGAACCAGCGGAGACGGAGCCGGCCGTTGAGCCGTTGCGGCCCAACGTCGACCTCCAAACGCAGGCGAAGGTGGATGCGAACCATCCCGATGCGGGGATGAGCGGGCTGTCACTGGCCGCCGAGGAGAAAGCCCTCGCACGTGAAGCGGAGAAGGCCCGTACCCGAGAGCGGTGGGATCGCAGACAGTCCTCCGATCGGGAAGCCCGGACGCGACAGGTGATCGCGGCGGGCAGTCACCAGCGGCGCGACGAGTTCGCCGAGCGGCGCGCGAGCGTGGATCCGTGGGCCGACCCAGAACAGGAAGACCCCAGAGCGACGCTGGCACAAGACGAGTTGGCGGCGGTGAATCAGGAAGCCCGGCGGATTGCGGCGAACACTAAAGGCTGGACCGATGCGGCGGTGAGCCGGCAGCTCGCAGCACGCGTGGCCAATGGCGACGAGCTGGTGACGGCGGTCATCCAGGTGACCGAGCAGATTCAGGAGGCACCAGGAACGATCATTCCGATTGAGGCGGTCAGCGAGGTCGCTCGTGGCACGGTGAGCATTGCTGGGGAATGGGCTGAAGACTGGGAGCCCGCGCATCCGGCCATCCAACAAGTCGGGCTGCTCGAAGACGACACCGGACGGATCAAGGTGACGGTGTGGCGCAAATCCGGCCAACCACGTATCGACGAGGGCGAACGGGTGCGACTGGTTGATGCCGCGACGAGCTGGTACGACGGCCGCGTGTCGGTGGCGCTGACCGGATGGTCGCGGGTCGATTTCCCCGAGCGCGACCGATGGTGGGAGGGGTAGGCCACCGTGGCCCTCTTTTTTTGCCGTGTCAGTGACCTACGACTGAAGTCGTGGGCTTTTGCCTCGTCCCTCTGTAATCGCCGCGTTGACGGGGTCGGGATCGGCGATCGGCTGGCCGATCGGGGTATCCGCACCATCCAGCCACGCCCCACCGCCCCACCCTCCGCTCCGTGCTCGCTCCCTCCGGTCGCTGTGCGCGCAGCCACGACCGTCAGCACCTCACGGCGTCAGTGATGGGCTTCCGCCTCGTACCTCTGTGGTCCCGTCGCGAGCTCTCGTCTTTGCCAATGGGCGAGCCAATCTGTTCGTGAGAGAGACAGCCCCGTTCATCGCCTCGCACAGGCGCTCAGTGCGTCAATTCACCGTTCTCACCGCTCGGCTTTCGGCCACCGCCCGCGCCGTGCCGCCCACAGCCGCAGGCCGACGAACATGACGATCGCGGCCGCGACGATCTCGAGATGCATCGCCGCGGCCGGCTCGCGATAGAGCTCAACCACGCGCAGCCACGGCGAGATGCTATCGCTGGCACTCCGCGGGACGCCGAACAACGGGTACGCGAGAAACCGCACCGCAAACAAGTCGCCACGCAGCAGGCTCTGCCACGAATCGCCGAGCAGGTGGGCCGCGTACCCGATCGTGAACGCCGCGGGCGTCACCCGCCATAGCGAATCTGGGACGCGGTCGTCAAACCGGACCGAAAGCGATCGCGTCGCCCACCAGACGACACCGCACACGATGACCAGCGAGAACACCGAGTGGGCCAGCGACCGGCCGTAGGGGATCACACCCCAGAACGCGAGCGGCTTGTCGATCAGGTCCGGAAACTGGCTGCCGATCGCCACCGGCACGAGCGCCCACCGAACGGGGAGCCGGCGTGTGGTCACCGCCGCGTACGCGACGTACAGCAGATACGCGACCGCGGCGTGTGTCACCGGGTCCATACCCGTCCACCGTCTCCGTGACGCTAAGGGATGACGGTTGGCGCTCGCGCCCGCCGCGCTGGCGGCGGTCTCCAACGCTCCCCGTCTCTTCGGCCGTGACACGACCGGTATGCCCGTTCAAGCGCTACTCAGCCGCCTGTGACCGCTCCCACACACGGTGATAGCAGTACCGACCGACGACGAATGCCATCCCCAGCACCGTCGCACCGACGCCCGCGAGCGAGACGGACTCGGGGATCAGCAGGGACTCCCGACTGAGGAGCGTGACGCCGAGGAAGTACAGTAGGACGCCGAGATCAGCCAATGTCTCGGTCCGGGGCGGGAGCCTGTCGAGCCGTTCGAACTGGTCGGGATCGAGCCACCAGAGGAGGGCGGTGATCGTTCCCATCCCCCCGAGAAGATAGCGCAAAAACACCCCGATCGTGATACCGAATGAGACGGCCATGACTGCGGTCGCCCACACCGAGAGTCCGAACCCGAGCGTGGTCGACAGCCGGAGCAGTCGGAGGCGGTCGGCGTCGGCTGACGACTGCGCGGCTGTCTCCGACTGGTCGCCGGCCCGAGCGGTTGCGAACTCCGTGAGCTCCGGAACGAAGTACCAGACGATGGCGGCGACGGCCACGCCGCCCAACACGAGCAAATCCGGCGCCGCCGAGAGCCTCGCGGGCGCTGTCGGTACCGAGAACGCCCCTGTTTCGACGGAGACCGGGAGCGAAACCTGATAGAAAAGTAAGACGACTTGGACGGCGAGCGCGACCGGAATCGCCCAATTGTCCCGAGCGGCCGGAGTCGAGACCGGCGGCCGTCGAACGAGCTGCCAGATCCCGACCCCG
This sequence comes from Halorubrum californiense DSM 19288, assembly GCF_000336875.1. GTDB lineage: Archaea > Halobacteriota > Halobacteria > Halobacteriales > Haloferacaceae > Halorubrum > Halorubrum californiense. The sequence continues at coordinate 11,197 of NZ_AOJK01000081.1, read as the reverse complement.
ACACCGATCGGCCACCCGACTGCGTACAGCGTCGCTGACGGCGATCCGGGCGCTGCGATCGCCTGGAGGGCGCCAACGAAGAACAGTGCGGGGAGGAGCGGCCCGAGCGGAAAGCGGGGCGGACAGTCCGCTGACGGGGCGCGGAACGCCCGCGCGTCGTACCGGGTGCTCGCGGCTGTCCACGCGGTGACGAACCACGGGAGCCGGTCTGCGAGCCGGAGCCAGTGGCCAGCCATCCCAACAGCGTACACCGTCAGACCGGCAAGGACGCCGAGTCGTGACCACCATCCCGGATGGGGGCGCGGAGCGGTCCAGTGGCCGGCCGCCAGCGGGCCGACTCGCAGGACAAGCACGCCGACGAGCGTCACACCGAGGAAGATGCTCGCCGCCGAGACCGCGCTGCGGAGGTTGACCGTCATGAATCGCAGCGTGCGGCCGAGTCGGTGTTCGAGATCGAATGCGGCAACGAACCGAGCGGGGTCGCCGGAGCCGACGAGGGCGACAACGATTCCGACCGCGAGCAGCCCCTCGACGACGGGCGGGAGCGTCTCTATCACGACGAACCCCACTCCGAGCGCGACGGCGGGCAGCGCGTGAACGAGTCCGACAAACCACCACGCGAGCACCGGTGAGTCGAACTCGGTCGGGCCGGTCGCACCTGGCTGGAGGTTCCGGACGAGCCCCATCGCCGGACCATCGGCGGTGGGCCACGCGGTGAGTCCGTCTTCAAGGCGGCTGAGCAGGCCGCCGAGCGAAAGCGGCAAGATCAGTGTCCCGTAGCCGACCACCCAGAGCTGAATCCAGCCTCCCGGCGGGATGCCGAGGGGTGCCGCCCCGGCGAGGAGCCAGCGGGGTGTATCCGTCGCGAGCCACACCAGCACACCGACTGTTGCGTAGACCAGAACGACGTGTGTGGCGACGAGCAGTCGAAACGGCCGAAAGAGGTCTCGTTCGGTCAGCGGGACGCGGAGCCCAGCCGGATACAGCTCGTGGATGAGTGGAACACAGACCGTGAGAAACAGCACTCCGAGCGTGAGAAGCCGGACGGACCCGACAATTTGGGGCCCCCAACTGCCGGAAAGTGCGGGTGCTAGAACGGCAAGTTCCGTTCTGAGAAGCCAAACGCGCGCCGCGAGCTCGGCGAGTTCCGGCGGAGTATGCCGGATGAGAAAGAAGACGGTGAGTCCCACCGCGATCCGGACGTGACGCGACACCCGCATCAGACCCGTGTTCTCACGGCGACAGTAAATGGCTTCCCACCGTTATTGCGGTCTCGGTGGTGTCCAGCAGGAGCTCGGGAGAGCCGTCAGTGACCCACGACTGAAGTCGTGGGCTTGTCAGTGGACTCCCCTTCTACCGTCGACTTGACGGAGACGTTGAACTCGCCGTTCAGGTTCAGCGTCCCTGACTTCAGCGCACACTGACAGGGTGCGCCTCCACCCGAAGACATCTGCCCCGAGTGGAGACGTTTTAGCAGTTTGCGAGCGATGTTCTTGCTCGCGTTATAGTCTGCGTTCAGTTCGTACTCGCACTTTTGACACGCGAACTGGTGTTTCGATCGCCGATTTGTCTCGTGGGTAAATCCACACTTCGAACACCGCTGGCTCGTGTACGCCGGACTCACCTGCTCGACTTCGATCCCGACCATCTCGGCTTTGTATTCGACGTACTCAAACAGCTGGCGAAACGTCCACGCGTGGAAGCGCTTTGCACCCGCCATCCGATCTCGGATGTCGGTCAGGTTCTCGAACGCGATGTGCGTACACCCGTGGACACAAGCCTCGTCGAGAATCCGGTTCGACACTTGGTGGAGTTCGTCCTGTACCCAGCGGTGTTCGCGGTTGTCCATCGACTGAATCGATAGGTGTGCCGACCGCGTCCCCGTCTGTTGCATCGAGCCGCGTGTCTTCTCGAACTCTCGGCGTCGATGGTTCATCTCGTCGGCGTTCCCGATGAACGCACCCGTCGAAGTCACCGCAATCGACCCGTCCACGTTCAAATCGACTCCAAGGACTGTTCTGTGCTTGGCGTCGGAAGAATCAGTCGTGGACTGGGCTTGCTCATCCGTTGTTCGGCGCATTCGTGCGTGGAGGTAGAACGATGCTGTACTGCGATCGTACTGTAACGTGGACATCCGGAATTCGTAGTCCTCGTTCAGTAGGTACTCGCCGATCGGAGTGCCTTCGGGATCGTCGGGGAGCACGTACTCGCACTCGACGCGCCCGTTCACGGTCGACAGCGAGACGTGGTCGCGGTGGAACGTCGCAGAGCGTTTGTCGTAGACGACGCTCCACGCGTCGAACTGGGGTTGACTCGTCTTCTCGCCTTTTTCGAGGCGAGCCACACCGCTTTTGATGGCCTCGATAGCGCGCCGAATTCCCTTTTGAACGAGATTCGCAGTCAACTCCGTCTCGTCGCGGAGTTGTGCGTAGAGGGCATTCTCGGCTTTTTGTTTCGAGGTGATACAGTAATCGTTCGGGTGCCTCCACGCCCACGCTGCGGTAGTGTTCGCACTGTAGAGGAACTGGTCTTTCGTCTGATGGAGGTCGTCGCACCGCTCTGTGGGAACGTCGAGTTTGACTTTGACGGTGCGAATAACGTCCCCCATCCGTATTTCACATAATAGTATTTCTATTTATATAATTTAGGATTGGCATCGGGGAGTCAGGCAGCCATCGTTCGTGGATTGTGTGAGATTTGTCGGCTTCCTCTCACGACTGAAGTCGTGGGCTTCCGCCTCGTGCCTCTGTGAGACCGCCTCGGCCGCGCCGCACACCGAAAAGTACCTATTGATGCGCTGACACCCACAATCGCATGCGCTCGTGGTTGCCCACCACCTCGTCGACCCCGCCGCGCCTCGAGGCGACCGTCGAACAGCGCCACCTCCGGCGACTCCTCGCGCCCGTGGCCGCCGTCAACGGCCCCACCGATCTCACGGTTGCCGACGACGGGATTGTCGCCACGAGCGTCGACGATCCCATGGTAACGGCCGTCGAGGCGACCGTCCACCAGACGCTCTGTGAGCGGTACAGCGCCGCTCCCGGCATCGTCAGTATCGACCCGGCCGCCCTCGGTGAGGTGCTTGCGGCCGAGCGCGTCGCCGCCGAGCCCGCGCGGCTCGCGTACGACCCCGACGAGGCGACGCTCACGCTGGATCTCCCCTCGTTCGTACACTCCCAGGCGGCCGACACGCGCTCGGCCGCCGAGCTGCCAGCTGTCGGAGATCCACAACAGGGCGCCACGACGTTTGACCTCCTCCCGCGCCTGAAGACGCGGGAATCCCGCCACGGGATTTCAGGCCGAGCAAACCGACCTGTTGATTTCAAGACGCATTCGTTCCACGCGTCACCTGCTGGGTTTCAGCATCGGCGTGGCTGTCTTGTGGCCCGGTCAAAGAGGCCCCATCCGTAGCCGAGTCATCGGCACCAGCCTTCTGCCGGGGAGCCCGGTCGTTTCGGTGGTGACTCTCTCCACTACGGTAGCGGTCTCCAATATTTATCGCCCCGTTCACGTCGGCTTGGTACTCACTGACCCAACAGTTGTCGTTCGAGCATCTGAACGTTGCCTGTCGTGGCCGGGAGCCAACTTCACCGCACGCGTGGCACGCTTTCGACGTATGGCGTGGATTCACTGTTGCGACCGGAATCCCCTTCTCGGCGGCTTTATACCGAATCTGTGCGGAGAGTTTCGCAAATCCCCAACCGTGTAACCGCCGATTCATGTACGTGTCGTAGTCCATGTTCTCGCGGATGTCCCTCAAGTCTTCCAGCACCAGCACTGGGTTCTCGGTGGACTCGGCGTAGTCCACAACCTCGCGGGTCACACGGTGGAACACGTCGTCAATCCGGTCCCACAGTTGCTCGCCGTAGGACTCTGCGATGCGCTCACTGCCGCGCTGCTGAAGCCGTCTTTTGGCGGTGAAGTAGGTTTTACGGAGTCGACGAACGGCTTTGCCCTCGTCGGCCCACAGACGGGGGCGAACAGGAGAACCGGAGTCGTCGCGGTGACACACCGTGATGAGACTCGCTTCTCCGATATCCACGCCGATGGGTGTCCGCTCGTCGTTGGACGCCTCGAATTGGTCTGCCACGTCGCGGGTGACGGTGACATGGAGATACCATGTCCCGTCGCGCTCGAACAGCCGACTTTCACCCATTTCGGCGTCGTCAGCGTATACCGCTTCCAGCCACTCTCGCTGGTCGGGATTAGCGTGTGCCGGAATCCAGAGGTGGTAATCCTCGTGGTGTGGGATNCCCATTTCGGCGTCGTCAGCGTATACCGCTTCCAGCCACTCTCGCTGGTCGGGATTAGCGTGTGCCGGAATCCAGAGGTGGTAATCCTCGTGGTGTGGGATTTTCACGTACCACTCAATCGCGTTCTGTGGCTGGTGGTCGAGTTGGAGTCCTTCGTTGGTGAACCGCACTGGATGGTCGTCGTGAAGTTCGTCGGCGTCGTAGCTGGTGTGGAGTTGTGGGACGNGGTCGAGTTGGAGTCCTTCGTTGGTGAACCGCACTGGATGGTCGTCGTGAAGTTCGTCGGCGTCGTAGCTGGTGTGGAGTTGTGGGACGAACTTTTTGAGGGCGTTTTTCGCATATCCGCTCAGGTCGTATTCAACAACGACGTCGTTCGTTGCTGACTGAGTGTCACAGCCAGCGGCGAAGGCGGCGTGAAGCGCCTGCTGGTAGGCGTCCCGTGTCTCACGGAGCTTCAGTCGCTTGTGGACGGTCGGTTCCACAAGTTTCAGTTCGAGCGTTTTGGTGAGTTCACCCATCGTCGCCGTGCGACACGTTTCGGCTGTGGTCGGCATATATTTCAGCCATCCAGAGTGGAAGTGAAACGATGGGAAATCCAGCAATACGATAGGCCGGTGGATTGTCACACATTGCTGTCCGCTCGACCCCCGCCTGTTCGCTCCTCGGTTCCGACAGAGTATCGGAACACTCGTCTCTCACGGAAAGGCGGGGGCATGCGCTCGTATCTCTATCATGATCGCAGCGACGCGACCCGACGCCACGGTCGAACCCGTCCGCGGAAGCGACCGATGATCGCCTCACGAGCGCTCGCCGTGCTCTCGACTTGAAGACGGAGCGGCAGCCACCCCCCGATCGACCGCGCGCCGGTGGTGTGTGACCGCCGCCTCAACGGCCGCAGTCTGCGGGTCGCTGAGCCGCTCCGCGGCCGCCCGAGCGGGCTGCCACGCAGCGGCGTCGTGTTCGGGCGACAGCGACACCGTCCGCCGGGAGCCGCGACAGTAGTAGTACACCGCAAATCGGCCGTTGCCGTCATCGTTCACCCACGTGACGGTGTCTACCGGCTCGACGACCTCTGGGTTGAGCGAGGTCTCCTCGCGCAGTTCGCGCACGAGACCCACAGTAGCATCCTCGCTCCGATCGAGTCGCCCACCCGGTAGCTCCCACGCTCCGTCTGACGCCCGCTGGACGATGAGGACGTGCTCGTCCGGCGTGACGACGACGCCGCGCTGTGTGACCGTTGCCCGGAGCGGTGTGTCGGTCATGCGCGTTATTTCAACTGAGTATTATATTAACGTGTTCCCTCAAAGGAATATCACAGCGAGACACAGCGGAAGCCCACGGTGGTAGCCGCGGGAGGAATGCGATATATCCAGAGCAATATCGCGCACTCCAGGTGTCACGACCGGCAGATGGTTGGCGGTAGCGGGTGGGCTACTCCGCAACCAGTTCCACGCCCTGAATTTCAAACCGAGCGCCGCCAGACGGGCTCTCGGTCAGCGTGATCTCCCAGTCATGTACGTCGACGATCTGTGAGACAATCGACAGCCCGAATCCCGTCCCGTCCGCGGCGGATGTGTNCCGAGCGCCGCCAGACGGGCTCTCGGTCAGCGTGATCTCCCAGTCATGTACGTCGACGATCTGTGAGACAATCGACAGCCCGAATCCCGTCCCGTCCGCGGCGGATGTGTACCCTGCCGTCAACGCGTCAGTGCGGGCATCGGGTCGGATGCCTGGACCATCATCGGCCACGTAGAATCCGTTCGGTAACCCTCCAACGGTGACGGTCACGTCGGGGCCGCCGTGGTCGACCGCGTTCTTCAACAGGTTCTCGACGAGCTGTCGAAGCCGGTCGCGATCGGCGCGGATCGTGTGGTCGACCGGGGTGTGAAGCGTGGCCGCTTCTGCCGCCAGCGACTCCCAACACTCCGTGGTGAGCGCCGCCAGGTCGACCTCCGCGTACGAGAGCGAATCAGCGCCGACACGGGCGAACACCAAGAGGTCGTTGAGAAGGCGTTCCATGCGCTCGTGGGCGTCGATCACCGGCTCGATGTGGGGACTCGAACACTCGTCGGCAACCAGTTCCAACCGGCCCGACGCGATGTTCAGCGGGTTTCGGAGGTCGTGGCCCACCACCGACGCGAACTGGTCGAGCCGTTCGTTTTGCCGCTGAAGTTCCTTCTCACGGTTCAGCCGGTCGAGCGCCGTCGCGGTGTGACTGACGAGTAACTCTGCCAACTCGATATCGTCGTCGTCGAACGCATCGGGCGTTGTCTCGACCGCTTGGAAGACGCCGTGATCGCCGATCGGGACGCTGATCCCGGACCGATACGACGGGTCGGCCGGGTTCGTCTCATCCGACGACGTCACTTCGGCGACCGTGTACGACTCACCGGTCTGGTAGGTCTTCCCGGCCAGCCCTGTATCAACTTTCATCTTCTGACTACCGTCGGGCGGCGCGTCCGCAGAGGTGGCGTACGGGATCAGCCACTCTCCCTCGCGGATGACGATCGTACACAGGTTAAAATCAAGGAGATCCGCTGCCGCCGACACGGTCCGCTCGCACACGCCCGTCGTCGTCGTCTCCGTTTGAATCGTCGTCGCGACATCGTGTAAGGTCTCAACAATCGCGGTACGACGATCCCGTGGCATACGAGTGTGTCAGTAGTAGTGAATAATAAACATTACACACGCTACCAAGTGAGCATGACAGAGTCACTCGGAAAGTGGATTGAGCCCATTCGGCTCTATTGGATCCTCAAGCCGAAGGGCGGATTTCCCGCCTACCCTGATGGGTTCGAGGCCGAGTTCACGGACAAGCCCCACCCTCAAAGCGCCGAAGGCGCTTAGGGTAGGGTAGTTGACATCTGACCAATACAGCAACTTCACTTGCCTCGTTCCCTAACTTCGACTTCTTTTTGTGCGGTAACAATCACGGTGAATCCAGCGTAAGGGAACCGCACTTTGCCTTCATCTCTTGTTGGGCCACTTTGGGTTGAGCTGAATATTTTGTCGAGTGAATCGGTGTTGACAGCCGCAAACAGTGGCTCGTCAAGTTCGGACGGGTCGGTATCCTTAGCTTCTGCGACGCGTTCTAATACTTTCTCTGACACTGGTTTAGAGCCGGCCACAGTGATTAACTGTTGTTGAGTAACATGAAGATACTGGTACCAAATCGTAGCGTTCGCAGACGATTGCTCACGAGAGCTTCCGTTCCAAGGTCGAGACGCAAACACCAGAGCAACAGTGGGATGACACCCTCACCGCAGACCGCAACTCCCCGCCAGCAGCCTCACCGCGTCGTGTTTTCTACCGGGGCATCGTTCATTGAGCTTCCGATGGTCCCGATCGATATTTTCTGAGACGCCATCGGCAGTCGGAGCCGCGAACCACCAGAGGAGTTCCAACAAGAGAACGCAGGCGGACCGACGATAGTTTGGGTCAGTCCACGATTTCGTCGATCAGCTGGCGTGCGCTCCGGCGAACCGCCTCGTCGCTCTCGACCGACGGCTCCCAGCCGAGCGCGGACAGCTTCTCGATCGAGAGCCGCATCTTCGGTACGTCGCCGGTCCAGCCGCGGTCGCCGCCCGTGTAGCTGTACTCGGGATCGACCCCGAGTTCGTCGCTGACGATGTCCGCAATCTGCGTCACCGACGTGGTCGTCCGGGTGCCGAGGTTGTAGGTGTTGAGCGCGTCGTCGGCGTGTTCGACGACGTGTTGGATGGCGTCGACGCACTCGGAGACGTGCATGTACGACTTCTCCTGGCGACCGTCGCCGAGGATCTCCATCTCGGTCGGGTCGGCGTCCAGCTTCTGGATGAAGTCGGGGATCACGTTCCCGCGCTGGTGTGGCCCGACGATATTCGCGAAGCGGAACACCCACGACTGAACGCCGTACGAGTGCGCGAACGTCGAGATCAGCGCCTCGTCGGCGAGCTTCGCGGAGCCGTACACGGAAATCGGCTCCATCGGCGCGTAGTCCTCGGGCGTCGGCCGCGGCGCCTCCCCGTACACCGTCGACGAGGAGGTGAACGCGAACCGGTCGACGCCGACCTCGCGGGTGCGCTCTAAGACGTTGTACGTCATCGCGGTGTTGTCCTCGAACAGCGCGCGGTCGTCGTCGTAGTTCGTGTCCGTGAACGCGGCGAAGTGGAAGACGATGTCGAGGTCGTCGGTGACCGCGCGAGCGACGTCGTCGGGGTCGGTCAGGTCCGCCTCGACGAACTCGGCGGCGTCGGGCACCCGGTCGCGGGTTCCCTTCGAGAGATCGTCGGCGACGCGGACGGCCGCGCCGCGGTCGAGGAGGCTGGCGGCGAGGTGGCTCCCGACGAGTCCGGCACCGCCCGTCACAAGAACGCGCGCATCGGTGAGGTTCATATCCGTCTCTCACGGGAGACCTGTAAATGCGTTTGGAAGTCGGCTCCGATCTAACACAAATATTATATCTGATAACCAGCGCGCCGGAGTTATACATGATGGCCGGCGACAGGAGGTATGTTGATGACAAGCGTCAAAACCGTGGCCGGGGCCGTGCGGTTCCTCGTGCTCTTCATGGTTTACGTCGCGGCGCTGACGGCGATGGGCGTTCTCAGAGCTGCGCGGGCGTCCTCTCGATGGGTCGTTGGGCTGTTCTCCGCTCCCGAGCCGGAGCCAGCTCCGGGCGAACGCCGGACGTGAACTGCCTCGGGGCTTGACCCCGAGACACTCGGCCTGCTCCGCCTGTAAACACGAGCGAGCGTCTACACCGACCGCCGATAGCATCGACAGTCGACCGGCCTGATCGGTGGACGCGACCGGACAGTCGACCACAGATTCGATTGGCATCGCCCTGACGGTTCGATAGACACGAAAAGATTCATTTTACCATACCGACAAGTCGGGCTGTATGAGCGAAGCCTTCCCAGCGAGCGTCGACGTCGATTACACCGACGGCGAGGGTGAGGACCCGGCTGATTACCCGTCGATCCAGCACAAAATCGAAAAGGCGGTCGAAGTCACCCGCCGCGGCCTCGAACAGTACGACAACCCCGCGGTGATGTGGACCGGTGGGAAAGACTCCACGCTGACGCTGTACTTCATCAACCAGGTGGCCGAGGAGTACGGCTACGAGAAACCGACCGCCGTCTTCATTGACCACTTCCANGACTCCACGCTGACGCTGTACTTCATCAACCAGGTGGCCGAGGAGTACGGCTACGAGAAACCGACCGCCGTCTTCATTGACCACTTCCAGCACTTCGATTCGATCACTGGCTTCGTCGAGCATTGGGCCGACGAGTGGGACATCGACCTGGTGTACGCCCGCAACGACGATGTCGGCGCGTACGTCGAGGAACACGGGCTGGAGCCGGGCGACGACATCCCGGTCGACGCGCTTTCGGAGCACAACCAGCACCACATCCGGGAGATCCTCGAGTACGAAGAGGAGACGTTCCCGTTCCTGCTCGATACCTACGTCGGGAACCACCTGCTGAAGACGGTCGCGCTCAACGACGCCCTCGAAGAGTACGACATCGACGGCGTCATCTCCGGCGTCCGGTGGGACGAACAGGAGGCGCGCGCCGACGAGACGTTCTTCTCGCCGCGCCACGATCCGGATCTGTTCCCGCCGCACGACCGCATCCAGCCCATCCTCCAGTTCGCCGAGGCCGACGTGTGGAACGCCTTCTGGAACTTCGTCGTGCCGGAGACCGTCGCAGCGTTCCCGGACGAGGGGTACGTCCCGCAGGCCGACGACGACCTCCCGGAGGGCGTCACGCAGGAAGACATCCCCATCTCGCCGAAGTACTTCGCCGGGTTCCGCTCGCTCGGCAGTGAGGTTTCGACCGACAAGACGACCGAGGAGCCCGCGTGGCTCCAGGACCTCGAGGGAACGACCGAACGCGCCGGCCGCGCCCAGGACAAAGAAGACTTGATGGAGCGCCTGCGCGACCTCGGTTACATGTGAACTGCCGGTGCTCCGCTCGCGGTCGGCATTGCCAGTAAATGTTCCCGATCGAGCATTTCATCGTTGCGGTCGTTCCGGTCGTCGCGTACGTCTTCGTCCGTGACCGACACGTGCCAACGGGAGGGCTTCTCGCAGTCGTGTTTGTTGGGAGCCAGCTGCCGGACCTCATCGACAAGCCGCTCGCCCACCAGTTCGGCCTGCTCCCGAGCGGCCGCGTCTTCGTTCACTCGCTACCGATCGCCGTCCCGCTCTGTTGTCTCACAGGATGGTACGCGTGGCGGACCGACCGGCTCCGAGCAGGCGGCGCGTTCGCGTTCGCATACGGCACTCATGTCATTACAGACAATCATCAGACGCTGTCACCGCCGAATCCGACGCTGTCTGACGACATGCTGTGGCCGTTTCGGCCGGCGGCCCCGCGGCCGGACGTCCCCTACTGGGCCGGCGAAGCGTCGATCAATGTCCGACTGTGGACGCTGTTTTCCGCGCTCGTGCTAACAGTCACCGTATACTATCTTTATCGGGACGTCAACGAGCAACTCCGCTCCTCCCCGTGAGCGACTCGGAGCTATCTTCTCCCGCAATCGGGTAAACTACCCCACCCTACTCCCTCGGCGCTGTGCGCCTCGGTGCTTGAGGGTGTCGTCAGAAGCGGAGCTTCTGACTGCTAACCAGAAATCTCCGATTTCTGGTGATGGGGCTTTGATGTGGACTCCCAGCAGTCAGTCGCCAGCAAGAGGCTGGTGACTCTCGCCGTTCAACGTCCCACCATTCAAACGCACGTCTACTGGTGCGTCTCCGCTCCCCGACTTGGGCGAGGAACGGAGGCTGTGTTTGCGCTTTCGGGCGTATCGCACCCCGATGTTCTTCGCCGCGTTATAATCCGCGTTGACCTCATACCCGCATTTTTGGCACTCGAAATGTTCGCCGTCGCGGTTCGCTTCGTGCGTGAACCCACAGTCCGTCCGAGAACACCGTTGGGACGTATGGTTCGGCTCAA
>NZ_AOJK01000080.1 GCF_000336875.1 Halorubrum californiense DSM 19288 | reverse complement strand
GCGCCGGTGTTCGACGTCTCTCAGACCGAAGGCGAACCGCTTCCTGATCTCGATACGGAAGCCACCGGGGACGCCGGCGACCTCGTCGAACAGTTGACTGCCGCCGCTGACGACCTCGGCGTGACAGTGCGGATCGTTCCGGAAGCGGAGTGGACGCACGGCGAGGCGAAAGGCATCTGCGAGCAGCTGAGTCTCGTCGATATGCAACCGCGTGTCGAGGTGCGTGATCGGAAGAACGATGCCGATCTTGCGCGGACGCTGATTCACGAGTACGCACACGCCCTCCTCCACTTCGACGTCGACGACGACACCGAGCGGTCGAAACGCGAAGTCGAGGCCGAAGCCGTCGCGTACGTCGTCGGGCGCTACTGCGGGCTCGACACAAGCGGGTCGGCGTTCTACCTCGCTGCGTGGGAATCGGACGATCCCGAGGTCGTTCGCGAGCGCCTCGGCCGGATCAGTACGTCGGCGCAGGAAGTCATCGACACACTCGAGGCGACAGAGTAACTCTCGCTCTTATGCAGAATTACGGAAAGCCCCGATAACGAGACAATCAACGAGTGACTCGGTAGATTCACCAGCTAAGTTGAGTGAGCGAACGATGCCGAAGGTGTGAGCGGCCTGTTCCAAGCCCTATTGGACAGGCCGCGGAACTTCCGTAGCCATGGCTTGACGAGCGAGAACAGGCACTCAGCTTGGTTAATGTGGACTCCGTCTGGCGATACGTACCGCTCTTTGTGGACGACGGTTCGGTGGTCACGCTCCATCTCTCGGTACGCTTGAAGTCCGTCGGTCCAGACCTCTCCCAGCGGCCGGGAGAGGTCTTCAGCCTCCTGAATCCTGGTTCGAGATCACCGCTGTAGTCGATGCCGAGCTGTCCCCGAATCACGCGAAGCGAGTCGCGGCACGCCGCGACGAGCGTCAGTTGATCACCGTGACGACCTCGCCAACGTGATCGGCCTGTCTGGGACGAGCCGCCGCGGAACAGCCGTTCTCGCGGCGGCTCTTGGCCTTTGTAGCCTGAACAGACCTTTCCAGATTCGTCGACTTGCGTCGGGCCATCGATGGTCTGGTCGAGGAGGCTCCAGACGACGGGAAAGCCGCGCTGAACCGCGGCTTCCACGTCTCGAATCGCCGTATAGACGGTTCTGTAGGCCCGGCCGAGAAATGGCGCGATCTGGTTGATACTGAGCAACGAGTCCGCGTAGAGCGTGAATGCGAGAAGCACCTCGCCGCAAGAGAGGTGCTTCTCGTGAAACGGTGTTCCGTAGGTGAAAACCGGGTTGAAATTGTAGTCACGGCACCAAATTCGGTCGACTTCATCCCACGTGACCATACTTTGGTGGCCACATCGTGGACAGGAGGTATTCTCCCAAGACTCCTTGAGTCGCCGCTCGATGCGGGCATCGAGCGGCTCTGTATCGACTTCGACGACGCCCAGCTCAATCAGTTGCCGAAACATCCCGCCGAACGCCGGCTGAGCAGAAGCCATATCGCCAAATTAGCGCTGGCTCAGTGTAACTATACGGTCTTTCCGCAGCTTTACATAAGAGCGAATCGAGGCGACCACTAATGTCCCCGAAGCCGCCGACGCCGCCGAAAGATATCCCGACAGAGATCGTCAACACGCTCAACAGCTATTCGCCAACTCGACTCCGGTACATTGCGCGATACGCCGAGGCGCTCGCATCGCACAAAGCCCGTGGCGCTGAGCTCGACGAAGAGTCGGCTGACGACGAAGATGAGGAGCGGTCTGATGAACTCCCCGACGACGTCCCTACGAAAGCGACGATCACGATTAAGGAAATCAACGATAACCGCTACTACTACTGGCAATGGAGAGAAGGCAAAACAGTGACGTCTAAATATAAAGGGCCGGTCGACCCGGACGAGTAAGCCTCGGTGGAAGCAGCGAGTGCCCCAGATTTCCGTCGAGAGCGGATGCGGTAGCAGAGGCAAAGCTGGGTTCAAGCAGACCACACCCCCCGTGTGCGAAGTGAAATCGGAGACAACACTGATCCAGTACCCCCCGTGTGCGATATGATTTTGATTCTGCCTCGGTAGGGACCCCGTGTGAGAGATGATTTGGGTACTCCGTCGATAGGGGAGACACCCCGTGTGCGATATGAAATATTGCGGATGATTGTCAGACATACATCATTCCACAAACACTACTCACGTCGGATCCACCCCCCGTGTGCGAAATGAATTCGGCGTCTGTGTCTACAACTCTTCGCGTCAGTTCCCGTCGAAGAAATCGTCTATCTGTGCGTTGACAACAGACCGAATCAGGTTCTCGTCGTTTTCCACCTCTTCGAGCCGGATGTCGGCCTGAAGCGTCTCCGCGACCACTTCCGGATCGTCGACGAACGTGTATTCTTTGTGGACGCCACTGCCGTACCCGCGCCCTCGTTTCTCAGACGTGACGAAGTTGTAGGTCTCGGCCTCGCTCATGTATCGGAGGTAGGAGTCCCGAGACTTTTCGTCGGCATCCAGCAAGTCGGTGAGGTACTGGTACACGCGATACGCAACCGTGCTGGGAACGGCATTCAGGTTGCGTTGGGAGTAAACTGGGACGATCGCTGTAGCGTAGAGAGAGAGCTTCTTCTGAGTGGAGAGGCCCTGCATCTGGGTCAGGGTCCGGTCACGCTCAGCTTCCTTCTGGGCATCACGGACATGCGCTTCAGTCACCATGTCTTCCCCTTGCCGATCAGCAATCTCGCCGGCTTTGCGGAACAGGTCGATCGCTTTCCGCGCGTCGCCGTGATCCTGCGCCGCAAACGCCGCGCTGAGTGGAATGATGCCGTCTTCAAGCACGTCGTCTTGGAACGCGTCGCGGCGACGCTCCAGAATTGACTGGAGCTGATTCGCGTCGTAGTCCGGGAACACGACATCCTGCGGGTTGAACGAACTCTCCGCCCGGCCGTCGAGATCTTCCATGAACCGAGGGTCGTTGGTGAGCGCTGCGACGGAGACGTGTCCCTCGATCCGACCGAGCTGTGAGGCGCGCGACAGCTGGTACAGCAGCTTCGAATACGCTGGTTCGTCGTTTGGGTCCCGTTGTCGGCCAGCCAGCAGGTCAACCTCGTCAAGGATGATGATGACTGAGTCGAAGTTGTTGCTCAGAATCTCGAAAAACCGGTTGAGCTTCTGATCGGTCGAAATGCCGCTCTGCGGAATGTCGACATCGACGCCGGCTTCGTGGGCCGCGTTCTTCGCGAGCCGATAGACAGCGCGGTCGTGTGATTTGATTGTTTGGCAGTTGATCCGAATGACACCGAATCGGTCACCCTGCGCGTTCGCCAGTTCGAGCACCTGCTGACAGACGGCGTTGACGATGAGCGACTTCCCAGTCCCTGAGGGCCCGTAGAGCAGCATATTGGGAGGCCGATTGCCCTGGAGTGCCGGTCGAAGGTAGGTGATGATGTCGTCCAACTGCTCATCGCGACCGACAATTCGATCCTCGTCGATGACGGCATCCGGGTCCAGAAGTCCTTTGTCTTGAAAAACGGAGTTCTGAACCCCCTCCTGAAGTCGGCCTTTGATGGATTGTGAGAGGGACTGTTGATCGTCGCCGTCAGCCATATTTTCGGAGTACGGTCGAAACTATAAATAAATGCGGGTGCCGCGTGCGAGATTAAATCAGCCGTATTCAGCCGACAGAGTTGGTCTGTGTATGGGTGGGTGACGAAGACAGATCACCGCGGGCAAAGTCAATTGGTCGGAGTCACCCCCCGTGTGCGATATGAAATGTCGATTCCTCATTGAGCGGTATTCGAGCTGTAAACAGAGAACTGAATTCGTTGAACTGTCTCGGTGAGTGAGCAGACCGATAAGTCGTACTCACGACCCAGATGGGACCCGCGGTTCCTCTCGACGGGCCCAATTGATCGACGATCACGTTGAGAAAGTACCCCCACACCCCGTGTGCGATATGAATTTGGTGAGTCAGTAGGCAGGGGCGAAGCAACGAAAGCCGGTCTGTCTGAGTGAGAACGTCCACGAGAAGGCGTAACACCGGTGAAAACAGCTTGCCCACGACAGGCCGATGCCACGAACAGGTTCGGTCGTGTCACGAAACAAACTGTTCTGTTTCGACGGACCTCACGTTCATTACGGGTATGGTTGACAATGTGAGTACCTAAAGGTTTCCTTCCTAACAGTTAATCTCGCTATTGTCGTTGTTGACCTGTCTACTCCGTGAAACCTCCGTTAGCGGACGCTCCGTAAACTCTCACTCGGATCACCCCTCCCACCTTCTTTCCGATTTCATATCGCACACGGGGTGTGGGGGTTCGCCAACAGGATAGCCGTGATTAACCAACAAGACTACGGCAGCCGCCACCTATGTTGGTTAATTTTCTTCACCGCCTGCGAAGGCCACCAGTTCTGGCTCTCGTGTCTCCGCGAGTACTCGGCGAATCTCTGACCGATCCCAGCCAAGCGGTGCCAGTACACTCTCGACAGCTCGGATAAGTTACGTCTTATAATACGAGGCATCGTACGACGCAATCTCTTCGTGAGCCAATGCGACCCGCTCGCGGGAGTGCTTTTCATCGTCAACAACCACGTACTCGATGTCTTGTCCAGGATTGACAGCGAGGTTATGGTCGCGAGCCCGCTTCAGCGCCGCCACGTTCTGGGTGTTCTGTGTGTAGCCTTCGAGCGGCTTGGAGACGCGATTGCGTTCAACCAGGTCCGCAACCGGCACCGCCCCAGCGTGAAGCCGACTGATCGCCTCCTGAAGACACTCGAATACGGCATCCGGCGATCGCGTTGAATCGAGCTGATCGAGACAGTCGCGCTGGACGGCCTTGATAAACGGCGGCGTCGAGCGCTGCCGGGCTTCGATCCCTCTAATCTTGAACTCGTCATTACCAGCGACCTTCCCGAAGTACTTCGTTAATGCGCCGGCGTCACTCTCACGCTGCGGCACGGACGCGACCAGTCGTAGTGGGCTTCGTGTTCGAGCCGAATCTCGACGCGCTCCGTAATTTCCGTCGCGAGCGTCTCGAGGTCTTCGCGGTCATCGTCGTCGACGTCGGGGTCCGGGGTCACCCAGATGGAGTCGACGATGCCGTGGACGACGCGCCAGCCGCCGGCTTCCAGCCGCTGTTTCGCCGTCAGCAGAATCTCGCGAGCGAACGCGTTGATTGCCTCGTGGCACTCGATGCGACCGAACTTCGCATTGCTGAACTCTTGATAGCCGAAGCAGGCGACGAGGATCCACTTCAGCGCTCCCGACCGCCCCTCGATTTCTGCCATTTGGTCCTCGTCAGGGTCGTCCCGTTCCTGCTCGCGACGGATGGCCGCTTTGATCTCGTCGCGGGCGTCGATGATCGGCTGGAGGATGTCGACGAGGTAGCCCCGGTCGTCGCAGATCGAATATCCGAGGCCGGGGACGTCGTCGCGGTCGCTGTGGCAGTCACACAGGATGACGTCCGGCGAGACGTTCCGGGTACAGATGATGTTGGGATACAACGAGGAGAAGTCGAGTTCGTGGACGTTCTCGTCCACGCCGACCTCGGGTGAGAAAATGAAGCCGCCGTGGTCGGCATTGTGGTGCGTGTTTTATTCGCAGCGGGCAGCGATGAACGACGAAAGGACTTGGTTGAATCGCTCAGGCTCCTCTAAGAAGGGGCAATGACCACTATTGGTGAAGCGCTCAAGCTCTGCGTCAACCGTCTTGTCGGCAATATACTCGACACCACCATTCTCTAACATCGTTTCGTCTTCACCAAGACACACGAGGGTGGGAACATCCACGTCAGGAACTACCCCTCGATAGTCACGTACTGATTGATCGAAGAGAATTGCGCTCGTAATCGGCGGTGGGACCCGTGTGATCTCATCGAAGAGCGTCTGTTCGACTGAATCCGGCTCATCCACGAGCATCTCCTCGATGAAGGACCACGCCAACTCGTGGGGATTGGTTTGTGCGAGTTCCATGAGTCCATGGAGTTCATCAAATCCGAATACACCGTGTTCGTAGCCCTCTTGTTCAAGATCAAGTGGCTGTTGTTCGACACTCACGAAGCCGCGGAATCGGTCTGTCCCGAACTGGCGCACGTATTCCCACGCCACAAGCGATCCCATCGACCACCCGACAAGGACAACGTCAGAAAGGTCCTGTGTGTCAAGGAACGCCTCCAAGTCACGGGCATACTGTGGGAGTGTATGTCCGGTTTCGGTTTTCTCGGAACGACCGTGTCCTCTGAAATCGAGGGGGATCACCTGATACTCATCGCTGAGCGACTCCTGTTCGTTAAAAAACCTGCTACTCATTAACACGCCGTGGAGGAAGACAACCGATACTCCGTCTCCACCTGATTCGTAGTACAACTCAGCTCCGTTGACCGATTCAGTTGGCATACTGGCAGATATGTATGATAGCTGTTAGTTGTTATGGCGGCAAAGTGTTCAGAGATGATTCCTATACCACGCGCGTGTTTTCACCGAGAACAAGGCCGCCAGTCAGTAAATCCAGGAGTAGCCGTCTTCAGCGGGACTGACGCCACGTCGAAGCAAAAACACTACTCGTCGACGTCGACTTCCTCAATATCGGTGAGGAGGGTCCTGTACTCTCACGGGCTTTCCTCGTTCCAGCGACTGTGTTCGACGTTCTCTCTCCAGAGATGCTCCGCTATGTCGGGGTCGTGTCGGAGTTGGAGGACTTGCCCCCTCGCGACGAACGCGCCATCGTGGTAGACGAGCGCGATGTCGTTGCGCTCGACGTTCCGCCATGTCCCGTCTACTGAAGTCCCCCAGACGTGGACGAGATCGTCGTCAGATGTCGTCCGAAACAGTTTGAGATCCTCGTCATTGAGGTAGGACTCAATATCCGCAATTGGGTGCCCATCTCGGATGAACTGTTTGTAGTCCGCAAACGCGTCGTCGTGACCAGCGGGGAGGATCACGATTCCGGTCATAATTGCTCTGTTGAATCCGCAGAAGGCGGCGGGATAGCGTTGCTATAAAGCTGGAAGCGAAGCGGAAGAGCCGAATGTGTCCAACCTACTCTTCCGCTTCGTTAAGCAAGCCGCGTCGCTGGCTCAAAAGCGCTGTGCCGCCNAATGTGTCCAACCTACTCTTCCGCTTCGTTAAGCAAGCCGCGTCGCTGGCTCAAAAGCGCTGTGCCGCCAGTCCAACGGCGGTGAGTGACCGACTGGCAACGGATTTCCCGGTTGGAAGCATGTCACGCTCCACTTTTTGCGGATTCACATGGATGCGACGTATGGTAAAATCGTCGATTGGGCGAGTGAAATGGATCGCGTTCGTGGTCTGTTACAGCTCGCTCGGACGGCATTTCCCGCACCCTCAACGCTGTACCGGTCGTTTGAGAGGGTGCCCATNCGTGGTCTGTTACAGCTCGCTCGGACGGCATTTCCCGCACCCTCAACGCTGTACCGGTCGTTTGAGAGGGTGCCCATGTCCGTTTGGCGCGGCTTCCTTCGGAAGTCCGCGACTATCTGCGATCCGGGCTCGCACGGTGCCATCGATGCCACGTTCTTTGACCGCGAAACGGCATCGAGACACTACCAACACCGCTCGGATCGCCACATACGCACGCTCGAAACGACGGCGCTTGTCGATACAAACTCGTGTGCCATCCTCGATATCCACTGCTCGGCACACTGGCCGCACGACACACAAACTGGTCGTCGAGTCGCTCTTCGCAACACCGAGGAAATTGAGAGTCTCGCCGGCGACAAAGGCTATGACGACCAATCTCTCCGGGACGCCCTCCGTTCAGAGGGCGTCCGGCCCTTGCTGCGCCATCGGCTGTTCGCTGCGGTATGATCACGCCCACAACGCACGGTTGGACAGCGGGCTATACGGCCAGCGCTGGATGGCCGAGACCTCTTTTTCAGTCATCAAGCGTCGATTCGTCCCCGCTGTCCACCCTCGGGCGTGGTACCGCGAATTCCGTGAACTCGTGTTGACCGCCACAGTCTACAACCTCGAACAGGCTCTCAAACAGTAACCCCCACGCCATCATCGGATTCAACAGAGCAATGCTTTCAAAAATGTATGACTATTCATATTACAGCAGCTTACATACACTTTGCCAGTGTCTCAGAACCTGTAACACAGGTTCAAATTTAAATGGAATCCACATCTCGTGCGAGGTATCAGCTGAATATGAACCTCGACACGAAACATATTGCCGGCATCGACACAACAGCGGTCGGTCCAACTTATCGCGTATCGAAATGACGGGCTCAACTGTTACCGGCCGAATTCGCCGGGCTGCGACAAGGATGGTATTCGGCGAGGACGGGCGACCACGCGCAGTCTACCGAGCCACTGTGGCTGTACTTATTGGCATTGTGGGACTGATCGTTGGTGATGCCGCTGCGACGCTGCTTCCAATTGAGGGAGGCGAACTCAAACAAGCCGTCCAAAGTGTTGCTTCAGCAGTGGCAGTACTTTCAGGGCTCGCAGTTACAGCCCACTATTTTGATCACCGGTCACTTGCTGACTACGGATTCAAGCAAACACGTGGGTGGGTAGTCAACGTCATAGTTGGAGGATTCGCAGGTGTCACGGTGGTGGGTGTCGCCTTTGGAGTAGGGATGGTAGCTAGATCCTTCCGCGTGGTTGAGGTAGCGCCGGTCGCAGACGTGTCCTCGTTGCTCCCAGCTCTTGCGGTCGCGATGGTATCGTTCGTGGCCGTGGGGGTTCTGGAAGAACTTGTTTTTCGCGGCGCAGTCCTGACGAACATCGCTGAAGGAGTAGCTATGCGATCAATAAACACCACTACAGCGTTGGGCAGTGCCTGGTTGGTCAGTAGTCTAATTTTTGGGGTTATCCACGGGCCACTTGGGTATCTGCCATCTGGAGCCTCTCGACTCGGTATGCTCATTGTATGGACAACGGCAGGGGGCGTGTTCGGCATCGCTTATTTGCTCACTGGGCAATTAGCTCTGCCGATTGGCCTCCATATAGGAGTCAACTGGGCGGCAAACTACGTGTTTTTAGCCACGGCAGAGCCAGCAGTTGTCCGAGTTGAGTTTCACAGTCGGGCGCTCTGGCATCCAATAGCCGGACTGCCTCTGCTGGCCGGTTTGGGTGTGGCGGTTGGTTTGATTATGGGATATGTAGCCTGGCAGCGAGGCAGCCTCAGACCACACAAGTCGATACTACAGGCCACTGAAGAGCTAAATGGATGATGTTCGGAGAAGCTATTGCTTGACCGAAACGAGCTGAAACGGCTATCTGACAAAGATCACAACAGCGTGTTCTACGATATTGAATTTGTACAGATCAACAGAAGACATCCAGCAGCGTGTCATAGAGTGAGTCTCATACCCTACGCAGTGCTCTGTTGAATCCGCAGAAGGCGTCGGATCGGGTCACTCTGTACTCGGGTCAGGTGCGCTGCCGAGAGAATTCAGAGATGTACTCTTNGATCGATCCACCTCCTTGACGACAAAAAGTGAGATTATCGTCACTTCAGAGATCGCGAACCCCGTGTCGTCATCGGATTCAACAGAGCACTCATGACAATGTAGAACCTATGGCTCCGCTGAATTCCTTTTTATTAGGCACATTACCGTCTGAAACAGTCGCTCACCGAAGAGTGCGTATGTGTCAATCCGAGAATTCGACATCGGTGATTTCGAACCGCGCCCCGCCGTCTTCACCGTCACAGTACGAGAGAGACCAGCCGTGTGCTTCGACAACTTCCGTGACGATAGAGAGTCCAAATCCCGTTCCGTCTGTGTGAGTTGTGTAGCCGTGATCGAAAATCGCATCCTGTTTCTCCTCTGGGATCCCGTCACCGTCGTCTTCAACGAAAAAGCCGGTAAGTGACTCGCTATTACCGTCCGTAGGCACACTGTTGAGCACGCCAACATGAATACTGAGTGGCGGTGTGTTGTGTTCGCTGGCGTTCCGAAAGAGGTTCTCGAACACATTCATCAGACGGCTACGGTCTGCTTTGATGATCGCATTGTCCGGAACAGTTATATCGAGATCGGCGCCATCCGTCTCGACATTGTCCCAACTATCTCTCACAACGGTGACGAGTGACACTGTCTCTGGATCTTCGATATCCCGTCCGACACGCGAAAGTTCGAGCAGATCCGTGATGATATCTTCCATCCGCGCTGCCGACCGCTCAATAGCTTCGATTTGCTCTCGGTTATCGCCATCACGATCGAGAATACTCACGTAACCAGAGATCACGTGGAGCGGATTCTGGAGATCGTGACTGACCACACCGGCGAACCGGTCGAGTTTCTTGTTCGACTGTTCGAGTGTCCGTTTCGTCTCTTCGAGTTCCTGCTCGTATTCTTTGAGATCAGTCACGTCACGGGCGTATCCAAGTACCGCATCTTTGTTTCTCTCGGCAGTCTCGATCGGAATTCTCGTCGTCTTGAAAACTTTTGTTTTCCCATCGGGGCCGGTCAGTTCTTCGTCGAAGGTCATCGGATCGCCCGTCTCAATCACCTCGATCTCTCGTTGTCGGTACTTATCGAAATTCTCGATGTGTTCGACATCAGATTCGATCTCCCGTTCCCGTTTGCCCTCTATTTCCGCTGGAGTCAGTCCGTGTAATTCGGCGTTTGCCTCGTTCGAGAGCAGCACCTCATCGTCGGTATTCTTCACGTAGAGTGGATCCGGAACGAGGTCGATGATCTGGCGGAGTTGGTCATGGGCCTGCTCTGCGGCTCTCTGGGACTCTTTGAGAGCGGTGATTTCTGTAAAAACGAGTACTCGCACCGCTATATCCGACGTGGAAAGTTCCCGATAGCGATAGTATCGTGGCGTCGGTTCGTCCGTGAGTTCGACAATGTCAGAATCGGTTTCGATTTGCCGGGCGAGGTCAGCCACGAGAACCGCTGTCAGTTCCGCACCGACCGGCTGTGAGTCGGACAACAGCCGCCTGGCGGCACTGTTCACGTCGATCACACGACCCCCCTGATCGACAACAATCACTGCGTCTTCGATCACGTCAAAGATCAGTGAGCGAGCAACCGGGGAGACTTCGACGAACTGTGTCGAGAACAGGGCAACTCCGAGTAAGAGACTTGTCACCGCGAACCCGATCGGTGTGGGATCGAGAGCGGGGTGTGGCCAACTCCAGATCACGTACAGTATATTTGCGGTCCACGAAATCCCGATTGCTGGGAGAAAAATGAGCAATTGTAGACGGTACAGTCGAGAGCGTCGGATGCCTGTATAGATGAGCAGCCCCGACCCGACTGCGACTAACGCCCAGGTGTAAACAGTGAAAAGCCAGTACCAGAGACCGACAGTCTCTATCGAGAGCACGGAGATCGTATCAACAGTCGTCGTGGCGTAACTCCCGTAGAACAATCCGTGGAGTTGCGTCGTCGCAACGATCGGAACCGTGAAGGCTGGAAAAGCGGAGATGGCGACGATCACGGGGCGTCTGATCCACTGCGATCTCCCATCGTAGAGTAGTGCAAACAGCAGAAAAGCCACTGGTGCCCCAGAGATTCCGACGTATTTGAGCGTCGTGACCGCGATGAAGAGGTCCAGAGTCGACGTAAACAGTCGAACGACTGCTCCAACAGTCCAGATAGCTGTCGTTCCAAGAAGAGCAGTAAAGGCACGACCGAGGAGTTTGTTCCAATGGTTACGGGCAGTGTACACACCAACGCCCACAGTCAACCCGATCGTGAAAAGATGTATGACGGTGTACCCGAGGACAACTGGTGACCCGACTATGTCGGCAGCCATTGTTGCTGTGCGGTTTGCTGTTCTTGATTCTATGATATAGCTTTACTTCTTGGGCAGAGGCTTAGAGTCTCACAGAATCATTCCGTGACACGTTAAAAAAACAATTAACTAATTTCTCGATGTTTAATACGTGTTCATTCTGACATTTGATCTTCGAATCCTAGATGAAATCAATCCCTCGCGAACGATTTTACGACACCCTCACTGCGTTACAGTTTCGATAGCTTCTAAAATTTCTTCTTTGCTAACAGGTTTAACGAGATACTCTTCTACTCCATGTTCGTTGAGTTCTTTTTGAATCGTTTTATTGACCATCGAGGTGAGTATTATAACAGGTAAATCAGGAGTTACAAATTTGAGCCACCGAGTCGCAATAGTACCATTTCCGTCCGGCAAATTAAGATCCATAATGACTACGTCCGGGTCCCGTTGTTCAACCAAATCAATAGCCTCATCGCCATCCCCAGCCACACCAACAATCGAGTGATCGTGACGTATTAATTCTTGAATAAGCATCTGTTGTAGAGGAGCATCTTCTACAACCACGACTTCAACCATTCTCATACACCATTGGGCAGCAGATTAATTATTATTTAAACATTTGTTCACAACAGGCATATTAACTTTTTGATCAGGTCGTGTATAGCCTGTACTGAACGATTCGTGAGTCCTCTGTACTGAGCGATCTACGGGTGAGTCAACGAGGTGTAGGCAGAGTTCTGTAACACCCACTCCGGACCATGATCAAGTTTGGGTTTTTATCAGTAGAATACACCTAGGACCTGGTATGACCGACTCAGCGTCTCCAAGCGCCTCTATCTCGCTATCTGAGACAACTGACGTTCCAGCAGTCTTGACTCGGGCTGGAATCGATTACGTCAGTGTTCATGATCAGCGACTACTGGCTATCTATCGCACCGGCATATTCAATGTGGTAACTGAGCCGGAGTCGGTGTCGAATGCGCACACACTCGAGATCGAATGCTGGGAAGCCCCCTTGCCGTCTCGTGGTGATGAGCGATCGCCACAGGAGCTTCTCGAAGACTTTGCGGCCGTGTTTGATGCCGACGATGAATCCTGAGGTAGTCTCTCGGGAACCTCGATCAGACCGACGTAACCAGTTGAGAGCGCTAGAAACGCTAGAAACAAGTCAGCTGGCACGAACCAACACAATACGCGATTTATGGACATTTCTGAGACGCTCCAGACACTGTATACTGCGACTGTTGAGCAAGACGATGGTACCTACCAGATACCTGTTCCAGACCGTGAGATAGCCACCGGGACACTCTCTGAGGGTGAAACATACCGTGTTGCGCTCATATCGACATCGACGTCGGATACCGACGCCACCGACACGACTGAGGTCACTCAGTCAGGTGACCACGCTAGTCAGCAACACCAATACGACGGCCCGCCTGTCGAGGAGGGTGAACAGCGAGACGTTGAAATCGAGAACCTTGGTGACCAAGGTGACGGGATCGCAAAAGTTGAGCACGGTTACGTCGTGATCGTTCCCGAAACGAGCGTCGGAGACCGAGTTACCGTCGAGATGCAACAGGTGCGTGAGAACGTTGCGTTCGCTGATGTCGTTGATGACACCCTTCGCGGGGAAGTCTAGGACTTGCTAACTCGTGCGAATTTGTGGTCAAGGTATACACCATTCAACGAGGAATCGCTTACTGAACTGGGTGGAAAGAGCGTGTGAAACTATCTTTCCACATGAGATTTGACGGTCCGAGACGATGGCTGTTGGTGATTCTCTGGACTGAACTCATCAGACTCTAGAAATAAACCGATCACTTGATAGAGGAATTGTGGTCGATACATGTACCTCCGATTGTGATCAATTCAAACTTGTGTCGATAGCAATAGGTCATATATCGTCTCGTGAGAATCCCCTACAAATTAGGTAACCAAAGAATAAAAAAGTATATCACGAACGTTTATTTACAAAGGCGAACATGTCGGGTATACCATGTCTGGTCCCCTGCTTGACGGGAAGACGGCCGTGATCACTGGTGGTTCGAGCGGCAATGGACGCTCTATCGCGGAGACATATGCCGCGGAGGGTGCAGATATCGTTGTCGCCGATATTCAGGAAACACCACGAGAGGGTGGCACGCCAACTCACGAACTCGTTATCGACGAGTACGATGTCGACGCGACGTATGTAGAATGTAACGTGACAAACCTTGACGATCTCGAAGCTGCCGTCGATGCTGCAGACGAGTTTGGTGGCATTGACGTGATGGTGAACAACGCAGGTATCTTTCGCCAAGAGACGTTCATCGATACCGACGAAGATGCTTTCGACCAGATGATGGACATCAACGTCAAGGGAGTCTACTTTGGCGTGCAGTACGCTGCCCGCAAAATGGTTGAGAACGGCGGTGGGAGCATTATCAATATGTCGAGTAACGCAGGTCTTGAAGGGAGTGCGGGCTTCGTCACCTACTGTACGTCAAAAGGTGCGGTCCGACTGATGACGTACGCGCTCGCCGACGAGTTGGGGCCTGAGAACATCCGAGTAAACGCGATTCATCCGGGCGCTATCGAGACGGCAATGCTCAAAGACGACGTCGAGATTGTCGGGACGGAGGCCGAAGAGGGTTATCGCCAGACGATCCCGCTACGTCGGCTCGGTCAACCAGAGGATGTTGCTGATGCCGCACTCTATCTAGCGAGCGATCTCGCGTCCTACGTTAATGGGGAGTCGCTATACGTCGATGGCGGGATGACAAATTCCGGATAACTGAGCAGCGTCTCTGGGTATTCGATTCACATAGAAAGTTCGAGGCAGAAGTGGAGAGCACATTTGTATTTGAATATTAACAGGTACCATAGAACTATTCGCAAGAGTATCATTTCATCTGCGACTCGATGAATTAGCTGTCAGGACGAGTATACTTACTTTTTAACTCGGTTCTCTTCGATCCTTCGCTTGTTCGTTGATACTGTTGAACTCTCGTTCAGTATACATCCCAGAAGTATGTCAACACACCATAGAAAACCGCTCCTATAATTGCCGTTAAGAGTGCTGAAAGGAGTGTTCCGTCGGTAATCAGATATTCGTATACCATGACAACAACGAAGAAGAGGAGACCCTGTACAGTTGGTTGTCGGAGTGACTGGATATTCATACTGGTGGAGAGCATCAGTTTTTATTTGGATTATCTAAACAATCTGTTGATATTATCCTGAGCGATTGTGAGAAGATTTCTACGACACCCTCACTACGCTCTGTGCTAGATACATCCTCTGTATGTATCAGTCCGCGAGATACGAAAGTGGACTGATCGGTGCCATCATCGGCGCACCAGTCAGTATCTGTCCCAGTTGCGGCACGTGTGATGCGCCGTAGACAACCAGTACCCGCTCGTCATCCACTTCCGGCACGTTCCAGACGTTCGACGCAATACGCAGGTTCCGCTGTGTCCACGCTGTCATGAGCTTTACCATGGTATAGTCTTCCGGTTCGCTGTTCTCGAAGGCCGCCGCGTAGAAGTGCTGGTCGTTCCTCCACATAGCCGATCCCACGTCAACCGTATTCAGTCTCTTATAATGGTCCACCAGTGAGCCTTCATCAAGACGCTGCTGTTCTTTTTCGATCTGTTCAGCTATGTCTGGAAGCGGATATTCGACGGTTTCGGGGTCAACAAGCACAGATCGCAACGAACCCGGCAACTGCTGTTTTTCTTCATCGGTGAGCAGTGCCGCAACACTCTGTCGGTAGTCTACGGCGGCAACGGAGTCGTGACCGAGTTTATCGGCGAGTCGAAACCCGACCTGAACAATTTCGTTGCTTCTGTCATGCTCCCACCCGGAAACGGCGTTTAGATCGGCGTCGTCATCCCTGTATGCGGTATATGCATCGTCGATAACTGGCTGCTGTGAGACGGTTTCCTCGACAGCGATCCGGTCTGGATCCCACTCTGCGAGTCGATCAGTCAGTGTCTCGAGTTCACGTTGACGCTGGTCCCCAAGAATGTCCCCTGCATCAGTGGCATAGGCGTTCGGCGTGTCCTCGGGAGTCTGAGCCAGATGACTCGTCCCGAGAAGCATCACTTCGCGCTGGCCGTCCTTCGGGTCCGGCCACTGATCGGCAGCGTCAGAAGCGGGCGTTTCGGTGTCTGATTGGAGTGTGGCACACCCGGCGATCCCAGCCATCGCTGCGGAGGCAGTCGCTCCGACAAAGAACCGTCTGTCCAGTTGACATTCCGGTTTCATACTGACTAAATTGGCGGGACATAACTTCTATCCAAACTGCGTGTTTCAGGGCGTGAAACATCATAAACGGATCTCGTAGCCGCTATCAGAACCGCAAGGGCGTTGCTTTTGTATCCCCAATCCCCGTGTTGTGAGAAACCGAACATTACGTTTGCGCTACGTGTTTCGCACGGCACTCCGTGTCTCAATTTAATCCGATAACATCAACAACGCACGGTCCGTAGGCACATTCTATCGGCCGATTCGCGATTCATTTGGAGAAAATAACGCAGTTCTCGTGCTGACTACAACCTCTGTATCTCGCACGGCGCTACTGGCAGACTGTGGAGATTTTGGCGTCCGGGACTGCTACGTGAATTCCCTTAAGTGAGCGAACCAACGACCTCGATCTACACTGACTGCCTGTGTAAGACTCGCGCTGTGTATTCAGCACGAGGCTATGGACATCACCGGAAATTGGCAGGAATCTTTTCGGCCAATAGACGCTCTTCACCGACCGGCTGTTTCAGACAATGAAGTATCTGAATAATAGTATTTCAACAGAGCCGTGGGAGGACTTCTGTGAGATCGACACGTCGAGCTCGTCGGCGACCAGTTCGGCGTCGTCAGCGAAGAACTCGTAGAGGCCGCCGCACTACATCGCGAGGATGTCAGTGTCCGTTTCCGCCTTGAGATCGAGGAACTCCCCGACGACCCCCTTGCCATATGTCCGTAGACCCGCCGTGCGCGGCTGAAACCCTGCGGGTGTCAGCGCGGCCGGGTTCGCGGGAGAGAAGGTTGTCACCCGAGCCGGTTCCGCTTCGTCGACGTCCGGTGGGCGAGCCCGGAGGCGCCGAACAGGAGCGCGAAGAACGCCGCGTACGCGTATCCGGAGACCGTGTCGAATGGGGCGGTCCCGGTCCACCCCGCTATCGCCAGTAGCCCGCACACGACGGCGAGCCCGGCGTAGTACTCGCCCCAGAGGATCTCGTTCTCCGAGACGACCTCGAGGTACACCTCCAGTTGCCGACTCTCCTCGGTGAGCGACACCAGCCCCCGGTCCGACTCGTAGTCGATGAACCCGCTCGACGCCAGCTTCGGCAGGTGCGTCTGGACCACCGACGTGTACACGCTCTCGCGGCAGCGCGTCGGCGGCGGGCGCTCGCCGGTCTCTCGGGCGGCGACGAGCGTCGACAGTTCGTTGACCGAAACCGTCCCGTCGACGGAGCCGAGCTGTTCGATGCTTAAGAAAAAGAGTAGCCTTCTACCACTTATATTCGGCATCTCAGGCCTGTTTCTGATCGGAAGACCAGTCTACAAATCCGTCGCTTCTTAACTTCGCACCGCTCTGTTAGGGTGATGTCCTTCCGCTTGGTTGCTGAATCACTACTTCATATTCTGGCTCTAAGTCTCGCACGTGATTCGTAACAATATNACCGCTCTGTTAGGGTGATGTCCTTCCGCTTGGTTGCTGAATCACTACTTCATATTCTGGCTCTAAGTCTCGCACGTGATTCGTAACAATATTATGCTATTTTTGAGCGTCCGGCTGGTATGTGGGTATCCTGTATTGACCACAACCAAGTCAAAATATATCACCTGCTGAGGATTTCAACAGAGCCTCACCCCTTCTAATCGATAATATCAGTCGATTCGATCGCTATTCAACACGGCACCAACCCTCACTCTCTAGTCGTCAGGAGAAACTTATCTCAAGATCGTCTGTTTGAGGGTCTAAGCTTCCTATCCACGCCCGTATCATTCCCATCGGGACGAGATACAACAACAACACGAGTCGTGATGTAACTTCAGCATCGATTACGATTGCGGTACCCACGACCAGAAACGTGACCGGGACAACCACATAAAAAAGCATGAACAGCAACTCAGTAACTGGAGCAAATGCAAACTGTATCGCGTCCATAGGCGACTTATTTTGATATGATTGATCCGCAATGAAGTATCGCCAAACCCGCCTCAATTGGAACAGAATGCTCTGTTGAATCCGCAGAAGGCGTCGGTATCGGGTCACTCTGTACTCGGGTCAGGTGCGCTGCCAAGAGAATTCAGAGATGTGCTCTGTTGAA
>NZ_AOJK01000079.1 GCF_000336875.1 Halorubrum californiense DSM 19288 | reverse complement strand
TTCGCAGCCCGTGACTGTTTCCGACGAGGCGCGGGCGACTCCACTGGCTGATGAAACGGCCGCTCTGGATATCGGTGCGAACAATCTCGTTGCCTGTACCACGACGACCGGCGAACAGTATCTGTACGAGGGTCGCGACCTGTTCGCTCGCTTCCGAGAGACGACACAAGAAATCGCCCGGTTACAGGCTAAACTCGAAGCGGGCCGAGACAGCAGCGAGCGCATCCGGCGGTTGTATCGCAAACGCACTCGGCGCCGCGATCACGCGCAAGCAGCGCTGTGTCGCGACGTGATCGAACGGCTGTACGCCGAGGGTGTCAACACCGTGCATGTCGGTGACTTGACCGACGTGCTAGAGACGCACTGGTCCGTCGAGGCGAACGCTAAGACACACAATTTCTGGGCGTTCAGGAAATTCGTGGACCGACTGGCCTGTACCGCCGAAGAGTACGGTATCTCGGTTGAGGCTCGGTCGGAAGCGTGGACGAGTCAGGAGTGCCCGCAGTGCGGGTCGACGGAGCGAACCACGCGGCATCAGGAGACGCTGACGTGTCCGTGCGGGTTTG
>NZ_AOJK01000078.1 GCF_000336875.1 Halorubrum californiense DSM 19288 | reverse complement strand
CCGGGGGTTCCTTCGCGACGTGGCCGCGGACGTGCGGGGCGACAGCTCCGAGAGCAAGCAGCTCTCGGCGATCCTCTACCGGGTCTCGGACCTGTACGACGACGAGGAGGAGACGTCGCCGGAGGAGATCTACCTCAACGTCCGACACATCATGCGGATCAAGTCGGACGGCGGACTGCGTCGCTGAGCGCGGCCGGCCGCCACCGCCGCATCCGAAACCACTATGCCCGATCCGGCGAACTTCTGGGTATGGACTGGCCACACGACCCCGACGGCGAGCAGGGGAGCGAGGGCATGCGGCAGTACGGCCACGCCGTGCTCGCGAAGAAGATCGACGAGGAGGAGGACTTCCCGCTCACGGCGGCGGAGTACGTCGAGCAGTACGGCGACCATCCGATCCGGATCGACTTCGAGACGGTCGTCTCCGTCGAGGAGATATTCGAGAACGTCGAGCAGGAGGAGTTCGCTGACTTCGTCGAGTTCCATCAGGAGCTCGGCCGCGCGATGCGGGAGGCGGGCCACTGGTTCTACGAGGGCGCCGAGCAGTTCGTCGACGGCAGCGCCTGAAGGCGATCGCTCGCCGGAGAGCTTTTTCGCGGATCCTGTCGGCGTCGGTGCTCCGCGGCGCGCGCCGACGACGGGGAGCGCGACCTCGGCGGGTCGACGCTACAGCTCTCGCCGGAGGCAGGCGGCGGACGCCGGGCACAGCTCGCCGAACTCCGTCGTTCCTCGGATTCCGCTCGGGACGTCGCTCCGCGGCGTCTCCGCGTATCCGCGGGCCGCGAAGAACTCGGCCGCGGTCGTCGTGAGCAGGTACAGCGTGTCGACGCCGGCGGCGGCCGCCTCCGCTTCGAGCGCGTCGCAGAGCGCCGTCCCGTAGCCGCGGCCGCGCTCCGAGCGCTCGACGACGACCGACCGGAGGAGGCCGTCGCTCCCGTGGACCTCGACGCCGCCGACGCCGACCCGCTCCGCCCCGTCGCGAGCGACGTAGAACGCGTCCGGCGTCGACCGGACGTCCCGCGACGGCAGTTCGTTCTCCGCCAACAGCGACTCGACGTACCCGAGCGCGTCGCCGGCCGCCGGCTCCAGCGTGACCGAGACGTCGTTCATCTCGGTTCGAACGATCGGCCGACACCGGTTTGACTCTTCGGACGGTGGGGCGCGTTTCGCCCGCCGGGGGCCGGTGGCTCGGCGGACGCTCGGTCGCCCCTCGACCCTTTTAAGAGCGACCGGGGCGAGCGACCCACCATGGACCACGAGCGGATCGCCGTCCTCGCCCACGAGAAGTTCCCCGACCGCGCGAAGACCGCGCTCGGCGTGATTCGCTACGGCGACCAAGGCGTCCGGGCCGTCCTCGACCGCGACCGCGCCGGCGACCGCGTTGCGGACCACGTCACGGACGTCGCCGACGCGCCGATCGTCGAGTCGTTCGCCGACGCGCACGCGGCCGCCGACGGCGACCTCGACGCACTCTACATCGGGATCGCGCCCATCGGCGGCGGCTTCGACGAGTCGTGGCGCTCCGACGTCGAGGCCGCGATCGAGGCGGGCTGCGACGTGGTGAGCGGCCTCCACTACTTCCTGAACGAGGACGAGGAGCTTGCCGGGCTGGCCGAGGAACACGGCGTCGACCTCGTCGACGTCCGGAGGCCGGGCGACGACCTCACGGTCGCGTCGGGCGCCTCGGCCGAGGTCGACGCCGACGTGGTACTCACGGTGGGCACCGACTGCTCGGTCGGGAAGATGACCGCGTCGCTGGAGATCGTCGCGGCCGCCCGCGACCGGGGGATCGACGCCGCGTTCGTCCCGACGGGACAGACCGGGATCATGATCGCGGGGTGGGGGAACCCGATCGACCGGATCGTCTCCGACTTCACGGCGGGCGCGGTCGAGGAGATGCTCGTCGCGGCCGGCGACGACCACGACCTGCTCGTCGTCGAGGGACAGGGGAGCATCGTCCACCCCGCCTACTCCGCGGTCACCTGCGGCATCCTCCACGGGTCGATGGCGGACGGTCTCGTCCTCTGTCACGCCGCGGACCGCGAGGTCGTTCACGGCTACGAAGAGTTCGACCTCCCGCCGCTGGGCGACTACGTCGACCTCTACGAGGACCTGGCGACGCCGGTCCACGAGACCGAGGTCGTCGCGGGCGCGCTCAACACGAAGGACGTGGCCGACGAGGGGGCCGCGGCCGAGGCGGTCACCGAATTCGGCGACGAGACCGGGGTTCCGGCCGCAGACCCGGTCCGGGACGGCGCGGACCGCATCGTGGACGGGATCGTCGACGCGGGGCTCGGCGGCGAATGAGCCTCGAAACCGAGTTCGAGCGGGTCTCGCTGCCGCTGGAGAACCCCTTCACCATCTCGCGCGGGACCCAAACCGACGCGGAGAACGTGATCGTCCGCGTGACCGACGACGCGGGGATGACGGGGATCGGCGGCGCGGCGCCGTCGGCCCACTACGGCGAGACGGCCGACACCGTCGCGGCGGTCATGCCGGACCTGCTCGACGCGGTGGAGCGCGTCGGCGACCCCCACGCAATCGGCGAGATCGAGGCCGAACTGCGCGCGGTCGTGAACGGCAATCCCGCGGCCCGCTGCGCCGTCTCGATCGCGGTCCACGACCTCGCGGCGAAGCGGCTCGGCGTCCCGCTCCACCGGCTGTGGGGGCTCGACCCGAGCGACGCGCCGAAGACGTCGTTCACGGTCGGCTTGGACGACACCGACCGCGTTCGCGAGAAGGCGGCCGACGCCGTCGCGGCCGGCTACGACGTGTTGAAGATCAAGCTCGGCACCGACCGCGACCGGGAGCTGATCGACGCGGTCCGCGACGCCGCGCCCGACGCCCGGCTGCGCGTCGACGCGAACGAGGCGTGGACGCCGAAAGAGGCGGTCGCGAAGAGCGCGTGGCTCGCCGAGCGCGACGTGGAGTTCGTCGAACAGCCCGTCTCGGCCGACGACCCCGAGGGGCTCCGGTACGTCTACGAGCGGTCGGAGCTCCCGGTCGCCGCCGACGAGTCCTGCGTGACGGCCGCGGACGTGCCCGCGATCGCCGACCGCTGCGACATCGCGAACCTGAAGCTGATGAAGACCGGGAGCCTCTCCGAGGCGCGACGGCTGATAGCTGCCGCGCGGGCGCACGGCCTCGAAGTCATGTGCGGCTGTATGATCGAGTCGAACGCCTCCATCGCGGCGGCGGCGCAGCTCGCGCCCCTGTTGGACTACGCGGACCTCGACGGCTCGCTGCTGCTCGCCGAGGACCCGTACGAGGGCGTCGACCTCGCGGACGGCGAGATCCGGCTGGCCGAGCAGGACCGCGCGGGGACCGGCGCGCGGCCGTCGTCGGAGTAAGTGGGTTAGAAGCGGAGACTGGAAGCGGGGACCGCGGGGACTGCGGGAGCCGAACGCGGGTCGGAGGTGGCCTCAGTTCTGCGGTTCGTCGGCCTCGGACTCCGACTCCTCCAGCTCGACGTCGAGCTCCTCGTCGAGGTTTGCGTCGCCGGAGCTACCGTCGCTGTCGAGGTCGGCTTCGAGGTCGTCCGAGTCGATCTCCGCCTCGATGTCGGCCAGTTCGTCGTCGACATCCTCGTCGCTGACGCTCGCGTCGCCGTTCGACGAGCCGCCCTTGCCCATCTCTCCCTTCAGCGTCTCCAGCTCGGCGTCGACCTCGCTGTTCGTCGAGAGGCTCTCCAGCTCGCGGTCGATACTGTCCTTGTCGGAGAGCGCGTCCTCGAACGCGCCGGAGTCCTCCAGCTCGTCCATCGCCTCGGACCGCGCCTCCATTTCCTCGGTGCGCTCCTCGGCGCGCTCGATGGAGCGGCTCACGTCCTCCATCTCGTCGCCGACGCCCGTCATCGCCTCGGAGACGCGGGAGGACGCCTCGGCCGCCTCGTAGCGGGCCTTCATCGTCTCCTTCTTGGTGCGGAACTCCTCGATGCGGTTCTGGAGCTTGTTCTTCTTCTCGACGAGCTGCTCTTGGGTGTTGTTGAGCTCCGCGATCTGGCCCTCCAGCTCCTCGATCTGGGTCATCTTCGACTTCTTCTTTTCGAGCGCCTTGCGCGCGAGGTCGTCGCGGTCCTGTTGGACCGCCTCGCGGGCTTGCCGGTTGTGCTTCTCGACGTTCTCTTCGAGCTTGCGCTTTTGAATCTCCAGGCGCTTCTTCTGGGTCGTCAGGTCGGCGATCCCCTGTTTGACGTCCTGAAGCTCGTCGCGCATCTGTTCGTACGAGTAGTCGAGCGATTCGGTCGGGTCTTCCGCCCGGTTGAGGAGGGTGTTCACCTTCGAGCGGATGACGTAGGAGGCGCGAGAGAGGATTCCCATACCCCGTCGTATGCGTTCCACCCGTTAAAACCTCATGCGGTTCGCGGCCGGGAACGGCTCGGTTCGCGGCGGGAATGCGAGGCGGTGACCGGAGGAGGGTCCGCGGCGGGAACCCGAGGCGGCGTCCGGGGGGGCGTTGACGGCGGACGGGCGCCGCCCCGCCGATCCTTCCTGAACACTTATTCCGGGCGTCGGTGTAGCCCCGGATATGGACATCGGCGTGCTGACCGTCCCCTTGGGCGGCGAACCGATCGACGACGCGGCCGCGTACCTCGACGGGATCGGCGTCGACGCCGTCGAACTCGGCGTTGGCGGCTGGCCCGGCGAGGACCACGTCGACCGCGAGCGCCTCCTCGGCGACGAGGACGCGCGCGACGAACTGCTCGGGCTGCTCGACGACCGCGGCCTCCGGATCTCCGCGCTGGCGACGCACAACAACCCGCTCCACCCGGACGAGGAGCGGGCCGCAGCGGCCGACCGCGAACTGTGCGAGGCGATCGAACTGGCCGACCTGCTCGGCGTCGACACGGTCACGTGCTTCTCCGGGCTCCCCGCGGGGGCGCCCGGCGACTCGACGCCGAACTGGGTCACGGCGCCGTGGCCGACCGAACACGCCGACGCGCTCGACTACCAGTGGGACGAGGTCGCGATCCCGTACTGGCGGGACCTGGCGAAGCACGCCGAGCATCACGGCGTCGACGTGGCCATCGAGATGCACCCGAACATGCTGGTGTACGAGCCGACCGGCATGCTCGCCCTCCGCGAGGCGACGAACGACCGGATCGGGGCCAACTTCGACCCCTCGCACCTCTACTGGCAGGGGATAGACGTGACGGAGGCGATCCGATTCCTCGGCGAGCGCGACGCGATCCACCACGTCCACGCGAAGGACACCAAGGTGTACGACGCGAACGCCCGCCTGAAGGGCGTCCTCGACACGACGGGGTACGCCGAGGAGGCCGACCGCTCGTGGCTGTTCCGCTCGATCGGTTACGGCCACGACGAGGGACACTGGAAGGATGTCGTCTCGACGCTGCGGATGGTCGGCTACGAGGGCGCGCTGTCGATCGAACACGAGGACTCGCTCACGTCGTCGCGCGAGGGGCTGGAGAAGGCCGTCGACGTGCTGGAGCGGGCCGTCTTCGAGACGGAACCGGGCGACGCGTACTGGGCGGAATGAGACGCTGACGACCGAGAGATCCACGACAATGACCGACGAACCACTGAAGATCGGCGTGCTGGGGTATCGATTCATGGGCAAGGCGCACGCGAACGCGATGGCGCGGCTCCCGATGTTCTTCCCGGACGCGCCCGAGGTCGAGCGACACACGCTCGTCGGGCGCGACGAGGCGGCGCTCGCGGACGCGGCCGAGCGGTTCGGCTTCTCGCACACCGTGACCGACTGGGAGGCCGCGCTCGACGAGGTGGACGTCTTCTACAACCTCGGGCCGAACCACGTCCACGCGGAGCCGTCGATCGCGGCCCTCGAAGCGGGGATTCCCGTTCTCTGCGAGAAGCCGCTCGCGCCGACGATGGCGGAGGCGGCGGCGATGCGCGACGCGGCGGCCGCGGCCGACGTGCCCGCGGGCGCCGCGTTCAACTACCGGTTCGTCCCCGCGATCCGGTACGCGAAGGGGCTGATCGAGGACGGCGAACTGGGCGAGATCCGACAGGTCCGCGGGCGCTACCTCCAGGACTGGCTCGTCGACCCCGAGGCGCCGTGGGCGTGGCGGATGGACGCCGACATGGCCGGGTCGGGCGCGCTCGGCGACCTCGGGGCGCACACGATCGACCTCGCGAACTTCCTCGTCGGCGACGCGGTCGGCGGGATCGACCGCCTCTCCGGACGGCTGACGACGTTCGTCGACGAACGGCCCGTCTACGACGACGAAGGGGTAATCGAGGAGTACCGCGACGTGACGGTCGACGACGCGTACAGCGCGCAGGTCGCCTACGAGTCGGGCGCGACGGGGAGCTTCGAGGCGAGCCGCGTCGCCGAGGGGCACAAGAACGACCACACGATCGCGGTTCACGGGACGGCGGGGAGCCTGACGTTCTCCTTGGAGCGGCTCAACGAACTGGAGGTGCTGCGCGAGGGGAACCGCGGCTACGAGACGGTGCTGGTCACCGAGGAGACGGACCCGTACGTCGACCGCTGGTGGCCCCCCGGACACGTGATCGGGTGGGAGCACACGTTCGTTCACGAGAGTTACGAGTTCCTCTCGGCGGTCGCCGAGGGCGGATCGTTCGAGCCGTCGTTCGAGGACGGGTACGAGGTCCAGCGCGTCCTCGCGGCGATCGAGCGATCCGACGAGCGCGGCGAGCGGGTCGCTGTCGAGTGAGCGTCGCGGTCGACTAAGGGGGTCGCGGTCAATTAGACTCTCGGCCGGATATCTCCCCGATTGCCCGTCCGTCCCGCCGTCAGACGCCGACGCCGCCGCCCGGCGTGCTGCCGCCGTTCTCCTCGCTCCACTCGTCGATGGCGGAGTCCTCGCCGCTGTAGCTGCCGAGCGTCTCGCGGGTGTCGAACGCCAGCGGCTCCCAGACGACATCGAAGTCCTCGTTGCCGGTCGCGTTCGGGACGGGGACCTTGTCTCCGGGTCTCGCGATCCCGTCTCCGGGCCACGCGCCGAACTGGACGTTCCCGTCGGGGTCCTCCCCGCGGACGTACAGCTCTTCGGCCGGGACCGGCTCGGGCCCGAGCGCGACGACGACGAGCGAGCCGTTCTCCTGTTGGCCCTCGAACTCGGCGTCCGGCGGGGCGACGTTGTCGATGAGCCCGAACACCGCCGCGCCCACCATGGCGAGCAGCAGCACGACGACCCCGACGAGCAGTCCCGTCCCCGCCAGCGGGGTGAATCCGCGCTCGTCGTCTCGGAACGCGACCATTCGAGCGATACTCAGACGGGGGCGATATAAGCGTTTGCGCCCCGCGTATCAGCGCTGATAAGTTTGGAGGCGAGGGGCGCGCGGCGTTCGGACCACCACCGCACCGGAGCGAACCGGAAACGGGTTATTTCGCGCGGACGAACCCCGACTGTGACATCTCGGATGAGCGAGTCGGCGGGCGGTCGGCCCCGCGGTCCGCGCGGCATCGCGCGCACGTGGGCGGAGGTCCTCGTCCGGCCGCGGCGGGCGTTCGCGAACGGGATCACGCCCGGCGATCAGGCGCCCGCGCTGACGTTCGCGGTCGCGGTGGCCGCGGCGTTCACGCTCGGCTGGATCGCGTCGGACCCCGCGGCGATGCCCGTCGTCGTCCCCTCCTCGCGGGCGCTGTCCGAGGTCGTAGTGTTCCTCGTCGTGGTCGCGCTGGCGGCGCCGGTCGGCCTCCACCTGACGGCCGCGGTCGCGACCGTCTCGGTCGTGGTCGCGAGCGTCGAGTTCGACGGCGGCGTGGGGCTGCGCGACCGCGGCGGCGTGAGCGAGACGGTCCAAGTCGTCGCGTACGCGAGTTCGCCGATGGCGCTGGCCGGACCGGCGATACCCGAACTCAGAGTCGTCTGCGGCGCGTACGCCGCGGTGCTTCTGTTCGTCGGGCTCCGCGCGGTCCACGGGCTGGGCCCGGTCCGAACGGTCGTGGCCGCGCTCCCGCCCGCCGCGCTCGGCTACGGCGTCGGCTACCGCGTCGTGGCCGCGGCGCGGACGCTGCTCGGCGCGTGACGTGACCGCTGCCCCTCAGCTCCTCCCCGTCGAGGGACCAGCGGGCTTTCGACAACCGTTTTAGGCCCGAGACTCTCGGTGTACTCAAATGGGATCCTGTATCATCTGTGGCACGGACGTCGGGGGCAGTCGCGTCTGCGACTCGCACCAAGAGGACGTCGTGTTCGACTTCCGCGGCGACGCTCCCGACGACCTGGTTCCGAGCCGCTTCTACCGGGGCGTCGTCGACGGGTACGCCGAGTTCGGCGTGTTCGTCGACCTCGCGCCGGGCGTCACCGGACTGCTTCACCGCTCCGAACTCGACCGCCGCCTCGACAGCCTCGACTGGGAGCCGGGCGACGACGTGTTCGTCCAAGTGAAGGGCGTCCGCGACAACGGAAACGTCGACCTCGGTTGGTCGATCCGGCAGGCCGACCGCGAGTTCCGCGGCGTCCTCGTCCAGGAGTCCAGCGGCGAACACCTCCCCGACGAGGAGCCGGGGGACGAGGACGAAACGGCCGAAGAGGAACAGACGGCTGAGGCGGAGACCACCGACGAGGAAGAGGCGGCCGACGAAGAGACCGCCGAGCCCGAGGAAAGGGGCGACGACGGTGTCGCTGCCAACGAGGAGTCCGACGAGTCGGTCGACGAGACCGTCGAGGCCACCGAGACCGTCGGAAGCGACGCGGAGTCTGCCGATGAGGAAGCGGACTCTGGCGCGGAATCGGAGACTACCGAGACCGAGGCCGCTGTGACCGACGACGAGGAGGAGGCCGCAGCGTCCGAGGGCTCGGAAGAGCCTGCGGAGGCCGAGAGAGACGACGCCGACGCGGAACCCGAGCGCGTGTCGATCACGACGCTCGAAGACGCGGTCGGCGACGCAGTCCGGATCGAAGGCGAGGTCGTCGGCGTCCGCCAGACCGGCGGCCCGACGGTGTTCGAGGTCAGCGACGAGACGGGCGCCGTCGACGTGGCCGCGTTCGTCGAGCCCGGCGTGCGTGCGCACCCGGACATCGAGGTCGGCGACGCGGTGCGGGTCGACGGCGAGGTGGAGAGCCACCGCGGCGACGTTCAGGTCGAGTCCGACGCGCTCGTGCTCCTCGACGGCGAGGACGCCGAGGCGGTCCGCCGCCGCATCGCCGACGCGCTCACCGACGAGGCGCGCCCCCAGGGGCTCCAGCCGCTCGCCGGCGACGAGACGGTCGCCGAACTCGCGGACGGGCTGCTCGACGCGGCCGAGGCGGTCCGCCGCGCGGTCCTCGAATCGCGACCGATCGTCGTCCGTCACCCGGCGACCGCCGACGGCTACGTCGCGGGCGCCGCGGTCGAGCGCGCCGTCCTCCCGCTGATCCGCGACGAACACGCGAAGAGCGACGCCGAGTACCACTACTTCACCCGCCGCCCGCTCGACGAGCCGGTGTACGGGATGGACGCGGCGACCAACGACGCGACGCGGATGCTTCAGGACCGCGACCGACACGACGAGAAGCTCCCCCTCTTCCTGCTCGTCGGCGCCGGCTCGACAACCGAGTCCGCCGACGGCATCGACCTGCTGTCGGTGTACGGGGTCGACGCGGTCGTCGTCGACGCCGCGGTCGCCGATCCCGAGACCCGGGACGCGGTCGACACGCTCGTCTCGCCGGAGCTGGCCGACGTCGGCGGCGACAAGACGCTCTCGACGGGCTCGCTCGTCGCCTCGCTGGCGTCGGCGATCAACGACGAGGTCCGCGACGACCTCCGGCACCTGCCGGCCGTGAGTTACTGGGCGGACGCCCCCGAGCGGTACGTCGACCTCGCGCGCGACGCGGGCTACGACGCCGAGCGCGTCGCCGAACTCCGCGAGGCGGTCGCGCTGGAGGCGTACTACCAGTCGTATCAGGACAAGCGAGAGCTCATCGCCGACCTGCTGTTCTCGGACGGCGGTAACCTCGCCGCGCACGTCTCCGAGCAGTTCCGCGAGAAGCTGGAGACCGAGGTCGAGACCGCCGACGCGAACGTCGTGACCGAGGCGGCCGACGGCGTCGAGTTCGCGCTGCTCGACACCGACGGCTACACCCACCGGTACGACTTCCCGCCGACGCCGCTCCTCCTCGACGACCTCCACCGACGCCGCGCGGACGGCGAGCCGTTCGCGACGGTCGGCGTCGGCACCGACGAGCTGTACGTGCGCGCGACCGCGGACGTCTCCGTCCGCGACGTCGCCGAGCGCGCGGCCGAACTCGCCCCGACGGCGGACATCGCCACCGCGGGCGTCCGCGAGGGGAAGATCGAGTTCCTCTCGGGCGAGCGCGACGCCGTCGAAGACGCCGTCGTCGCCGCCGTCGCCGAGTCGTTCTGAGGCGCTTCCGGGTCCGCTTTTTCAGCCGCGATCCGGTCAGCGACGCGTGAACGGTCCGGGCGGGAGGATGAGGTCGTCGAGTTCGGGCCGCTGTTTCACGTTGAACACGATAGACAGCTCGTCGGTCAGCGGGTAGCCGTTACAGGAGAGTCGGAACCCCCGCTCGGCGAGGTCGTCCGGCATGATGTGGTCGGTCGGCTGTGAGAGTTCGCCCTCAGCGAGGTACACCGCACAGTTCGCGCAGGCGCCGCCGCGACAGGAGAAGGGCCACGCGAAGCCGCTGCGCTCGGCCGCCTCCAAGAGGCTCTCGTCGGGGTGGACGAGCAGGCGGCCGTGGGCGTCGGGGGCGAGGTCGGCGTGGCCGGCCTTCCGGAACAGCTCGTCATCGTCGAGCGACCAGCCGTAGTCGACGACGGCCTCGTAGTCGAGGAACTCGACGCGGGTCGACTTCGGTTCGCGCGCGTCGTCGCCCTCGGTGAGGTCGACGTCCGCGGGGTCGACTCGGTCGTCGCTTCCGTCGTCGTTCTCGTCGCGTTCGGACAGCTCCCGATAGGCGCGGCGGACGAGCTGGAACTCGTCGATCGAACCGCCCTGATCGGGGTGCGCGCGCTTCACTTGCTCGCGGTAAGCCCGCTCGACTTCCTCGTCGTCGGCGTCCTCGCCGACGTCCAACACCTCGAACGGGGAGACCATTCAGACGCTCCACCGTAGGCGCGTGACGCACATAAACTGCCCAGAAGTCGGCAGGCGGGTCGCGACGGATGGCAGACCGGCCGTCGACAGAGAATCGCTGCCCGTCGCCCACCCCGACCCGCCAGCGTTTAACAGCGACGCGCCCCAGTAACGGGTAA
This sequence comes from Halorubrum californiense DSM 19288, assembly GCF_000336875.1. Classification (GTDB taxonomy): domain Archaea; phylum Halobacteriota; class Halobacteria; order Halobacteriales; family Haloferacaceae; genus Halorubrum; species Halorubrum californiense. Next base: position 26,546 of record NZ_AOJK01000078.1, on the reverse strand, counting down.
TGGGAAACGCCGACCTCCGCGACCTCGCGTCGATCCGCGACGTCGCCTTCGAAGAGATCGAGGGGAGCGTCGTCGCCGTCGACGCGCACAACTGGCTGTACCGGTACCTCACGACGACGGTGAAGTGGACGAGCGACGAGAAGTACACCACCGCCGACGGCGTCGAGGTCGCGAACCTGATCGGCGTGGTTCAGGGACTCCCGAAGTTCTTCGAACACGACCTGATCCCCGTGATGGTGTTCGACGGCGCCGTCACCGACCTGAAGGCCGACGAGGTCGCGGAGCGACGCGAGAAACGCGAGCAGGCTGAGGAGCGACGGGCGGCGGCCGAGGAGCGCGGCGACGCGGTCGAGGCCGCGCGGTTGGAGGCCCGCACCCAGCGACTCACTGACACGATACAGGAGACGACCCGGGAACTCCTCGAACTGCTCGACGTGCCGATCGTCGAGGCGCCCGCGGAGGGGGAAGCGCAGTGCGCGCACATGGCCGCGACCGGGACCGTCGACCACGCCGGCAGCGAGGACTACGACACGCTGCTGTTCGGCGCGCCGACGACGCTCCGCCAGCTGACGAGCAAGGGCGACCCGGAGCTGATGGACCTCGCGGCGACCTTGGGGGACCTCGGCCTCGACCGTCAGGGGCTCGTCGACGTGGCGATGCTCTGCGGCACCGACTTCAACGAGGGCGTCCGCGGGGTCGGGCCGAAGACGGCGGTAAAGGCGGTGCGGGAACACGGCGACCTGTGGGGCGTGCTGGAGGCGCGCGACGCCGACATCCCGAACGCCGAGGCGATCCGGGAGCTGTTCATGGACCCGCCGGCCGAGGACGTTTCCGTCGACACAGAGGTGAACCCCGACGTCGAGGCCGCCCGCGAGTACGTCGTCGACGAGTGGGGCGTCGACGCCGACGAGGTCGAACGCGGGTTCGAGCGCATCGCGGAGTCGCAGGTCCAGACCGGGCTCGACCGGTGGACCTGACGGGGCGCATCGAACGGCCGTCCGGGAGTCGTTCGCCGTCGCGACCGCCGCGAACACACCTTTTATTTCCTCGTCGTCAGAAGGGTGAATCACATGTGTCGCGGCCGGACGCCGAGCGGACCGCGGCGACCCTGACCAATGAGCTTCGACGTTCCCGACGACAGACGGTACTTGGAATCGCACGAGTGGACGACGACCGGCGGCGACGCCGTCCGGATCGGCGTCTCCGACTTCGCGCAGGACGAACTCGGCGACGTGGTGTTCGTCGAACTCCCGGCGGTCGGCGACGAGATCGCCGCCGGGGAGTCGTTCGGCGTCGTCGAGTCGATCAAGGCCGTTTCGGACCTGTACGCCCCCGTCTCGGGCGAGGTCGTCGCGGTCAACGAGGCGCTGTTCGACCGCCCGGAGCTCGTCAACGAGGACCCGTACGGCGACGGCTGGATGCTCGAAGTCGCCCCCGCCGAGGGGGGCGACGCCGAGGGGCTGCTCGACGCCGACGCGTACGACGCCCAGATCGCGTGACCGCCGGACCGACGCCGGAGACGGACCGCGGACTCCCGGACGACACACCCACCCGACACACGACCATGATCACGCCACTTTCCGACTCCGCTTCACCCGCGAACCGACGAGACACCGCTTCACTCGCAGACCGACGAGCCGCGGCCGAACGGAGCACAGACGACCGGTCGAACGACCGCGGACGAGGCGAGACGAACCGATGAGCCGGGCGGACGGCACGCCGTACGCGCCCCACACCGACGAGGAGACCGCGGCGATGCTGGCGGCGATCGGCGCCGACGACGAGGAGGCGCTGTTCGACATCCCCGACCCGGTCGCCTTCGACGGCGACTTCGGCATCGACGCGCGGACGGAACGCGAGATCCGCGACGAGTGCGCGCGGATCTTCGCGCGCAACGACGACCTCACCGAGTTCCTCGGCCGGGGCCACTACGGCCACTACGTGCCGAGCGTCGTCGACCACCTCGCCGACCGCGCGGAGTTCCTCACGAGCTACACCCAGTACCAGCCGGAGGTGTCACAGGGGTTCCTGCAGGCGCTCTTCGAGTACCAGTCGATGCTCGTCGAACTCACCGGCCTCGACGTGGCGAACTGCTCGATGTACGACGCCGCGACCGCGCTGGGCGAGGCCGCGACGCTCGCCGACCGCGTTCGGTCGACCTCGGGCGACACCGTCCTCGTCCCGGAACAGCTCCGCGAGGGCAAGCGGGCGGTGCTGGCGAACTACTGCGACGGCGCCGACCTGACCGTTGAGGACTACCCGATGGCCGACGGGACCGCCGATGTCGACGTACTCGCCGACCGCGCGGGCGACGACGTCGTGATGGTGTACGCCGAGAGCCCGACGGTTCGCGGCTGCTTGGAGGAGCGGCTCGCGGCGATCGGCGACCTCGCCGACGAGACGGACGCGCTGTTCGTCCTCGGCTCCGACGTGGTCGCGCTGTCGGTACTCAAATCGCCCGCGGCGGTCGGCGCCGACGTCGTCGTCGGTGAGGCCGGCTCGCTCGGCCTGCCGACCAGCTACGGCATGGGGCTCGGCATCTTCGCCTGTAGCGACGAGTTCCTGCGGCAGGTGCCCGGCCGACTCGTCGGCGCGAGCGAGGACGCGAACGGCGCCCGCGCGTACACGCTGACGCTCCAGACCCGCGAACAGCACATCCGCAAGGAGCGGGCGACCTCGAACATCTGCACGAATCAGGCGTGGGTGGCGCTCCGCGCGGCGATCCACGCGGCGACGCTCGGACCAGACGGCCTCGTCGACCTCGCGAACGACTGCGTCCGGGAGGCGGCCGCGCTCGCCGACCGCATCGACGACTGCTCCGGCGCCGCCGCGCCGGTCCACGACCGCCACCACTTCCGCGAGTTCGCGGTCCGCGTCGACCAGCCCGCGGCGGCGGTCGCCGAGGACCTGGAGACCGAAGGGTTCGCGGTCCACGCGATCGGCGACCACCTGCTTCAGGTGTGCGTCACCGACCTGAACGCCGGGCGGACGGACGGGCTCGTCGCGGCCTTCGAGGAGGTGCTCTGATGATCCACGACCAAGCGAACTACGAGCGGGAGGGGGAAGACGTCCGGGAGCCGCTGCTCTCGGAGAAGGGCCAAGAGACCGTCGACGTGCGCGAGGACTCCCCGCTCCCCGACGACCTCACTCGGGAGGAGTTGACCCTCCCGAACCCCTCGGAGCCGGAGACGGCGCGCCACTACACCCGGCTCTCGCAGATGAACTGGGCGATCGACGCGGGCCCGTACCCGCTGGGGAGCTGTACGATGAAGTACAACCCCAAGTTCACCGAGGACGTGGCGGCGGATCCGAACGCGGCGATCCACCCGGACCGCTCCGCGCGCTCGGCGCAGGGGAACCTCGAACTCCAGTACCGGCTCCAGGAGGTCCTCGCGGACATCGGCGGGATGGACGCCGTCACGCTCCAGCCCCCGGCGGGCGCGGCGGGCGAGCTGACCGGGATCCTCGTCGCGAAGGCGTACCACGAACACCACGGGAACGACCGCTCGGAGGTCGTGATCCCGGCGTCGGCCCACGGGACGAACTTCGCGACCGCGGCGACCGCCGGCTACGACGTGGTCGAACTGCCCTCCGGCGAGGACGGCCGCGTCGACCTCGAAGCCTTGGAGGCGGCCGTCGGCGAGGATACCGCCGCCCTGATGTTGACGAACCCGAACACGGTGGGACTCTTCGAGCGCGACATCACCGAGATCGCCGACATCGTCCACGACGCCGGCGGGCTGCTCTACTACGACGGCGCGAACCTCAACGCGCTGCTCGGCCGGGGGCGCCCCGGCGACATGGGGTTCGACGTGATGCACTACAACGTCCACAAGACGTTCGCGACCCCCCACGGCGGGGGCGGCCCGGGGGCCGGCCCGGTCGGCGTCGTCGACGAACTGGCGCCGTTCCTCCCGACGCCGCGAGTGCGCGAGACGCGGGAGGGGTCGGGGTACGAGCGCTTCGAGCCGGACCACACGATCGGGAAGGTCCACGGGTTCGCCGGCAACTGGCTCGTGGCGATCAAGGCGTACGCGTACATCGCCCGCCTCGGCGACGAGGGGCTGTCGGACGCGGCCGCGAAGGCCGTCCTCAACGCGAACTACCTCGCCGAGCGGATCGATATGGACGTGCCGCACGGCCCGTTCCACCACGAGTTCGCGGCGACCGCGGGCGACCGCGACGCCGCCGACGTCGCCAAGCGCATGCTCGACTTCGGCGTCCACCCGCCGACGACGAAGTGGCCGGAGATGGTGCCGGAGGCGATGTTGACCGAGCCGACCGAGATCGAGGGGCAGTCGTCGCTCGACGACCTCGCGGAGGCGTTCAACCTCGCGTACGCCGACACCGACGAGGCGCTCGACGCGGCCCCGAACCGGACCGCCGCGGGCCGGATCGATCAGGTCGGCGCCGCGCGGAACCCGCGGCTCTCGTGGCAGGCGCTCGACGGCGAGTAGCCGCGCTGCCACGAGAGGCGATCGACTGCGTCAGGGTTCGGTCGCCGCGGACCGCACCGGCTCCTCGCCGTCGCGCTCGTGTCCGTCGAACGTCGCCGTCTCGGGGGGCCCGGTCTCGTCGGTGGCGGCGGCTCCGGCGTCCGCCGCCGAGGCGAACGGCCCCGCGCCGTCCACGAACCGGCGCATCACCCGCCCCTCGGCGCGGTGAAGCGTCTCGCTACAGGTCGACTTCGCGATGTCGTTCGCCTCGGCCAGCGCCGTGAGCGTACACCGGCGCGGGGTGTCGTAGTAGCCCGCCCGGACTGCCTCGAAGACGAGTTCTCGCTGCGCCTCGGTGAGCGTCCGGTCCGCGTCGGCGTCCCCGGTCGCGGCGACCTCGACCGTGATCCCGTCGCCCGCGAGGCGGCGGCCGAACGCCTCGATCCGGCCCCGGTCGCCGACGACGGTCACCGCCGCGCGGCCGTCGACGACCTCGACCGTCGACTCGATCGGGAGACCGACCGCGCGCGCCGCGGGGAGGTACGCGGGGGCGCGGCCGACCACCCGGAGCGTGCGGACGTCGCCGCGGGGCTCGACCGCGGTGGCGCGCGAGACGCGCTCGTGGTCGCGGAGCGCCGCCTCGACGCGGTCCCGCTCGGTGCCGCCGACGCGGACGGTCGCGGCCGTCTCCGGATCTGCGCCGGTCGACTGCCGGCCGTCGCCGTCGATCGCGATCGTCTCCGCGACCCGGAGCGTCGCCGCGGGGACGCGCCGGGAGACGTCCCCGAGCCACGACCCGGTCGGGAGGTCCAACCGCAGGTCGGTTCGGCTCATCGGTCCCACCTCGGTTCTCCCGGCGGATCGGACGCGGTCGCTGATGCGGGCATCTCGCGTGAGGGTACGACGGCGGACCCCCTCGGCGTACCCCTTCATACGTTTCGAACCTAAGTACCCGCTGCGACCGCGGCGCCGAACCACTCGGCGCGCGTCGCGACCACGGCACCGAAGTCCCCGGCACGCGAGCGAGGCCCCATGGAGACGACAGACGCGTTCATCGGCCTGACCTGCGTCGACTGCGAGGAGACGTTCGACGCCGAGACGGCGACGCACCGGTGTCCCGACTGCGGCGGCATCCTCGACCCCGACTACGACTACGACCGGGTCGACCTGACGCCGGAGACGCTCGACGCGCGCCCGGACGGGTCGATGTGGCGGTACGCCGAACTGCTCCCGTTCCCGGCCGAGACGGCCGTGTCGCTCGGCGAGGGCGCCACGCCGCTCGTCGAGTGCCCGTCGCTGGCGGACGCGATGGGCGTCGGCCGCGTCCTCCTGAAAGACGAGGGCGCGAATCCCACGGGGACGTTCAAGGACCGCGGGCAGGCGGCCGCGATGACGGCGGCGCGCGAACACGGCGCGAGCGAGGTCGCGCTGAACAGCGCCGGCAACGCGGGGCAGGCGGCCGCGGCGTACGCGGCCCGGGCAGACCTCGACGCGCACGTGTTCCTCCCCTCGCGGGCGGGGTTCACCCAGAAGGCGATGACGGAGGTCCACGGCGCGGACCTGACCGTCACCGACCCGATCGACGGGAACTCGCAGATCGCCGACGCCGGGCAGGCCTACGCCGAGGCGATGGACGAGCATCCGGAGTGGTACTCGACGAAGACGTTCGTCACCCCGTACCGCCACGAGGGGAAGAAGACGATGGCGCTGGAGCTTTTGGCGCAACTGGACTGGGAAGCGCCCGACGGCGTCGTCTACCCGACCGGCGGCGGCGTCGGCCTCGTCGGGATGCACAAGGCCGCTCGGGAGGCCAAGGATCTGGGGTGGACCGACGCGCTGGTCCCGATGTACGTCGCGCAGGCCGCGGGCTGCGCGCCGGTCGTCCGCGCCTACGAGTCGGGCGCGGACCGCCACGAGCCGATCACGGACGACGAGGTCGACACGGCGTGTAACGGGATCGCGATCCCGGACCCCGGCGCGAGCGGCCTCATCCTGGATGCGGTCCGCGAGTCCGACGGCGGCGCGGTGGCGACGACGGACCGGGAGATCCTCGACGCCGCGATCGAGGTCGCCCGCGAGGAGGGGCTGGAGGTCGGCGCCACCTGCGCGGCGGCGGTCTCGGGCGCGTTCGCGCTCGCGGAGTCGGGCGAGTTCGGCCCCGACGACACGGTCGTCCTGCTGAACACCGGCGCGGGCAACAAGGACGTGGACGCGCTGCGCGCGCATCTCGGCGAGCGCGAGGCCGAGGCGGACGAGGGCGACGAGGCCTGAGATCGCGGGCAGCGTCGGTTCCGGTCGGCCTACATCTCCCAGTAGTCGACGTCGCCGTCGATTTCGTAATACCCCTCCAGCGAGCGCTCGTCTCGGCCGCCGGGCGGCGACCCGACGTAGGCGCCGAACGTCTCCGAGTCGGGGTACACCGTCACGTCCGGCTCGCTCATCGTCGACAGCGCGAGGTAACGCACGGGCTCGTCGCCCTCGTTGACGACGCGGTGTGCGCCGGACTCGTCGGCCGCGAACGCGACGTAGTCGCCCGCTTCGATAGGCGTCGTCTCGCCGCCGTGACGGAGGGTAGCCTCGCCGGCGAGGACATAGATCGCCTCCTCGTTGGCGGCGTGGTAGTGGTACGGCCACGACTTCGCCCCGGCGGGGAGTTCGTAGAGGCTACACCCGATCCCCTCGCCGTCGGCCGCCTCGGCCAGCTGTTTGCGGCGGAATGTGGTCTCGCCGCGGTCCGTCTCCGTCCAGTCGAGGTCGGTTTCGCTGACGCGTCCCATGAGCGCGGCCACTCCGCGGTCGGTCAAAACAGTTCGGGGCGTGCGACGGGTCGAGATGGGGGATCGAACCGGAACCACTACGGCGGGCGGTCGCCACCCCTCGCGCATGGAACTCGGGGTCATCGGACTCGGACGGATGGGGCAGATCGTCGTGGACCGGTCGCTCGACGCCGGCCACGACGTGGTCGCGTTCGACCTCTCGGCGGAGGCGACCGCGACGGCGGCCGAGAACGGCGCGGAGCCGGCCGATTCGGTCGCGGACCTCTGTGACCGACTGGGAAGTGAAAAACGCATCTGGCTGATGGTGCCCGCCGGCGACGCGGTCGACGCCACGCTCGCGGATCTTGAACCCCACCTCGATAGCGACGACGTGGTCGTCGACGGCGGGAACTCGCACTTCGAAGCGTCCACGCGCCGCGCCGAGGAGACGGACGCCGCGTACCTCGACTGCGGCACGTCGGGGGGCCCGGCGAGCGCCGAAGCCGGCTTCTCGCTGATGGTCGGCGGTCCGGAGTGGGCCTACGAGGCGCTCGTGTCCGTCTTCGACGCGGTGGCGACCGGGCCGGACGGCCACGACCGCATGGGCGAGTCCGGGTCGGGCCACTACGTGAAGATGGTCCACAACGGCGTCGAGTACGCGCTGATGCAGGCGTACGGCGAGGGGTTCGAGCTGCTGGCGGACGGCCGCTACGACCTCGACATGGAGTCGGTCGCGCGCACGTGGAACAACGGCGCCGTGATCCGGTCGTGGCTCCTCGAACTCTGCGAGGAGGCGTTCCGCGAGGAGGGGTCCGACCTCGGCGACGTGGCGGACCGCGTCGCCGGCGGGTCGACGGGCACGTGGACGGTCGAGGAGGCGCTCGAACAGGAGGTCCCGGTGCCGATCATCTACCAGGCGCTCGCGGAGCGGTTCGACTCGCGCAACGAGGGCCGCTTCTCGCGGCGGCTCGCGAACCGGCTCCGGTACGGGTTCGGCCGCCACGAGGTCGCGCGGCGCGACGACGCGTAGCCCGTCCGGCGGCCGCGACGGCGGCACCGACCCGGTCACACTCCCGTCGCGGCAAGAGGTCTTCCTCAAGCGACACGTATTACTGATAGCTGTCCGACGTTTTAAATCGTGCTCGACCTCGCCTTCGCGCGTCGACGGTACCTCGTCCGCCTCTCAGACGGTCCCGCACAGATCCGGGACCTCGTCGAGGAGTTCGAGCACTCCAGGTCGACGGTCAATCGCGCGGTCCGGGCCCTCGAAGAGGGCGGCCTCATCGAGCGCGGGACGGACGGCTACGAGGCGACGTACGCCGGCCGGATCCTCCTCGACACCGTCGACGAGGCGTCCGCGATCGCGGAGGTGGTCGAGGCGTCCGACGGCGTCCTCAACGAGCTCCCGTCGGCGCCGCGCAACCACCGGTTCTTCGCGGACGCCGAGCTGGTGACGATAGCCGACACCTCGCCGGCGACGGTGCTGACCCGGCTTCGCCGCGTCGCCGAGGCGGCCGACCGGTTCCGAGGGGCGTCGGTCGCCGTCAACGACGAGGCGTTCGTCTCGACGCTGTACCGGCGCACCGTCGCTGAGGAGTCGCTCGAACTGTCCTTCGTCCTGACGGAGCGGGTCGCGGACTACCTGGCCGCCGAGAGCCCCGAGCGAGCGCGCTCCGTCGTCGACGCCGGGGTGGAAATGAGCGTCGTCACCGACCTCCCGTTCGCGTGGTACCTGAGTACCGTCGAGGACCGCACGACGGCATACCTCGCGATCCACGGCGACAGGGGCAACTTCCTTGGGTACGCGGCCAACGACGACCCGGACGCGGTCGGCTGGCTCGCCGGCCTGTTCGACGCCCAACACGAACGCGGGACGCCGCTGGCGGCGTACTACCAGTCGGGCGACGGCGACGCGCTCGGGGGGTGACGGGCGTCCGAGCCGGATCTCAGCGCGCGTGAGCCACGGGAAACGCTTATATACTGCTGTGGCAGAGATTAACACGCATAGAATGTTCGAGCGATTCTCAAGCGGCTACTACCTGGGGGAACTGTACGTGGAACCCCGCGACGGCGAGCGCGCCGTCATCCAGCGGGCGGACCACGAACGCGTCAACGAACAGCTGTACGCGGACGGCGAGGGCGTCGAGCGACTCGACGCCCCGCTCGTCATGAAGGTCGACGGCGGCCACATCCCGGTCGGCGGCGACGACGACGTCCCGAGCGGCACGCTCGCGATTCCTCAGGAACTCGCCGACGAGCGGCTCCCGGACCGGCGGAACGTGCTGCTCGCCGACGCGGACCGCGCCGAGACGCTGCTGCGCTGGGAGGGGTGGGAGCCACACGTGAACGCGTAGGACGACGACGCGTTTCTGGGGGAGTCGCGAACGGCGAGGACCGCGGCGGCAGCGCTCGGACTCCGAGAAGGGCGGTCCATGTGTCGTGGTCGAATTGCGCGCGGGACCGATCACCCTAGCGACCGCGTCGGCAGGGGAATAGTTCGATCATCGGGTCGCGGACCCCTCCGGAGCGGCCCGATCGGGCACTCGTGTTATTATGCCGGTCCGGCTCGTGTCGAACGTATGGCGCTCGCGCTCTCGGCCGAAGTGGTGGCGACCGTCGCGGTCGTCGTCGCGGTCGCGGGCGCCGTCAACGGGGTCGCGGGGTTCGGCTTCGCGGTCGTGGGGACGACGGTGCTCGCGTCGACGCTCGACCCGGCGGCCGCCGTCGCGTTTATGATCGTCCCGATGTTCGCCGTGAACGTCGCCCTCGTCGGGGAGCTCACGCGCGAGGAACTCCGGACCTGCGGGGCCCGGTTCGCACCGCTGCTCGTGGCCGCGCTCGTCGGCACCCTCGCGGGGATGGCGCTGCTCGATCGCCTCCCGGCGGCTCCCCTGCGCGTCCTGCTCGGCGTCGTCTCGCTCGGGTTCGTAGCGACCGCGCAGCGCGCGGTCCCGCTCCCGTCGCTACCGACCTCGGCCGACCGCGGGCGCGCCGACGGGCCGATCGTCATGGGGGTCGTGGGCGTCGTCTCCGGCGTCCTGTTCGGCGCGACGAACGTCGGCGTCCAACTGGTCGCGTTCGTCCGGAGCTTCGACCTCTCGCACGGGGTGTTCGTCGGGGTCGTGGCGCTGGTGTTCGTCGGGATCAACGGCCTTCGCGTCGGGGCCGCGGGCGCGCTCGGACTCTACCCGGACGGCGCGTTCGCGCTCGCGTCGGCCGCCGCCGCGGTCCCCGCGGTCGCCGGCGTCGCCGTCGGGAGTCGCCTCCGAGACCGCGTGAGTGAGCGGCTCCGGCGCGGCGTCGTCCTCGGCCTCCTCACGGTCATCGGGCTCCGGCTGATCCTCGGCGGCGCGGGCGTCGCCTGACCGGTGTCGCCACCGCTCCGCCGGAGCCGCCGCCGGTCAGTCGACTGCGGCCTCGATGTCGCGGACGACGGACAGCACCGCCCGCCACTGCTCGGTCGTCCCGGGCCGCTCGCGGTCGGCGGTCCCGGTCCGGTCGGTGATCTCTCGTCGAACCGCCTGCGGATCGTCGATCCGGCGGAGTTCGAGGTCCGGCCCGCCGGCGACTTCGACCGTGACCGTGCCGTACCCGAACGCCGAACCGGTCACCGACTGGCTGTACGCCGTGTTCTGTACCTGTGCCAGCCCGACGCGACGGACCGTTCGACCGAGCACACCCCGTTTCGACCAGGTCGCTCGAGTCGTGACCACGTAGTCGGTCCGTGTGATGCGGAGCAGTGCCCAGCCGACGACGCCGACGCCGAGCAGGCTCGCCGCGGCGATACGCGGGTCGACCGCGGCCGCCGCGAGGAGCGCGACGCCGACGACGCCCCCGCCGAGCGCCGCCGATAGCCGCGGGCGACCCGTCCACACGACGGTCTCGTCGTCGTGCCGAAACCACCAGTCGCCGGTCATCGGTCCTCGCGCGCCGTCTCCGACGCGGTCCGCTCGGCGCCGACGTCCTCGCCGGTCGCGGTCGGCGTCTCGGCGTCGCCGCCGGCACCGTCGTCGGTGACCGCGGAGCGGATCGCGCGGAGTTCGACGAGGGTCTCGGCGAGCACGTCGTCGGCGTCGCCGTCGCCGTCGGCGCTGTCCCGCTTTCGGGCGTCGATCTCCCTGGCGATCAGCTCCTGGACCGACGCCGGGTCCGGAATGCTCCGGAACCGGAGCTCGACGCCGGAGCCGCCGGCGGTGCTGACCTCGACCGACCCGTACCCGAGCGACGAACCGATGGCCGACTGCGAGTAGGAGATGTTCTGTACCTTCTCGAACCCGATCTGTTTCACGTCCCGCGAGAGGATGCCCCGCTTGCTGTACAGCCCCTTGTTCGTGACGACGTAGTTCGTGTTCTTGTACTGGAGGTAGCTCGCGGCGACGATCGGGATCCCGACGAGGACGAGCGACAGGGGAACGCCGACGAGGAGCGCCGGGACGAGGCTGTACTTGTGCGGCGTGCTCGCCCAGCGGATCTCCTCGTCGTCCTCGAGCGACAGCCAGTCGAGGTCGAGGTCGGCGGTGACGCCGGTGCCCGTCTTCGGTTCCTCCTGGAGGGACGGAGACGACATATCCCCCGAAGCGTCGGGAGACGCTAAAACGGTGGCGGAGACGCACCGATCGGATCACGCGCGAAGCGGACGACGTGAACGCGGCGACGAACGGCCGCGCGGGAGACAGCGTCGGACGGCGGCGCGACGCGCGGACGGCCCGCAGAGCGGCGTCCGTCTCCGCCACAGACACACCTTTTAGGTCGCAGGGGGTCGCGGATTCGGTATGATCGACAGGCTGCTCGGGCGGGCCGAGCTGAAGGAACGCATCGAGGAGCTGGAGGAGGAGAAGCGCCACCTCGAACGCCGCGCCGAGGCCGAGGAGGAGCGGCGCTCCGACGCCGTGGCGGACCGCCAGCGCGCCGAGGAGCGCGTCAACGAGCTGGAACACCGGATCGAGTCGCTGGAGGAGCGGCTGGAACGCGCCGAGGGCACCGAGGAATCGGTCGAGTACCGGCGCGTGAGCGATTACAGCGGCCCGAAGCTTGCGGACGCGCTTGACCGCTTTCGGAGCGTCGAGAGCGACGACCCCGAGGGACTGCTCACGGCGTACGTGCCGGACGCGGACTCGGTGCCGACGACCGTGTCGGACTGGTTCGGCGACCGCACGGCGCTCGTCCGGCGGGCCGCGCCCGCGGTCGTCCTCGCCGACGACACCGGCGCGGTGAGCGCGGCGCTGACCCCGCCGATCGAACCGGCGCCGTTCGACCGGTGGAGCGACCGATTCCGGCTCGACGACGCGTGGTTCCGGCCGACCGGCCAGTTCGCGTTCGCCCTCGTCCGCTCGGACACCTTCGCGGTCGGCACCTACGAGGGCGGCGAGCGGGTCGCCTTCGAGGGATTCACGAGCGACGTGAAGGAGGCGCACTCGAAGGGCGGCTTCTCGCAGGGGCGCTTCGAGCGCCGCCGGGAGGGGCAGATCGACGACCACCTCGACCGGGCGGACGAGGCGCTCGCCGAGGTCGCGGCGGAGGGCGACCTCGACCGCGTGATCGTCGTCGGCGAGCGCAGCGTGTTGGGCCGCGTGCGCGACCGCGCCGCCGTCACCGACGTGTCGGACGCCACCGGGAAGCCGGAAGCGGCGCTCGACGACGCCTTCCGCGACTTCTGGCGGGTCCGGATCCGCGCGATCTGACCCGGAGGCGACCGCCTCGCGTCAGAACGGGCTCTCGGGCCCCTCGTCGGGGTCGCCGGCGGCCGGCTCGTCCGACGCGGGCAGGTCGCCGATCTCCTGCTCCCACGCCTCGATGCCGCCGCGGAGGCTCTCGACGCGCGCCTCCTGGGTCCCCTCGTAGCTGCCGATGAGCTGGGCCGCCTGCTGGCTGGCGACGCCGTGGGGGCAGACGGTGACGATGCGGTCGCTGTCTTCGAGTTCGGCGACCCGGCTCGTCAGCTCCGGGAACGGTATACACTCGCTGTCGGGGAGGTGGCCTCGGTCGAACGCGCGCTGGTCGCGGATGTCGACGATGCGGAGCGACTCGTCGGCGGAGCCGTCGCGCTCGTCCAACAGCGCCGACAGCTCCTCGGGATCGATTTCGCCGTCCATCAGTTGAGCGGCGCGATGCTGGCCGTCAGGACGGCTCGGTCGTCGGTGTCGTTGCGTGCGCCGTGGACCGCGCCGCGCGCGTTCTCCACCACGGCCGGGGCCGCGAGCGCCTCCTCCTCGCCGTCGCGGACCACGGTTGGTTCGCCCTCCACCACGTGGAACACGTTCGTGGCGTCGGCGTGCTCGTGGGGGTCAACGGCCGCGTCCGGGCCGAGGACGAACGCCTTCACGAGCACGTCGTCGGTGACGACGAGTTCAGTGGTCTCGACCTCGCCGGGTTCCGGGTCGAGGCCGGAGACCGCCGCCGCGTAGCTGTCGAGCGTCATATCCGCACCTCGCGCGGCACGGGGAAAAATCGCGCGCTCGGGACACGGGCCGAGGACGCGCTCGGGACTCAGTACGTCGGCGACTCCTCGGGCTCGCCGTCGCGCGCGTTGACGACGCGACCGAGGGTGAAGAGGAGGTCGGAGAGGCGGTTGAGGTAGGTGACAACCGCCTCGTTTATCTGCTCCGAGCGCGCGAGGTCGACGACGCGGCGCTCCGCCCGTCGGGCCACGGTGCGCGCGTGGTGGAGCGCCGCGCCCGCTTCGCTGCCGCCCGGGAGGATGAACGCCTTGAGCGGCTCCAGCTCCTCGTCGAACGCGTCGATGTTGCCCTCCAACTCCTCGGTGTGGTCGCTCTCTACTTGCGGATCGTCCGGGTCGGGATCGGGGTTCGCGAGGTCGGCCTGAACGACGTGGAGGTGGTTCTGTATCGTCTCCAGCAGGTCGTCGACGTCGTCGTGGCCCGTCGGGCGAACCGTGCCGATCAGCGCGTTGGCCTCGTCGACGGAGCCGTACGCCTCGATGCGGTGGCTCGACTTCGACACCCGGCTCATGTCCCGGAGGTCGGTCTCGCCCTCGTCGCCGCGGCCGGTGTAGATGCTCATGCGAGGGTCCTCTCGACGTACTCGACGATGTTCGCGCTCTCCGCCATCGTCACGCCGTGCGCCTCGTCGACGAGGACGGGGACGCCGCGCTGACCGCTCACACGCTTGACCTCGTTGCGCTCGGAGTGGAGCGCCTCGACCCACTCCGTCTCGTACTCGACGTCCGCGTCGTCCAACGCCTCGGCGGCCTTCTCGCACCACGGACAGCCGTCGAGGGCGTACAGTCGAACGGTCATACCGATCGATCCGTCCGCGGCGTCAAGAAGGTGTGCGTCCGGGCGGTCCGACCGGTCGCTCCGAGGGCGTCCCTCCGGAGGCTCAGAGGTCGTGGTACGACTCCATCGCCGCCCGGTGGTCTTCGGGGATCGGCACGGGCTCGCCGGTGTCGGGGTCCAGCGAGACGAGCGTCGCCTCGGCCGTCGCGGCGACCGCGTCGCCGACCCGGACCTCGTGGGCCATCGTCGCGCTCGACCGCCCGAGGTCGGCCACGTCGACGGTGACGGTGACCTCGCCGTCGCCGAGCTCGACCGGGCGACGGAAGTCGATCGAGATCGACGCCAACACCGTCGACGTCCCCGAGAGGTCCGCGCCGAGGACCTCGCCGAAATACCGCGTCCGCGCCTGCTCGATGTACGTCGCGTAGACGGCGTTGTTGACGTGGCCCATCGCGTCGATGTCGCGGAACCGCACGTCGATGTCCGCGGTGTACGTTCCCATATCCGACCCACTGGCGGGCGTCGTATGTAGGCGTCGGGATCGACGCCGAGGACGTGCCGGCGGAAGCGTCGAGGTCGGAGCGGGAGCGACGTCGAGGACGTGCCGGGGTCGGCGCCAGCGGAGGCGTCGAGGTCGGAGCAGCGAGCCGGCAACGTATAAAAACTACACGCGCGTATCGGCGAGGCATGGACAACGGCGCGATCGACGACGTCGACAGGGCGATCCTGTACGCGCTACAGGGAGACGCGCGGAACACGTCGTCCGGGGACATCGCGGAGCGGACCGGCACCTCGGACAGCACCGTCCGCAAGCGCATCCAGCGGCTCGAATCCGACGGCGTGATCAAGGGGTACAGCGCCAGCGTCGACTACCAGCGGTCGGGGTACCCGCTCCGGATGCTGCTCTACTGTACCGCGTCGATACCCGAGCGAGGCGACCTCATCCCGGACATCCTCGACATCGACGGCGTCGTGTCGGTCCAAGAGCTGGTGACCGGCGAACAGAACCTCCTCGTGACCGTCGTCGGCGAGTCGGACGACGACATCACGCCGGTGGCGCAGTCGCTCCTCGACATGGGCGTCACCGTCGCCGACGAGGTCCTCGTGCGGACCCACGAGACGACCCCCTTCGGGGAGTTCGACTCGGAGCGGAACGGCGAGGAGTAGCGGACGGAACGGGAGGACGGGCCGAGTTGGACGGGCGACGGTCAGCCGAGGACGCGCTCGACGTCCAGCCCGGTCGCCCGTCGGACGACCGCGCGCACCGGGTCCTCGGTGCCCGCGAGATTGTCCGAGTCGCCGTCGAGGACGACGAGCGCGGCCCGTCGACCCGGTTCGATCACCCCGCAGTCGAGGCCGGCGACCTCGGCGCCCGCCGCGGTCGCCATCCGCAGCACCTCCCGCGCGGTCACGTCGAACCGCTTCGCCGCGACGGCCATCTCGCGGAACATCGACGGCGGGTTCAACATGACGTTGTCCGTCCCGAGCGCGACCGTCGTGTGGTCGAGCAGTTCCCGGATCGGGGGTTTGCCGACGTCGAGGACCTCGTTCGCGCGCGGACAGACCGCGACCGGGACGGACTGGTCCGCGACCCGCTGTAGGTGCTCCCGCTCGGCGTGGACCATGTGAACGAGCAGATCCGGGTCCAAATCGAGCGCCGGGTGGATGTCGGTCGCGTCCGGTTCGCCCGCGTGGATCGCGAAGGGGCGGCCCCGTTCCGCACAGGCGGCGCGCTCCGCGGCGAAGCCGTCGTCGTTCGCGCCGGAGGCGCCGTAGCCGTCGGCGACGTCGAGGACGGACGGGTCGCCGCTCCCGAAGATGAACGGGTCGACGCCCGTCTCGGCGGCCGCCTCGCGGAGCGCGCGCGCGCCGGCGGGCCCGGACTCGCGGAAGTCGAGACACGCGACCGTGCCGGTCCGGCGCGCGAATCGGAGCGTCCGGCGCATCGCCGACACGAGCTCGTCGCGGTCGGCCGCCGCCAGCCGGCGGTGTTTCAGGCTGTCGGGCGGCGCCACCGCCTCGTCGAGCGAGAGGCCGACCGCCGCCTCCTTGGCGACGGAGTCGCCGAGGTGGGTGTGCGCGTTGACGAACGCCGGGATCACCACGTCCGTCGACTCGGTGTCCGTCTCCTCGACGGCCTCGATACGCCCGTCCTCGACGACGACGCGTCCCCGGACGGGGTCGAACGACTCGCCGACGAGGACGGTCCCAGAGAGTTCCTCCATACCGCCCCTGCGAACTCGGGAACAATATGGTTTCTTGAGTGGCGACGACGAACGGATCGGGAATCGACGTCGCTCCGGCGCCGCCTCGCGACCGACGCGCACGCCGGTCGCCGTTGCCCCCGGCAAACATAATGTTCTATAATCTGGTTTGATCGAACGTTTTGTGAATAGAGACAGCTTTAATAGTCATAGTGTTCTCAAATAGCAGTAGATGCGACCAGATCCGGATTCGGGACCGTTCCGAGTGCCGGACGCGGTCGCGTGACGAGTCGAACGATGTCAGGACGCACCTCGAAACCGACGGTCGGAGCGCTCCGGGAGACGGACGAGTCGTCGTTCGTCCCCGTCGCACTAACGCGGCTCGCGTGGACGCTGTTCGTCGCGAGCGTCGTCGCGCTCGTCGCCCACGTCCGACTCGGCGGGCCGTGGGAGATCCTCGGCGCCGTCGCGGTCGACGGGCTGACCGTCCTGCTGTGGGTCGTCGTGACGTTCTTCAGCGGGATCGTTCACAGCTACTCGCGCCGCTACATGGCGGGGAGCGCCCACGAAACCGACTTCTTCCTCGGGATCATCGGATTCACGCTCACCGTGATGGCGCTCGTCGCGGCCGACCACCTCGCGCTGTTCTGGGGCTGCTGGCTGGCGATGGGGCTCCTGATGGCGCGGCTCGTCGGCACCGTCGACGGCTGGCCGCAGGCGCGCGCCGCCGCGAGCGTCGCGCGGCGGTCCTTCCTCGCCAGCAGCGCGCTGCTCGGCGTCGCGCTGACGGCGCTGTGGTGGAACACCGGCGCGACGACGATCTCCGGGATCGCCGCGAGCGCCGACACCCTCGGCGGGTCCGCGTGGCTCGTCGCCGGCGCCGCGCTCGTCCTCGCGGCGATGATCCAGTCGGCGCTCGTCCCGTTCCACGACTGGCTGCTTTCTTCGATGACCGCCCCCACGCCGGCCTCGGCGCTGATGCACGCCGGCTTCGTCAACGCCGGCGGCATCCTGTTGACCCGTTTCGCGCCGGTCGTGACCGTCGAGACGTGGCTCATGCTCGCCGTCGTGGTCGTCGGCGCCGCGAGCGCCTTGGCCGGAAAGCTACTCAAGACCGTCCGGTCGGACGTCAAGGGCGAACTGGGCTGCTCGACGATCGGACAGATGGGGTTCATGACCGTCCAAGCCGGGCTCGGCTTCTTCGGTGCCGCCGTCACGCACCTCATCTTACACGGCTTCTACAAGGCGTACCACTTCCTGAGCGCGGGCGACGAGGTCGAGAACGGGGCCCCGGGCGAGGACGACCACGAACCCGGCGGAGCGGGCGTCGCCGGCGCGGTCGTCGTGCTGGTGACCGGGCTCGCGGGCGGCGCGACGTTCGCGCTCCTGACGGGGAAGGGGACGAGCGTCGACAGCGGGCTGCTGCTCGCGGGGTTCGTGACGCTCACGACGCTCCACGCGGCCCGGAGCGCCGTGCGCCGGACGACCCTCTCGACGGCGGCCCGCTACGGGGCGGTCCCGCTGGTCGCGCTCCCCGCCATCGCCGTGTACGCGCTCGCGTACAGGGCCGTCTCGGGGCTGCTCTCCGGGCTACCGCTCGTCTCGGCCCCGACCGAACTGACCGCGCTCCACGGGCTCGTCGCGGTCGCCTTCCTCGCGGCGTACGTCGCGATCGAGACCGGCGTCTACGAGCGCAGCGAGCGGCTCTACGTCGCCCTCCTGAACGCGGGACAGCCCGCTCCGAACACCGTCTTGACCGCCACGGAGGAGTACGATGAGTACTGAGCGCGCGGTCGAGGAAGAGATCGACGCGGCGGCGACCGCCGTCGGCTCGGTCTGGCCGGTCCACTCGTTCGTGACCGCGAACCCGCTCTCCGGCTTCGAGGACCTGCCGTTCGACGAGGCGGTGAGCCGGGCGGCGGACCTCCTCGGCGGGAGGGGCTACCCCCGCGCAGAGACGTTCCGCGCGGCCCTCGACGAGGAGCGGATCGATCGGGAACGCCTCGACGCGGAACTGTCCGACCGGGGCTACGACGCCGACCCCGACGCCCTGCTGGAGCGGCTGGCGGCCGCCGAGGAGACGGACGAGGCGGGCGGTTCGGACGGTACGGAGGAGGCGGACCCCGCCGCCGAGCGGGTCGACCGCGTGCTGACGAAGTGGCTGGCGGCCTTCCTCGACGAGGGGCGGGCGGAGTGGGCGATGCCGAACCGCGAGGCGGGGTTTTACGACGCATTCCGGTCGGTGGCCGCGTACGACGACGCGGTCCCCGACGCCGGCGTCGTCGCCGACCTGCCGGCGTCGCCGACCGAGGCGATCGAGTCCGCGCTGGAGTCATATCCGAGAGAGCAGTGGGAGTCGGTCTTCGAGGCGCAGTTCGCCGCGCTCCCCGGGTGGACCGGCCTGCTCAAGCAGCGCGCGGACGACGACGGCGCGTGGCAGTCCGCGTACCCGATCACGCCGGAGGGGTACCTCGCGGCGCGGCTCGCGCTGGCTGACGGGTTCGGCGTCGACCTCGCGCCGCCGCCGGAGTCCGACGGTCCGGCGGTCGACGCGAGCCACGAGATCGCCGACGCGTTCCTGACCGCGTGGGAGGCCACGTACCGCGACGAACTCGTCGAGCGGGTCGCCGCCGAGAGCGAGGCGCGCGACGAGGCGAGCGGGGCCCGCGCCGACGGCGGCGCGTCGGGTCGCCCGGACGCCCAGCTGGTCTTCTGTATCGACACGCGCTCGGAGGTGATCCGCCGGCACGTCGAGGCGACCGGCGACTACGAGACGCACGGCTACGCCGGCTTCTTCGGCGTCCCGATGGAGTACCGCGGCTACGACTCGGACGTGTCGATCGACGCCTGTCCGCCGATACTCGACCCGCAACACCGCGTCACCGAGGTCCCGACCGACGGCGACGCGCGGGCGAGCCGCGACCGCTGGACGGGCCTGCGGGAGGCCGCGAGCGAGGCGATCGAGACGCTGCGGTCGAACCCCGGCACCGCGTTCAGCTTCGTCGAGGGCGCCGGGAGCGGGTACGGCCTCGCGCTCGCGGCGCGCACGCTCGTCCCGGGTCGGGTGTACGACCTGCTCGACGGCGCCGACGACGCGGTGCCCGACGACCACGAGTTCTGCGAGCCGGGCGTCCACGAACACGACGACACCGGGGAGGGTCTCCCGACGGGGCTGTCCCCCGACGAGAAGGTCGAGTACGCCGCGACCGCGTTCGATCTGATGGGCTGGGAGGCGTTCGGTCGCCTCGTCGTCTTCACCGGTCACGCCGCCGAGACGGCGAACAACCCCTACGACTCCAGCCTCGACTGCGGCGCCTGCGCCGGCAACCCGGGCGGGCCGAGCGCCCGCGTCCTCGCGGCGATCTGTAACGACCCCGCGGTGAAGGCGGGGCTCCGCGAGCGCGGGATCGACGTGCCCGACGACACCGTCTTCCTCGCCGCGGAACACAACACGACGACCGACGAGATCGAACTGTACGACGGCGGCGTTCCCGACTCGCACGCAGCGGACCTCGAACGGCTGCGTTCGGACCTCGCCGACGCCCGCGAGCGCGCCGCCGCCGAGCGCACGGGGCCGGACGCCGGGAACGCGGCCGTTCGCGAGACCGAGCGCCGCGCCGCCGACTGGGCCGAGACGCGCCCCGAGTGGGGGCTCGCCGGCAACGCCGGCTTCGTCGTCGGCCCCCGCGAACTGACGAGCGACCTCGACCTCGACGGGCGCGCCTTCCTCCACTCGTACGACTGGGCGACCGACCCGGACGGCGACGCGCTCGAAGCGATCCTCGCCGGTCCGATGGTCGTCACGCAGTGGATCAACGCGCAGTACTACTTCTCGACGGTCGACAACGCGGCGTACGGGAGCGGCTCGAAGGTGACCCACAACCCCGTCGGTAACGTCGGCGTGTATCAGGGCAACGGCGGCGACCTGATGACGGGCCTGCCGCTCCAGTCGGTCAAGGCCGCCGCCGACGAGCCGTACCACCAACCGCTCCGGCTCTCGACGGTCGTCCACGCGCCGGTCGACCGCGTCACCGAGATCCTCGCCGACAACGAGGCCGTGGCCGGACTGCTGGACAACGATTGGCTCTCACTGACCGTCGTCGACCCGACGCGCGACCACCGCGCCTTCCGCTACGAGGAGGAGTTAGAGTGGACCCCGGCGCCGAAGGACGCCGAGGCGCACTCCGAGCCGGCGAAGACGCCCGCCGCCGCCGACTGATCGAGGGTGAGCAGGTCACACGCCCGCGGCGCCCGTCCGCGGATCCCCCGCGGTGGAGAGCCTCCGTCGAGCGGCGGCGGCTACTCTCCGTTCACCAGCTGTTCGCGGCGCTCTCGCTGCGACTCGGTGAGCATGTCGACGGACGTCACCTCGACGAGCGCGTCGTCTTCCATCCGCCGGAACTCGCGGCGGTTCGCCGGGGGGCTGTACGCCGCCAGCGCCGCCCGAACCGAGTCGCCGTCGACGGTGACGTCGGCCGGCCCGCCGCTGGCGGACAGCTCCGTCCAGATGGCTTCCTTCGCGACGCGTTCGAGTTCGGCCCCCGTGTATCCCGCGGTCCGGTCGAGGAGCCAGTCCCAGTCGGCCGCGGAGAGGTCGACGGCCGCGTCGCGGTCGCGGAGGTGGACGCGCAGGATCGAACGGCGCGCCTCGGCGTCGGGGCGCACGAACGGCACCGTGAGGTCGAACCGCCCGGCCCGCTTGAGCGCCGGATCGATTCGCGTCGGTTCGTTGCTCGCGGCGATCCAGATCACCTGTCCGTCCAGCTCGGGGTCGGACATGAACTGGAGGATCCGCGCGAACAGCCGCCGATCCACGCCGCTCTCGTCGCCGCTCCCCCGACGACCCATGGTCTGGTCGATCTCGTCCATGAACACGACCACCGGCGTCAGCGATCGGATCAGATCGAGCGCTTGAGAGAGGTTTCGCTCCGACTCGCCGACGTACATCGACCGGATGTTGCCCAGCTCCGCGAAGTTGACGCCGCAGGCGTTCGCGAACGCGCGGGCGACGAGGGTCTTCCCCGTTCCGGGGGGCCCGAGGAAGAGGAGGCCGCTCGGCAGCGAGCGGCGGACCGTCTCGGAGGTCCCGGCCCGTTCCATCAGATCGCTGATCCGGATCAGCCGCTCTTTGACCGCGTCAAGCCCGCCGACCCCCTCGAAGGCGGACTCCGGGTCGACCCCGGGGTCGGGTTCGGACACCTCGAGAATGCCGCCGCTCTCTTGGGCCAGTTGGTCGCGCTTGGCCCGCTTGACGTACTCCGTCGTGAACTGCCGCTCGTCGCCCGCGTTGACCCGGAGGACGAGGTTCTCCAGCCCGACGAGGTTCAGTCCCGACGTCCGCTCGGCGAGCGTCCGGAGTTGCTCCGTGATGCCGGAGCCGAACCGGTCGTCGAACCGCGGTCTCGTGGCGCCGTCGAGGCGGATCCCGCTCATCGGCGCCACCCGGCCCCCGGCGTACAGCGCCGCGAGGAACTTCAGCCGGTCGCCGCGGTCCTCCGGGCGCGGGACGTCGATCGTCTCGATGTGACTGGAGGCGGACCGGAGGTCGCGTGTCAGTCCCTCCGAGGAGCCCGCCAGGAGGACGACCTGATTCTCGCTCTGGAACATCGACGGCGACCGCGCCCACCGCTGTATCGCGTCGGTCACGACGTTCTGGTTCACGTTCGCGGAGTCGGGCGGTGAGAGCAGGTGGAGGTTGTCGACGATCAGCGCGATCCCCCCGTCGTAGGACCGTTCCAGCAGCTCCTCCATCACGCGGACGTCACCGTCGAGCGCTTCTTGCGGGCTCCTCGTCCGGTCCGCCGCGCCGTCTCCGTTCGGGTCGATCTCCAGGTCGTCGAACGGTGACGGGTCGTCGTCCGGCGTCGCCACTCCCCTGACGGGACGCTCGAACCCGTTCGACAGCGAGTAGCGGATCACCCAGTCCTTCCGCTTCGCGGCGTTCTCCTCGATCCGATCGATCGCGGGGAGATACCCGGAGTCCGGCGAAAA
Source organism: Halorubrum californiense DSM 19288 (assembly GCF_000336875.1). Lineage (GTDB taxonomy): Archaea > Halobacteriota > Halobacteria > Halobacteriales > Haloferacaceae > Halorubrum > Halorubrum californiense. The sequence continues at coordinate 3,924 of NZ_AOJK01000078.1, read as the reverse complement.
CGCGTAGTCGTCGACGTTGCCGGTGAGCAGGAACACCCGGGCGACGTCGGCCTCGTCGCCGGTGACGAGCGTCTCGAGCCACGCGGGGTCCGCCGAGAGGAACCCCTCTTCGACCCAGAGGCGCCGAACCGCCGGGTCCGCGTCGAGACAGAAGCTCTGAATCCAGTCGGGGGCGTCGCCGCCGCCCGTCGCGGTCCCCTGAAGCCACCGAGGCGGCCGGTCGTCCGGGAAGTTCCGATCGGCGAGTTCGCCCGTTCTGATGCCGTACTCGTCGTCGAGGCGGTCGATGAGGCGCTCGCTCCAGCGCGGGAGCGCGCCGAGATCGACCGCGTCGGTGTCGTTACCCATCTGTGGTCACTCCATGTGGTCCGTTAGCTCATCTTGTATCCGTGCCAACTGGTCCGCGTGCCGGTCCCGGAAGTCGCGGTCGCGGACCACGTCCAACTGCGTCTCGTAGTACCGACGGATGAACGCCTCGTACACCTGTCGGTGTTCGTAAAACGACGCGCGGTCGGTGGCCACCTCGTGGCGGTGTCTGGCGTCGCCGCGGGCGCGCGGTTCGATCTCTCCGTACGTCTCCTTCTCGTCTCTGCTCCGCTGGGAGCTGTGCTGCTGGTCGAGTCGCTTGTCGGATATCTCTCGGGTGAGATCGTCGATCCGGCGTTGGGTCCGGGCCAGCTCCCCGGCCGTGTCCTCGAGCGATGCCAACGCCTCTGCGACGGACTCGTCACGCCGATCGGCCGCGGCCGTGACGCGCTCCCAATCGCGCTCGCGGCGCTGGACCAGCGATTCCACCTCGGCGGACCGCCGCTCGACGGCGTCGATCGCGTCTTGGACGTTCGTGACCGTCGCGACGCCGTCGACGCTCGCGGCGTCGAACCGCCGCCGTTCCCGCTCGAACGCCGACCGGAGCTCGGAGACGCGAGCGGACCGCTCGTCGGCGGCCGCCCGGTACCGGTCCCGGAGCTCGCGCAGCGACTCGCGCTCGCGCTCGAGCAACGCCGCTCTGTGTTCGTCGTCGGGGGAATCGACGTCGGACTCCACTCGGCTCCCGGCGTCGAGATCAGCCAGTCGGTCGTCGAGTTCGGCCGCTCGGTCGCCGTCGCCGGCGGAGAGCCGTTCCAGATAGGTCAGGTCGTGTTCGATCGTCTCGAACTCCTCGCGGATCCCCGCCCGGACGTCCTCGCCTAAGACGACCCGGTCGACGTACTGTCCCAGTTCCCCGTGTCGCGAGCGCGCCGCCTCGAGGAGCCGTTCGACGCGCCGGTCGGCGAGGTGAAGCTCGACGAGCGTGTCGAGCGAGTCGATCCGCGCTTCGATCACCTCCGCCAAGCCGCGACGGAGCGCTTGGTCGGCCTCGAACACCTCCTCGCGAAGCTGCCCTTCGAGTCGCTTGTACTCCGAACGCGCCGCACGCCGGTCCGCCTCCGCGTCGATGCGATCGGCCTCCGCGGATTCGCTTCGCGCGGCCAGCTCCGTCGAGCGCGAGCGCGTCTCGACGGCTCGGACGCGCTCGTAGAAGCCGCCCGTGACGAGCGCCTCGCGGGCCCCGTCGGCGACGCGACCCGCCTGCCCCGACATCGCGTCTTCGAGCGCTCGTCGGGCCTCGTCGTGGCCGAGGGCTTTGAGGGTCTCGGCGGCCCGGAGCGCCCCCTCCGGGTCCTCGTCCGCGAGCCGCTCGAACAGGCGCACGATCGGCGCCGTCCCGTCGAGTATCGACTCGGAGGCCACCGTGTCGAGAACGGTCTCGACGACGGAGTCGTCCGCCGGGCGGTCGGCGATCAGCTCTGCGATGCGATCGGTCGCGTCCTGCGGTCGAGAGCGGACGAGCTCGCGCACGACGCGACGCAGGTCCGCCTCCGGAAGCGGCGAGGCCGCAGCGAGCTCGGCGAACAGCTCTCGGACCCGGTCGTCCGTCTCGGCGACGTCGTCGTCGTAGCTGGCGCGGATGCGGTCTCGGTTGTGATCGATTTCGGCGTCCAGCCCCGTGAGAACCCCAGAGAGGACGTCGACCGCGCGGCTCCGTTGGCGGCCGTCGTTCTCCGCGGCGACGGTCGTGATCGCGTCGACGTGTTCGCGGACGCCGTGAACGCCGGACAGCGTGTCGAGGACCGACGGGACCACCCGCTCGTACTGCGCGAGGTCACGCAGTCGGTCGAGCTCCGAAACGAGGACGTCGACGCCGACCTCGCTCAACGCGATTTCGTTGCGGAGCCGTCCCGGTAGCGCCTCGCGGTCGCCGCGTCGGAACGCGCGGACCTCCTCGACCGCGTTCGCCAGTTCGAACCGGTCGGACTGGGGGAGTTCGTCGGACCACTGCTTGAGGTTCCCGACGGCCTTGTTCATCACCTGATAGTCGTGGGCGATCCGAAGCGGGAGGAGGGGATACAGCAACACCTCCAGGCTCGCGTCCCCGACCGGTCTGTCGCCGAGGAGGCGGAGGGCGTACTCGACCTCGCCGGGCGGTGCGGTCTCGGAACGGAGCTGGTCCAGCGCCCGTCGCCGGTTGAACGACCCGAGGAGTTCCGTCGACCGAGTCTCGTCGTTCGTCCCCGCGTTGTACAGCTGTTTGAGCGCGCGGCTGACCGGCTGGGAGTAGCTTCCCCCCTCGCGGGCGCGCTCCGCCTCCGTCAGCACCGTCGCGAAGAGGTCCGGCTCGGTCGTCCGGTTGCTCCTGACCCAGCCGACCAACCGGAAGAGGAACGAGGTGACAGCCCGGGGCGGGTCCGCGTCGCCGGCCAGCGTGACGAACAGGACGTTCACCAGCATCCGACGGCCCGCTTCGTCCGTCGACCGGAACTGTCGTTCGAGCGCCGACTCGGCGGCGGCGCGGACGACCGTCTCGTCGTCCCACAGCGCTTGGACCAGCGCGCGCACGACGCGTCTGGAGCCGTCTCCGTCCTCGCCGAGGGCCGTCGCATCCGCGGCCCGTTGGTCGGGGTCGCCGCGGCCCGCGGTCAGCCGCCGGAGGGCGGCGTGGTCGACTCCGGAACCACGGTCGTCGAGGCTCATGATCCCTCCTCGCGACCGGTCTCCCGGTCGCGGTCCCGCTCGGTGTCTCGCTCGCCGACCCGAGCGTCGCCCGCGTCTTCGGCCTCGTCGGCGAGGCTGCGCTCGGGGTCGGGTTCGAACAGCTCCTCGCCGATCGGGTACTGGGCGGAGTGCAGTTCGAACCACTCCAGTTCGGTGAACGGCGTGGCGCGTTCGCGGGCGACCGGCTCGGACTCCTCGATGCCGCCGAGTTCGTCGCGTATCTCCGCCTCGCTGACGGGGTCGGGGATCTCGTAGTCTGCGTCGCCCGGGAGGTCCGGGTCGCCGTGGACCGGTTCGACGTCTGGGACCGCCTTCGGCGGGTCGGCGGCGTCGCTCCGGTCGAACTCCGAGTCCGCCCGTCGGTCGCTCGCCTGTCGGTCGACGCTCTTCGCGACCTCGCGATCGACCCGAGAGACCTCCCCGGACGTGTCGTCCCAAGCGCCGTCGATCTCCTCGCTCGTGCGCTCGACGTCACCTTCGAGGCGGTCGGCCTCCGAGAACAGGCCCTTCACGTCGCTCAACAGCGACTTCCACCGGGAGACGTTGTCCTCGGCGTCGCCGACGACGCTCTGTCGGCGTTTCACGACCGCTCACCCGCCTCGACGCGCCTGTGGGCCTGGTCCGCGATCTCCGGCGCCTCCTCCTCGACGGTCGAGGCCTCCACCGACCGCCTGAGGATGCTGTCGAGCCGCCAGTTCTCGACGTTGCGTCGGTACTGCTCGTCCGCCGCTTCGCCCGCTCTGTCGTACGCGTCCGCGTCCGCGGCGGGCGTCTCCTCGTTGGTGCGTTCGCCGGCGTCTTCGAGGTCGTCGTGGTCCTCCGAGAGGCGGTCGGTGAGCAGTTCGACCCGGTCGCCGATCCGCTCGCGGCGTTCCCGCGCGTCCGTCTGCC
>NZ_AOJK01000077.1 GCF_000336875.1 Halorubrum californiense DSM 19288 | reverse complement strand
TGTGTATAAGAGACAGCTCCTCGACGGACGCCGCCACCCGCTCGTACTCGTGGCGCAGATCCTGAAGGTCGCTGCGGAGCGAGTCGTATCTGTCGCTGTAGCCGGCGATTCGGTCCGCCGAACTCTCCAGCTTCGCCTTCAGCGCGTCCCACTCGCCGTACAGCCCGTCGATGTCCGTCTCCAGGCTCGATATCTCGGACCTGACGTTCGGTAGGTGGGTGTTGCGTATCTCCGAGCGCTCGTCTCGGGCCGCTCTCCGGTCGTCTTCGAGGGATTCGATGTCGGACTTGAGCGAGCGGACCGCGCTCTTCCACTCCCGCATGTCGGACTCGTAGCGGTCGGCGTCGTCGTACTGGAACTTGCTCGGTTCCTTGTGGTTCTCGAGCTCGCGTAGCTCGTCGTAGCCGTCGCTGATCCGACTTCCCAGCTCCGGGATGACCTCGTTTTCGAGCTCCCGGGCCCGGTCCTCGAGTTCGCGTTTGTTGTCCTTCGCCTCTTCGAGGTCGCGTTCGGCCGACTCGATCCGGTCTTCCGTGCGCCGAATCTCGTCTCGGATCTCCTCGGCCGTCGCGAGCTCCCGTTGGACCGCCTCGACCAGCTCATCGATCGCCTCCCTGACCGTCTGTATCCGGGCGGCGAGCTCCTGTAGCTCGTCGAAGAGCGGGGCGAGCTGGAGCATCCGCGTCGCCCCGGTCGCCCTGAACGACGCGAGGGTGTCCACGCTGCGTGCGGTCGCGCGCGCCGACTCGACCCGCGCCCGCTTCCGGTCGCCCTCCGCCGACAGCTGGGTGCCCGTTCGATCGCGGATCTCGCTGTCGGTGTCGGTCGCGTCCGACATGGTGTCGTACCGGCTGTCGATCCGGTCGAGCACCGTCCGACGCTGCGCCTCGCGGACGACCTCGGCCTCGTACCCGCTCTCGACGAGCGCCTCCTTGGCGCGCTCGCGGACGGACTCGTGTTCGTGTTCGAACGCCGGAGCGAGAAGCACGCGGACGATGTCGGTGGTCTCCAGCTCGTCGAGCGCCTCCACGAGCGGCTCCAGTCGGTCCGGGTCGGCGTCGCCGGCCTCCCACAGGCGCTCGATGGCGTCCGCGAACTCGACGAGCCGGTGGTCGACCGCCGCCTCGATCTTCGCCGCTGCGACCGGGTCGGAGCCGACCGCGTCGGGGTCGATATCCCAGAGGGCCTCGTGAATCTCCGGGGGGCGGACGGACAGCCACACCCGGGCCGCGTGTGCGCTCACCTCCGGGTCGAACGCCGCTCCCGCGCCGTCGACGATCGTCCGGAGCGTCTCGCGGATCGTCTCGTCGACCGCCAACTCGTCGTCGGAGAAGAAGACGTGCCGCATGTGATCGTCTTGAGCGGGCGTCTCCGTGTGTTGGTGGGGGGTAAGCCCGACGAGGATCTCGCCCAGCACGTCGATGCCGGCGTGCGTCGCGTCGGCGTTGAGGTCGTTCTCGAGGACGAACTCGCACAGCCGCTCGGCGTGGCCGCGGAGTCCGCCGATCGCTTGGAGCGTCTCGAAGGCCGTTTCGACGACCGGCTGTCGCTGCTCGACCCTCGTCAGATCGACCAACCAGTCGACGATCGCCGGCCCGACGTACCCGACGACGACCAGTTCGGCGACGAGCAGCGACGGCAGCTCGTCGGTCTCGCCCGCGAGGTACGACTCCAACCGCTCGACGGCGTCTTCGGGCGACTGGTGGGACTGGAACTCCCGCGCCCACGTCCCGAGCGTCTCGAGCGCCGCCCGCTCGACGTCGGCGTCGTAGTGGTTGCGGAGGGGGTACAGCACGTCGATGACCAGCTCCGTCGGGACCTCGGTGATCGACTCCTCGGCGAGCGTCTCCAGCAGCGAGACGCGGGGCTGGGTGCCGAGCGTCGGATCGACGAGCCGCCGCCTGATGTCGTCTTCGCGAAACGCCTCGATCCGGTCGTTGGAGGTCCGGTCGTCGGCCTCGGTGACGCGCCGGAACTGCGCTTCGGCGGCCGCGACGGTCTCCGAGGACGTGTCCCGGCGGAGCAGGCTGTGGATCTCGTGGAGAAACGAGATGAACACGTGGGGATGCTCGTGGCGCAGTTCGTAGGCGCGGTCGCCGATCGCTTTCACGCCGGCCTCCGATTCGACGCCCGCGTTCGTCCGGGACCCGAGGTGTCTGACGAGGCGGACGAGGACGCGGAGCTCCTCGTCGTCGTCCAAGCGTTCGAACGACTCGAGGAACGTCTCCCAGTCCATCTCGCCGGGCAGTCCCTCGATACCGCCCTCGGTCGTCGTCGCGACCGCGAGCAGGTGGCGCGGCTCCAGCTCGTCCGGATCGAACGCGCCCGACAGCGCCGACCCCTCCGCCTCGTCCGTCCGCCCGGCGAGGAACCGTTCGAGTCGGTCCGGGGTGAGCGTGCGGTCCGAGCTCATATGAACGAGGGGACGAGGACCCCGACGAGCACGCCCGCCAGGAGCGCGAGCTTCGCGTACTCGACCCACTCGGGCGTCTGCGCCTCCTGTAGCTCGTCGATCGAGCGCTGAAGCTCGGTGACGCTCGACCGGAGCTCCCCGTTCGACTGCTCGATCGTCGAGGCCACGTCGTCCTGTATCGAGGAGTTCCGGTCGGCCTGCTCGCGGATCTGCTCGAGGACCTCGCCCGACTCGCGTTCGAAGGTGGACGCCGCCTCGTTCATCGGCTCCGCGATGCCCTCCAGCGTCTGTATCGTCTCCGTCTGGCGGCGGTTGAGGTCGGAGAGCGTCTCGCTCACCTCTTCGAGCCCGGCGAGCGTCTCGGGGACGTTCTCCGCGAGCATCTCGCGGGTCTCGGCCTCGCGCTGGATCACGTCGTCCAACTCGCTCACGGTGCGGCGCATCGCCTCGGAGTGCTCTGAGAGCTGTTCGAGCCGCGACTTCAGCGCCTCCGAGTTCTCGCGCTGCGTCATCGTGTGCTCGGTCTGCCACTCTTGGAGCCCCTCCATCGACTCCTCGTACACCTCCTCGACGCGTCGGTGTTGGGCGGCCCACTCCGAGAGCACCTCCGTCGTCTCGGAGAGCAGCTGCTGTTGCTCCTGTTGCCACGTCTCGACGTTGGCCGCGATGCGCTCGACCGGCTCGGCGGCGTCCTCCAAGGTGTCTCCCCACTGTCTGAGCCCGTCGAAGTCGTCGACCGTTTCGATCGCCGACGAGAAGCCGGTCACCGCCTCGTCCATCTCCTCGAAGGTGGCTTCGAACTGGTCGCCTATCTCGTTGAGCTCCTGCTGAGACTGTTCCAGCGTCTCTACCTGTTCGGTGACCGCGGTGTCGACGGACTCCTCGATGCGGTCCGCGGTGTCGTCGAGCGAACCGCTGAGTTCCTGTTCGAGGGAGTCCAGCTGCGCCTGTTCCTGCTGTCGCGACCAGTAGCCGACCGCGCCGACAGCGACTGTTCCAACGACGATAGCCAGCGTGATGATGGTGGTGTCAGTTGTGATCATCGGTAAGAGAGTCCTTCCGCCCTCGCTTCTCGGTTCAGCGTCGATAGCAACTGCCGTCCTCCGCGACGGAGGTCGATATCCGCGAGCATCTCCTCGAACTCTTCCGTCGAGACGCCGCGCTCGTCGAGCGCGTCGATCAGTCGCTCGGCGTGCAACGACACGAGAATCTCGACGAGCCCTTCGATGATGTCGAGCCGGTCGGTCGCGGCCGGGTGCGACGCGCGAATCTCGTCGGCGACGCGACCCGCCACGCCGAGGTTCATCACCAGCTCCAGTTGGGCGGGCGTCAGCGGCGACGTGAGTAGCCGCTCGGTCGCGTCGGCCGCCTCGACGCCGTCGACGGCGTCGGCCGCGCCGTTCGCGAACTGCATCAGCTCCGCGATCGCCCGGTAGAACCGTTCGGAGTCGCCGTCGACGCGGTCCGCGTCGGTGAGGAACGTGCGTAGCCGCTCCCACTGTCCCGTCTCGGCGAGCGCCTTCACGTACGCCGTCGTCACGGCCGAGTAGTGGGGCTCCGGGAGGTCGAACGGCCCGTCGGTGTCCGCGAGGATGTCCACGACCCGACGGTGTGCGTTTCGCGCGTCCGCGAGTCTGACGCGGTAGCTGTCGGCGACGGCCGTGTCGTCGTCGAACGATTCGAGCCGATCGATCAGATCCGTCGCCTCCTCGACAGCCAGCACGCGCAGTCGGTTCTCGATCGCCCGCTGGAACCGATCGACCGTCGGCTCCGTCTCGATGACCCGGGTCCAGATGTCGTACGCGTCGTCCCACCGGTCCCGCCGCTCGGCCGCCCGAGCGGCCAAGGCGGCGTCGCGCGGGTCCTCGCTGTCGGCGGTCGCGTCGCCGGCCCCGTACGCGTCGAGGACGTCCTCTGCGATCGACTCCTCGCCGGCCTCGTCGGCGACCTCGTACAGGTCCGGGCCGATCCCGTCCAGCGAGTCGGCCGGGTAGAGGTGGCGTCGGTAGAATATCAGTGCGTCCGAAGCGCCCGCCCCCTCGCGATGGATGAGCGCGTCGACGGCCGCCGCGAGCAGGGGCCGGTGGTCGGCCGGAAGCGTCTCCTCGTCGGCGCCTCTGCTCCACCGCTCGACCGCGCACAACACCTCGTCGTACAGCCCCTCTCGACGGCCGAACTCCGCGAGCCCGACGAGCTCGTCGACGTCGTCGCCTCGCCGCCACCTGCGAAGGCCGGTTCCGACCAGCTCCGTGACCGCCTCGTCGAGCCCCAACTCCTCGGCGATCCGGACCGTCGCGACGGACTCGCGCGGGTCGACGGAGTCCTCGATCCGCGCCGCGAACAGCTCGCTGGCGGAGTCTCGAAGTTCTCGGTCGAGGAGCAGCCGAAGTCGGCGTTCGACCGGGAGATCCGTCCGGTCGTCCGAGAGGAGTTCGAAGAGCCGGTCGTCCGCGAGCGCCACCGACGCGCCGTCGCGCCGAACCGCGGTTTCGAGGATCCGGAACCACTCGTCGCGTTCCCGGCAGAACGCGAACGCCTCCGCGGGCAGTTCCGGGTCCGACCCGGCGTTGTTCGCCAACAGCCACGCGATCAGGTCGGACTCCGGGTCGCGGTCGACGGTCACGTCGCCGAGCTCGGACGCCGGGAACCCGCCGCGAACGATCAGCTGCGCTGCCGCTCGCAGGCCGGACCGGTACGCCGCGCCCGTATGGGGCGCGGAGAGAAAGGACCGAACGGCGTGTATCGACTCGTTCCGGTCGACGTCCGCCGACCGCGCGGCCTTCCGTTCCGCCTCGACGACCCGTCGCAGACTCCGCGAGTACGCGAGCGAGTCCACGGTCGGAATCGTCCCGCCGTCGGCCTTGACGAGACCGCCGTCCGGAGGGGCGACGGTATCGTGAGGATCCGACCGATTGCCGTTGTCTGACACGACAACTCATGTCAGTCGAGATTACTTATATCGCCCGATCCCCACAATCGGCGTTACGTCCCTCCAGAATCGAGCGCGTGGATTCCGGTGTCCGATCCGACATACACCGTCCGATCCGCCACCGCCGGCGAGGCGGAGACGCGGTCGCCGACGCGGTGACGCCATCGCGGACGGCCGTTGGAGACGTCGAGCGCGTAGACGCTCCCCGTGTCCGACCCGACGTACGCCGTCTCTCCGGCCACCGTCGGCGCCGACCGGACCCAATCGTTCGCGGGGAACCGCCAGCGCTCCTCGCCCGTGGCGCGGTCCGCGGCGTACACGTGGCCGTCGTCGGAACCGAACAGGACGGCGTCGTCGGTGACGGCGGGCGACGCGTGGACGTCGCCCTCGGTGTCGAACGTCCACCGCACGGAGCCGTCGGCCGCGTCGAGGGCGTACAGCCGATTCTGCGAACTGCCGACGTAGACCCGGCCGTCAGTGACGGCGGGGGTGGTGTGTATCACGAAGTCGGTCTCGAAGCGCCAGAGCTCGGCCCCCGTGTTCGCGTCGAGCGCGTAGGCGTTCCCGTCGTCGCACGCGACGTACACCGTGCCGTCGACCACCGCCGGCGACGAGGCCGACGCCTCGCCGTCGGCTCTGAACTCCCACAGCAGCTGGCCGTCGGCGCCGTCGAGGGCGTACACGGAGAAGTCGTCGCTACCGACGTACACCGTTCCATCCGCCACCGCCGGGGAGGACAGCACCCAGAATCCCGTGTCGTAGGTCCACCGGGGTTCGCCGGTGTCGACGTCGACGGCGTGTACCGACTGGTCGGTGCCGCCGACGACCACGGTGTCCCCGGCGACGGCCGGGGAGGATCGGATCCGGGAGTCCGTCCGGTAACGCCACACCTCGGCCCCGGTGTCGGCGCGCAGCGCGCGCAACGAGCCGTCGTCGCCGCCGACGTACACCGTGCCGTCGACCACCAGCGGCGACGACGCGACGGGCGCGTCGGTAGCGGTGTGCCACCGCGTCCGCACGCCGTCGGTCGGTCCGGCAGTCCCCGCGGTCGACCCGCTCCGAGCCGGTCCGCCGCGGTACATCGGCCACGCGTTCGGGTCGGTCGACGGGTCGAGAGCGGTCTCCTCCGTCACCGTATCGCTCTCGACGGAATCGACGTACCCCCGCTTACACTCCGGACAGATGTCGCCCGGACGCAGCGACGCCGAGCGATGGCCGCACTCCGGACAGACGACCGGTTCGGGTTCGACCGACTCCGCGACGCGCTCTCCCGCAGTGCCGGTCGCGGCCTCGCGGGAGCGGTCCTCCGCTTCGACGCTCGTCCGCGACTCGCCTGGCCCGGCGGACGACCCGGTGTTCGCGGTCGATCGAGCGGCGCCTCGGCTCACCCCGTCGTCGCCCTCTGCCGCGTCGAGGAACGCGCTCCGGAGGGCGTCCCGAAAGGGACGGAGGTACAGCCGGTTTCGGGGGTCACGCGCGAGCGCTCCCCGAAGCGGCTCGTCGACCGCGGCCGGCACGTCGGCCAGCCGGCTCGGCTGATCGGGGCGACCGTCGCCGCGCTCGGGCAGGCGGCCCGTCAACAGCTCGTAGATAACGACGCCGAGTTGGTACACGTCTGAGTCGACGCCGATCCGGTCGCGATCGGCGGGTGACCGCATCTCAGGCGACGCGTACTTCGGCGTGATCGACCGTGCGTCGTGACGGCGGACGCCGCCCTCCGGGCTGCCCGCCCAGTCGATGAGCTTCGGCGCGTCCCACGTCCCGTCGGGCGTCGGGACGAACCGGACGTTCTCCGGTGTGATGTCGTAGTGTCCCACCCCCCGATCGTGCGCGTGTGCGACGGCGTCGGCCAGCGCGTACGCCGCCCAGAGCCGGTGCGTGACGTCCAACTCGTCGCCGCGCTCGGCCAGCGATCCGGCGTCTAAGAACTCCATCGCGTACCACGGCCACGGCTGTCGGCTCCAGCCGAGGACCGTCACCACGTGGGGGTGGCGGTCGATCATGGCCGTTCGCTCGGCCTCGGCGCTGACGCGGTCGCGGGCCTGCGTCCCCGCGGTCTGCTGCTGGGAGACCTGCTTGAGTGCGGTCGTGATCCCGTGTCCGCGCACCCTCGCCCGACGGATTTCGATCCCGTCCCGCTGTGACAGCGGGGGCTCGTTCCGGTCGTACGCCAACTGGTCCTCGCCGAACGGCGGGAGATCCGGGCCCGCAAACGTGTCGACCGCCGGAACGGCCGGAACGCGCTCGGAGAGGTCTGTCTCGTCGGGCGACATCTGTCCGGCCCTGCGAACGCGATCCACATAGTCCCGTCGGGCGGCAGGGAAACCGGACGTTCTCAGTCGAGGACTCCGCGGCCTTCGGACGTACTCGGTCCGGAGTCGGGGCCCTCGGCAGAATCGGGCGGCTCGCGACTCGGGGACGCCGGGCCGACGACCTGCGGCCGAGCGCTCAGACCGCGACGTGTAGTTCGTCCTCCAGTTCTTCGACCGCGTTTCGGAGGCGACGACGCTCGTCCTCGGCGAGTCGACTGGTCCGCGTGTCGCTCAACGCGGCCTCCACGTCGGCGACGTTGCGCAGCGCCTGCCCGCTCACGTCGTCGATGCGGTCGATCAGATCGACGAGCCGGTCGATGCGGGGCGTCAGGTCCTCGCGCTCGGTCGACGGATCACTGGCGGCGGCTTTCAGCTCCGAGGCCTGTTCGAGCGCCTTCACGAGTGCGGTCGACGGCCCCGAGTCGCCGGACTCGTCCGGCGAGTCGGCGTCCATCCGCGCCTTGAGATCGACCAACTCGGAAAGCCGGTCGACGTCGGCAGCGGAATCGCCGGCAGCGGAATCGCCGGCGGCGTCGTCGTCTGTCGGGCCGGAGCCGTTCACCCGAACGGATCCGATCTGCGAGTTATCGATCCGGACGTTCGTTTCGTTGGAGTTCTCGATCCGGACGCTCGTCCGGTCGGTCTTCCGGGACGCGGACTCGTGCGGGTCGCAGTCGTGATCGGCGACCGCCGAGTGGCTCTCACAGACGGGTCGACCGCAGGCCGCACACTCCGCAGTCGCCGCCGCGCGACAGACGTGACACTCGTCCATATCTCCTCCTCCGACCGGAATCGGTTAACGCTTTGCCACGACTCGGCCGTATGCGCCGGGGGGCCGAATCGCCGGCAAGCGGAGACTGTATTCGGATCATGTCACACAAAATAAAGCACAAATGTTCAAGTGACGGCTGCTCGCATGTGACAACATGGTTGCACTCGACCCGATCGACGCCATGGAGGACGGCGAGGAGGTCCACGTCGACGACAAGGGCAACATCACGCCCGCGGAGGACGTCGGCGACTCCGAGAAGGGCGTGAAAATGAAGCCCACGCGGTGGGCGTAACCCGAACGGCACCGACGCACCGATGCGCGATACCGATCCGGGGACCACGATCAAGTCCCAGCGGTGGCACGGGAGACAGTGGTACGAGCGGGATCGCGAGCGACTCAAGCAGGAGGAGCACGTGATGAACGAGAAGTTCCCGCAGTTCTCGCTGTACACCGTCGACGACCAGTTGTACTGGCGCGGAACCCTTCGGTCGAACGACTACAACCGGTACGACGTCAAGATATTCTATCCCCAGTCGTNGTACACCGTCGACGACCAGTTGTACTGGCGCGGAACCCTTCGGTCGAACGACTACAACCGGTACGACGTCAAGATATTCTATCCCCAGTCGTACCCGTACGAGCCGCCGGAACCGTTCATCGTGGATCCGGACGTGCGCGAGTACAACCCGCCGCACGCCTACAGGAACGGGCGGCTGTGCGTGTTCGAGCAGACGGACGGCACGTGGCAGCGAAACTCGACGATGGCGACGATGGTCGGACTGGTCGGCGCGTGGATAAACGCGTTCGAACACTGGCGCGCCGGCAACGAGTGGCCGGGGCCCGAAGCGGACTGAGCATGCCCGGAACGCGTGATTCCGTCGTCGAGGATCCCACCGTGATCGTCCCCCGGCCGGAGCTTGACACGATCCGGAGCGAAACGGCGGCCGACCGGGAGGACAGAAGCGAGACCGGGGGCGTGCTCATCGGCAGGCGACTGGACGACGAGCGGCTGTTCTGTTTCGCCGCGACGCGCCCCGGGCCGAACGCCGAACACCACAGAGCGGAGTTCTCACCCGACGTGGATCACGCGCAGTCGATCCTCGACGACTACCGGACGGAGTACGACGTCGTCTGGATCGGGACGTGGCACAAACACCCTGGCGAGATGAACCGCCTGTCCGACGGCGACGTCACACAGATGCGTGACTTCGTCCGCGATCCCGAGACCGTCGACGAGATCGTCGCGATCGTCACGACGTACGTCGACGGAGTCGTGAAACTCAATCCGTTCTATATGGATCAGACGTTCGAGTGGCGCCGGATCGGCGTGGAGTTCGTCGACGGCGTCGGCGAGTACGAGTCAGAACTACGCCGCGATGACGGCGTCGAGGAACCCAACTGGGAGGGCGCCGGGGACCCCCGAGGCGACGACTCGGGCCCGAAGTCGTCGGATCCCGGCGCCTCCCGAGACGACCGAAACGACCGTCTCTCACGGCTCAACGACGCGCTCGATCGCTTTTTCGGCCGCCGCTGACGCGTCGGCGGGACGACCGTGGGGTCCGGGACCGCGTCCGACGGTCACCGGTCGCGGCGTCGAGAGTCGGACGAGTCCCGTCGAGTGTCCTCGCGTCCTCGGGAGCCCGACGACCCTCTCCGGGTCTCCTCGCGTCCGCGGACGTCCAGTTCGCCGACGGCCGAGTCCATCACCTCGACGGTGGTGTCGTTCTGCTCCGAGCGGCCGTTGATGAACGTCTCGATGTCGAGGATCACCTGTCTCGTCGACTCGCCGGCGATCCGGAGCGCCTCCTCGACCATGGCCCCCGGGAGATCCGCGGGGCCGGCGGCTCGGCGGTCCCGCTCCGCGGTCGACGACTGGTCGGACACCGCCTCGACGATCGCCGAGACGTTCTCGCGGACCTCGCGGCTGTCGGTCCGGTCCCAGAGGTCGCGCAGGCTCGGCACGGCGCCGGCCTCTCGGATCAGGGCGGGGTCGCTGCGGGCGAGACACGCGAGCGCGTCCGTCGCGTTCACGAGCGTCGTGTGTTCGGACGACGAGAGGAATCGAGTGAGAGTCTCCGTGAACGGTGCGACCGCCTCCGGGTCACGCGCCGCCAGTTCCGCGAGGATCGCGATGACGTTTCCCTGAACCCGCGAGTCGGTTTCCGTGCGGAGGATCGCCTCGAGGTCGTCGACGAACGGGGCGACGGACTCGGGGTCTTCGCGTGCGACCGCCGAGAGCGCCCCGGCGGCGGCGATTCTGGTGATCTCGTCCGTGTCGGTCGACAGCCGCGTCGCGAGTCGGTCGACGGATCGGTCGACGCGGGTCGGGTACGCGTCGGCGACGTTGTACACCACGATCGCGGCGTGGCGGCGGACCTCGCTGTCGTTGGACGCGAGCAGCGCAGCGAGTCGGTCGCGGCCGTCGAGCGCGCCTTGGGGGGCCGACCGTGTCGTGTACGCGAGGGCTTCGACGGCGTTTTTCACCACCGTGGAGTGCGAGTCGCTGAGCGCCTCGACGAGCGAGTCCGAGTGCCGGGCGACGTCGTCCGGGTACGTCTTGGCGACCATCGCGACCAGCGCCGACGCGTTTCCGCGGACCGTCCGCCGGTCGTCCGCGATCGCGTCCACGGCGGTCCCGAGCGCGCCGTGGACCTCCTCGGGATACTCCGTCGAGACGCGCGCGAGCGCCAACGCCGCCCGCTCGCGGTGTTCGGGCGTCCCGCCGGAGAGGAGTCGCTCCAGCGTCGTCTTGTACCGGATCGCGGCGTGAAGGTCGCTCTCGGCCTCGCGCAACACCGCCGCGACCGGACGGTCGTTCGGGTCGTGCGCACCCATGATACGCCCGACTTACTCGTGTGGTAACATAAATCCGGTCCGCGTTCGAGCCGCGGAGCCACACCTGAACAGTATGTTCTCTCGACCGAGACCGTAAACTGGGAAAAACCTAACTCAGAGGGCGTTCGTGTTAGTTCCATGGCTGATCGGGAGATCGAGGTGAACGTTTCAGAAACACAGAGTCGATCACCGACTCGGGCCAGAGTTCCGGTGAGCTTGTCCGAAGAGAACGAATGTATCGAAGAGGCCGTTGAGTCGGTGATAAGCAGTACTCAAACACTCCACGAGGCAGTTTCTGGACTAGACGGCATCAGGTTAGCGCGAAAAGGCGAGATTAATCTCCCGATGGGTTCCTACGAGGTGGGGGTGGAATCCGACGGCGAGGTGATCAACAGCCCGGTGTCGGATGAGGAGCCGCCCCATCAGGCGAGCCGCGATATCGACATCGAGATCATGACCGATGTCAATCCAGAACACGTCGCAGAAGTTGTCCGATCAGTCTTAGCAATTGACGGGAGTATTGGAACAGTTGAGTATCAGCTCGACGATGAGGTCAAAGAAAACGTATATCAGCAGGCAGTAGAGGAAGCAGTTGCCAAAGCGCGACAGCGCGCAAAGGTCGCCGCCGAGGCCGATGGAGCGGAGCTGGGGTCGCTGCGCCATGTCACGATAGGGGGCGCCGATGTGAACTCTGGGTCGGTTGGTGTGAATGTGAATCCGACAAGCTGGACAGCACCCTCAATGGACCCGATAGACATCATTTCGGACGACGATGACCCGCTGACATCCGTACTGGTCGAACCGACCCCTAAAACCGTCACCGCCGAGGTTCGCGTCGTGTTCGATCTCGTCGTCGACGGTCTGTGAAATGCGACGCACGCATTCGTTGACTAAGAAAGGATGCTTTCCTCGCCTCAAGCTTCGTCGATATCGTGTGTTTCGACATGCGTTCAGCCGTGTTTGATCGAAGATCGGCTTAAAAGCGCATCGTATCCCAGGTTACGTCGCCTCCTGAATTCGCAGATACGTGACGGACAACTGTTAAGAGATCGCGGAGAGAGTGACGGTCCATGTTCGTCACGCTTCCGCGGGACGTCGTCGCCGCGGCCATCGACCGCGCGTCGACCGTCGACGGCGTCGCCACGGCGACACTCGTCGGCACCGAGCGACCGGAGGAGTCGGTGATCCAAGTGTGGAGGCTTCGCGACTCCGGTCGGGCGGGCGCTCCGATCGACGGCGACGAACCGACCGACCACCGGTCCGCGTTCACGCCCCCCGCCGCGACGCTCGCGGCGACCGGATCGGTCGTCGTGGGCGACGGACGCGACGCGCCGGAGCCGTCCGCCGACGTCGACGCCGAGGGGCCGACGGTGCGGATCGCTCCGGCTCCGGAGGGCAGCGAACGGTCGAGAGAGACCGTCGACGTCGACGGAACGACGTGGCGGGTCGATATCGACGAAACTGACGGGCCGTCGTCCGGCGGGAACGACAGCGTCGCGGTCGTTCACGGCGAGCGCGACGCGCGAAAGCGGATCGACGGGCTGATCGACACGGACGCGCTGGCGGACGCACACGTAACGATCGTCGGGCTCGGAACCGTCGGCTCGACGGTCGCGGTCGAACTCGCGAAGTCGGGAGTCGGGAACTTCACGCTGATCGATCCCGACCGGCTCGAGATCCACAACGTCGTCCGCCACGAGTGCGGCGTCGACGACCTCGGCCGGTCGAAGCCGCGCGCGGTCGCCGACCGGATCCGCGAGACGAACCCCCTGGCATCGATCGCAACTGCGGCCGTCGACGTGACGGAGCGACCGGGAGAGTTGGCCGAACACGTCGCCGACACCGACCTCGTCGCGGTGTGTACCGACACCGAGGCCTCGAAGCTGGTCGTCAATCGCGAGTGCCTCGCGGCCGACGTCCCCGCGGTGTACGGGGGCGTGTACGCGGGGGCGACGGGCGGCGACGTGATCCGCGTCGTGCCCGGAGAAACCCCCTGTTACGACTGCGTCCTCGGCGACATGGCCGACGACATGGCCCGCGACGAGCGCGTGTCCGGCGAAGCGGACTACGGGCGCGACCCGGACGATCAGCCCGGCCCCGAGCCCGGCCTCAGCGTCGACGTCGGGTTCGTCTCGCTGATCCAGACGCGATACGCGCTGGCGATGCTCTCGGCCGGGGCCGGCGACGGGGACCGGGCGCTCGATCGGGACGTGTGCTTCTGGGGGAACGAAGCCGGGTACATCTTCGACCGGCCGCTCCAGTCGCGGTTCGCGACCGTCTCCCACCGCGAGGACTGCTACACCTGTGGCGGGACCGGAACGCTCAGCGTCGACGACCACCAAGGCGACGAGCCGGTTCTCGACAGTGTCACCGCGGTCGACGAGGACCCGCGCCCGGACAGACGCGATTAATCCTCTCGCTCCACCAACTGTCCGTATTCGTCGGTTTCGAACTCCGTCCCGTCCTCGATTCCCGGGTGGGGCCGCTCGCCCGCGTCCGAGTCCTTCGAGAGCTTGGTCGAACGCGTTCTCGACCCCGTGGTTCGCGAGCCGCCGGAGGTCGACGACGAACCGCTCCCCCCGTCGTCGCCGAACAGCGCCGAAACGAATCCGAGGACGAACGCCCCGCCGAAAAACAGGACGACGGCCGCGACCATCGCCTTGAAAGCCCACGAGGCGAGACCCGAGACTGCGTCGAATCCCCCGCTGAGCGGACCCTCTCTCAGCGACGGCACGCCGTCTCCGGGAAGCGGTCCGTCGTTGAGCGGTCCGCCGTTCCCTCCGTCGCCGCCGAGCGGTCCGCCGTCCCCTCCGCCGCCGCCGGCCGCTCCCGCGCCGCCCCCGATGCCGGGACGATACGCGTGTACCCGACCTTCGCTGGCCGTCGCGAGCAGTTCGTCGGCCGTCAGCGCCAGCCCGGAGACGTAGCCGTCGACGTTCGCCCGCCACGCGGACTCGCCCGACGTCGCATCGATCGCGTACACAGTGCCGTCGTTGTCGCCGACGTACACGGTCCCCTCGCCGACGACGGGGTCGGCGTACACCGGGGAGCCGGTCTCGAACACCCACTCGGTCTCGCCCGTCGCGGCGTCGACCGCGCGGACGGTCCCGCCGACCGAGCCGACGTAGACGGTCCCGTCCGCGACCGCGGGGCTCGACGCCAGCGCATCGCCGTCCACCGAGCCGCCGCGCAGGTCGACCTCCCACTCCGGGCTCCCGTCGGCCGTCGAAAGGGCTGCCAGCGTGCCGTCGTCGTCCGCGACGAACACCCGACCGTCGGCCACCGCCGGGCTCGCGGAGAACCCCGCCGACCGGTCGGCGCGCCACTCGACCGTGCCGTCGTCGACGTCGACGGCGTAGACGTGGGCGGTGCGGTCGCCGACGTACGCGATGCCGTCCGCTATCGCCGGCGTCCCCACGAGCGCGCCGTGAGTGCCGACCTCCCACTGGTAACTGAACCCGTCCGGGTACAGCTGGAGTCGGCGGAGGTGTCGGTCGACGGTGGCCGCGAGGACCGTCCCGTCGCCCAGCGGGATCGGACTGGCCGTGATCCCCTCCCCGAGGTCGTAGTTCGTGACTCGGTTCTCGGCGTCGACGACCTCGCCGACGTACCCGTTGTCGGTCCCGACGTAGACGGCGTCGTCCGTCGCGCCGGGGCTCGCCGTCACGGAGCCCTCCGCGGCGAACTTCTTGTACGCCTCGCCGTCGTCGCGGCGGATCGACGCGATCCCTCCCTTCGTGTTACAGTACACGCGACCGTTGACGACGACGGGATACGCCGAGCCCATCTCCCACGGCGTGTCGGTCGCCCACGCCTCGCCGAACTCGTCGGCAGAGACCGCGTCGACCCCGTTCTCGTTGTGACTGCTGTTTCGCTCGTCGTAGCCGAACAGGGGCCACGCCGCGCCGCCGTCGGTCGCGGCCGCCGACCCCGTTCCTCCAGCGACGGCCGCGGCGGCGGCGGCCCCGGCGCTGAGGGCTCCTCGGCAGAACTCGCGGCGGCTCGGATCGGTCGTCACGATCGGATCGTATGTTCCTGTAGTGTCAGTTATATCTCACGGTGGCCGAGACGCGGCGGGTGCCACCGACACGTATCACTAGGTTGGCCGAGCGACAACGAACAGATGTATACGATCTGGCGATCATGTTCCTCGGCGCCGTTCTGGGGTTCGCTCACGCCGCCAAGAGTTGGCTCGCGATCAGGGTGAAAGACGGAAAGCGGTGCGTCCCGAAGGTGTTTCTCTGGCGGGGGATCCGGAACCTGATCGCCTCCGTGGGCGCGTTCGTCGCGATCCTGAGCGTGGGGTCGGCCACGTCGTCGACGGCGACGACGACGGGCCCGCCGGAAGCGATCGGCCTGCTCTTCGCCGCGATGATCCTCTTCGCGATGGGATTCGGCATCGGAAACGGACTGTCGAATCTCACCGGCGGGACGCTGTCGTACGCCACCGAGGGACCGTACCAGCCGACCCCGTCGAACGACGAGGAGGTCTCTCCGTCGACCGACAAGTACGGGCAACTCACCGAAGACTGACCGCCACCGTGACGTTCGCTCGTCGTCCGCGGCAGACCGGCACACCCCCGAGGTATTGACAGTAAACTTATCAATGCGGCGCCGTATTCGGAGCCGTGTACGCGACACTCGTCTCGCACGCCGGCGACGGGACCGAAGTGGACGTCCCCGACGACGGTCGTATCGAGATCTACCGCGTCCCCGACCGAGGCAACGAGGTCGTCGCGAACGTCACCACTACCGACGACGCCCCCGTCGGGCTCTCCGCTCGCGATCCCAGCGTCTCCCGGCGCCCGAAACCCGTCGAACTGTTCCAAGCCGACGGCGAGGTGTTCGTGAAAGACACCGGGATGTCGGAGCCGGTCGTCCTCGAAGACGTGTTCGAGTCGATGACGCTCACCGCGGGAGACCGGTACGCCGTCCATCAGGACGCGACGCTCCGCATGGGATACGACACGGAGATCGGGATCGACGTCGGGCGGGAACGCGACGACGTTCCGATCGCGTGGCGGATCGAAGCGGCTCGCCGGGAATTCGAGCGCGGAACGAACGAGGAGGCGTTACACGCGGCCGAGGCGCTCGTCGATCAGCTCCGGCTCCGCGGCCGCGACGAGGACGTGTACGCCGACGCGCACGCGGCGTTCGAAGACGTCCGCGACCAGCTACAGAGCCGCGTTCGGCTCGGACACGACGACGCCGACGTCCCCGACTCAATCCGCGACGACGGGCGCCGATCGCTCGACCGACTGCGAACAATCTACACCCAGTGAGATGACTGACGCACAAGACACGCCCGGAGCGAGGCTGGAGCGCGCGCTCGGAACCGTCGCGGACGATTGGCTCGCGAGCGTCGCCGACGCGGCCGACGACGGCGCGCCGGCCGCGATCGCCGAGCGCGCGTCGACGCTCGCTCGCGCGGAGCTGCTGCCCGACGAGGAGTACCGCCGAGAGTTCCGGCGGGAACTCGACGCCGTCGCGACGGCCGTCGACGACCTCGCGACGGAACGGCTGCCGGACGCACGGCTCGCCGGCGCGCTCCCGGCGGCCGTCGACGCCGTCGACCTCGACGGCGACTCGCCGGCGGCCCANGCTCAGAGATGTGTATAAGAGACAGAGCGGTACGAGGCGGCTCCCGAGAGCGTGGCTGACCCGGCCCGGGAGGCGGCCGTCTCGGCCGCGTCGGGGTCGTACGACCGAGCGCTCGACCGCAGCGTGGCGAGCGTCGAGGCGCTCGCGGAGGCGCTCCCGCTCGCCCGGCGCGTCGATCGCCTCACCGCGGCGGTCGCCTCGTTCCGGCTTCCGACGTACGCCGAACTGGACGGGCTGAAGCGCGACGCGCGCAAGGCGTTCGCGGCGACCGACGAGCGCGGGATCGCTCGGCTCGAATCGCGCGTCGAGGCGGCGGACGAGGTCGCGTGGGGAGCCCCCGACCTGATCGAGCCGACGCCCGAGGAGTTCGAGGACCTCGTGGCGGACCTGTGGCGGTCGGCCGCCGATATCGGTGACGTCGCTCGCACCCGACGCAGCGACGACGGCGGCGTCGACGTCGTGGTACAGTTCGCCGACGGCCGGACCGAGGTGATCCAAGTGAAGCAGTTCGCGGCGGGCAACACCGTCGGTCGGCCGACGGTCCAACAGACCGAGGGAGCCGTTTCGCAGTTCGACGCCGACGCCGGCGCCGTCGTGACGAGTTCGTCGTTCACCGATCCGGCGCGGTCGGCCGCCGCCGCGTACGACGCGATGCGGCTGTTCGACGGCGAGCGACTCGTGCGCGCGCTCAGGGAGTCGCCGCTCGTGCCGCCACGGGCCCTGTCGCCGGACCGCTGACGGGATGGAACGGGTCGACCGGGATATCAACCGCCGTTTGCGACGAGGTATGGGCCGTGTTCGTCGTGATAGCCTCGGCTGCCGTCGCCGGCGTCTTCGATCCGGTCGAACGCGCTCGCGACGACGTGTTCTGGGGCGTCGAGTTCCGAGGCCACGGCGCTCAGCCGGACGGTGTCGGTCATCGGGTCCTCGACGTACTCCTCGCGGATGTGGCGCTCGCAGGCGTCGACGCGCTCGACGTGTACCGCCCGCTCGAACAGTTCGCGGTTCGCGTGAACCACGTCGTCGCTCCGGTCGTAGAAGAGTTCACCGGTACGCACGTCGACGAGACAGAGACTCACGTCGGTGCCGAGGCGGGTTCGAGAGAACTCCGACTCGGTGACCAACCGGCGGACCCGATCGGTCCATCCGGTCGTGGAGGCGGCCGCGATCAGGTGCGGAACGCCGCGGGTGTTGGCTCGTTCGGTGACGCGGTTGATGACATCGAGGAGGTCGTCGAGTCCGGCGGGTCTCGCGTCGAAGCCGTTGATGGCGTACGCCTCGAGGTTGCTGTGAACGGTCGCTTCGATGACCAGTTCGGCGTCCCTGACGAGGCCGAACCGGCTGCTCGTGACGACCGTGTAGCGCGAGCGTCGCCGCAGCGGATAGTGGTCGACGTCGACGTCGTCGCTCGCACCCTGCTCGTCGAGCAGCGACGCCATCCGTTCGCGCTCGTCGCCGGCCTCGTGTGCCCGACGCGCGAACTCCGACGGCGGCTCGAACGCCTCGCCGCTCGGCAGCGTGATCGAGTGCGCCTCTCGGACCGACTCGTCGAACCGGGAGACGAAGTCGACCTCGTACAGCCGGGCGATCCGGGCCGGTACCACGCCGTCGCCTCCCGCGTCGGCGTCCGACTCGGCGGGCAGGGACGCGGAGACGCGGTCGACGCGCTCCGACAGCACCTCGTGTTCCGTTTCGAGCCGGTCCCCCGCGGCTTCGAGCCGTTCTCGCTCGCGCGAGAGCCGAGAGAGTTCGCCGTCGAGCTCCTCCCGGCGGTCCCGGAGCCGTTGTAGCTCCTGTGAGACGATCTCTTCCGCGTCGTCGGCGACGCCCTCGGCCGCCTCGTCGGCCGCCCGCCTGGTCGCCTCCCGACCGGCCTCGGTGAGCTCTTCCAAGGCGTCGTCGAGGGTCTCCCGCTTGTCGGCGAGGCCGTCGATTGCCTCGTCGAGCGCCGCCACGTCGGCCCGGCGCTCCTCGCGGACCGCCTCGACCTCGGTCGCGACCTCGTCGAGCTTAGACTCCAGCCTCTCGGTGTCGACCGCGGCGCCTTTGTCGCCCTCCATCGCGGCGACCTCCCCCTGAATGCCGGCGATGTCCCCCCTGATGGCGCGCTCTTGGTCGCGCAGCGACGCGTGTATCCGCTCCGAGAGGTCGTCGAGCTGCGTCCGGACCGCCTCCTCGACCTCCTGTCGTCGTTCGGCCCCTTCGGCGGTCGCCTCGACGGCGTTCTCGATCCCCTCGATGACGTTCGGGAGGCCGTGGTGCTGGATGTACAGCGAGACGGCCTCCTCGGAGCGATCGATCCGCTCCTGATAGCGGTCGTTGAGGTAGTCCATGACCGCGGTCCGGATCCGGTTGTCTCGCCCCTCAAGCACGGAACTCCGGTCGTCCGTCTGCGAGGTGACTTCTTCGACCACGAACTCGTAGACATCGTCGTCCTTCTCGCGGATCCGTCGCTGGAGGTCCTCCGTACTCGACACGTCGAACGCGCGGTACCGATCGAACTCGACGACCGCCCGCCGTTCGTCCTCCTCGAAGGCGTTCGGATCGATGACGTCGCCGCGGTCGTCTCGATGCGACGCGACGTGGAGGAACAGCCGCGCCGTCACGAGCTGAGACCGCACCTCGCTCGTGGTCACGTCGTCCAGTTTCCGTCGGTACTCCCGGAGCAGTTCAGATTCGAACCGCTCCTCGCTCTCGCGGATCTCTTCGTAGAGCCGTTCTCGGCGCGTCGGAGACATCCGCTCCAAGTCGACGAGGTCGCCGTCGAGCACGCGGTTCGCCGGTCTGAGAACGTCGTCAAGTTCGTCGTGGAATCCCATCGTATCGCCTCGTGTTGTCGAGATGTGTCAGTCGCGTTCTCCGTCCGTCACAGCATGTACCCGAGCTCCTCCTCGAAGAAGTCGCGAAGGAACTCGGTCGCCTCGCCGTACCCCTCGATCCGGATCTCCAGGGTCGATCCGTCGTCTCGCGGGACGACGTCGTACCGGACCGTGGCTCGCCCCTTCTTCGTGTACACCGCGTAGGTGTCGTCTTGCTCGGGGTCCTCGACGGCCTTGCGCTTGTTGAGCACCGACTCGACGGCCCACTCCACCCGCTCGGGATCCGTCTGGGTCCTGATGTCGAGCCGCTCGTCGCTGGTGCTGGCCTCGCTGTTCACGGGCGTGAGATCGTACGTCTCGATCTGGTCTTCGGGGACCTTGGCGGCGAGCGCGTCGTACAGCTCGTGAATGTCGGTCCCAGAGACCAGTCGAGTCAGTCCGCGAACCGACTCGACGCTGCCCTCGTCCCAGTTGTCGAGGAGGTACTCCGCGCGCTTCCGCTCGGTGTCCGCCTCGTAATCGACGACGACGAGGTAGGTGTCGTCAGCGGTCACCGGTCGTCACCACCGGTACGCTCATTACTCGCGCCCCGAGCAGCGGGTCATCTGGACTCACTCGGTTTCGATTGGCCGTTCGCACACATATGCTTTTCCATTATGGAGACACAGATATGTCGCACACTCCCGCTATAGCGGACGTATGGCAGATTTCGTGTCCGACAGGCTACGCAAAAGTAGTCTCCAGTTTGGAGAGAAAGTTATTTAACACATGAGCTACATTGTTGACTCGTGAAGCATCCCCGGTCGAGGCTGGACGTGCGAGGTGGGGCCGGCGGAAACACTAAGAGACCGTACGCTGACACAAACACGACATCATGTTCGACTGGTTCAGAAGCGACGACCCGAGCGGACTCGACGCGTACTCGAAAAACGACCTCGACCTCGAGGCCGAGAGTATCAAGACCGACATGAAGGTCAAGGAGAACGACCTCAACCGCCTCGACCAGAAGTTCCTGAGCAAGGCGAAGGAGGCGGCGGACGCGGCCGGCCCCAAGCGGAACCGGCTGAAGAGCGAGGCCTCCGCGATCAAGCAGAACTACGAGCAGCAGCAGGCCGAGTACCAAGCCATGCTCAAGGAGTTCACCACGATCCAGACGCTGGCTAACGCGAAGAGTCGCCTGAACTCCCGGAGCGACTCGATGCTGCGCGAGATGGATCAAGAGCAGCTACAGTCGTTCCGCGAGGACGTCAAGCGCGACGTGCTGGGACAGAACCAGGAACTCGCCCAGATGGAGGAGGTCGCGAACACGATCGACGAGACGCTGACCGCCGTGACCGGCTCGGGCGGCGGCCAAGTCGACGACGACGTCGAGGACGTCATCCAGGCGTTCGAGCAGGGGAACGACGTGAGCGACTTCTCGCTGGCAGACAAGGTCAGCGAGGACGACATCGACGAGTCGTCGTTCTCGCTTAGCGACATGTAGCCGGCGACGACAGCGACGGGACCGCTCCGCCGCCCCGGTCAGACGGGACGCGCCTCGGTCAGCCGGACGCGCCGGCCGTTCGGTCCGCGCCGCTCGATCACTCAAATCACACCGATCATGACCCGACAGCGGAACACACTCGACTTCGAAGGCGCACGCGAGCTGCTCCGAGAGGAGCTGGTCGACCGGATCGAGCCCCTCGAACGGCTGGACCGGGAGTACGACCGGCAGTCCCGGACGACGGCGAACCCGGCGACGCCGAGCGGAGACGACCGCTCCCGCGAACGGGAGTCGCTCCTGCGTCGCTACGAGCGGACGCGACACGAGTACCGCTCGCTGCTCTTCCAGTACGTGCTCACTCGAACGCTCGAGTTCGCGTCCGGCCCGGAGTTCCGTGCCGACAGCCCGACGGTCTCCGAGAGCGACCGCAGACTGCTCCGACAGGCCGTCGTGTGCGCCGCCGAAGAGGAACTGCCCGACGAGAGCGCGGTCGAACTCGAAACCGTCGCCGACGGCGTCGTCGCGGCCGTGTACGGTCCCGAAACGGACGAGGCCGCATGACCCGGCGGCGGAACGAACGCGACCGCACGGCACCGACGGCATCGAGACGATTTCCCGACCGAACTCACCACCAAACCCCATGAACGTAGACGGATACAAACGCGACATCCTCAGGAACCAGTACGAAGAGTTGCTTTCGAAGGCCGAGACGGCGAGGAAGGCCGGGAACCTCGACGCCGCCGCGAAGGGGTACCACGAGGCCGCCGATCGGCTCGAACAGCTCCAAGACGTCGAGGCGAACAGCGACTACAGCGGCCGCATCGAGCGGCTGCTGCGTGCGGCCTCGATGGCCGCCGACGGCACCGATCCCGGTGCGGCGGACGACGACGGCGGGAGCGCCGGCGCGGGTGGGTCGGGCGGCAGGGGTGGCGCGGGCGGCGGTTCGGGCGGCAGGGGTGGCGCAGGCGGCGGTTCGGGCGGTTCCGGAGACGACGAGGACTTCAAGGGCCGCGTCGAGTCGTTCGTCTCGGAGACCGACGTGACCTGGGATGATATCGGCGGCCTGGAATCGGTCCAAGACCGGCTGAAGCGAGCGATCGCGCTCGGTGCGGTCGAAGGGACTCCCTCGGCGGTCGCCGCGACCGACCGGGTCCTCATGTTCGGGCCCCCGGGGACCGGAAAGACGCTGTTGGCGTCGGCGGTCGCTGGGTCGCTCGATGCGACGTTCTTCGACGTGAAGCTGGGCGGCCTCCTGTCGAAGTACTTCGGAGAGTCGTCGAAACAGATCACCGCGCTGTTCGACCTCGCGGCGGAGATGAGTCCGTCGGTCGTGTTTCTCGACGAAATCGACGCGCTGACGCAGTCGCGCGACGACAACTCCGACCAGACGTCTCGGCGGGTGCTGAACACGCTCCTGTCGGAACTGGACGGGATCGATAAAGGGGAAGACGACTTCGTGATGGTCCTCGGCGCGACGAATAAACCGGCCGACCTCGACAACGCGGTTCGGCGACGCTTCCCCGAGCGGCTTCTCATCCCGCTGCCGGACGTCGACGCCGCCGAGGAGGTCGTCCGGATCCACAGCGTTCGCGGCGGGGTCGAGTTCGCCGACTCGCGGCCGACGGCGTTCGCCCCGAGCGGGGTCGACGCGGCGGGCGCCGCCTCGCCCGCGACCGCGATCGCCGCCGCCTGCGTGGAGCGACAGTTCACCGGGAGCGATATCGAGGCGCTGTGTCGACGCTCGGTGGACGCGATGGTGCGTCGGTCGAATCCCGACCTCGTCTCCGTCGCGGACAGCGGGCTCGGCGGAGCCCGCGATTACGATCTCACGATCGACGCCATCACGCCGGAGGACGTGGAGACGGCGTTCGATCAGACGAGCGCGTCGCTGTCGGCGGCGGAGATATCCGAGTACGACGAGTGGAACGCGCAGTACGGCACGGGTCCGTCGGCTCGAATCGAGCAGTAACACACCCAACAACTACAAATTCCCCCCACGTTCGTATCCACATGATCGATCGAATCTCGACGCTCCTCTTCGGCGACGACACGACTCATCCGCTCGAACTCGACGAGTCCGAACACCGCGATAAGCAGGTCGAACTCGACGCGAAACGCGAGCAGCTCGCGACCGACCGCGACCGACTCAAGGAGAAACACGAGAACCTGAAACAGCAGTACATGGACGCCCGCGAGGCGGGAAACGAGGACGCGGCGGAGACCGCCCTCCGCGAGGCCGAGGCCGTCAACGACCGCCTCGAAACGGTCGAGGGGAAACTCGACGTCGTGGATCAGATGTCCCAGACGGTGTCTAACTTCCTCAACGTCTACGAGATGCGAGAGCTCCGCGACGACCGGTACTGGGAGCGTCTCATGGAACTCGACCGCGAAGAGCTGGTCGAGATGTTCTCGCAAGAGAAGCTGACCATCGAGGAGATGACCCAGCGGCTCGACACCGCCGGCGTCGCCGCCCGCGACGTGGTCGACTCCTTCTCGGCGTCGACCGACCGCCTTCACGGCAACTCGCAGCTCCGCGACGAGTGGGACGCCGAGTTCGAACGAGAGCGGACGACGGAGGACGAGTCGCTCGACCCCGAGGCGGTTTTCGACGACCTCGACGGCGATCTGGACGACGACGACGTGTCCGACCTCCGGCTGTCGTAGGCCTTCGCTGCCCCTCGGGACGAAGATTTAATATTCAGAAAATCCAACAGATCGTCCGGTGTGACTCATCTGGTCCCGCTCTCCATTTTTTCGGATATACTGACGGCCATCTTCGGCTTCCTGTTTCTACTGTTTTTCATCGCAATCGCGTCCGTGATCGTCCTTGGACTGGTGGCGCTGAAGGCGCTCCCGTACATCGTCGGATTTGCCGGAGGCTTCCTCTCGGCGCTGGCGGAGGCGGACGACGCCGACCACGCCGCCGGCGCGTCGTCACAGAAGGAGAGTTCGGTGTCGGCGGGAGCCGGTTCGAACGCCACCGAATCGCGACAGGCGCGCTCGGAGCGTACCGGGAGTGACAGCCGAAAAGGGCCCTACGAGACCAACGAGTACGGCGAACTCGTCGAAGAGAAGTGACGAGTCGCGTCGGAGATATCTCGACGGAACGGTTGAACCGCGGACCGTCGGGCAGCGGTTCGGACGGCCGACGGAACGGAACAGCAGAACAGACCGGAACGGGCCGCGTCAGACGCCGGAAATGCCGAACGCGCCGATGTTCAGGTCGAGAACGCCGTTCAGGACGGCGATGACGAGTAGGGTCGCCGCCCACGCGACGAGTCCCATGATCGCCGCGTCCTTCCAGCCGCCGGGGTAGCGCCACTTGATGACCCACACCCACGCGACCAG
The DNA here is from genome assembly GCF_000336875.1 of Halorubrum californiense DSM 19288. Classification (GTDB taxonomy): domain Archaea; phylum Halobacteriota; class Halobacteria; order Halobacteriales; family Haloferacaceae; genus Halorubrum; species Halorubrum californiense. Next base: position 31,020 of record NZ_AOJK01000077.1, on the reverse strand, counting down.
CGCGACCACGGACCCGATCACCGGGATCAGCGACCCGATGGCCCACGCGACGGCGCCGAGCAGCGCAGTCACCACCGCGTGCGAGTAGTCGTCGACGCCCGCGACGAGGCGGCCGCTGACGTAGATCCCCACCCCACCGACCAATAGCGCGACGACGAACGAGACGATAGCTCCGAGAACCATGTGTCCGGAGTCAGCGGTCAGAGGGATATAAGACGGGGACTGCGTCTCGCTCGGTGACAGGTCTCGGGCGACCCACCGAGGCGGTCAACGTCGCCGCCCGGTCGGTCCGGCTCCCGATCGGTACGGCAGGTCGTCGTCCTGATCAGTACAGCAGTTCGTCGTCGTTCTCGATCATGTACAGCGACCGGGCGGCGATGTTGACCGCGTGGTCGCCGACGCGTTCGAGGTCGCGGATCGTGAGGAGGAGCCGCGAGACGTTCCGCATCGTCGCCTCCACGTCCTCGTCCTCGCGGAGTTCGTCGCGTTCGATGAGGTCGCGGACGACGAGGTCGCTCGCGGCCTCACAGGCGGCGTCGAGGTCGTCGTCCGACTCGGCGACCGCGTAACAGCGCTCGGGGTCGGACTCGGCGTACGCGTCCATCGCGTCCTGCAGCATCGCCAGCGTGTCGTCGCCGATGCGCTGGACGTCGACGTCGGGGAACACCTCGCGGTCGGCCCGCTTGGCGTACTCCCCGAGGTTCGTCGCGAGGTCCGCGATCCGCTCGAGGTCGGTGATGATCTTGAACGACGCGGCGATGAACCGCAGGTCCCCGGCGACGGGCTGCTGGAGCGCGATGAGGTCCGTACACTGCCCCTCCAGTTCGAGGTAGAGGTCGTTGATCTCGGCGTCGCCCGCGATCACTTCCTCCCCCAGCTCCTCGTCCTGTCGTTCGAGGGCGTCAAGCCCCATTCGGAGGCGCTCGGCGACCACTTCGCTCATGTAGAGGACGTCGTCGCGGAGCCCCTCCAGTTTCGTCTGGTACTGTTCGCGTGGCATCTTGGCGTATCCGCCACGCCCGACGCACAAAAACACGTCGGCGTCGGCGAGTTCCCGGAAATTGTCTCCGGCTGTCAGACGTTCGGTCGAACGCTGCCAGTGTGTTCGGTGATATATACGCCGAGCCGAAAGAGAGCGCGTGTCACGGAAACTCGATCCGTCGCGGCGACGCGTGCTTCGCGGCGTCGCGACTGGAGTGACGGCGGGGGCCATTGCCGGGTGCGCCGGCCGCGGCTCCGACGACGGGGACGGAACGGCCGGAGACGGTACCGGCGGAACCGACGGGAACGAAACCGACGGCGGGGACGGGGGCGGGAGCGAGCCCGTCAGCGGCGGCGAGCTGGTGTACTCACAGCAGGTCTCGCCGATCGAGTTCGACCCGATCGTCGTCAACGACATCTACTCGCAGCAGGTGTGTTCGCAGGTGTTCGAGCCCTTGTACGCCTACGACGAGTCGACGAATCCGGTCCCGCACCTCGCCAGCGAGGAGCCGACCGTCGAGCGCGACGGGACGCGGTACGTCGTCGAACTCCGCGACGGGCCGCGCTTCCAGAACGGCGACCCGGTCACCGCGTCGGACGTCAAGTACTCGCTGCTCGCGCCCGTTGAGGAGGAGACCGCGAACGCGCCGGACGTCGAGATGATCGACACGATCGAGGTCGTCGACGACCGGACCGTCCAGATCGACCTCCAGTACGGGTACGGCCCGTTCTACACGCTCGCGCTGACGCGGAACGTGGTTCCGGAGTCGGTCCGGGAAGAGGACAAGGACGCGTTCAACCTCGAGTCGCCGGTCGGCTCGGGGCCGTTCGAGTTCGACGACTGGACCGAGGGGCAGTTCGTCGACCTGGTGACGTGGGACGACTACTGGGGCGACACGCTGCCGCACCTCGACCGACTGCGGTTCGAGCCGGTCGAGGAGAGTACGACGCGCGTCGTCTCCCTAGAGACGGGTCAGTCGGACGTCGCGGACGGGATCACGCCCCAGACGTGGGAGACGGTCCAGAGCGCGGACAACATGTCGCTCCAGTCGGAGCCGGGCATCTCCTACTACTACATCGCGTTCAACTGCAACGAGGGGCCGACGGCGGACCCCCAAGTCCGCGAGGCGATCGACTACGCCGTCTCGATGGACCAGGCGGTCTCGAACTTCATCGAACCGGCGGGGGAACGCAACTACGCGCCGGTGCCGCTCCCGGTCGCCGACTCGTGGGACTTCCCGACCGACGAGTGGGCTGACATCGGCCACGACCGCGACACCGACCGGACCGCGGAGCTGCTCTCGGACGCGGGCGTGCCCGAGGACTACAACTTCCGGATCATCGTGCCGCCGGACGACCTCCGCGAACAGATCGGCGTCTCCGTCTCGAACGGGCTGAACGAGGCCGGCTACGACGCCGAGGTGCGGCGGTACGACTGGGGGACGTTCCTCGATACGTACGACACCGGTAACGAGGACGACTACAACATGTACGCACTGGGGTGGCTCGGCGGCCCCGACCCCGACTCGTACGTGTACAACCTGTTCCACGACGGCCAGATCGGCGCCACCAACGGGACCTACTACGAGAACGACGACCTCATGGACGACATCATCGAGGCCCGGCGCGCCAGCGACATCGACGAGCGGCGCGAACTCTACGAGTCGATCATTCCGACGGTGCTCGAAGACCGGGTCCACCTGCCCAGCTACAGCCTGCGCGTCTCCATCGGGGTCCGCGACTACGTCAACGACTTCGTCGCCCACCCGCGCTCGCAGTACAACCCGCGGGTCCTGAGCAACTACAACAACGTCTGGCTCGACCAGTGACGGACCGGCTCGGCGGGTAGCGCGGCCTCGGTCGAAGCGTTCAAACCCCGCCGCGACGAGGGCTCGCACATGCAGAACATGGAAGACATCGTCCTCGACGAGAACGAGGAGGCGCTCGCGCCCGCGGTCGTGATCGCGACGGTCGCGCTCCTCGCGGTGTTCGTCGTCGGATTCTTGATCGCCGCGGTCGGCCTCGTCGCCTGACGGCCCCGTTCCGTGGACGGTGACCCCCTCCGCGGACGGCGATCCCCTCCGCGGACGGCGGAGAACCACTCCCGTGCCCACGGCGTTTTTTGTCCCTTCGGCGGGTCGGGGCGGTATGTCCCGCCGGGCACTCGTCGACCTCCTCGACCGCAACGACGACCACGTCGCCGCGCTCTCGTCCGGTTCCTTCGACCAGCACCGCGACGGCCAGCGGCCCGGCGTGGTCTCCGTCTGCTGTTCCGACTCGCGCGTCTCCCAAGAGGGGATGTTCGCCGTCGACGAGCCGGGGTTCCTCTTCACCGCCGGCGCCATCGGCAACAGCGTGAGCGCGCTCGTCGACGGCGAGCGAGTGCTCGACGGGAGCGTGGCGTACCCGCTCCGACACACCGAAACAGAGGTCCTCGCCGTGGTCGGTCACACCGGGTGCGGCGCGGTCGACGCTGCCCTCACGGCGGCTCGCACCGGCGAGTTCCCGCCCGAACCGGGCATCCGCGCCGACGTCGAGGCGCTGGTACCGATCGTGGAAGAGGGCCTGAGCGACCCTGCCGTCGTCGGTAGCGCGGTCGACGACGCGAACGCCGACGGGCCAGCCGACGGCGCAGCCGACGAGGATCCGGACAGCCATGCCGACACCTCGGTCCGCGACCGCCTCGTCGAGTACAACGTCCACGAGCAGGTCGCGTTCGCCGGCGAGAGCGAGGAGACGGCGGACGCGACTGTGTACGGATTCGTCTACGACCTCCACGGCGCCTACGGCGACCGCGACGGCGCCGTTTACTTGGTGAACGCCGACGGCGAGCGCGACCCCGCGGCGCTGCGCGACCTCGTCGGCGAGGCGCACGCCGACCACGTGGCGACGCTGCTGGAGCGGTAGGCGCGGCCTCCCGGCGGGTCTCCCGACCGCCGCGGACCGGGGTGCGCATCCGACAACCGTTTCACGGCGACGCCCGAAGGGGGTTCAAATGGACCGACGCGTCCTGTTCGCGACGCTGATACTGCTGGCCGGCGGCGCGACCGGCGTCGGCGTGGCGCTGTTCGCGTTCGTCGGCGTCGACGACGCCACGACGGAGGCCACGGTCGTGTGGGAGTCCGAGCCGGCCGCGGGCGACGACGGCACCGGCGCCGTGGTCGCGACCGTCGACGGCGACCCGCACCTCCTCCGACCCGCGGTGGAGAACGGGTCGCGAGTCGTCACCGCGACGGTCGTCGGGACGGACGAGGCGCCGTGGACGGCCCCGATATCCGGCCCGGACGCCGAGCGAGGCGGCGGCGACGGGTCCGGGGACAGCGGCGGGAGCAGCTCCGACGGGCCCGGTGATGGCCCTATCGGCGTCAGCGGGCTCACCGCCGGCACCCTCGGCGGCGACCCGGTGGTCGCGCTCACGACGGCGTCGGGCGAGCTCGTCGTCATCGACGCGGCCGACGGGACGGAGCGGTTCGCGGTCGACCTCGGCGGCCCCGCCGGGCTCCGACCGGCCATCGGCGACCTCACCGGCGACGGGAGCCGGGAGGTCGCCGCGGTCACGACCGACGGGGGCGTTCGCGTCGTCGACGGCGAGGGCGATCCGGTCGCGGAGGCCTCGCTGGCGGGGGAGATCAGCCGGCGGCCGCTCGTCGTCGAGCCCGACGCCGAGGACGACGAGCGAGGCGGGCTGGCGGTGCTGACGACCGCGGGGAACCCCGCGACGGTCCACATGCTCGACGAGCGCGGCGACACGCGTTGGACGACCGAGCCGAGCGTGAACCCGCTGAGCTGGAACGCGGCGGACAGCCGCGACGGGCCGGTGCTGGCGCTCGGCGGCGCGAACGGAAACATCGAGACCCTCGAAGTGAGCGACGGGTCGGACCGGTACGAGGTCAAGCTACAGGACCGTCCGATCGCCGTCGGGGACGCGGACCCCGGGCGAGTGTACGTCGGCGGCTCCGGGAGCGTGTGGGCCGTCGACCTCCTCGACGGCGAGGTCGTCTGGAAACAGCAGTACGGCGCGTCGACCCGGATCAACGAGCCGCGCATGGGCGACGTCGACGGGAACGGCGAGCGCGCGCCGGTGGTGGTCAACCGGGCCGGCGGAGTGCTCGCGATGACCCAGAGCGGCGAGGTGATCGCTCGGGGCGACGCCGGTGACATCGTCGCCTACGGCGGCCCCCTGTTCGCCGACGTCACGGGCGACGGCGGCGACGAGGTGGTCGTGGTCGCGGACGACGGGACCGCGATCGCGGTCGACACCTGAGACGGCGGGGGCGTCTCGGCCGATTTATAAACAGATTTCTCACGAGAACCGAGCGACTGCGACGAGTTCCCGGGCGTGATTCACCGGAAACGCGGTGTGCCGACTGAGCGGGAGCTCGGCGGGCAGCGGAAAAAAGTGAAACGCTCCGAGAGCCGCGGCGTCAGTGGTCTTCTTCCTCGTACACCCATGCCGAGGTGTCGAGGTCGTAGTCGACGAGCTCGTCGTCGTCGAAGAACAGGTCGATCTCGCGCTCGTTCGCGCCCTCGTCCTCGTGGTCCGACGCGTGGATCACGTTGTGGCCGAGGTCGAGGCCGAAGTCGCCGCGGATCGTGCCCGGCGGCGACTCGGTCGGGTCGGTCTCGCCGACCATCGCACGGACCTGACGGGTCGCGTCCGCGCCCTCCCACACCATCGCGAAGACGGGGCCGGAGGTGATGAACTCGACGAGGCCGTCGAAGAACGGCTTGTCCTCGTGTTCGCCGTAGTGCGATTTCGCGAGCTCCTCGTCGAGCTGGACGAACTTCCCAGCGACGAGCTTGAGCCCCCGGTCCTCGAAGCGCGAGACGATCTCGCCGATGAGGCCGCGCTGGACGCCGTCGGGCTTCACCATCACGAAGGTGCGCTCGTCGTGGTGGCTCACTGCTCGTCGCCTCCGGCTCGGTGGCCCTCCTCGGTCCACTCGACGTCGCGCGCCTCGCGGCCGAGGAAGTAGTTCTTCTCCGCCTTCGAGTCGACGAAGTGGAGGACGGTGCCGTCCTTCTTGACGAACATCGTGCCCGTGCCGGGCTCGATCTCCTCGCCGCTGTAATCGCAGGTTCGCTTCTCAACCATTGGTTATCGGCCTCCGATGGAGTCGGCGTCGCGCTGGGTCTCCCGCAACTGGAGCACGTCGCCCAGGCGGACGGGACCCAGGACGTTCCGGGTGATGATCCGGCCCTGGTTCGATCCCTCCTGGATGCGGCACTTGACCTGCATGGCCTCGCCGTGCATCCCGGTCTTGCCGACGACCTCGATGACCTCCGCGGTCGTCGAGTCGCCGGTGCCCTCTTCTGCGCTCATGGGAGGTTATCGGAGCTCCGCGACCTTCTCGCCGATGTCTTCGACGTCGTCGGCGGCGTCGCCGGCGTCGACGACGGCGGCGGCGGCCGAGCCGACCTCGAGGCCGGCGGCCTGTCCGACCTCGTCCTGCGTGTCGACGAAGGCGACCGGAATCCCCTTCTCCTCGGCGAGTTCGGGGAGGTGCATCACGATCTCCTCGGGGGAGACGTCCTCGGCGACGATGACCAAATCAGCGTTACCGCGCTCGACGGCCTTGGTCGTCTCGTTGGTTCCTTTCTTTACTGTACCGGTGTCTCGGGCGACCTCGAGCGCTTCGAGGGATCGCTCCGCGAGGTCCGCCGGGGTGTCGTAGTCTACGTAAACGGGCATATGTTGTTCACCTATCCTCCGTGCGGGCTCGCGTGCCCGTCCCGTGGTCGGTCCCTAACGGAACGGCACATCATCAACCCCACAGAGGCTGTGCCCCGTGGTAGTCAGGACATCCATAAAAGCGCTTTCAATGCCCTGCGCGTGTGCGAGCGGGGATCACGGGGCGAGATCGCGGGCAGGACCGGCGGCGGCGCGGTCGCCGCCGCACCCCGCGCGGCGGCCGCGTCGACACTCCGCGCTTTTTATGCGTCGCTCGACCCTCCGCCCACACAACGAATGGTCCGGCTCGTTCACTACTCCGACATCGAGAACGTCTTCGACGCCCCCGAGCGGGCGGCCCGGCTCGCCGGCCGGATCCGGGGGCTCTCGGGCCCGGACGCCGCGGTCGTCGGCACGGGCGACACGACCGCGCCGGGCGTCCTCTCGCTGGTCGCGACCGGCAGGCAGGTCCTCGACTTCTACGAGGCGACCGACACCGTCTTCGACACGTTCGGCAACCACGAGTTCGACTACGGCCCCGACGCGCTGCGCGGCCTCGTCGCCGACGCCCCCGCGACGTTCGTCTCCGCGAACGTCCGCGACGAGGCCGACGAGCCGTTCGGCCGCGACGAGGGTGTCGTCCCGTGGGCGACCCACGAGGTCGACGGCGAGACGGTCGGGTTCGTCGGCGTCACCGACCCCGCGACGGACTCGCTGAACCCGATGGCCGCCGACCTTTCCTTCGACGACCCCGTCGCCGCGGCGCGCGACGCGCTCGCGGAAATGCGGACCGCGGTCGCCGAGCGCGGGGACGGGGAAGTGGATTCAGGGAGCGAGGAGGACGCGAGCGGAGGGCGGGCAGGCGTCGGCCCGCTCGATCACGTCGTCGTCCTCTCGCATCTCGGCGCGGGCGACGACGATCTCGCGCGCGAACTCGACGTCGACGCGATCCTCGGCGGTCACGTCCACAGTCGCCGGAACGAGGTCGTCGCGGACACCCGCCTCGTCCGGCCCGGTGTCAACGGAGAGACGGTGGCCGAGATCGACCTCGATTCAGAGCCGCCGACCGCGACGCTCCACGAGCCCGACGGGGCCGACCCCGCGCCGGGGCTCGCCGACGCGCTCGCCGAGCGGATGGCCGCGGCCGACCTCGACGAGACCGTCGACGTCGTCGACCGACCGATCGAGCGCTCCGGCGACGTGGTCCACGGCGGGGAGTGCCGCGTCGGCAACTTCGTCGCGGACGCGTTCCAGTGGGTCCACGACGCCGACGTGGGGCTCTCGAACGCCGGCGGGCTCCGGCAGGGCGACCCGTGGGCGGGCGACGTGACGAAGGCGGACCTCATCTCCCTGATCCCGTTCGAGGAGCCGGTCGCGCTCGCCTCCGTCACCGGCGCCGAGCTCCACGACGTGTTCCGCGAGATGGCCGCCCCGGACGTGGACTTCGGCGAGGAGGACTGGTGGCACGGCCACGTCTCGAACGCCCGCGTCGTCTGGGACGACGACGCCGAACTCATTCTGGAGGCCACCGTCGGGGGCGAGCCCATCGACCCGGACGCGCGCTACACGGTCGCCGTCTCGGAGTACCTGCTCCACTCCGAACACGAGTACCCGACGCTCGGCCAGCGCCACCGGATCGACGAAGCGGACATCCAGTACGAGGTGTTGGCCGCCTACGCCCGCGAACACGGGATCGCCCCCGAGATCGAGGGCCGGATAGAAATCCGGAACCGCGCCCCCGCGGCCGATGACGACGACTGACGAGACCGCGAGGACCGCTCGTTTATAAAGGGCCGCCGTCACGCGGCGCGATCGGATTACCGATTCCGGGAGTCGGTCAGCGGGAACACGCCGACGTCTTCCAAGAACCCTACCCAGTGCGGGTAGGTACACGTTTCGACGAGCCGGCCGTCTTCAAACGTGTTGAGTTCGAGGCCGTCCATCTCTATCGTCTGGCCGGTCGGTTCGACGCCGTTGTACTCGCCTTCATGCGTTCCCGTCATGGTCCAGCGGACCGTGACAGCGTCGCCGTCCTCGCCGACGACCACGTCGTCTACCCTGAACTCCATGTCAGGGAACATCTCTCGCGTGGTGCGAACGAGGTCCTTGTAGAGTTCCGCGCCGCCCGTCTGGACCTCGCCACCGCGGGTAAAAACGAACGTATCGGCGACGACCGCATCGACCACATCGAGTTCCCCGTCTGTCCATGCCCCCTCGAATAGCCGGCGCATCCGCGTGGCGTTTGATACGTCAGCCATCGTCCGACGATGGTCCCGTTCATACAAATGTCACTTGTTCGTTTCTTGATCCGCTGGTCAATCGGCAGTTGAGACAGCTCCCGCGTCACATACCGCGGGTGTACCGTACCCTTCGATTTGCGAGCCCTCTGTATCGGCCGCACCCGGTCAGAATGCGTCGGTTCTCGTGGATTTCAGCAGAACCGCCGCTCCGCGAGGAACTCCGTGTGAACACCTGACACCGATTTCTGAAAAGAAACTATGTGAACTCACGAACTCCGCCGCGTCCTCGCCTCACTCCAACTCGATCTCGACATCGCGCTGGATCCCGGCCGCCTTCACCGTGTTATACAGCAACATCGCGCGCGTCATCGGTCCGACGCCGCCGGGGACGGGCGTGATAGCGCCCGCGACTTCCTTCGCCGACTCGTACTCCACGTCGCCCACCAGCTCGTACCCCTTCTCGGTGTCGGCGTCGACGCGGTTGATCCCCACGTCGATGACGGTCGCGTCCGCCTTCAGCATCGAGCCGTCGACGAACTCCGGGATCCCCGCGGCCGCGACGACCAAGTCCGCGTCCGCCAGTTTCTCCTCCAAGTCCTCCGTCCGAGAGTGACAGACCGTCGTGGTCGCGTTGCCGGTCGGGGACTTCTGGATCAGCAGGTTCGCCATCGGCTTGCCGACGATGTCGGAGCGGCCGACGACGACCGCGTCCGCGCCCTCCGTCTCCACGTCGTAGGCGTCGAGCAGCTTCTGGACGCCGTGGGGGGTACAGGGCTTGAACCGCGCGTCGCCCGCGACGAGCCGGCCGACGTTCTCCGGGTGGAAGCCGTCCACGTCCTTCTCTGGGTCGATCCGTCGGAGGACGGTCCGCTTGTCGACGTGGTCCGGGAGGGGAAGCTGAACGAGGATCGCGTGAACGTCGTCGCGGTCGTTGAGGTCGTCGATCGTCTCGTACAGTTCGCTCGCGGGCGCGTCGGCGTCGATCTCGACGTGGAAGCTCTCGATGCCGACCTCCTCGCAGTCGCGCTGCTTCATCGAGACGTACGTCTCGCTGGCGGGGTCGTCGCTCATCAGCACCGTGGCGAGGCCCGGCGCGACGCCCGCGTCGGACAGCCGCGCTACCTCGTCGGCGACCGCGTCGCGCACGTCCGCCGCGACCGCCTCCCCGTCGATGATCTCGGTCATATACGGCCGTCGGCGGCCCCGAGGTAAAAATGACGCGGGATCGTGGTCATCGAACGCGTTTTATCTCCAGTTTGATCCAAGTATGCAGATCGTTTACTCCGGGAACAGTTCCGCCTCGCGCTCGACGGCGTCGATGGCGGCGACCTCGGACCCGGTCAGTTCGAGGTCGGCCGCGGCGAGGTTCGCGCGGAGGTGTGCCTCGCTCGACGCCTTCGGGATCGTCACCACCGGATCCTTCGCGGCCGCCCACGCGATCGCGACCGTCTCGGGCGTCGTCCCGTGCGCCTCGGCGACCTCGACGACGGCGTCGATCTCTCTCACCCGCCCGCCCGCGAGCGGCGAGTACGCGACGACCGGGTAGCCGTGTTCGCGGGCGTGTTCGAGGAGTTCCGGGCCGAAGAACAGCGGGTGGAGTTCCGTCTGGTGGGCCGCGGGCGGCCGGCCGAGAACCTCGATCGTGCGGTCGAGATCCGGGAGTTCGAAGTTCGAGACGCCGACGTTCCGCACGAGCCCGTCGTCGACCAGTCGGTCGATCGCGGGCAGCGTCGCTTCGGGGTCGTAGTCGCCGCGCGGGCGGTGGACGTACAGCAGGTCGAGCGCGTCGACCCCGAGTCGGGCCGCGCTCTCGCGGGCCGCGGGCCCGACCGCGTCGGCCGCGAGGTCGTCGATCCACAACTTCGTCGCGACGGTCACGTCGTCGCGGTCACGGTTCCCGGCCGCGGCGCCGGCGTCCCCAGCGAGCCACGTGGCCAGCCCCCCGCCGACGACTGCCTCGTTGTCGTAGATCCGGGCGGTGTCGAGGTGGCGGTAGCCGAGTGAGAGCGCGGCCGCGACCGCGTCCGGATCGTCGATCCCCATCGTGCCGAGGCCGACAGGCGGGAGTTCCATGCGAACGGCTCGCGCGAGGCGATTCAAAAGCGGTTCGGACCGTCACCGCGTCAGCGACACCGTCCGCTCGACGACCTCGTACCCCTGCGCCGCGAGCGCGTCGGGGTAGTAGCGGTCTCCCACCCACCCCTGCGGGAGCCGGCGGAGACCGAACCGCCGCGTCGGCTCCAGTTCGACGTCGACGACGCTTCCCCCGTCGGCCCCCCCGCGGACCGCGACCGCGTACGACCCCCACGGGCGACCGTTCGCGGTCCCCTCGATTTCGACGGTCGCGACAGGCGGATCGTCGGGAGCGCTTCTGCCGACCGGAGCGACCTCGTCGACTGCGTCCCCCTCGGTCACGTCGACGGAAATTTCGAGTTCGACCGTTCTGAGACCGAAGAGGTAGGAGAACTCGTAGGTCGCGGCCGTCCCGGACGCGCTTCCGTCGTCGGAGTCGGGCGGGGCGCTCCCGCCGTCGACGCTCCGGACCTCGTCGGCGATGCCCCACTGGAACGCGAGGTTCGGTGGCGTTGACGACCCGAACTCGCGGACGACCGCCGCGGGCGACGCGTCCGCCCGGAGGCGGGTCGAGCCGCGCCGTCGGTAGACCGGCGCGCGGAGCGCAACTACGAGAACGGTGCCCACTGCCACACCGGACCAGAACGAGAGGACGGCGGTCGCCGAGAGGAACGCGGCGACGACGAGCAGCGCGAGCGTCCAACTGACGGCGCGCTCCGCGCGGCGGTGGCGGGCGACGACGGATCGCACGTTCGACGCGTCTCGGTCGGCGGCTGGGCTCGCGGAGGGCGAGGACATGGTCGCGTTTCGGAGACCGACCACATGCCCGTTTTGGTCGACGTGGCTGCCCGGGAGTCGGCCGTCGGCTCAGGCCCCGCCGTCGGGGTCGGCCGGCGCTCGCCCGCAGATGCTCACGAGGTCGTGGAGGTCGTCAATCTCGTAGGTCGGGTGGCAGTCCAGTTCTGTCGACCGCCGGTGCGGGCGGCGGAGGAACGCGGAGTCGATGCCGGCGTTGTCGGCCGCGCGCACGTCCGACTCGTTGTCGCCGACGAACAGCGCCGTCTCCGCGCCGAGGTCTTCGAGGGCGCGCTCGATGTAGTACGGCGAGGGCTTCTTCCGCGAGAGGCTCGCAACCGAGGGCTCGCGGCCGTACGCGACCTCGAAGTGGCCCGCGAGCCCGAAGTGGTCGAGGAGGGCGTCGACGGTCGCCTGCTGGTTCGAGGAGACGACGCCGAGCGGGGCGTCCAGCGCGCGGACGGCGTCGACGTCGTCGTACGGCGTCTTCTGCCCCTTCCGTGCGGCGTCGATCTGCGCCGCGGCCGCGGTCTCGTCTCTGACCCGCCAGAACTTCGCGGGGTCGACTCCGTAGCGCTCGCAGATGTCCGTCAGGGTGGCGGGGTCGACGCCGACCGCGACGTCGTCGACGTGGGCCAAGTCCGGGTCCTCGACGCCGAGACTCACGAACGCGTCCCAGGCGGCCTCGCGGAGCGTGTCGAACGGCGTCCGCCCGACCAACACCCCGTCGTTGTCGAGGACGACGGCGTCGTACACGCGTCTCCGTGGGTGGGTAACGGGCAAAAAGGTTTCACACGCCGAGTAGGCGGGGCCTCACGGCCCGCGGGAGTGTCTTCACACGCCGAACAGCCGGAAGAAGAGTCCGGCCAGCAGCGCGAGCGTGCCGGCGATCACCCCGACGAAGGGGATCGGAGCGGGGAGCGGGATCACGATCAGCGCGACGCTGACGGCGATCAGCGCGGTCGAGAGCTTCACGGGATGGCTTCGCCGTCGACGCTGAAATACCTTCAGGCGGATTGCGCGCGGCTGACGACGGCCCCCGGCGCGCGCGACGACTCCCGCACTTTCAATACCCGGCCCGTCGAATCCCCAGATTGGACTATGAACATCTCTGATATCGCGGTTCCGGAATACGTCGAGGTTGACATCGACGAGCGGCTCGCCAAGGTCCGTTCTATCTTCGAGCGAGAGAACCCGAAGGGGATCGTCGTCGTCGAGGACGGCGAGTACGCCGGCGTCGTCGGCGAGAAGCAGCTCATGCGCTCGCGCATGGAGGACGACACGAAGGTGTCGGCGGTGATGAAGCCGGCGCCCTCGGTCGACCGCCACGAGGACGTCCGCGAGACCGCCCGGCTCCTCGTCGAGGGGGACGTGAAGATCGCGCCCGTCTACGAGGGCGAGAAGCTCTACGGGATCGTCACGGTCGACCAGATCCTCGAGGCCGTCCTCGACAGCCTCGACGCGATCACCGTCGGCCAGATCGCCACCGAGGACGTGATCGGCATCGGCGAGACGGAGAGCGTCGGCCGCGCCATCAACCGCCTCCGCGAGAACGGCGTCTCCCGGCTGCCCGTCCTCGACGACGACGGCCACCTCGTCGGCGTCGTCACCACGAACGACATCGTCGAGTTCGTCGTCCGCGATCAGGAGCGGCAGGGCAGCGGCGACCGCGCGGGCGACATCGACCGCATGCTCGACATCCCCGTCTACGACATCATGTCGAGCCCGGTCGTCACGGCGACGAACGACGAGACCGCGCAGGCGGTCGTCGAGCGCATGTTCGACAACAAGGTGTCCGGGCTGGTCGTCACGCCCGAGGGCGCCGACACCGTCGCCGGGATGGTGACGAAGACCGACGTGTTGCGTGCGCTCACGTTCACCGAGCGGGACTCGATGGACGTCCAGATCACCAACGTCGACCTGCTGGAGGGGACCTCCCGCGAACACATCGTCGAGTCCATCGAGCAGGTCGCGGACAAGTACGCGGACATGCACGTCATCCACGCGCACGTCCGCCTCCACGCGCACAAGGAGAAGCTCCGCGGCACCCCCCTGATCCAGTGCCAGATCCGCCTCCGAACCAACGAGGGCCAGGTCGGCGGCTCCGGCGAGGGGTACGGCGCCGAACACGCCTTCCACGTCGCGCTCGACAAGCTGGAGCGGAACGTCCTGGAGATCAAGGGCGTCAACGCCGACGAGGAGTACCGCGGCCAGCTCCTCCGGAAGCTCGGCGAGCTGTGAGCCGGTAGGCGCCCGAATCGGCGGGCGCGGTCGTCACGCCGACGGATCCGGATCGATCGCCGCGAGAATTCCGGTCTTCGTCTTCGCTTTCTCCGCCGTCCACTTCGATTCGTCTCTCGTGACCCTCAGGCGTCGGTCCCCTCCGCGAGCCCGTCGCCGACGATCCGGAACGTCGCGGTGTCGCCGGCGGGCTTCGATCGGTGTTTTTCGAGGGTGGCCCGACGGTTCCCGCCGCGGAACCGGTCGACGCGGAGGATGGCACCGGTCCAGTGGTTGAGGGTGTTGCCGCCGAGCGCGCGGTCGCGGTCGCCCTCGGGGTCGGTGAACACCTGGTTCGTGATCACGACGGCGACGTCGTGACGCCGGGCTAGCGAGAGGAGGTGCGTCACCTGCTTGGCGACCTTGCGGAGCGACTCGCCGCCCTCGGTGTCGCCGGCGCGCTCCAGCCGGTAGAATCCCGTCGCGGAGTCCAACACGATCAGCTCGACCTCCTCGGCGAGCTCCTCGGCGTCGCGGACCGCCTCGCGCTGATCGTCGAAGTCGTACGCCTCCGAGATCACGAGCCGCGAAGCGAGCGCTTCGAGCGTGTCCTCGCCGTCCCCCCGGTCGAGCCGCCCCTCGGCCATCTGTTCGAAGCGGTCGATCGAGAGCCCCTCGGTGTCGATGTAGAGGGCGCGGTCGCCGCCGGCCGCGACCTCGACCGCGGCGGCGAGCGCGAGGTTCGTCTTCCCCGCCGCCGGCGGCCCGTACACCTGCGTGACGACGCCGCGCTCGAAGCCGCCGGCCAACAGCTCGTCGACCGGGCGACAGCCGGTCGGGATCGGATCGCTCACTACCGGGCGGTTCGCTCGCGCTCGTATTTAAACGGTCGATCGTGCCGCTCGTCGGGCGAGCCGTCTCGCGTCGGAGAGTGCCGTCTCGTATCGAAGAGAGCCGTCGCTCGTCGAGGTGTGATAAGTGTGAAAGAAGCGGAGATAGGCGCCATTCGCGTCGAACGACGGCCGAAATCCGGTGTTGCGTGCGGACGCGTCGTCCGCGATTCAGAGATTAGTTGCGGACGAGGTTCGTCGCGCGCGGTCCCTTGGGGGACGATTCGATGTCGAATTCCACTTCCTGACCCTCCTCGAGGTCCGGGCCGCCGACGTCTTCCATGTGGAAGAACACGTCTTCGTCGTCGTCGAGGTCGCCGTCGTCAGTCGAGATGAAACCGTAGCCGCCAGTGTCGTTGAAGAAATCAACCTTACCGTTTGCCATTGCGAATATACGTACAGCCCGTTTGGGTATAACCCTTGCGAGGGTCACGGTACCACGGAGGTTCCGGACGTTCGTCTATCCGGGAAAGGCCGAATCCCGCCGCGTTTCGGGGCGCTCCGGCCATCGTTCTATCGCTCTCGGTCGTGTTCAGCGCGCGCCACCAGGCGCGGGGTTCATTTACGAGCGACCACGTAGGTCGGACAACGACATGGACCGCCGCCACTTCCTCCGTTCGCTCGCCGCCACCGGGACCGCCGCCGGCGTGACCGCCACGGCCGGCTGTGCCGGCGTCCTCGGTGACTCCGGTCCCGAGGGGACGATCCTCGACGCGCCGGAGCAGACCCGCGGCGATCCGGTCCACCCGATTCAAGGCGACGAGATGCCCGAGTTCACCGTCCCCGACCCGATTTCGGGCGAGGAGATATCGACGGCGCAGTTCGAGGGCGAGCGCGCCGTCCTGTGGACGTCCTTCTACACGAACTGCCCCGACGGCGTCTGTCCGGCGCTCATCCTCCGACTACGGCGCGCGCAGGAAGTCGCCGCCGAGGAGGGGTTCGGTGACGAGGCTGCCTTTCTCCCGCTCACCTTCGATCCCGAGCGCGACACCGCGGACGTGCTCCGCGAGTACGCCGCGCAGCGCGGCGTCGACCTCGACGCCGGCAACTGGCACTTCCTCAGACCCGAGAGCTACGAGGCGGGCGTGGAGCTGATGGACGAGAACTTCGGACTCAAGATCCAGAAGACGGACGGGTCCGAGTACGAGGACTTGGAGTACGCGTTCCCGCACTACGGACTTATCCTGCTCGTCAACAAGCGCGGCATCGTCGAACGCGCGTACCCGCGCGGGCCCGCCACCGACATCGAGCGGATCGTCGACGACTTCCGACGGGTGGTCACGGCGTGAGGCGACGGCACCTGGTGGCCGGACTCGCGAGCGTTGGGGTCCTCGGCGGAGCGGGTGCCGTCGCGACCGGGGGCGTGCCGGACTCGCTCGGCGGCGACGCTCCGGAGCCGGTCGAGCCGGTGACGCTCGACACGGTCGACGCGCGGGGCAGCCGCGACGGCGAGGTGACGCTCCCGGCCCCCGACCGGCCGACGTTCGTCGACTTCTTCGCGACGTGGTGTAGCCCCTGCGTCGAGCAGATGCCCGATCTGATCGAGGCGCACGACCGGCTCGGCGACGAGGTGCTGTTCGTCTCGGTGACCCCCGAGGACGTCGGCGGCTCGGTGAGCGAGGAGACCGTGGCGGAGTGGTGGCGCGAGAACGACGGCGACTGGCTCGTCGCGGCCGACGTCTCGGCCGAACTCGCGGCGCGGCTGAACGTCGGTGGGTATCCGAGCGCCCGCGCCATCGACGCCTCCGGGCGCGTCCGGTGGGCGACCTCCGGGACGCACACCACCGAGGAGTTCGTCGCGGGCATCGAGCGGGCGCTGGACGGATGACGGAGCGGGTCGACCGATGAGCGAACCAACCCACCTATGACCGACGTCTCGCTCGCGACGAACGTCCCGTTCGCCGTCACCGCGGGCGTCGCAACGTTCTTCTCCCCGTGCGCGTACCCGCTCCTGCCGGGGTACGTCGGCTTCTACGTGAACTCCGTCGAGGCGGACTCCGCGTCCGTCCTCGGGGCGGGGGTGCGCGGGGTCGCGGCCGCGCTCGGCGTGCTGGCAACGTTCGCGCTGCTCGCGGGCGCCACCGTCCGGATCGGCTACTCGACCCTGTCGAACATCACGGTCTTCGAGACGCTCGTCGGGGGGCTCCTCGTCGCGTTCGGCCTGCTCGTCGTCGCCGGGCGCGCGCCCTCGATATCGGTGCCGCTGCCGGAGCGGCGGTCGAGCGTATTCGGCTTCGGCGTCTTCGGCGCCGGGTACGCGCTGGCCGGGGCCGGCTGCGTCGCGCCGGTGTTCCTCGGCGTCGTCGCCCGCGCCGTCGCGCTGCCGTCGGACACGGCGGCGCTCCTCCTCGCCGTCTACGGCGGCACCGTCGCCGTCCTGATGGCCGCGACCACCGTCGCGACGGGCGTCGGCCTCGTCAGCAACGCAAACCGGGTGATGGCCCACGCCGGCCTGTTGAAGCGGGTCGCGGGCGCGGTGATGATCGTCGCGGGGATCGGTCAGCTGTACCTCTCGCTGGTCGTGTACTGAGGCGGTGCCGCGTGGCGAGCCCGGCGAGGGCGTCCCCGACTCGTGCGGTTTCTTCTCACGTCTCCCGTAGATTCTTAAGCGATACCGGGGAACTTTGCCATAGCCGAACCGAGACGGTTCGGTCCCCGCACCATGAATCTCGATCAGTTCACCGCCGAGAACGCACCGACCGACAGCGCGGAACCCTTCCAGCGCGAGAACAGCTACACCCTCGACGTCGAGGTCGCCGGTACCGTCATGGCGAAGGCGGGCTCGATGGTCGCGTACACGGGCGACGTGTCGTTCACGGGCAAGGCCTCCGCGGAAGGGGGAATCACCGGCTTCCTCAAGGAGGCCGCGACCGGAGAGGGGACGCCGATCATGGCCGTCGAGGGCGACGGCAACGTCTACTTCGCCGACGACGGCAAGAAGGTCCAAGTGATCGAACTCGGCGCCGGCGAGTCGATCACGGTCAACGGCGAGGACGTGCTCGCGTTCGAGGAGTCGCTCTCCTACGAGATCAACACGATCGACAGCCTCGCCGGGGCGCTCGCGGGCGGGTTCAGCAACGTCTACCTCGAAGGGCCGGGGTACGTCGCGCTCACCACCCACGGCGACCCGATCGTCTTGGAGCCGCCGGTGGCCACCGACCCGAGCGCGACGGTCGCGTGGGGCGGTACCTCCCCGGACGTCGAGGTGAACCGCAGCCTCTCGGACATGATCGGTCAGGAGTCCGGCGAGCGCTACCAGATGCGCTTCGACGGCGACGGCGGCTTCGTCGTGGTCCAGCCGCGGGAAGAACACGTCTAAGTCGGAGGTCGGCCGCGCCGCGTCCGCTACCGCACTTCCCTCTTTATCGCGCCGCCAACCAGTCGGCGAAGTCGCCGGTGAGGAAGGTGACGTAGTCTGAGATACCGAGGAGTAACGAGACGAGAATGACGATAGCGACAGGGATCCGAACGACCCAGATCCACGCGACGTCGAGGCCGCGGACGTCTGCGATCCCCTTTCGGAGCTCCTCGCGGCCCAGATCCGGGACAACCCAGCCGACGAACAGCGCGAGCAGCAGCGAGCCGAGGACGAGGAGGATGCCGTCCGCGAGCCCGTCGTACAGGCCCAGGAAGATGGAGTCGATGGTGACCGGCACGCCGAGCAGGAACACGGCGGTGCCCACCGCGGCCGCGGCCGGTACGCGGGCGACGCCGAGTTCGTCGATGAGGTAGGAGACGAGCACTTCGAGGATGCTGATCGCCGAGGAGAGCGCGGCGATGCCGACCATGCCGAAGAAGACGATCCCGAGGATCCGGCCGCCGGGGATGCCGGCGAACGCGGCTGTGAGGCTCACGAAGATTGCGCCCGGGCCGCCCGCACCCGGCTCGATGCCGACCGTGAAGAGGACCGGAAAGACGACGAAGCCGACGAGGACCGCGACGAGCGTGTCGAGCGTCGCGATGATCCCGGCGTCGGCGGCGAGGTTCCGGTCCTCGCCGAGGTAGGAGGCGTAGGTGATCATCACGCCCATCCCGAGCGAGAGGGTGAAGAACGCCTGTCCCGCGGCGGCCGGCAGGATCTCCGTCCAGTTCGCGGCGATCGTACCGAAGTCCGGAGAGAGGTAGTAGCTGTACGCCGCGCTCGCGCCGTCGAGCGTGAACCCGTACGCGGCGAGGCCGAGGAGTAGGATTAGGATGACGGGGATCATCACCTTCACGCTCAGTTCGATCCCGCGCCGGACGCCCGCGGCGATGATGCCGATCACGAGCAGCATGAAGAACGCGTGGAAGACGAGCGTGTCGAGACCGGTCGAGACGGCCCCGTACAGCGCCTCCGCCTCGCTCGGGTCGGTCAGCGTGTAGCCTTCCGTGATCCCGATGAGCATGTAGCGGAGGAACCAGCCCGCGACGACGCTGTAGTACGAGAGGATGATGAAGCCGGTGACGACGAACAGCCACCCGGCGCGCGACCAGACGCCGCTCCCCAACTCTCGCAGCGCGCCGACGGGGTTCCGCTCGGTCCGCCGCCCGATGACGAACTCGACGAGGATCGCCGGGAAGCCGATCAGCGCGACGAACGCCAAATACGTGATCAGAAACGACGATCCGCCGTACTGGCCGGTGATGAACGGGAACCGCCAGACGTTTCCGAGGCCGACCGCGCTGCCGACCGCGGCGAGGATGAACCCCATCCGCGTCGCCCATGTCTCGCGTGCCATTGGTGTCAAAGAGAGATCCGCAACCGTGTAAAAACGTGTCTCTCCGTCGCTCTCACCGACAATCATCGAACATGATCAATCGGGCACCGGTATCGCTGAGCGGTCTCACCTCGGTCGGCGGCGAAATCGCCGGGAACCGCCGCGGAGCGAGGTCCGAGGCCGGTCCGCGTCGGGGACCGTGAATTTAATAGCCGGACAGGAACCTCTCGGGGTATGGAACGCGTAGACGTCGCGATCGTGGGCGGCGGGCCGGCCGGATCGTCCGCGGCGCACGCGGCCGCGACCGACGGCGCGGAGGCGCTGGTCCTCGAGAAGGGCGTCCCCCGGGCCGACCGCGACCGCCTCGGTCCGGACTCGACCGACGCGGCCGGGATCTTGGACTACTGGGTGGACATCATGGGGATCCACCCTGACGAGTTCGACGACGGGGTCGTCCAGCGGGAACTGAACCGCGCGGAGTTCCGTGGGCCCGAGGAGTCGGCGACGCTCACCTCGACCGGCATCGACTCCTCGTACGACAAGTTCGGGTACACCTTCCAGCGCGCGCGCTTCGACGACTGGCTCCGCGACCGCGCCGAGGACGCCGGCGCCGAGTACCGCGTCGGCACCTCGGTCCGGGGCGTGGACACCGATCTCTCGGCGGCGCCCGGCGACGACGACCCGCGTCACACGCTCGAACTCGCGGACGGCGGCACCGTCGGCACCGACTTCGTCGTGCTCGCCGACGGTCCCCAGCGCACCGTGACGAACCGCGTCCTCGACGAGTACCTGCCCGCGGACGCGCAGGCCTCCGAGCGGCTGGCCTCCCGCACCGCGAACCACATCGCCTACCAGGAGTACCGGCGCGTTCCAGAGGAGGTGTTCGAGGACGTGAACGACGCCATCGTCTTCTGGTGGGGCGTGATGCCCGGCGAGACGGCGTATCCGTGGGTCTTCCCGAACGCGGACCGCGTCTGCCGGGTCGGGCTGACGATGCCGATCGGCCTCGACATCGGCGAGGTGGACGCGTCCGAGTACGCCCTCCTCCGCGAGGACGACGAGTCGATCCCGCAGGGCGGCGAGTACATCCGCCGACTGCTGGAGTGGCAGTACGGCGACGAGTACGACATCGATGAGGAGTTCCCGGTCGTCGAGGACGCCGGGAAGCGGAACGGGACGGAGACGTACCCCATCTCGTCGACCCGGCCGATCGACTCGCCGGTGGACGCCGGCATTGCGGTCGCGGGCGGCGCGATGGGGACGACCTCGGCGTTCCACGAGGGCGGCGACCACGTCGCGGTCCGCACCGGCGCGATCGCCGGGGAACTCGCCGCCGAGGGCGATCTGGCCGCGTACAATCGCCGCTGGAAGGAGGCGATCGGCGACGAACTCGTCCGCAACGTGACGATGGCGGACATGGTCGCCGACTACGAGCCGGCCGACTGGAACCGGATCATCGGCGCGGCCGACGCGATGCTCGACGCCGAGGCGGGCGGGAACCTGCTCTCGCAGCCGTACCGCTCCGGCTGGGAGTCGGCGAAGCTACTGCTCGGCTACAAGTGGAACAAGCGGCGAGTGAAGAAGGACTACGTCGGCATCGACGAGAGCGAGTACGTGTACTGACGCGGCGTTCGAGCGGGATTCTGCGCGCTACTGACGGGAGGGACCCCGTTACCGGATCACCGGCGCCGCCAGATCGACGGGCTCGGTCTGGATCCCCGGGAGGTCCACCGGTTCGACCTCGTGAGTCGGCCACCGTCCCGTCTTCGTGAGCCGTTCGGTCAGGTCGGACGTGACGAGGTGCGTGTCCTCGCTTTTCGTCCCTCGAACCGTGGGATTCCACGCGTACCCCATCGGTCGTCGGACCGGCTCGTCGCCGTCCGGGGTCGCGAACCACTCCCGACCCGCGAACCCGGCGGCCCCGCCTTGGTGGTGTTCCTCCCACTCGTCGGCGAAGCCGACCGCGTCGTACGCGTCTTGAATGGCCGCGAAGACGTCGCCGGCCGTGTCGGGAGCGTCATTGGTACCCTCGCCGGAGAGCGTCCCGGCCGCGGCGGCCTCCGTGGCCCGGACTGCGGTCGCCTCGACGCGCGCCGCGGCGCGGTGGCGCTCCTCGAACCAGTCCGGGGCGTCGAACGCGACGGTGCGCGTCATTGAGGCGTACAGCCCCGCGCGCTCGGCGGTGACCGACACGAGCGCGTAGTCGCCGAGGGCGGCGTCGCTCGGCGTGTAGTGGCGGAACGCCTGTGCCCGCTCCGCGCCGCCGACAAGGACGACCGGCGTGTCCACGTCGCGGGAGGCCAGCGAGATGTCGATGCCGGCCGCGACCTCGTACTCGGGGTCCTCCGGTTCGAGATTCCGGCAGACGGTCTCGACGGCGGCCGCGACCTCGCGGCCCAGCTCGCGGTACCGCTCGACGTCGTCGTCGGTGAGCGGCTGCCTGAGCCGGCTCCCGTCGACGCTCTCGAAGCCGGCCACGTCGAAGTCCGCGGCCGCGGGGGCGAGCGAGCGCTCGGCGACCGCCTCCGCGAGCGAGTCGGCGTGCCACGGGAACGACTCGACCGCGAACCCGTCCGGGAGCTCCTCGTCGGCGAGCCGGTCCGCCTCGATGTTGTCGGTTATCACACGGAGTTCGCCGTCGTAGCCGGCGGCCGCGACGCCCGTCGTCGCGTCGGCGTCGACGACGTTGTCGCCGCCGGTGAGCCACGCGAACCCGTTGGGGCGCGCGAACCAGACCGCTTCGAGCCCGCGCTCGTCGAGGTACGCGTCGAGCCGCTCCGTGCGAGCGTCAAGGTCGACCATACGCACGGACTGTCGGCGAGCGGGTAAAAACGGTCGAAAACCGTCGCGCCGTCGACTTCGGAGGCCTGCCGTCGCCCGATCGAGGGGCGGTCACGCGCCCCGTCCCGAACCCCGAAACGAAAGGTTCAATTATGTCCCCCGGAAACGACGAGATGCGTCAGTAAGCCCCTGCGGGTTGGTAGTCTAGTCCGGTTATGACACCTCCTTGACATGGAGGAGGCCGGCGGTTCAAATCCGCCCCAACCCACTCGCGCTACGCGCGTTTCTCAAGGAGACTGTCCCCGCGCCGTACCGGGGCTTGTTCCTTCCAGCGTTCTCAATTGAACTGCGCAGCAACGCTTCACGTCTCACCACAGGGCCGTACGGCGATTCACGCTTAAGGAGACACGGAAGTGATAATAAACTGCCGGTAACTGCGCATTCACGGAAATTGCCGACGATCGCTCTACCGCCAACTGAACAAATTCAACAAAACGCATCTGGAGCCAGTCTCTATATAAACCACTTATATCTCTATTTCGTCGTCCCACCGATTACTGCGATTCTCGCAACATAACTTATCAGGTGGGGGGTTGTCTCTCTCAAGCCGAGGGTCAATCAGATTGTACAGGACTACATCAATCACCACCGATTCAGCAAAACGGACGAATCTGGAAGCGAGCCACTATTTAAATCCCGGAAATCAAATTAATAGTACAACTGTGTGATATATTTTAGATATTCAATTGTAAAAACAGTATCAGGATAGCTACCTGTTTATTTTTGTACATTCATTTTGGGTGTATTTTTAATTACATTAACTGATGTAAGTTTATCCAGTCCGCGCGGAGCTTCTACGTACTCGATCCGTTCTTGTGGATACAACCGGATACTTCCGTCCAGCATCCGTATCTTTGTCCACGTTCCTTGTTGACTATATTTCACCGAGTTGCATGTTAGCTTCTTTTCTTCATTTTTAATATGAACAAATATTTGATCAGACTCTAATTCTTCAACATCTTCGATTGAAGCTCCACAGTTTTTACAGAACTCTTTTGATGGGTCTACTACATTTCCGCAATCAGGGCACGTAGCCATGTAAATAAATAATGTGATGTATCCAATTAA
Source organism: Halorubrum californiense DSM 19288 (assembly GCF_000336875.1). Lineage (GTDB taxonomy): Archaea > Halobacteriota > Halobacteria > Halobacteriales > Haloferacaceae > Halorubrum > Halorubrum californiense. The sequence goes on along the minus strand of NZ_AOJK01000077.1, from coordinate 7,544 downwards.
AACTAACGCATATTAATAACATAGTGAGACGTATCGTGCTATTAATTTCAGTTCATATTAGAATTTAGTTAGAAAGTTTGAAAACCAAATAAATATACCAATCGATCAAATATTTAATTTAATATCAAAATTAATTATGTATAGAACACAAAGAGACGGATATATTGGAACAAATCTGTATTCATCTAACTTATAAATCACATTTGATTTCTGTAGTAAATTTAAATAAATGGAAATAGATTCCCAAAGGCCACCAAAGTAACTAAAATCATTAACAAAGTCATTCCAACTGTAAGATATATCATTATTTTGCCGCCAGTTTTTAATTTTGATACGAAACCGCCAGAGGATGTGTCTGTATCTTCTTCTTCTTCAGGCCCTTCATCGACATAACCACATTCATGACATTCCTTCCCGCTTGTAACCTCAGTCCCACATTCGGGGCAGTACCATGACATATCAAACCAACACACGAACTGTTATAGGCATATGATATAAATATTGCCCTTTATTGGGTCAAAGCGTATATTATAGTTTGATGAAAAGATGCGAAATATTTCCCATATTTGGGAACGTTCCCGAATACGGACATCAATAAACAGCGCGCGCATGTAAGAGCGATATGGCACGACGCGCTCTGTTGACAGATCGAGAGCGGGAACTCATTAAGGGAGAGAGTGAGTCGGACGATGGCCTTCGGTATCAGGCTATCTCTCGCATTCGTCGTAAGATTGAGGCTGAGATGACGACTGACGTGGAGATACTGCGGGAACATCATCCCGATCTCTACGCGGAACTTCGAGAGGTCGTGTGTGATCCTGAACGACCATCGCATTGAGGCGGCGGGAAAGCAACACGACTCGATGGATCGAACCTCCAGTTGAAACATTGCCATGTGCGCTCGCTACATATATATGTAAGTCTCTCCGAGAAATTTCTCGTCTGGAGTCTGGAATTTGAGTTACTGAGCTGGTCGATATTCCCCGCATTGAGTTCTCGGAAACGGGGAGTATGGATGGCCGCGACAGTTACTTGTCTTCCTCTCACATGACTCTATGACGTACCACCGGGGATTCATCGCGGAACGAACCAGCTACATGAATCGGTTACTGCTTCCCCCAAGGAACAATGCATTGAGGGGGAAGAACTCCCCCGCTCAATGCGTTGGAATATCGAACGAGTAACCCAGCGACTTATTCTACTCCGTGTTCGGGAGTCTCCTGCGGAGACGAATCCCGACTCAATGCGTTCCTACTCCTCAATCGATAATTCCGAAGGTCGTTGGGTAGGTCACATATGGTTCCTTATGTGGTGAACCCAATGACTTCAGGGATTGAACATCACACATCTCTCGAAGTCTCCACCACACCACTCCCACTCAGTCGCTCCCTGATGCCCAGTTCCCACAGACTTCGTGACATTGTTCTGCCCCTCCATCTTATTGAGCCAATTAATAACGTAGGACTTGTTGCTGTCTGTCTCAGTAGCGATCCGCTTCGCAGTACATCCTGACGAGTTCTCCAGTACTTGTACGAACCCTGCTTGCTTGCCGGTAGCTGAACGGTACTTTGTCCTGATCTCCTCATCAACGAGCATCCTCGGAAGTGCGTCCGACCACACATATACAGTAGCTCCGGAGTCAGGATCGTCAGGATTTCGTGCGTATCTCCCCGCGGCTTGTGCGAGATTATTCTCCCGGACTGAAGCCAGAATCTCTCTTGCTACCTCTGCGTCTGGGCCAACGAAGTCACGACCGGTCGCTCGTTTTCGTTGTCCTGACTCCGTTATCATTCGTCTTGGTTTTGCGTCCATTTCGCGGAGGGCAAGCAGATCAAGAATATTTTCGTCACCGGGATCGATACATCCAACGAGCAACCCGATCTCCTCGTTCGAGAAGTCGTTGCGACTTTTCTGTTCACCGTAGTGCATCGTCTTCGGCTTCTCGATACCTGCGTCAGCCATCATCTGTCGAACGTCCTGTTCAACACTACTTGGAGAGATACACGAACGGAATGCCTCGCCGTGTAGTTGCCGTATTTTCTGGATAACCGCTTCTCCTCGTGTTTCGCCGGCACCCTCTCCCCAACCCTGCGTATATGACCGAGTTGCCTCTCCGAGTTGCTTGATTTCCAGCCCTCGCTCGTTTCGTCGCCACCAATTACGGTCGGCGAGAGGCAACACTGCCGCTCGTGAGAGGTTGTCAACGGTGTTGATCTCCCACCGGGTCTCTGAGGGGAACGCATCAAGGCCGATGACACAGCGGGCTTGGGAAAGGTCTGGAGTATGCTGGATATGTCGAATCTCACCGCTTACTCCTTCCAGCACAACCTCAATGCGGCCGTCTCGTCCATGGTAGCGTTCTGCGCAGACTTCCTGCGAACTGAGGATAGCACGCCCGATAGCGGGAGCCAATCGGTGGGTTTCTTCACGTCGGAATAGCCACTCCTTACTGACCTCGTCTTCGAAGTGTTCTCTTAGCTCTCCTTTCAATTCAGGATGATCACGAACAGCGGCGTTCTTGAGATCAATCATCGCACGGGTTACATCGGAACGATGATCAAGTAGGTTGGTCGTCGCCTGCTGAAACTGCTCTCTTTCGTCGCTTTTGAATGAGAACCCAAACTCCGGACGTTCATCGAAGACCACATTCGCCCCCTCAATGAGGTCGTCAACGTGAGCGAAATTCGACGTCGTATGTAGTACGTCGTAACCCGGTTCATCGTCGCTGTCTGAAAGTCCCCACCATTGAGTGACAGCGTCGCAATCCTCTCCGCAGGGTAGATCGCAATGTCGCGCCAATTGGTGGTGAGCTTTCTGGAATGTGATATTACGCACGTTACACATCCAGTCGAACCACTTCGAGGGAGTGCGACCGTTTGGAGCGGTCAACTCGCCATCGCAGTTTCCTGCGGCTACAGGACACGCATCAGTCCGACCACGTAGCACGCGATATTCCACACCGGGTTCCTCCCGACTTTTTTCGACAGCGTCCTCCCTCGCCTTCTTCGTCTGGTGGATATGGATGACCGGCTCACCGCCTGTGATTTCGGGATAGTCACGCCATCGTGTCGTCGCAATTTGGTAGGTCTTACCGACCGAAGTCGGCGCATCGATGAGCGTATTCTCTCCGGCTTGGAGCGCCGAGAATAGCGTCTCTTCGAGACGATCACGCGCTTCGTTGGTAGTAACCCTGTTCGGAGAATCAGTCGGTTCGTCATAGCTATCGCTGTTCGAGATTGAATCTGTAGTCATATTTCTGGTTGCGGTAGAAGTCTCTCTGTGGTTCGTTCTATTCCCCTCAATGCGTCGAAGCTGTCGAAAAAAATAGCGTAGTTCCGACTCGGCGGATGGAGAATCCCGCGAGAGTATGCCTTCACCCTAAAGACAACGTCCAGGGTTAAATAGGTGCCGAAAATCGCAGACTGCGTCGATGTAGCCGTGAAATGATCAAAGAGATAGAGCATGGTCTTGGGCACTCGAACCCCAGGAGTTGCGGGCAAGATGTAGTTGAAAAAACGGAGTTGCTACTCCATCCCAAACTCTTCGCGGCGAAGTTCCCGCTTTTCACTCTCCGTCCGAGCATCGTAGTGCTTCTCCAGCGTCTTTACCGAGACGTTCATCCTATCGGAGAGGAGTTCCTTCGTGTGGCCGTCGTTGAGCCATGCCGTGATCGCAGAACGACGAATTGCGTGAGGCGGAACTGAACCAGGACACCGTGCCGCCGCGTCCCGTCGCTGTGAGGCTTCGCAACTATCCGGATCCCTATCGTGGGGACAGCTGTCCGCGTACACGCAGGGTCGCGTCATCGAGTTGATGTGGCCGCGTATGTTCGATCGAACCGGACGACCTTGTTCCGTAGTGATCAGCGGTTTTCGTCCGTGGTCATCGGTTACGTCGTGCCTGTACATCTCGACGTAGTCGTCGATCACGTCGCACACCCACTCGTGGAGGTTCACTTCACGTTCGGCTCCGTGCTTGTTCTTGAGCGGTGTACCAGTCTCTGCACGATGTTCCACCTCAATGAACTGTTCCTCTAAGTGGTAGTCTTCGAGATCGATCGCTCGGAGAGTTCCTACACGGAACCCCGTGTCCCACAGGAGCGAGAACACCGTATGTTTCAACGTCCCGTGTTCGTACTTCTGGAGGTACTGGAGGATCTGTGCCGCCGTCTCCGAGTCGATCATCGTGTCCCGAGAGTCGTCTTCGGGAACCGGCATTAGGATGTTCTCCGCGAGGCCTTCCACCAGACTGCGTGATTCACACCATCGGAGAAAAACGCGGAGGACAGTCATCTGGTTGTAGAGTGTGACTTTGTTGATGCCGTCCTCGTCCCGGCGGTGGATCTTGAAGTCGGAGATATGGAACCCGTCGAGTTCGTTGACGTAATCCAGACCTTGGGCCTCACACCACTCAATGAACTGTGACAGCAGAGATGAGTGGTTGTAATAGGTGGACTCGGAAATGTCCCCCCGGCGTTCGTTTAGATACCGTTCTACTGCGCGTTCGGGTTCGATTTGTCGGGTCATCGGTGTTTCCGAATCGCCCGACCCTGTGTGGTACGTGCGCGGCGTTATACCGCAGATCTCGACTCGTCTGGAGCGCCGAACCCGCCGCAGGCGGGCACGAGAGGCGCTGAGGAGGCCGACGGTTCAAATCCGCCCCAACCCACTTTCTTGCGACCGAAACTAAACGACAGAGAGAGGCGCTTGTACCATCGGTCGGAAAGAAGATATTCCCGGATCATCGTGGCAGGTATCAGAAAGTCGGGAGATCCGTGACCCGATGCGAAGTTTCTTTTACTTCACCACGGAGGATATCGGTAGATGAGTGACCGAGGCGGTCGAGCGCCGGACCGGGCCGAATCGCCGACTTCGAACGGTGGCGCGGCGGATTCGCTCGCTCCGGCGCGGTCGAGCTCGGTCGACGACGACGACGGATCGGCCGGCCGGCTTGTCGTCGTCTGCGGGCTTCCCGGCGTCGGCAAGACGACTGTCGCCGAGCGGATCGCCGACCACGTCGACGGGCGGATCCGGCGGACCGACGTGATACGCAAGGAGCTGTTCGACGACCCCGAGTACACCGACGCGGAGACCGAGGCCGTCTACGCCGAACTCCTCACTCGCGCCCGCGAGGACGTCGACGCCGGCGGCGCCGTCGTCCTCGACGCGACGTTCGCGGACGCGCGATTCCGGGCGGACGCCCGCGAGACGGCCGCCGCGGCCGCCGCCGAGTTCGACCTCGTCGAGGTCGCCTGCGACGAGACCGTCGTCGAGCGCCGGATCGAACGCCGCGACGGGATCAGCGACGCCGACTTCGAGATCCACCTCCACTTCAAGGGGCTGTTCGACGAGGTGGCGAGCGACCACGTCGTCGTCGACAACTCCGGCGCGGAGGCGGAGACGTTCGCGCAGGTCGACGCCGCGTTCGGCGAGAACGCGTCCGGCGAGGAAGCGTCCGACGGAGAGCCGTCCACGGAGCGCGACGACCGCTCCGCGCCGGTCACCGACGCGGAATGAACCGTCGTCAGTGCGGCCCGAGAGGGTGCTAACAGATCTCGTGACGTGGGCACACACGCGTCTCCCATCACTTATACGGGCGAGCGCACTACGGGTGGTATGAGCGAAAACTCCGGGCGGAAGAATCTCCGCATGCCGAACGACGACGAAGTGTTCGCCGTGGTGACCGAGCACCTCGGCGGCAACCACGTCCAGCTGCGATGCGCCGACGGCGAGGAGCGGCTCGGCCGGATCCCCGGCCGCATGAAGTACCGAACGTGGATCAACGAGGGAGACGTAGTCCTCGCCGAGCCGTGGGACTGGCAGGACGAGAAGGCGAACGTCGAGTGGCGGTACGACGACGAGGACGCGGACCAGCTCCGCCGCGAAGGCCACATCCAGTGAACTACCCCACCCTACCGCTCGCCTGACGGCTCGCGCTTGAGGGTGGGGCTTCCTGCTTCCACGACGCGCTTTGCTGACACCGAATTGGTGNGTGAACTACCCCACCCTACCGCTCGCCTGACGGCTCGCGCTTGAGGGTGGGGCTTCCTGCTTCCACGACGCGCTTTGCTGACACCGAATTGGTGTCCGTAGGGAACGCAGTCTCCACAGGCGTTGATTCGGAGCGTCCCGCTCCTAACTGCTTCATGCCGCGAGAAAGGATATTCCACGCCGCATTCGCGTCCCTGTCTGCCTCAAACCCACAGGCAGGACAAGAGTGTTCACGCACCCACAACGGCTTCTCCGTCTCCACGCTACACGACGCACACTCCTTAGTCGTCCCCGCCGGGTCTACTGCCACGAAGTGCGCCCCCTCGCGTTCGCACTTATATTCGAGTATCCGCAGGAACGTCCCCCATGCCACACCTGCTCGGTTGCGCGAGTTACCCGGCAGTTCAACCAGTCCCTTCGCATCCAAGTCCTCCACGGCAACCAAGTCGTATTCGGTAGCGTAGTAGTTCGACAACTTGTGGAGAAAGTCACGTCGCTTTCGCTTGAGGTCGGCGTGGCGCTTTGCCACGATTCGGCGTTGTGTCTCCCAATTCGCAGAGCCGTGTTCTTTCCGCGAGAGGTCTCGCTGTGCGCTTTCCAACCGTTCGCGTTCGTCTGAGAGGTCGGGTGATTCGACAGCTGTGCGGTCAGTATCGTGTGCGTACTTGAGAATCCCTACGTCGATACCGACGCACTTCTCGGGATTCTCGGGTTTCTCCGGCGGGTCGTCGGGAGTCTCGACCCCGAGGATGGCGTACCACTTCCCGGTGGGTTCCTGCTTGACCGTGACGGTCTTGATTTCGGCGTCGTCGGGCAGGTCACGGTGGAAGGTGAGCGGGATTTCTCCGAGTTTCGAGAGCCACAGTCGAGCCCGACCGCTCGTGTCTTTGAGCTTGAAGCCGGATTGACTGTAGGTGAAACTGCGGTACTCGCTTGGTGATTTCCAATTGAGTGTTCCGACGTGGTAGCCGTTCTCTTTGCGACCACGGAGCGTTGAGAGGTTGTCGTATAGCCGCTGAACGACTTTTTGAAGAACCTTCGAGTGAACGTCTTTCAGGTCATCCCACCACTCTTTGAGATCAGGGAGGCGCTTCTGCTCGGAGTATGCCGAGGCGTCGTCGGTTCGGTTGAGTCGGTGGAGAAAGTGGTTATAGACCTGTCTACAAGTATCGACAGTCCACGCTAACTGGTCTTTGAGCGCGTCGGCCGGGTGGAGCCGATACCTGTAGTTGTAGTTCATCTGTCAGGGCTATTCGTCGGTGGGTTCGCTTGTTCGGACGATTTTCACGTCTGCGCCACGCCAGTCCCTCGGGACGAGGACGTGAGCGCCGTTTCCGGTGGCTTTCGCCGTCCCTGCGATGACTTCGTGGCCTTCTATTTCGTGCCTATCCATCACCCGAGTTTAAACATTGTATCAACATAAATGTGCCCATGCGTGGGCCTGTGGGCCAAGCGTCGAACGTGTTTGCGAACTGTGCGGCGCTGTATCCCCTCCCTACTCGCTCCCTTCGGTCGCTCCTTGAGGAAGGGGCCTTAGCGCCTCAATTCAGGTAA
>NZ_AOJK01000076.1 GCF_000336875.1 Halorubrum californiense DSM 19288 | reverse complement strand
AGAGCACATCTCTGAATTCTCTTGGCAGCGCACCTGACCCGAGTACAGAGTGACCCGATACCGACGCCTTCTGCGGATTCAACAGAGCACAATACTGCTGAAGAAATGATCGCGATCTCTATCGGTTCCGGCGATGAGAGTGAACCGATTGCTGTCCGGGTTGGCGAATCCTTCTCAGATTTCGGACAGCAAAACCAAACCAGTAGCTGAATTACGACGTTCAGTTTTTACTTTTTCTTTGGTTGAATATTTTATGAATACCTTACTTCTGACCGATAGGATTACTCTTGGAACACATAATGCCTCGTTTCTGGGCTTGAAACACGATTATACGTACTAAACATCAGAGACCATATTGAGTAGGTATGGCTGGGCAGACACAACCATTCCATCGTCAACTACAGATACGTACTCGATGTCAAAGCTTCGCAAGTGCGACGATTTTAGCAGCTTTCGGCGTCATCGCTGGGTTCATTAGCTTCATTCTTGTTGATCCCGTGTACGCATTTATATGGAGTGAGTGGGCGAGCCTTGGCAACCTCTTGGGCGGTTACGGCGTCCAACCAGGGATGGGAGTAGTCGCTTTAGCATACATCTGGTGGAAGGATGACTACAATCCACTCGATCGGATCCGGACGCCAACAACTGAGGGGATAGGATGGATAGTCTTCGGCGTACTCGGTTATGAAATAGCAGTAAGAGGAGTTACTCGCTTATTACCGATATTCGGTCTCACCCACGAGGGACACAACGGTGAAGCCGCGACTTGGCAGATACTTGTGGAACAGCCTGAACTGATCATTCCAGGGTTGGTAATCATGTTTGTTATCATGGCACCACTAGAGGAACTCCTGTATAGAGGGGTTATCCACGAGACGCTCACGGGAGCACTCGGATCACGCGGCCGAGTGCTCGTCAGCGCACTGCTGTTCGGTGGTATACACGTGTTCTTATCTGGTGGCTTCGTATCCTTGCTCTTCACCTCTATTTTTGGCCTTATACTGGGTGCTGCTTATGAACGAACTGAGAACTTAGCTGTGCCAATCCTGACCCACGCTGGCTTTTGGCTCGTATTTTAATAACCAACAGTCCCCTAATTGTATCACGGAGAGCTTTTTGTCGACGACCCGTATCACCTCTACCATGCGTGGCGTGCCCTCCAGAGTACCGGACCAGTCACTTGCGGATCTCGTCGTTATTTCTGCGAATCTACTCCCGTTGATCGGTGTGCTCAGCAGCGGCTGGAACGTCTGGACGCTCCTGAGTCTTTACTGGATTGAAGCGTTTAGTACGGTGCTACTTGGGACACTGAAGTCATTATTTGCAAAGCAAGGGTCGCCTGACGTTGTTGGTCAGCGCGAACCACTCCATGAACTTCGACACAAGCGGGGTGGCTGGCACCCTCTCTCAACGCTCCCTCCTGTGTATCCGAGAAATATGCCCTTTGCGCTCTCGATACTCGGTATTTGGGGATCTACCATTGTGCCAGTTACACTGGTTGCGTGGGCTACAATCGACACATCAGTAGTGCTCTCGGTGGAGGTGGCCATTAGCACTGGTGCGCTACTACTGGCACAGCTGATCGACTTTCGCGTTGACTATCTCGGGACCCGAAAGTACGAAGATGTGTCTGCGCGAGAAATTCTACAGCGACCAACACAGCTCACGCTGGCGATGATGTTCCTCGGTCTGATTGGATTGACAGCGACCCAGTCCGCAGACGTGGCTGTACTTGCAGGCTTTGTGATCATAAAGGCAATTCTCTCAGTGTCATGGGAATCTACTGGACCGATTGCAAGATCTTTACAATCGCTTTTCAATCGGTTGAGCCACGATCGCGAACTCAGCCGTCCGCAGCCAGAGCCGGCTCTCCCTGACGAACCTGTTCAGGCACGGGTAGGAGTTAGCACACGATCAGTATTACTGGGAAGCACAGCCACGATACTGTTGGCCGTTGTCAACCGCGGCGTTGCGCTACTCTTGCTGGGAGTTATCGCCGCGATCTATACAGGACATCTCATGTGGGGTAGTGTTGGCCTCGGCATACTGTTGTGCGTTTTTGCCGTCCGGGTTGGGAGCTATTATCTTCGATACGGCACCATCGAATACCAGCGACGCGGAGATGTCCTCGTCGCGTATGATACCGTACTTGATGCGCCACAGTGGATTGTGCCCGTTCATTCGCGGGCACGGTTTGAGATCAAGAACGCAATTCCAGACCGACTGTTCGATACGGGCACACTACGCGTCTCAAACGTCGAAGCGACGCCGACGAACACGGTCCAGTTTGGCCCTGTCGCAGACCTCGACCAAGCAATCGAAACGCTCGGGTTGCCCGTCAGACCTGAGGACCGCCCCGAGCGGGATCCCGCTGTCGTCGGCGCTGCGTTGCTACTCGGATTGGTTTTCGCTGGAGTTCCACTCATTTTGCTTGGATCCTCGCAGGTAAGTGAAGCAGAAGCAGCCGCCGTGTTAGTGCTTCTTGTGCCGTTCTTTATGATTTTGCTTGGTGTTCTCCTCTATGCGATGCTTGCTCGGATCTAACGGCTAAGCCGTGGCTGTATTCTCCTTTAGACGCTCAGCACCCATTCATTGCGCCTGTCTTGGACAAGTCCTCCTGTATCGGTTTCTGAGCCAGAAACACAGGAAATGGATTATATATCCAGTTCTACAATTCAGCATATGCCCTCAGATGCCCGCACCCACCGAATGCCACCGGTCTGGCGCGTTGCGGTTCTTGGAGCTTTAGCCGCACTCCCCGCCACTGCCATTGTAAACTGGCTTCCGAACTCCGAAGCGACCGTCGGTGGGGGGGTTATGATAGTTGGAGCAGTAATCGCGGGAGCCATTGCAGCAACTGACTCGGTAGATCCGAGTGCTGCTGGACTCCGTGCTGGATTTCTCGGCGGGGTTGTCGCAGTCTCTGTGTTTCTTCTCACAGAAGGCACGAGTATAATCTGGTCCCTCAATACGAGCGTATTTTTCGCCATTGCCGTCGTGATGCTTCTGAGTTTCACCCCGGTGTTCGGCCTGATTTTCGGTCGCATTGGCGGCTGGGTAGCACACACTGTCGCCGATTTTAGGGCCGACCGAGCATCGTGAGTGATGTTAAGTAACCTAGGTTATACATATTAAAACGAGAAGCCGCACGAGTCAAGTCGTGGGGGGCTCTGTTGAAATCCTATTCTTCAGACATAAACAGGGATGAAACAGCTGATCGCTGAAGAAAACGTATTGATTGTCATATATTCTGCCAACTCAGGGGATTGTCCGAGTAGCCGTGTAAAATACAATCAGCGAATACAGCACCGGTGTCTTGTTTTGATTTTAATGTACCACATATATCAATCGGTTGTATAATCAAAACCAGATAGTGTCCTCGAAGCATAATAAGATACTTTAATATGCTTGAAATAATATTACATAAAAATGTCCAAAATATTCGCTGGCTCAGATAATTCATTCATATCTGCTTGGCAGATATAGAAGCGGAGAAACAAGGAGTATGAGTCATTTGTCCTCGCGCAAGGAGACACAGTGGTCTTCAGAACTGCTGTGTTGAATAGATGCTGAGTCACGGCTACAGCGGCTCACACAGCGGTTCTATGTTGGTGATGGCGAACATCAAGACGATTTCACGGAACTGCCGATACCAGCCTAGCGTTCGCACGGCATCGCCGAGCGAGCGCTTTGTTTTCGAATACGATGTTTCCGCCATCCAGCGCTGAGAGTAGCCGTTTGCTCGGTTGAGTGCGTTAGTCGCAGTTGCGTTCGCTGAGGAGCCGCGGTAATGAACAAGGCACTCAACGTCATGTGCGGCGATTTCGTACTCGGTATGCCAGTCTTGGAAGCCGTTGTCGGCGGCGACGGACTGCAGGTCGTCCGCGTTT
>NZ_AOJK01000075.1 GCF_000336875.1 Halorubrum californiense DSM 19288 | reverse complement strand
CGCGAGATCGCGCTGATGTGTGTCGTCTATAACATCAAACGCTTCGTCAAACAGTGAATCTCTACGCCTTACAGCGATTCAACACAGCCGTTGAAATGCATCTGCCCGTTGAAACCGTCGAACCCCCAGTACGGGTACTGCTTATTGAGACCGTCATTCCGTGGCTTAAACTCCTCAAGCGTCACGTCCCCGTCGAGAAACCGATTCAACAACGGAAACAGTTCCTCGCGCCGCACCTCATCACGCTCCGCATTCCGCTCATTGTAATGCGTCTGTGCTCGTTCACTCGCCAAGAAGGACTCGAACAGCTCCGGTGGCGACGTCATCATCCCTCAGAGTTCGACACCAGTAACAAAAAACACACGTCACAAATCCAACTAACCAGCACAACCACGCAGCAAAAACTCAATCACCCACAAGTGAATGCGGGGGGGCGCCTTTCAGAGACGCACCCCAAACTCGGCGTTCACCGCCGCACCGGTCCAAGCCGCGTAATCCTACCCGTCTCGACAAGCCGCTTAAGCCCGTCACGCGTCGGATACCCCCACACGACATCGTCAAGCGACCCGTTCGGGGCGATCGCGGAAAAGTACTTCCCGTACTTGCTCGCAAGGATTCGGCGTTGACACCCGGCGACATCGAACACACCGAGATCAAACCCGATAGCGGCCCCTCCGATTCGAGCCGCGCCGCGCCGATACCCGAGCAGCTCCTGCGGTTCGAACTCCTCTATGGATTCCACTGGGAACGCGTAATTCTTGAACGTCACCGGATCTCCGAGCGACATCGTCCCGTTCTCCGGGTCGTACTCACCGAACCGGAACGGGGCTTGTAACTCCGGCGTCAACGCTTCACGCGCATCCCGCATCTGATCTCGATGCTCCACGTGGAACACCCAGTACACGACAAACCCGAGCCGCAACGCTTCCCGGGTCTTCGCGCGGAACGGCTGCTCAGACCCAGCGACGAACTCGATCCACCGGTTCACGTCACCACCAATCACGGCACAGTCCGGGACACGATCCGCAACCGTCCGCTCGAACCGGTACTCACCAGCAAAGCACGGATCCGTCTGCGTCCGGCGACGCCGCTCTAACTCCAGCTTCGACCACAAATGCCCCCACGACTCCTCCCCAGCAGACCTGAACCGCTCAACGTCGTCCGGGAAGTCATCTGTACTCACTGCCCATCACCTACCGTCTGCCGCGTTACGTGTCGTGTCATGAGTTGGTTCGTGTCGGTGTCAGCGATTTCACGTCGAAATCCGATTTCGCACAGTACCGCTCCGCAACCCGCCCAAGCGCACGCGTCCGCAGCACGTCCGCCACGTTATGCGCTGCGAGCGCCGCAAACTCACCGTCCTCGAACGCCGTCACTGCTTCCGCGCTCTCGTCGAACGGGTCGAGCTCGCCGTACACCCCGTCGCACAGCACGTCGTACGCACCGTCGAGATCGTTCTCCTCGTCACCGCCGACGGTCGTGTTGAATCGCTTCGTGATGAGCGGCATCACGTCCGCGTACGGCACGTCACCGAACGGCCACGCGAGGTCAAGCAACGCGAACCGCGTGCGGAGAAACGGGACGTCGAACCCGCCGCTCCACCGCTCCCCGTTGTACGCAACAAGCAGCACGTCAGCGTCGCGGAACCGCTCCGCAACGAACTCACCCACAGCCGTCAACAACCCCTGTTCTGACGCGTGCGTTGACCCCTTCACGAGTACGTCCCCGCCGACATCCTCGATCCCCGGTGCGGCACGCCCGCCCGTGTTCAGGAACAGGCGGACGCCGAGCGGCACCGCGAACCCGACCGTCGTCACGACGTCCGTCGCGTTGAACCCGGTTGTCTCAATATCAAACGCCACTTGCCGCAACGTCACGCCCCACCACCCCCGCTCTCCGACGCGGCGCGTCCCGGGACGCGCTCGTCACCTGGTGGTCTGACGCGGAGCTCACCGAACCCGAATCGCTTGTGCGTCCCAACTCTCAACACGCCGTTGAACGCTGTTTGAACCGGGTTATTCCCCGTGTACGGGACGACCTGCCCGTGATCGATCGTCTCCACCACGAACACATCGCCGTCAGCCACGAGCCGCGTCTCTCGCCGCCGCAACTCTCCACTGGTCGCACCCCACCACCACGGGACATCCTGCTCGGCCGCCCCGGGGTACTCAGACGAGAGCACGAACGGTGTCACCAACTCGACCCGGCACTGAGCGTCCGCGCGTTGCGCTGCTTCCAACCGCGAGTAATCCAGTTCTTCGAGTTCGATGACTTGGGTATCCGCAACGGACAACGCGCCAAACCCGTAGTTCCGCGCCCCACCCACTTGGATCCCGTTCAGCGTCTCGTCTGCCAACGGGATCGTGTCACCAACCCCATCGACATGGACGTAGCAGTGGAGGTACCACGATACGGACCGCCGATTATTCCGCTGCTCCGCCGGTTTTCCGAACCACGTCGTGTCCGCGAACGCCACGCGACCACCGTGCGTTTGGATGTCGTGCGTGTTATGCGTATCTCGCGGCCGTGAATCCAGTAACCACCGGTGCGCCGGGTCCCGGTACAGGAACAAGTCCTCGTACGCCTCGACCGCCGGCAGTGACCCGCCGAGTTTCCCCGCATACCCTGGCATCGAATGCGCTGCCGGGTACTCCCCGTACTCGCACGGCACGAACACGCCGTGGCTCACGCGGACCCGCTGCCGCGTCTCGTCATCCACACGCGAAGCGAGCGCGTTAAACAACGCATTCCCCGTTACGAAGTACGGGTGCCCCGCGTACGGCGCGTCCAACTCGAACAGAACCTGCTGAATCCGCGTCACGCACCCACCCCCGTACTTCCACTGGAGAATGTGACACGTTCACACGCGTTCGTGTCGTCACGAGCCTCCACACACCCCGTTTCAACTGTTCCTCGCACACCCTTCATCGGCGACCACACACACCCCGTTTCAACTGTTCTTCGCCGCGCTGTCCCGCGATCCACACACCCTATTTCAACTGTTCTCCACCCGGCACGCGTACCCGAACCCACACACCCCATTTCCAGTGTTCTTCGCCGCGCAGTCCCGCGATCACCACACCCTGTTTCAACTGTTCCACGTGCGTCCCGGCGGCAGGGTCGAAGCGTCACTCCGCGCTGCGACCCGCACCGCCGGTTTCCGAAGCGCGCGCCGGCCCCGCGTCGTTCCACCACGAACGACCCGGCACCGAACCCGCACCCCGCAGCACGCGCGCCCCGTGCCTGCGAGCCCACCACGACCCGCAGCCACTCACCACCACACCCGCACCGCACAGGGAACCTGAGAACGTGCCGCGCCACCACGTACGGCACGCCCCGCACGCCTCGCCCCACCACGCCCGGCTCGTCGCCCCGCCCACCCGGCGTCACCTCCCCACCCCCAGCCCCGCCGCGTCACCACCCCACGCCCGCGTCGCATCCTCGACGAACTGCAGCGCCGTCGAGAACGACCGGATGCGGCGCAGCTGCGCATCCACCACGCGCAGCCACTCCCGATCTAGATTCAGCGGTTGTGCTGTCAACCGACCCCACGTATCTGCAAACGACTGGGCCAGCCCCGCACCTATCGACGCCACCCCCGCCGACCCACTCGCCGGCGGGTCACCCGTCACCCTGACCGTGAGCTCCGATGTCCACAGCACCGTCCGGCACGGCACCACCACGTCAGCCGACACCGCCGCCGCCACCGCACCCGCGTCCGTCGGCGGGCCACGCCCCGGCCGCTCCACCACGACGTACAAGTCGTTGAACGCGTGCCCCGCCCGGTAATTATCGAGGAGCGCCGCCACGAGCAACGTGTGGTACTTCAACGACGTGTACGGGACGTACACCGACTCGTTGAACCGCGCCGCCACGCCACTCGTCAGCCACGTCGCATGGAGCCGCGCCGGCTCCTCACACCTCGGCACCACCAACCCGCGAACATCCGCTCCAGAGGCTGGGACCGCACCGCTGTCCGCGACTGTCGCCCCTGTCACGAGTGAGAGTCGCGCCGGCGACACGTGATTCTTGACTGTTTGCTCCGGCTCCCCGTCCGGCCGCGACAGCAACGCCGCATCCCGATCCGCCCCGAGCGGCACCGATTCGTTCACCCGCACCCCGCACACCTCCTCGGCCGCCGCCGCATGCTGCCGCCCCCTGAGTTTGTGTACGTCATGCCGGTACGCCGCCACGAGATCCGCGTCCGACACGTCCCCGTGACCCGCACCGGCACCGCCCTCACCACTCGACGCCGACGTCACTCCCCATCACCCTCCGCGCCCGACTCATCATCATCGTCACTCGCCGCGTCACCACGCCGCAACTGGGCAGGATCAATCGGGTCCTGACCCGGGTTCATCATCGTTGACGGCGGCTGCACCTCATTCAACGGCCCGTCCAACGCGTCACGCTCCGACGCAAACTCGCCTTGCACCTCCCAATCAATCGGGTCCTGACCCGGATCCGTCGTCGATGACGGCGGCTGCACCGCATCCAAATCCTCCTCATCCCGTTCCTCGCCCGACTCGCCATCCGACGTCACGCCGACCCACCTCCCGACACCGACCCGTCACCACAACGCCTCGCCACACGCTCCTGTAGCGCCGCCACGAACGTTTTACGCACCGACCCACCCCACACGTCATCCTTCCACGCCATCGCCGACGTCGCATCCTGCGCGCGATTAAACACCCGCTTGACCTCCGCATCAGTATACAGCGGGTTGACAACGCGCGCATCCACAATACCCGCCCCGAAATTCCGCGCCCCACCGAGCTGAAGTTCAAACTCATCGCTGTGCGCGTCGAGGTACTCGACCGCTTCGACGAGCAGCCCAACGTACTCCGGCTTCAACTCACGCAGCGACAGCTTCCACGTCCCCACGAGGTTCCCAACGACGTCTCGGGACGCCATCCGCAGCGGTTGCCCATCATCCTCCGCATTCCGCGACCGCACCTGCGTGTTCAACTGCCGGTAATGCGCCTCCGCCTCACCCTGGAGCACATCCACTTGCCGGCGAATCGGCGAGAACCCAATCGGTCGGCGCACAAGGCGACCCGCCCGATCATTGAACCCACCGAATAAGTCATACAGTACGCACCCCGTGTCGTCATCGACGCACGACCCCTTCTCATGATACCCCGCGTCAAGGTCGCGCTCATACACGTCTTCAAGCATGTACTCCGTGTCTGCCGTGCCCGGGTGGCACGCTGTCGCGCCCATATCTTGGACGACGCGTTCACAGCCGTGCCGCAGCCACCCAGAGAGTGGGAAGGGCGACACCATCCCCCCGATTTGATTCTGCGGATCATCCGCCTCATACCGATCCGCCGACGCGTGATGCCTATCCGTCACGATCCCATCACCCGGCGCGAGCAGTGGGATTTCAAGCCCCACGTACACATCCGGGAGTGTGAGTTCCTCCACGTCATCCGGGAGCGTGAACTCCCGGTCGAGGTGTTCAGTCTCGAACTCCGGCAGCATCACCGCCCACCCCCATCAGGCCGAGCATGCTCCTCGACAACCGACAACAACGGCGTCGGGCCATCTCGGCGTTCAGTATCTGTGTTTTGGGTGTTCCCGTCGCGCGGAGTTTCATCACTCACCACGCGAGCCGCACTCGACGACGCCCCACTCGTCACTACCGGCGACAGCTCCAACAACACCAACCGCGACGACTGCGTTGAGACGTCAGTACAGAGATCGATCCGACCAGTAATGACGAGTTCATGAACACCGCGAGTGAACACTGACGGGTGCTCATGCTCGTCCGCCCCGCACATCACGTACCCAATTTCAAAAATCGGGTTGCCAGCCGCCCGGAAGGCATACGCCGTCACCTCATTGCCTTCCCGCAGCTCGCAGCCGCACACCTGACACATCGCGGCCCCTTCCCCGAGCGCAAATTGTTTAATTTTTGATATGTCTTCAATTAACTGGTCACCGACAACCTCTTGATTCGGGGGATTTGAATTTTCCATGGGTTATCACGTCCAGTGTAAAACCCAGTCCGAGTGTCCCTAGCACTCGGGCGTTTCTCGAAATTAACGCCCCGTTGGGACCGGGCTTCCACACCATCTCTTACATAGTGTAATGGTATAAACTTTTCCATCTCTTTAGTAAGAGATGGCATCCAACCCACCACCTACATAGGCGATGTATACGAATTAGACACCGTGCCTGGAAAAGATCGTGAGGAAGAATCGGGAAGGTATACTACGAGTTATACCGATTCTGAGTTCATAGAAGCCATTCAGCACCTCGAAGGAATGGCAGGTACATCAGATATCGCCGAAGAGATTGGTTGTACTCAGCGGACCGCATACACGCGACTCAAGTCCTTGGAAGATCAGAATAAGATTGAGAGCCGTAAGGTCGGAAGTTCACTGCTCTGGAGTCTTTCTGAGTAGCTTACTCATTGCCAATATGAGTTTGTATGTTCTGCTTTGTTGAATCCGATGACGGCGTGGGGATCACTGTTTGAGAGCCTGTTCGAGATTGTAGACTGCGGCGGTCACCACGAGTTCGC
>NZ_AOJK01000074.1 GCF_000336875.1 Halorubrum californiense DSM 19288 | reverse complement strand
CGTGAGATCGTTCTGATGTGTGCGGTCTACAACATCAAACGAGCCGTGAAACCGTGAAATCAAACGCCTTCTGGCGATTCACCAGAGCCAATCAAGCGAATATACGGCGTTGAACCCGACCGCGACCTATCGTTCGAAGAGGTGATCGACTTCTACGAGCCTGACAGTCAACGCCGGGTCAGACAGATTATTGACAACGCAATCAAGGACGGATACGCCGAGGGGGATGAACTCTGTCTTGAAACCGCGGACGGAGAGCGCCGAATTGTCGAAGGGAACGCAGAACTCGTCGAGACCGATGAGAACGGGACGCTCCTCCGTGGCGTTATCCGGGATGTTGCCGACCTTCGGGAGCGCCAACAGGAACTCAGTCGCCTCCAGCAGGCTATCGACGGCGCGAACGTCCCAATCACACTGGCCGACCCGTCTCAAGAGGACGACCCGCTGGTCTATGTCAACGACGCGTTCGAGGAGATGACGGGCTACCCACCCAATGAAACGCTCGGACGCAACTGTCGGTTCCTCCAGGGTGAGGACACAAATCTTGAGAAGGTTGCTACGCTCCGTGAGACAATCGATAGCGAGGAATCAGTCACCGTCAGCCTGCGCAACTATCGGAAAGACGGCACCGAGTTCTGGAACCGGGTGACTGTCACCCCCATCTACGACGACGACGACGAACTTGTCCGCTATCTTGGCACTCAGCAAGACGTTACCGGGCGCAAGGAGCGTGAAAAGCGGTTGACGGAGCTCAATCAAGCGACACAGGCGCTCATGACGGCAGACACCCATCAAGAGGTCGCAGACATCGGTGTCGAGGCTGCCAGTGGCATTCTGGACTTCGAGACAAACGCAGTTCATTTCTCCAATGCCAACGATACACAGCTAGTGCCCGTGGCACACACGGAAAGCGTGACAACACTTGCTGGAGACACGACAGCTCTACCAGTAGCGAACAGCATTGCTGGGCGAGTCTATCGAAACGGAAAACCAGAAACAATCGAGGATGTACAGCAGGACTTGGACACGTACGACCCAAGCACAAGCCTGGAAAGTTACCTATACCTCCCTCTTGCCGACCACGGTGTCTTGATCGCTGGGGCTCAAAAGCAGGGGGCATTCGATCAAGAGGACCTCACGCTCGGAGAACTGTTGGCCGAGAATCTCGTCGCGGCGCTTGACCGAGTTGAGCGCAAACAGGAGCTTCGGGAAATAAAAAACCAGTACCAGACGCTGGTTGATAACTTCCCGGACGGCGCGGTCTTTCTGTACGACTGCGATCTGACATACGTCCGTGCCCGCGGCGAGGAACTACAGAAAGTCGGTTTATCTCCCGATGACGTCGTTGGAACAAAACCACACGCGCTGTTTCCCGAAGACACCGCTGATGAACTCTGTTATTACTTACAGGAGGCACTGGAGGGGAACGCCAACACGTTCGAACAGGAGTACGGCGGTGAACGGTACCGAGTTCGAACGGCTCCGGTTCGGACCGATGATCAAGAAACTGACTATGTGATGGCCGTCTCGCAGAACATCACTGAGTACGCTGAAAACAGAGCGCATCTCAAACAAGAAAACGAGCGCTTGGACGAGTTCGCCAGCATCGTCAGTCACGATTTGCGGAACCCACTCCGCGTGGCCGAAGGACGGGTGGAGCTGATTCGAGACGAGTGTGCGAGTGACCATATCGACGACGTAGCACAGGCACTTGACCGGATGGACGCGCTCATTGAGGACCTGTTGACACTGGCACGAGAAGGCAGCCGAGTTGATGAGGTCGAACAGATTGGACTTGCGAACGTAGCTACGAACAGTTGGCAAAGTGTAAAGACGCGACAAGCAACACTCGACGCCGACGCACCACAGGTCATCGAAGCCGACCGGAGTCGGATCCAGCAGCTGTTTGAGAATTTCTACCAAAACGCCATAGAACACGGCGGCGACGACGTGACAGTGTCCGTCGGTGTGATAGACGACGGCTTCTACGTGGCAGATACCGGCCCCGGAATCCCCGATTCTGAACGTGAGGACGTATTCGAGGCAGGATACTCAACGAATGAGGACGGGACCGGGTTCGGCCTGCGGATCGTCGAACAAGTTGCCGACGCGCACGGCTGGGAAGTTATCGTGACTGAGAGCAAAGAGGGCGGGGCCCGCTTCGAAATTACCGGTGTCGAACAGGGTGCGTGACCGATACGCGCTCTGTATTCAGCGCGAGGCTATAGAAACAACTGGGGGTTGACAGGAATCAGTTCTGTCAATAGGCCCTCTTCAGCGGCCGGCTGTTTCAGTGAACTGTGTTTCAGACGGAGACTGCCAACAGCGCCAGTGTGACTGTTCGGCTTCCAAAAGCCGCGGTTATTAAACGTTGTAGCCAGTAGCACCGTGCTGTGACGGCCGATATGTACGTTGACCGGCCGCGGGTGCTACTCGTTGACGATGAAAAAGAGGTTGCTGACGCGTACGCCCTCCGGCTTGATGGCGTCGCTGACGTTACAGTCACCTATAGCGGCCCCGAGGCATTATCCGAGGTTGATGAGGCTGAACCCCCAGACGTGATTCTGCTGGACCGACATATGCCGGACCAATCAGGCGATGATCTGCTTCGGGAACTACGCGAGTACGATATGCACACCAAAGTCATCATGGTCACTGCTATCGATCCGGGGTTGGAGCTCTTAGATCTCCCATTCGACGATTATCTCTGTAAACCAGTTGACCGGGAAGATATCCGATCTGCTGTTGACCAGCAGTGTCAAGTTCTCGCGTACGAACTGATTGGGGAGTACTTTGGCCTCGAGTCAAAACGAGCAGTCATCGCCGCAGAATTACCGGAACAGCGACTCGAGAATCATGAAGAATTCAGAGCGCTCAACGACCAAGCTACCAGCTTACAGGATCGTATTTGTCGATTACTCCCAGAGGCTGAAGAGTTATTAGACACATTCACTGGCATTGAGCGGGAGGCCTACTAAAAATTGTAGCGGGATGTACGAAACAATCGAGCGAAAATCCCGTTAGAGTTACGAGAACGGAGTGGTCCCTCAGAGAACACTCTTAGACACGTCGTGACAAAATATGATTTGTGATTAAACTCTCTCGATAGTCCGGAGCCGAGTATAAAATGACTCCAGCGTCCTCTGCGGATCCAACAGCACACTCAGGTAGTGATCTCAAATTTGGCACCACCGCTCTCTCCTGCTGTCAACGTTATCTCCCACTCATGCGCCTCAACGATTTGTTTAACAATCGCGAGGCCAAGGCCCGTACCACCGCTCCGTGTGGAGTACCCGGGATTAAAAACGATATTGCGTTCTGTGGGCGGGATGCCGGGCCCATTGTCGGCAATATAGAACCCGTCTTCGGAGGGCCGAACAGTCACCGTCACCCTATCCACTACCGGATTTTCTTGGGTGTCGAGAGGTTGTTCAGTAGCCGGCTCTGTGTCCCGTTTGTGTTCTGGGTGCTTCGCGGCTGTCGTATGCTCAACGCTATTTCGGAATAGGTTTTCGAATAACCGCCGGAGACGGTCAGGGTCTGCGGTGACTGTTGGAAGTGCTTCTGAAACTGTTAATTCGGCATGCTCGGCATCGATCGACTTCCATGCGTCCGTCGCGGCAGCCTCAACAGCAACTTCCTCTAAGGGTTGAATAACGATATCGTCCCGCGTTAGTGTGAGTACGTCGCGAATAATTTGTTCCATCCGGTCGTGAGCGTTCGCAACGGAACGAAAATGCTCAGGATCGCCAGTCTCTTTGGCTGCTCGAAGATGTGCTTTCGCGACATCGAGTGGGTTCCGAAGATCATGGCTGATGACGCTGCTAACTTGGTCAATACCAGGTGCTTCCTCTCTGTCGGGGCACTCACGAAGATCTGAAAAAACGAGATACCCAGTACCGTCATCGGATGGAATTATCCTGACAAAGAACGGGCCACGGTGGTGGTATCCACTGAGACGAATTCCAACCTGATCGCCTTGGAGGAGATGCTCCAACGGGTCTTTGTCACCAGTTGTGTCCGATTCATTAAATAGATCAAATATCGTCGAAACGAGTGTGCCAGATGACGCAGTTTCAAACTGCTGGTCAAAAATTTCATTCGTCTCCGTTATCCGAGCGTCATCACCCTCAATGGTGTACGCAAGAGTTGGGTCGGGGAGTTCTTCTAGCAGAATCCCAGTAGGACGCTCACTACTCATTGGTCATGTGACCTTCCCGGCCTTCCTATCACTCGAATTAACAACTTGGGTACCTGTTGCTGATAACTGCGTGAGCCATAGTCCGTTGCTATTCATGGTTCCATTTTGGCTCGTGCTACTGTTGAGCATTATTTTTTGATTCTGACTCGGAAACACTCGATACATACAGCCATTTGGATCGCCTCAAGCTCAAACTCAGGCACTCGCTTTGCTCATTTGTAGCATCAGTATATCCTACCCAGCCTTTGCTACGAACTCCGAGCAGCGCGCTTCAATATCTGAGGCGTCACAACAAGATCAGCAGCGGCTACGCCAACCATTGCCAACCTAACTATCTGATCTTCGATTATAAAAAACGCGATGGCTAGAATGGCGATAGTCGTCATGAGGGGCATCCCCCATCGAACGACCGGACTTTGGAAGAGAGTCGCTGACTGAGACATATCTGGTTATTAGATTGTGCCATTATATTGATACTGGTGTGTTTCTGACTGAGAAATGCTGTGAGGGACGAAGGAAGCACATCATTTGCTATTTTTCGGAAAGGGGGGATTTCGATCCTCATTTTCGCTCCGCCAAGATTGCTCTTACTGCTCTGTTGAATCCGATGACGACACGGGGTTCGCGATCTCTGAAGTGACGATAATCTCACTTTTTGTCGTCAAGGAGGTGGATCGATCNAGAGTACATCTCTGAATTCTCTCGGCAGCGCACCTGACCCGAGTACAGAGTGACCCGATCCGACGCCTTCTGCGGATTCAACAGAGCAGCTCTTACCAAAAGTTAGCTTTCCGCCGAGAGACTGTACTGCCCAGTTAGCCCCCAGAGGCTGATTGAAGTAGCGTGGCCGAGTTTGTCTTCCGAACCAGTCTGGACCGCTGTCACTCCGTGTTCAGGGATGCCAAGGCCATCGTAAGCGACAACGACTTCCACCCCGAATAGAGTTGTTTTACAGCTGACATTTTCTCCGCGCTGAAGCGCGAGGATTCCCACGGCACCGTACCGCTGGGTTGGGATATTGTGGTTCACCGACGCATTGTGAAGCAACCTGTATGTAGAAAGTGGAAACAACGCTCGATACATTCCAATTAACCTTTTACCGGGAGTTCTAAGCAGTAGTCGGCACGCAAATATCTGGGAGCTTTTGTACACCCAACCGATACCAGTTGCTCGGTTTCGAATTCAACAAACTACCAATCAGAGATTTCTCCGTGAAACATTAATAATCCCATTGCCAATCTCAACCAGAGCCGTTTCATCAGGACCACTCCCAATGAGGATATGTTCGGTGTCGCTGCTAGCAGCGTTCGAGGCCTTTCTGGTGTTGGTTACGGGGACCGCTTCGACAGCATAGATGTCGCGCTGAAGCCTCGTCTGTGTGGAGACGACATTATCCGGGGCAATATCGCAGGATCGGTTGAAAATGATTTCACCGTCTGTGCTGCGGAGACGGACTGTTACGGTATGTGTGGTCGCGCTATCATAGTTCTTGAGGACAATAGACTCATCTGTGACTCGGAGACCAGACTTGGAAGTTAGCGCATCGCTAGTACTTTCGTCGGCAGATCGGTTAGCGGGCATAGTTGCATAGACGCACCCACATTTCTTGAATGACAACGCAAAATTTCAGACGGAGAAACGCTTCCCAACTGACCCCGCCGCTGCGGTGCTAACAACTCAAACTGACTGTAGCTTCGACTTCACCGTCATCAAGCGAGACAGAGATGTGTTCCGCGGATGCAGTAAACTGTTCCCGATGGTGACCATCTGGCGCGACGTAACATTCGCTCGTGACTAGCCCGGCGTCTTGGAGTTCGTTGAGGCGCCGGTACGCGGTTGGCCGAGAGACATCGGCAACCTCCGCGACTGCGCGGCCGCCACGGGGTTGCTCAGAAACTGCCTCAAACACCCGTCGGGTGTACTCATCACCGAAGAGATCGAGCAGCTTCTCCGTCGGTACGTTTGCGGCCGGTTCCTCCGTATGATCGTGACGCGACTTCTGTCGCACTGCCATGTGCGTATCATCCGGGGGCATGCCCTTGGTGGGATATGCTTAGTATCCAGAGTCACCAAAGAAAGCATGTCTAACAATTCAGACTTCCATTCATCTTGGCTGGGGTGTCACACTCAATCGATGGAAACCGCCTCGGGTCAAGCGCTGAGACACTCGACTTGTTTCGCTCGTGGAGACCGAACGGCGACTGTGAGCTACCGTCTCGATGCTATTCATCATAGAACGCAGCTAACAGTTTCCGCTGACTCGCCCGAAGGTGGTGAAGCAACGTCGATCCAGTAATATCGAGCGAAGATGCTACTTCCTCAGCAGTGCTTCCGCGAGGTGAAGTGAAGTAATCCGCGAGATAGGCTGTGCGGAGGACTGTTGCCTGTCTATCAGTAAGACGGTCGTTGAGTTCGCTCTGAAATTCTTGTTTCGTCGTCGACGACTTCGTCTTGTCTTGCCGTGCGAGAATGGGGGCCGGCTCACCGTCTCCGAGAGCGTTTGCCAAACTGCGTACGTTTGCGTCTGGAGACAACTCTACGACCAAACGGCTCTCATCACCGTTGAACGTTGCTGTCTGTATGTTGGCGCCCCGGTTGATTGCCACAACGAGTGGGGCTGCGTCTGCCAGCGTCAGTTGGATTCGACCGTGTGTCGTGTCTGTCTGCCGGATGAGTCTCCCGCCCTGCGTTTCTGACATTGTCGTGACAGTATCAAGAACAGCTTCTGGGTTGGACCCAGAGACCGTCACGAAACATTTGAGCCCACTATCATTCGGGGTGACGGTCCCATTAAGCGTAAGCTCAGCTTCACTACTTTTGCTGACACGGACCAAGGGTGAGTTCACGCCTAGGCCAAACGTTACTTCGGTGACTGTGTCGGTGAACAGTAACTTTCGGTTCTGCGTTGCGTTGACTGCGTATCCAGCGAGATCGCCAAGTGTCTCAAAACTCGATTGGACGTGATCACTAAATGCGGCTTCTGTCTCCGCGTAGGCACCGACAACACCGTAGACACTAGAGCCGTAGGACAACGGCAGCGCAAAGACTGATTGAACGCCGTCCGCAAAACCCGCAGCACGTATTGGTTCTGGAACCGATTGATCTTCACTTAGCGACTGGACCAATACCGGAGACTGTTGATCCACAGCTTGCTGTTCAGGAATAGCACGTCCTTCCTTAATCGACTCACGAACAGCGGTGAACAGTTGTCCCTGTTCTCCCTCAACACCACTGATAACTAACTCACCACTATCGACGAGATACTCTCCAGTCCATACAAACTGAAACTGGTCAGATATGCCCAGTTCTTCTCGGATCGTCTCCATAATTGCGTTTTGCGATGTGGCACCAACAAGCCCCTCAAGAACATCCGCGATCAGCGAATCAATGATTGTGGCTCGTTCAGATTCCGCACGAAGTCGCTGGGCAGTCTGCTGGGTACTTTTCAGTTCGGTCACGTCATCCACATAGACCGTCGTGGCGCCATCACTTGGGACGACAGAAACCGATAGCCATCGGTCGATTGCTGGATAGTACTCCTCAAACGCCACATCAGTTACTGACGTACCATTGAACGCAGTCGGCACTGATTGCTCAACCGACTGCGGAAACACATCAGCGATCGGCTTGCCGACGGGGGCATCCTTTGGAAGGATATCGGCCGCAGGGTCATTTACATCGCGCACAACCCCATCTTGAATAGTAATAACGCCGATTGGCGCTTCAGCAAGCCGGTGTTCCATTGTCATCTATACGCTCCCAAGACGACGCAACACGGCATCTGCCGTGAGAGGTGGTCAACTGCCTGACTATCTGCTTCGACAGTTCTCACTAGTTCGTACATACACGTGCGGTGGTTCAATTGCTGTCTAGGGCGGCCCCAGCAAATAGATGTTCGCCGTGACGCATAGGGCTCTTCACTTAGTTCAAGCCGATAGATCTGTAAAAACAGAATCACAACTAATGTTACGTGACCTGTTCCAGTTTCGGAGGCTAAAACACTACACAGGGATTGATATACAGGAAAGAGCATCGTTGACCTAACCGCCCGTCGGGGCTCTGTTGAAATACTCAGCAAGTGATATATTTCGATCCAGTTGGGGTCAGTACATCATCTACAATTGGTGCGTGTCTCAAGGTCAGTTCACACTCGGCGTCGGATGTGTAAAGCTACGCTGCGCGTTTCAGTATCTGTGGGACCACAATGATCTTGATACCGGCGAGTCCGAATGCGAGTGCGCACAGGCGCGCTACGCCGCTGAACACAGTAAACCCGATCACGGCGATGATCACGGCGTCGATGAACGGAACTCCGTAGTGAAACACCGGTCGTTTGAGCATGGAGAACATATTTTCACTCTATTCCACATTAGGGCCATCTCTCACCCACAATTCCTATGTCTGTAGTTCGTCAAAAAGTCGATCAAAATGTAGGCACGTTGCAATGGTTGGTTCAGTATTCAAACGGAGAAAATAACACACTTCCCGTGCTGACTGTATCCTCCGTATTCAGCACGCCTCAAAGAATATATCCTCAATTGAGGATTTCAACAGAGCCACTTGTTTTGAGCGACGCGCCGAGTTGCTACAAGAGGCCGGGGATCCGGGTCAGTCGTCGGCGGTGAATCAAACGGATCTGGTCGAGCGGTACAGGGTAAGCCAACAGCAAATCAGAGGGCATCGAGCGGACTCGACGATTACGTTCGAGATCGGCTGGGGCGACGCCGCGATCTCAAGAGTGTTGCCACGGCACCAGTTTCAGCTTCTCGATCAAGCGCGACAGGCGCTTGTTGGAGCATATTGGGTCGATAATTTTTGCTCTTGAGTTCGATCGCGTTTTCAGCAACTCATGAGTATCCGCAACATCATCTGGACTCACCCGCACAACAGCCATCAACAATCTGTTTCACGAGTGTGAAGATTGTATCTGTTCTATCTTTTCTTCCATCAGTCTTATTTTTGCCTCACGAATGAGCTCACTCTGGTCAAGTTGAGTGGTCTCATCTCGCTGTTACAGCTCTGTTCGTAACTCATATAGAGAAAGCTCTGAAAGCTTCTCACGCTTTCTCTCTGCTTGATAGTGTGCGTCAGCATCAGGTGTCTCGTAGGTCCAGATTACTTCATCAATCCGATCATCAACTCGACGTATTTCTCGATACCGGCTAGGACCCGTGAGCAGGTAGCCATCATCGGGGTCGGGCTTTCCATATTTTCCGTCCCAGTGAAACGGTTGAGGCCGTGTCCAGCCATCCTCCGGAGTCATTAATTGAACCTCATACTGGACACTCCGATCGTCACTCACCAACCGATCTCCCACCGCTTGGAATATTTTTATATGTCAAAATATTGTATAAATCAATTATTTGGCAACAAAGAATCACCGTTTAATCAACGTTTTTCCAACGTTTTCCCTTGGTTTCTCGGCGTTAGCTACTCAACTCGAATAGGGGCAGCGTAAGGGAGCAAATGCTCCCCCGGTCTGCCCCAGAAAACACACGTTCAGCTAACTAACGATCGGCACGCTCTAGTTTTCGAATGGTTCCTTGTTCTGGCGACTGTGGTCGAGGTTTTCCTTACAAAGATACTCCGCAAGGTCGGGGTCGTGTCGTAGTTGGAGGACTTGTCCTCGCGACGAACGCGCTATCATGGTAGACGAGCGTGATGTCGATGCGCCCGACGTTCCGCCACGTCCCGTCTACTGAGGTACCCCAGACGTGAACGAGGTCGTCGTCAGATGTCGTCGGAAACAGTTCGAGGTCCTCGTCATTGAGATCGGACTCACAAGCCCGAAACGTGGTACTACGGCCTATCGCTCATTTGCCCACCGTAGTTCTGATAGGATATTTGAAATCAGGTAGGCTAAAAGAGCGCTTATCGGGGTTCAGTACCCCAAAAACCGCACAAACAAGCTCTGTGCTACTCCTGGTTCGGTTACCTTCCCCGATGCGGCGACGGAGTGAGCCGCGGCGTAGCGACGACACGAACGTCGAACTCGTCGGTAAGTCCCACGAGCGCGGCGGTCTTGTGGTCGCGTCAGGCTGCGATCGCTGACTCTCGGTCTCGAGGTGGTCGTCAGTGACCCACGACTGAAATCACGGGCTTCTGTCTTGTATCTCTGTGTAATTGACGCTTGGATACGAGGCAAATAAAGGGACTTCGAGTCGTGATCGCAGGGGCTGTGTCACACCTCGGCGGAGGTCCGGAACGAGTGCCAGAATACCTATCTGAGTTGGTAACCACCCGCCGTTATGGACAGCGAGAAAGAGAAGATGCTGAACGGAGATCTGTACGACGCCGACACACCCGAACTCCTGTCCGAACGGGAGCGCGCCCGCAAACTCACGAGACGATATAACCGAACGACGGCGGACGACGCTGAGGAACAACGAGATCTGTTAGAGGAGTTGTTCGGGTCGCTCGGTGAGGAGTGTTACGTCGAGCCGCCGTTCCGCTGTGACTACGGATACAACATCCACGTGGACGAGGACTTCTACGCGAACTTCGACTGCGTGATATTAGACGAGTGTCGGGTGGATATCGGACGGAACTGTCTGATCGGCCCGGGCGCGCACATCTACACCGCGACTCATCCGCTCGACGCGGACGAGCGGATCACGGGTCAAGAGTATGCCAAGCCCGTCACGATCAGTGATAACGTCTGGATCGGTGGGCAGGCGGTTCTCAATCCCGGCGTAACAGTCGGTGACAACGTGGTAGTTGCATCCGGGGCTGTCGTGACGGAAGATGTGCCCGACGATGTCGTCGTACAGGGGAACCCCGCTACAGTTGTGAAGAACCTTGAGGCAACCCAATAGTCCCCGGTGGACAGAAATTCTGCCGACCGAAACCGAACTGAGAGATACCCCCGTGTGGATCGTCAACGAGCCCCTCGACGAGTACCGTCTATACTGAGTCACGCAACCGAGTGCTGTCGGCACGTTCCACGCCTGGAACGGCGTTCGTACTGACTTCCGGCCGGAAAACCGACCCTGCCTCGGCTACCCCGGGTCTCCGTGTACGATTTCGCCGTCAACGACCGTGAGATCCACGTCAATGTCCGCAATCGACTCCGGCTCGGCGAACGGGTCCGCGCCGAGCACGACCGCGTCAGCGAGCTTACCGGGCTCGAGTGTTCCTTTCTCCGCTTCGGTGAACTCCGCGTACGCCGCGTCCCGCGTGTACGCCGCGATCGCCTCGTCTACGGAGAGACGTTGCGTGCTGTGTGGCGCGTTCACCACGCAGTGAATCCCGTGGAGTGGCCCGAGCGGCATCGTGTCGCTGCCGAACGCGAGCGGAACGTCGGCGTCGCGGACGCTCCGAAAGCGGTTGTTGGAACCGCGGGCCTCGCTCCCGAGGACGGTCTCGTAGATACCGCCCTCGCCGGCCCACTGGAGGAAGTTCGGTTGCATGCTGGCGACGATTCCGAGCTCGGCCATCCGGTCTATGGCCGCGTCGGTGGCCAGTTCGAGATGTTCGACCCGCAGTCGCGGGTCTGGCACGCGGTAGTCGTCGAGCACCGCCTCGTAACAGTCGAGCACGGTGTCGATCGCCACGTCGCCGAGCGCATGTGTGGCGATCTGTTGGTCGGCTCGCGCCGCAGTCCGGAACAGCTCACGGAGGTCGGACTCGGTCGTCACAATCGTCCCGTCGTTGTCGGGGTCGTCGACGTAGGTGCCGGATATCTTTCCCGTCCGCGCGCCGAGCGAGCCGTCAGAAAACGTCTTGAGCCCACCGATCCGGAGCCAATTGTCGCCGAACCCGGAGGCGATCTCAAGATCCGAGAGTGACTCCGCCTTGCCGGAGTGAACGTAAAATGTTACCCGGATCCCTAACTCGTCGTCCCGCCACGCGCCGAAGAACGCGGCGTGGATCGGACTCCCGAACTCCTGTGGCGCGGTGAGCCCCGACATGTTCTGAACCGACGTGACGCCGAGTTCGTGTGCCCGATCGGTTGCCGCCGCCAGCGCACGGCGAGCCTTCTCGCCACGGGGGTATGTTGCCTTTTTGACGCGCCCGGCCGCGTCCTCCACGAGCACCCCGGTCGGAGTCCCGTTGTCGTCGCGGTTCACGTCTCGCTCCACGCCGTTGAGGTCGATCCGACCAATCGCGAGGCCGTTGACGGCCGCGGCGTGGCCGTCGACACGCATCGCAGCGACGGGATGGTCCTCGCTCACCGCGTCCAGGTCGGTTCGAGTGAGACGTTCCTCTCCGTCCGGCCACGTCGTCTCGTCAAAGTTGTAGCCGAGTACCCAATCGCCGGGGTCCGTCCCTGCTGCGTTCTCCTCAAGCAGCGAGAGCGCCTCTTCGCGGTCGTCCGTGTCTGCGAGATCGGCCTCGAGTCGGTCGATCCCGACCGACAGCAGGTGCGTGTGCGCGTCGTTGAACCCCGGAAGCACGGTCCGGTCGTCCAGATCGACCGTTTTCGGATCTGTCGCGACCATTTCGACGGTCTCGGTGTCGCCGACTGCGGCGACTCGACCGTCGCGGAACAGGACTGCCTCGGTCACCGTTCGATCGTCGTCAAACGTGTGGACTGTACCGCCACGCAGGAGAAGTTCGGTCACGGGATCAGTCCTTTTGATCCGGCCAGCGCTCGATGTATACAGTCTCGTCGGTGTAGAACCGGACGACGTCCTCAGCCTGCGCGTGGAGGTCACCGAAGAACGAGTCCTTCTGCCCGCCGAAGTGGAAGAACGCCATCGGGGCTGCGGTCCCGATGTTGATGCCGACGTTACCCGCTTCGAGCTCGTGGCGGCACGTCGCCGCTTCGTCGCCCCGGTTCGTGAAGACGGACGCGGCGTTGCCGTAGCGGCTTCGGTTGGCGATATCGATCGCCTCGTCCAGGTCGCCGGCCCGGATCAGCGCCAGCACCGGTCCGAACAGCTCCTCCGTGGCGACGGTCATCTCCGGCGTCACCTCGCCGAAGACCGAGGGCGCGAGGAAACAGCCCTCGTCGGACGCGGCCTCCTCGCGCCCGTCGAGCAGCAGCTCCGCACCCTCCTCGACACCGGTCTCGATGGCGGACTCGATCCGAGCTTTCGCCTCGCCCGAGACCACCGGCCCGATGTCGACGCCGTCGTCGAGGCCGTTTCCGACGGTCTGTGCCGCGGCTCGGTCAACCACGAGCTCCGCGAACTCGTCGTACACGTCGTCGTGGACGACCGCGACGGGGTTTGCCAGACAGCGCTGCCCGGTGTTAGCGAACGCCGAGCTCACGGTCTTCTCGGCGGCGTACGACAGTTCAGCCGCGTCGCTCACGATGACGTGGTTCTTCGCGCCGCCCTGTGCCTGTACGCGCTTGCCGTTCGCCGCCGCCGTCTCGTAGACGTGTTTCGCGACGCCCGTGCTCCCGACGAACGAGGCCCCGACCACGTCGTCGTGCGCTAACAGCGCGTTCACCGTGTCCGGGCCGCCGTGGACAAGCGAGACGACGCCGTCCGGGAAGCCGGCGCGTTCGAGCAGTTCGAACAGCGCGATTGCGGTGTACGGCGTTCGCTCGCTCGGCTTGAGCACGAACGCGTTCCCGCAGGCGACCGCGTAGGGGAGGAACCACAGCGGGATCATCCCGGGGAAGTTGAACGGCGTGATCGCCGTGAACACGCCGAGCGGATGGCGAACCGCGGTCTCGTCGATTCCCGGCGCGGCGTGCTGGAGGTGACCCCCCTGTAGCAGCGTCGGCGCGCCGCAGGCGACCTCGACGTTCTCGATCCCGCGGCGGAGCTCGCCTTCCGCCTCTGCTCGCGTCTTTCCGTGCTCACGGACGAGCAGCTCCGCGATCGCCGACTGGTGTTCCTCCAGCAACGATTTGAACCGGAACAGCGGCTGAATACGTTCTTCGACTGACGTCTGCCGCCACTCCTCAAACGCCTCGTCCGCCGCGCCGACCACAGCGTCGACGTCGGACTCGGTACCTGTCTCTTATACACATCTCTGAGC
>NZ_AOJK01000073.1 GCF_000336875.1 Halorubrum californiense DSM 19288 | reverse complement strand
GGTCGCGTAAAGTTAGAGGATGAGGCGGACGATTTCTGAGTGTCTATGACAGAATTCGACCGCCTCAGCGAACGTACTGCGTGGATCGACTTGTCGTTTGTGGAACGAAATCGAACTCCGCGATGGGTAATTGAAGTTGGGATCCGCTGTCACTTAGCCGGTATGTCACTTCGTGAGGTGAGTAAATTTCTTGAGAAATTCGGGATCAGTCGAAGCCATGTCGCTGTTCATAATTGGGTTCATAAGGCAGATCTACAGCCGATCTCGACCGTTTTGGAGGATCAACTAGCGGTCGACGAAAAGATGATCCGCCTTCACGGGCAGAAATTCTGGCTGTACGGCGCGGTCGACCCATATACTAACGAAATCNAACCGCAAATAAACAGACAACGCGGTGGTTTCTCACCGAGCTACACCGGCGCTATCAACTCGACAACGTCGAATTTCTCGTCGATGACGCAGACTATCTCGGACCAGTTCTTCATGAAGATAGCTATCGATTTCAAGTCATTCGACATGGAAATCGGAATGCTATCGAACGTGTATTTTGGGAGATAGAAAGACGAACATCATCGTTCGCAAATAGTTTCAGCAATGTCGCGCTCGAGACAGCTCAAGACTGGCTCGAAAGCTTCGCCGTCTACCACAATTCACGCCAAACTTAACGCGACCGACGGAACGTTCGACGGTAACGCGCCGTCCGGTCACTGGAGCCGCTTTGTCGTCTCCACGAGGGGATGTCGCGCGTAGTCGACGATCTCGATGTCGTCGACGACGCGGAGCCCCTCCTTCTCGGCGGTCTTCGCCATCCCCAAGTCGACCGTGGTCTGCGGGACGATCACGTACGCGTCCATCGTCTCGATGCCGGCCTCGCGGGCGGCCATGGCCCGGTGGTGGCCGTCGGCGAGGTAGAGGGTACCGCCGTTGTCAATGACGACGAGCGGCTCGGCGAGCCCGTGTTCGAGTTCGTACTGTCTCCCCTCCAGTTCGTCGGCGTACACGCGGGCCTGCGTCGGCGTCAGGTCCGCGATCGCCACCTCGCGGCGCTCCTCGTCGAGGTCGACGCCGTGGATCTGTTCGAGGGTCCGCATCAGCTTCCCGACCTTGCCGGGCGTCGCGCGCTCGATCTGCGAGCGGACCACGTCGGTGTTCGAGATGATGCCGACGAGGTTGTCGGCGTCGTCGACGACCGGGAGCCGCTGGATGCCGGACCGCAGTATCACCCGCGCCGCGTCGGTCACCTTCATGTCCGGGTGCGCGACGATCAGGTCCTCCGTCATCACCGTGAACACGGGCGCGTCGTCGTCCGCGAGCAGCAGGTCGCCGGCGGAGACGAACCCCTCGACGGTCCGGCCCTGCGTGACCGGGAACCCGTTGTGGCCGTCGCTGTCGGCCATGCGTCGCGCGACGGTCGCCACCGTCTCGTCCGGGCTGACCGTCTCCACCTCGCGGGTCATGTACTCCCCGACGGTCGGTTTTCCGCTCATCGTTCGCGGTAAACGCCCCCGGGATAAAAGAGGGTGTGGGAGCGGGAGCCGCGTCCGGCGGGCGACCGCCGCTACCTCCCGGTCGGTTCCCACGTCACCTCCTCGCCGGGGTTCCCCTTCGCGCGCTCGACTCGGGCCCTGAGCCGGCCCTCATCGCCGACGGAGATCGAGACGCGGCGCACGTTCCGCTCGTAGCGCCGGTACTTCCCCCGCTCCGCGTCTATCGCGACGTGTTCCGTCACCAGGTCCAGCTCGCTGAGCGTGTCCAGGCGCCGGTAAACCGTCGACATCGGGATGTCACACCGCTCGACGACCTCGGCGACCGAGGCCGGCTCGTCGAGCAGCGACAGGATGGTCCGGTTCGTCTCCTCGCTCAGGGCGTCGAGGAGCCGCCGGGCGAACCGCGACCCGTCGACCGTCGAGCCGGCGTCACTCATCGCGACCGTCCGGCGGCGCGGGGTCGCCGCGCCGGCCTCCATTCCGGTCTCCCGTGCGTTTCGCCGCCAGTTCGGCGTGAGGATCGCTCATTGCGCACGATTGCGCGCACAGCGGCTAGTGTGTCCGTTTGTCGTGGGACAACCGCCGGCGTTCGGCCTCGCTTCCGGGGCGGACTCAGCCGCCGCCGTCCGCCTCGCCGACTTCGATGGGGACGCCGATCATGTTCCCCCACTCGGTCCATGAGCCGTCGTAGTGCCGCACGTGGTCGTACCCGAGCAGCTCCTCAAGGACGAACCACGCGAGCGACGACCGCTCCCCGATCCGACAGTAGACGATCACGTCGTCGTCGGGGGTGATCCCCCGCGACTCATACACGTCGGCGAGCTCCGCAGGTGGTCTGAACAGGCCGCTGGGACGGACGTTCTCGGCCCAGAACACGTTCGTCGCGCCGGGGACGTGGCCGCCCCGCATCGCCCCCTCGTCGCTGCCGGGCGGCTTCGTCACCTCCCCGCGGAACTCCTCGGGCAGGCGCACGTCGACGAACTCCGTGTCGCCGCCGATCGCCGCCCGCACCTCGGTGCGGTCGGCTCGGACCTCCGGCTTGGCGGGGGCGTCGGGCGCGTCGCCGTACGTCACCGCGGGCGGGTCGACCGGCTCGGTCGTGGTCGGGTAGCCGTGCTCGACCCAGTACTCGCGACCGCCGTCCATGATCCGCACGTCCGGGTGGCCGTAGTGGGCGAGCTGCCAGTACAGGTGGGCCGCGAACCAGTTCCTGTTGTCACCGTAGATGACGACGGTCGTCTCCTCGGTGATCCCGCACGACTCGAGGAAGGCGGTCATCTCTGCCGGGGAGAGGATGTCGTGCGCCTCCGCCGACCGGAGGTCGGTCCGCCAGCCGACGCCGACCGCCCCGGGCGCGTGACCCTCCTCGTAGAACGAGGCGTTGACGTCGACCTCGAGGAGCCGCAGGTCGGGCGCGTCGGCGCGGAATCGGTCGAGCCGCGCCTCCACCCAGTCGGGCCCGACGAGCACGTCGGTCGGATATCCGTCGCCTCCGGCGGCGTCCGTCGGCGTTCGCTGCTCGTCGTCGGTGGGAGTGTCAGGGGTCATGATCGTTGGTCGGCGAACCGCTTCGCGAGCTCCGCGGTCGCGCGTCGGAGCCGGTACGACACCGTCGAACGCGGCTCGTCGAGCTCCGCCGCGAGCTCGTCGAGCGTCGCCTCGCGCGGCGTCTCGAAGTAGCCGCGCTCGACCGCGAGCAACAGCGTCTCGCGCTGTTCGGCGCGGACGTCCGGTCGGGAGAGCAGTTCGCTCTCCCAGCGGTCGACCTCCGTCAGGTGCTCGAAGGAGAACGAGCGCCCCTCGCCGAGCCGCGCGGACAGCGTGTCGTACAACATCCCGATCTTCGAGTCGTCCTGGACCAGCACGCGCCATCGGACGGTGTCTCCCGAGCGCGTCTGCTCG
Organism: Halorubrum californiense DSM 19288; assembly: GCF_000336875.1. Classification (GTDB taxonomy): domain Archaea; phylum Halobacteriota; class Halobacteria; order Halobacteriales; family Haloferacaceae; genus Halorubrum; species Halorubrum californiense. Next base: position 152,018 of record NZ_AOJK01000073.1, on the reverse strand, counting down.
AAGAGCGCGCCGCCGTCGACATACTTCGCCGCGATGAGCGGGACGGACTCGCAGTAGTCCACGTCGGTGAGGTAGGTGTACGTCACCCGCCGCCGCCGCTCGTCGGTGAGCAGGCTCGTCGTGCGGGCCGCGCGACACGTTCGACCGCTGATCGACTCGCGGTCGACGGACTCGTCCAAGAGCAACTCGTCGACGGCCGCGAGGTCGGCCGCGTCGCCGGTGACCGATTCGAGCTTCCACAGCTCCGCCGGGTCGAGACACGAGTATGTCGCCTCCGATTGGAGGGAGCCGCGGTCGATGAACAGGTCGACGTACTCGTCGACGCCGGGTTCGTACGTTATCTCGAAGCTGAAGTCGTACATCTGGCGGTGGACTGGTTCGGTCGTGGGGTCGCGGTTCGCGGGGTCGGCGGCTCCGGAGTCGGCCGAGCGACCGCGGTCGGTCGCGGCGCGGCGGAACCTTGTCCTTCGACAACGCGTCTGATACGGGCCCGACGCACTTACGTTGTCTCGTATGGGAACCTCACGTTCCGGGCGCGGGGTGCTGACCGCGCTCCGAAACCGGCTCCTGATCCCGGCGGCCGTCGCGCTCGCCGCCGGGATCGGAGGAATCGCCTTCGGACTCGCCCACGACGACACCGTCACCGCGCTCGGCGCGTTGCTGTTCTTCCCGAGCGCCGCGCTGCTGTTCGGCATCGCCGCCAAGCGCCGCGGCGTCGGTCCGTTCGGATCGTCGCGCCAGGGGTCGGACTGACGCTCCGCGCGACGCGCTCCGCTCACGTCGCCTCCCGAACGCGGGTCGCGACGAGTCGATCGACGTTGAACATGAACACGGCGACCGCGGCGAGGACCGTCGCGAAGTAGACGACGAGCTGCGGCGGCCCGGACGCGGCCCCGCCCGCGACCGCCCCGCCGAACCCGACGGCGACGAGCTCCGCCCACGTGACGAGCACGCGCGAGAGCAGCGACGTCCCGACCGTCGACCGCCGAGCCGGCGCGCTCGCCTCGGAACCCTCGCTCATCTCAGTACGCCTCCTCGGCCGTTATCGGACCGCTAAACGCCGAGTAGAGGACGGCGAAGTACGCGACGACCAGCGGCAACAGCAGGGCCGAGCCGATCGACATGAGGTTCAGCGGCAGCGTCGAGACGACGGCCTCCCCGACCGTCGCCCCCGTCGCCGGGTCGATACGCGGGTACATGAGCACCCCGACCACGGCGATCAGGCCGTAGGTCAGTCCCCCGGCCGCCGCGAGCGCGACGAGGCTCGCCCCGCGTCGAAGCGCGACGGCGTAGCCGGCTCCGAGCCCGACGGAGGCGGCGACCAGCGCGATCACCGGCGGCGACAGCAGCGCGTCGACGCCGGCCGGGAGGCGAGTCGCCAGGACGCCGAGGGTCGCCACGACCGCGAGGAGGTACGCCGCGACGGCCGCGACACCGATCTCCGTCACCGTCTCGGGGAGCGCCTCCCGGACCTTCAGTCGGAGGAACGCGGCGCCCGAGACGACCGTCAGCGCCGTGACGGCGACCCCGGTGACGACGCCGACGAGCGTGAGCGACCGGGGGCTCCCGACGAGCCAGTTCCCCGCGAACGCGCCGAGGAGGAAGGGGGCGAGGACGCTGCCGGCGACGAACGACCGACCCCACCACCGGTGCCACCGCGCGTCGTGCCGCTGCTCGTACATCTCCGGGGCCAGCCCCCGGAGGATGAGGGCGCCGAGGATGCCGAACATCAGCAGGTAGTGGCGGCTGAACAGCCCCGCGTACACCGACGGGAACGCGGCGAACAGCGCCCCGCCGAAGACAACGAGCCATACCTCGTTGCCGTCCCAGAACGGCCCGATCGCCGACAGCACCGCCTCGCGACCCTCGTCGTCGGAGAGCGTCGCGAAGATCGCACCCGCGCCGAAGTCGAAGCCGTCGAGGAACAGGAACGTCCCGAGCAGGGCGAACACGAGCGTCCGCCTGTCCGCTCGGGCGGTGTAGATGGCGGCGTTCAGTCCGGTCGGTCCCCCGCCGACGATCGCGATTCCTGACATTTGTATTGCGCAATACCAACTATACTAACTTATGTATTCCGACCCTCTCAGTTCATCTGAATTGACGGTGGTCGCCACACGCGGAGTGGATGTAGTGTTTCTTGAGATATTTAGCGTGTATACTGAGCGGTAGCCGTTATGCCGCCTTCCTCCCTGTCCACCAGATTCCGATGCCATTCAGCGAGTTAGTATTGTGGGAATTCAGAAATACAGGGTACGCGCCCACACAGTCTCTCCGGCGAACGGCCGAGACCAAGTTAGCCGCCGAGCGGCGGGCAGAAATCCCGCAACTGCTCGCGGTGCGGTAGCTCAGGGGAGCGAAAAGTGAAAGAACCCGGGCGGCGGAGCGCGGAGCCGCTTACTGCGGGCTCGGGCTGGACGGGCCGGAGACGTTGCCGTCCTTCAGCGCCGACCCGGTGATCGACTTCAGCCGGGCGACGAGCGAGTCCTTCTCGGCCTCGCCCTCGAGGGCGATGTCGAGGACCTCGCTGATGTGCGAGACGGGGATGACCTCGATCATCTCCTCGTACTCGTCTTCGATCATCACGTCCTGCTCGTTGGCCGCGGGGATGATCACCCGGTCGCAGCCGGCCTTCGCGGCCGCCTCGATCTTGTGGGTGACCCCCCCGACTGGGAGCACGTCGCCGCGGACCGACAGCGAGCCGGTCATCGCGAGGCTCTGGTCGACGCCGACGTTCTCCAGCGCGCTGATGACGGCGGTCGCGACCGTGATGGACGCGGAGTCGCCGTCGACGCCCTGCTGGCCCGTCTGGATGAACTGGATGTGGATGTCCTTCTCGGAGATGTTCTCGTCGGAGAACTTCTTGATGATCGCCGAGACGTTCTGGACCGACTCCTCGGCCATCTCCTTGAGCTGACCGGTGGCGATCACCTGTCCGCCGCCCTGGGTCGGCGTCACCTCGGCCATCACCGGGAGCATGATCCCGGAGTCTTCGCCCATCACGGCGAGGCCGTTGACGCGACCGGCGACGTAGCCGTCGGAGACCTGGAGCTCGTAGTCCTTGCGGCGCTCGATGTAGTCGTCGGCGAGCTGCTGCTCGATGGACCGGGAGCGGCCCTTCGCCTGAAGGACGTGCTCGCGGGTCGTGATGTCCGCGTCCTCGCCGCGAGCGATGTCGCCCGCGACGCGGACCATCCCGCCGAGGTTCCGCATCTTCAGGGTGAGGTGGCCCTTACGCCCCGAGCGGCGCTTGGCCTCGAGGATGATCTCCTCGACGGCCTCCGCCGAGAACTCGGGCAGACGGCCGTCCTTCGCGACCTCTTGGGCGATGAACCGGACGTACTTCCGGCGCATCTCCGGCGTGTCTTCGATGGTGTCCTCCATGTACACCTCGTAGCCGTACCCCTTGATACGGCTCCGGAGCGCCGGGTGCATGTTCTCCATCGCGTCGAGGTTCCCGGCCGCGATCATGACGAAGTCCGTCGGGACGGGCTCGGTCTGGACCATCGCGCCCGAGGAGCGCTCGGACTGGCCCGTGATCGAGAACTCGCCCTCCTGGATCGCCGTCATGAGGTGCTGCTGGCTGCGGATGTCCAGCGTGTTGATCTCGTCGATGAACAGCACGCCCTTGTTCGCCTTGTGGATGGCCCCCGCCTCGACGCGGTCGTGGCTGGGCGTCTCCATCCCGCCGGACTGGAACGGGTCGTGCCGCACGTCGCCGAGCAGCGCGCCGGCGTGCGCGCCGGTCGCGTCGCGGAACGGCGCCGTCTTCGTGTCACCGTTGTTCACCAGCAGGTTCGGGATCATCGCGTCCGACCCGCGGTTGAGGTAGCGGAAGACGAGGTAGACGACCCCCGCGGCGATGATGCCGACGAGGATCTGGCCGACGATGATGAGCGCGTAGCCCAGCACGACGGCGATGATGATCCACATGAGGAGCGACCGCATCTGGTTGCGCTTGCGCGCCTCCTCGCGGTGCGCCTCGACGATCTGGTCGCCTTTGCCGGCCGGCACGGTCCGCACTTTCGGCTTGTTGCCGTCGTCGGGGTTGTGGTACACCAGGACGTCCTGAAGCTCCTCTTTAGGGAGTAGTTCGGACATCGCCTTCGCGAGCATCGACTTGCCGGTCCCGGGCGAGCCGATCATCATCACGTGGCGACGCTGCTTGGCCGCCTTGATGATCACGTCGCGGGCGTGCTCCTGTCCGATGACTTGGTCGACGAGCCGGTCCGGTATCTCCAGTTCGGCCGTCGTGTCGATCTTGAGCCCGCCGAGGAGGTCGTCCTCGTCCGGGTCCTCGTCTATCTCGGCGCCCTCGACCTCGACGGTGCTGCCGAGTTCGTCGATCCCGCCGTCGTCGGCCGGATCGGCGGTGTTGCCGTTCGCGTCGGAACCCTCGCCGACGATCTCGGTCTCGTCGAACCCGTCCCCGTCGTCGACGACGACCCCGTCGTCCCAGGGGTCGTCCCCGTCGTCGGGGTCCGCGGCCGACTCCCCGTCGGAGTCCGCGGTCGGCTCCCCGCTGGCGTCGTCGACGCCGGGGTCGGTCGCCGGACCGTCGTCGGGCTCGGGATCGCCGCGCGTGGCGTCCTCGCCGTTCCCCGCCGGACTCGAGTCGTCGACGCCGCCGTGAGGCGGTTCGTCGGGGTCGTCGGCCGTCGGGTCGTTCGTGTCCTTCTCGTTGCTCATAGAATCGGGTGTCGCTATCGAAAAGGACGGGTCGGCTACTGATATACTTTCTCCCCCCGGAGCCACCGGGGCGGAGGCACCAGACGCCGTTTTGAAGGCGTATGGCCGCCGATCTCGGCGTACGAGCGTTCCCACGGGGTTTATAAATGACGCCGACGGTACGTAGATTCATGCGGGGGTTCTACATCGGCCGGTATCAGCCGTTTCACGACGGCCACCGACACATGGTGGAAGAGATCGCGGCGGAGGTCGACGAGCTCGTCTTGGGGATCGGTTCCGCCGGCGACTCCCACACCACTCGGAACCCCTTCACCGCCGGCGAGCGCGTGATGATGGTGACGAAGGCGGTCGAGGAGTTCGACCCCACCACCTACGTCGTCCCCATCGAAGACTTGGACCGCAACTCCGTCTGGGTGAGCCACGTCCAGAGCATGACACCGCGGTTCGACGTCGCGTACTCGAACAACCCGCTCGTGGTCCGCCTGTTCGAGGAGGCCGGCGTTGAGGTGCGCCAGTCGCCGATGTTCCGCCGCGACGTGCTTGAGGGGACGGAACTCCGCGAGCGCATGATCCGCGGCCGGGACTGGGAGGACCTCGTCCCCGACGCCGTCGTCGACGTGATCCGCGAGGTCGACGGCGTCAAGCGGATCCGTCGGATCGCGGAGACGGACGCGAACGGCGACGGGCCTTCCGACCAGTAGCGCGGCGGTCGCCGCCCGGGCGTTTTAACCGCCCGCCGGCCCCGACACCGGATATGATCACGCTCACCTCGGACTTCGGGTCGCCCTACCCCGCCGCGATGAAGGGAGTGATCCGCCGGCACACGGACGCCGAACTGATCGACGTCGCGCACGACCTGCCGCGCGGAGACCCGCGCGCGGCGGCCTTCTGGCTCCGCTTCGTCCTCCCGGAGTTCCCGCCGGCGGTCCACTGCGCCGTCATCGACCCCGGCGTCGGCACCGACCGCGACGCGCTCGTCGTCCGCGCCGGCGCGCACGTCCTCGTCGCGCCCGATAACGGCCTCGCGATGCCGCCGGCACGGGCGCTCGCGGGCGACGAGTCGGACGTCGAGGCATGGACCGTCGCGGTCGACGACCCCGCGAGCGAGACGTTCCACGGCCGCGACGTGTTCGCCCCGACCGCGGCCCGGATCCGGGTGGCGCTCGACGACGAACTATCGGCGTCGGACGGCGACCCCGACGCCGACGCGGTCGCCGAGACGCTCGCAGGGATGGAGGACCTCGCGCCCGCGAGCGACCCCGTCGACGTCAGCTTCCCCGAGCCGAGCGTCGAGCGCGACGAGGGGAGCGGGGAGGGAGCGGCCGACGGTGCGGCCGGCGACGGTGACGTGACCGCCGTCGACGGCGAGGTGCTCGCGATCGACCGGTTCGGCAACGTGATCACCAACGTCCCCGGCGAACTGGTCCGCGGCCGCGACTGGGTCCGCGTGAACGGCGACCTCACGCCGGTCGCGGAGACGTTCGGCGCCGTCGACCCCGGGGAGCGCCTCGTCACCGTCGGGAGCCACGGCTACGCGGAGTGTGACGTGAACGACGGCCGCGGCGACGGCGCGTTCGACCTGCGTCCGGGGGACGCGGTGCGGTTCGTCCCCGACAGTGTCAGCCTCTGAGCAGCGAGAAGAGCGTCGTCCCTACAGCTCGACGCCCGAGGGGATCAGGCTCTCGCTGCGGAGCAGGTTCCCCTCGTGGTCGTACACGAGGAAGGTGTCCTTGTCGTAGGCGACGAGCCGCTCGCCGTCGACGTCGATCTCGACGCGGTACCGGGCGTCGCCGTCGTCGGTCGCGTCGCGCGCGGCGTGGATGAAGGGGAGGACGTCCGTCGCCGTCTCGTTGAGTTCGAGAACGAAGTCGCCGGTGTACCGGTTTGTGACGCCGACGACGCCCTCCGGGTCGTCCGCCTCGCCCAGCGGCTCGCGGAGCCGGAAGGCGACGTCGATCTCGTCGGCCGTGAGCAGGTCGCCGTCGCTCTCGCCCCCGGAGAGCCGCTCGCGGAGCAGTTCCTCCGGCCCGTGGAAGTCGATCCGCACCAGTGGGGGCGACCTGGAGCCGGCGCCGCCGTCGACGCCCTCGACGGTCAGATCGAAGTAGTCACGCCGCATTTCGTATTGAATCGTTTGCGGTCCGGCCGTATCAACGTAACGGGCGGATCGGCGATTCCGAACCCCGGACGCCTGACGGCCGGGGCTCCGCCCGCCCGGCCTCGCTCGTGATAATCGTCGGGGGTAGTTTAACTTCCCCCCGCCATTATATCGCGGTATCCATGGCGAGTGACGCCGGCGGGAGCGACCTCGGCGATCGGATCGAGGACCTCCAGCGGCGCCTCTCGCGTGCGTGGGAGCTGCTCCAGGGATCGACGCTCGACGTCCGCCCGTTCCGCCCGGGCGAGGACGGCCCGCTCGCGTCGTTCGTCGTTCCCGAGGACGAGCGCGAGATCGACCGGTACTGGGTGAACGCCCCGTACGCGTACGTCGTGATAACCTACGACGACGTCGAGAGCGAACACCGCTACTACGCGGTCGAGCCGGAGTTGGACGCGTTCGAGCGCGACCTCCTCGACCGCGTCGTCGACGACATCCGCGACCCGCTGCTGTACCGCGAGGGGACCGGAAAGACCGACGAGGAGACGCTTAAATCGGAGCTTGAGACGCTGTTAGAGGGGTACGGCGTCGAGGCCGGGATGAGCACGTTCCACGCGCTCGCGTACTACCTCTACCGCGACTTCCGCGGCTTCGGGAAGGTCGACGCCCTGCTGAACGACCGCCACATCGAGGACGTCTCCTGTGACGGGTACGACCTCCCGATCTTCGTCTACCACGACCAGTACACCGACATCGAGACGAACGTCTCGTTCGCCCAGGAGTCGCTCGACAGCTACGTGATCCGCCTCGCCCAGCAGTCCGGGCGCCACGTCTCCGTCGGCGACCCAATCGTCGAGACGACGCTCCCGGACGGGTCGCGCGCGGAGTTGGCGCTCGGCGAGGAGGTGACCCCGCGCGGGTCGGCGTTCACCATCCGCCAGTACGCGGAGGACCCGTTCACTCCCGTCGACCTCGTGGAGTACGGCACCTTCTCGATCGAGCAGATGGCGTACTTCTGGCTCTGTATCGAGCACAACAAGAGCCTCATCTTCGCGGGCGGCACCGCGTCGGGGAAGACCACCTCGATGAACGCGGTGTCGATGTTCGTCCCGCCGCGGGCGAAGGTCCTCACTATCGAGGACACCCGGGAGCTCTCTCTGTACCACGACAACTGGCTCTCGGCGGTCACCCGCGAGCGCCGGTACGAGGGGACGGACATCGACATGTACGACCTGCTGCGCTCGGCGCTGCGCCACCGCCCCGAGTACATCGTCGTCGGGGAGGTCCGCGGCGAGGAGGCGATCACCCTGTTCCAGGCGATGAACACCGGCCACACCACGTTCTCCACGATGCACGCCGACTCGATCGAGACGGTGATCAACCGGCTGGAGAACGAGCCGATCAACGTGCCGCGCGCGATGGTCCAGTCGCTAGACATGCTCTCGGTACAGACGCTCACGCGCGCCGACGACGAGCGGGTGCGCCGCGCGAAGACGATCGGCGAGATCGGCGGCATCGACCAGCGCACCGGCGAGCTCGACTACGCCTCCGCGTTCGAGTGGGTGCCCGACTCCGACACGTTCCGGCGGAACGACTCCTCGCTGTTGGAGGAGATCGCCGACGAGCGCGGCTGGTCCCGGTCGGAGCTGCTCCGCGAGGTCCGCCGCCGCGAGCGGTTCCTCGAACTGCTCTCCGCGCTCGACATCGACGACTACCGCACGTTCACCGCCCTCGTCAACGAGTACTACGCCGACCCCGACCGCGTGATGGAGAAGCTCGACGAGCGCGCCGCCGCGGCCGACGGCGTCGACCCCGACGACCTCACTGACGAGGAGTTCGGCGACGACCGGAACGTCACGGGTGACCCGACGACCGACGCCGCGGAGCGATGATCGAGTACCTCCCCCTCGCCGGTGCGGTCGCGGTCTGCCTCGCGCTCGCGCTCCCGCTCGTCGACGACCGCGCCGACCTGTTCGTCACCCGCGTCGCGCTGTCTGCGTTCGGCGACTACGTGGGGGAGAACGAGGCGCGGCGGCAGGCCCAGCGCGACCGGATGCGCGCGGCCCACGTCGCCGGCACCACGCACCGCGTGTACGCCTCGCGGACCCTGCTGTACGCCGCGGTCCTCGGCGTCGCCGGCAGCGTCATCGGCGTGTACGCGGCCGCGGGCCTGCTCGCCGCGCTCGACGTCGGCGGGGCGGCGATCCGCGAGGCGCTCCCGAGCGCGTTCGAGTTCGTCGCCGTCGTCGCGCGGCTCGCCGACCTCGGGCTCTTTCGGCTGTTCGTCCTGCTCACGGTCGTCTCCGCGACCGTCGGGGCGGGGATCGCGCTCGGCGCGTACGTGGCCCGGTGGCAGCTGCTCGACCAGCGCGCCCACGCCCGCGCGGCGGAGATAGACGCCACCCTCCCCCGGACGGTCGCGTTCATGTACGCGCTCTCGCGCTCGGGGATGGCGTTCCCCCGCGTGATGGACACGCTCGCCGAGAACGAGGCGGTGTACGGCGAGGCCGCCTCGGAGCTGTCGGTCGCGGTCCGCGACATGAACGCCTTCGGGACGGACGCGCTCACCGCGCTCCAACGCATCTCGCGCCGGACGCCCAGCGACGACCTCGCGGACTTCTCGGAGAACCTCGCCTCCGTCCTCGGCACCGGGCAGTCGGTGTCGACGTTCCTCAACGACCAGTACGAGCGCTATCAGGCGGAGGCGGAGGCGAAACAGGAGCAGTACTTGGAGCTGCTCTCGACGTTCGCCGAGGCGTACGTGACGGCGCTGGTCGCCGGCCCGCTGTTCTTCATCACCATCCTCGTCGTCATCGGGCTCGTCTTACAGGACACGCTCCCGCTCCTCCGCGTCATCGTCTACCTCGGCGTGCCGCTCGCCACCTTCGGCTTCGTCGTCTACGTCGACAGCGTGACGCAGGCCGTCGGCGGCACCCAGACCGTCGCGGCGTCGTCGCTCGCCGACCAGGACACCCCCTCGGTCACCGGCGTGCGCCATGCCACGGACGAGCCCGGGGACCGGGGGGACTCCCCGCGGTTCGATGGCGGGACGGCGTCCGGACGCGGCGCGGACGCCGCCGGCGCGGACCGCTGGGCGGAGAGCCGCGAGCGGCTCCGCGTCTACGACCGGCTCCGCTGGGTGCGGCGGCTGGTCGCGTCGCCGGCCGAGACGGTGCTCGCCTCCCCGCGAACGGTGCTGCTCGTCGCGGTCCCGGTCGCGGTCGCCGGGCTGCTCGTCTTCGCGTTCCCGATCATGCTCGGGACGCCCGTGGAGATGGTCGGTCAGATCGACGGCCCGCTCGTCGTCGCGACCGCGTTCGTCCTCGCGGCGTACGCGGTCGCCTACGAGTTCGGCAAGCGTCGGGTCCGACGCATCGAGTCCGCGGTACCCGACTTCCTCGACCGCCTCGCCAGCATCAACGAGGCGGGGACCGCGGTGGTCGGCAGCGTCCGCCGCGTCGCCGACTCGAACCTGGAGGCGCTGACGGAGGACCTCCGCCGGACCCGGCGCGACATCGACTGGGGCGCCGACGTCACGACTGCGCTGCGCCGGCTGGAGCGCCGGGTCCGGTCGCCGATGACCTCCCGGGCGGTCGCGCTCGTCACCAACGCGATCCGGGCGAGCGGCGACGTCGGGCCCGTCCTCCGGATCGCGGCCGACGAGTCGCGCGCAACCTGGTCGCTCCGGCGCGAGCGCCGACAGGTGATGTTGACGTACCTCATCGTCATCTACATCTCCTTCCTCGTGTTCCTCGGGATCATCGCGGCGCTGTCGGTGTCGTTCATCCCGGCCATCGAGGCGGCCGGCGTCCCGGGAACGGGGGGCGGGCTCTCAAGCGGCGGGAGCGCCGGGGGAGCCGTTCCCGGCGGCCCCGGAGGGATCGGAGAGGGGATCGGCGACATCGACGTCGCGGAGTACGAGCAGCTGTTCTTCCACGCGGCGTCGATTCAGGCGGTCTGCTCCGGCCTCGTCGCCGGACAGCTCGGAGAGGGGTCGGTTCGCGACGGCGTGAAACACGTCGTGGTGCTGCTCGCGCTCACGCTCGTCGCGTTCGTCGCGATCGGCGCGGTGTGACGGTCCGGTCGGCATTTATCCGTCGCGACCGAGACGCCGGTATGGACCCGCAGTCGACGTACGACCGCATCGCGGCGCACTTCTCGAAGACGCGGGAGTACGCGTGGCCCGAGGTCGAGTCGTTCCTGGAGGGTCGGTCCGGAACCCTCGCCCTCGACGTCGGCTGCGGGAACGGTCGGCACACGGAGTCGCTCGCGGCGGGCGCCGAGACAGCGGTCGGGGTCGACCTCAGTCGCGGCCTGCTCGACGAGGCGGTCGAACGCGCCCGCGAGCGAGGGTTCGAGGACCGGACCGCGTTCGTCCACGGTGACGCGGGCGCGCTCCCGGTCCGCGACGGCGCGGTCGACCTCGCTGTCTACGTCGCCACGCTCCACCACCTCTCGCCCCGGGCGGCCCGCGTCGAGAGCCTGAACGAACTGGCGCGGGTCCTCGCGCCCGACGGGGTCGCGCTCGTCAGCGCGTGGAGCACGGCCCACGACCGGTTCGACCGCGACGAGGGGTTCGACACGACCGTCGACTGGACGCTGCCGGGCGGCGAGACGGTCCCCCGCTACTATCACATCTACTCGCCCTCGGAGTTCGAGGCGGACCTCGCGGCGAGCGACCTCGAAACCCGGAACACGTCGGTTTCGAGCGGGAACTGCTACGCGGAAGTCTCGCCGCTGAACCTGTAATTATCACGAGGGATATCGGCGGGCGTGAATTAAAGAGCCCCAGTCGAGCGCGTGATCGTAATGGCTGACACCTTCCTCGAACGGGTCCTGCGTCGGGTCACGCCCGGCGCGCTGGCCCGGAGCTACCTCACGAAGTTCCTCGTCGCCCTCGTCGTCGTCGTCCTCGCGATCGGCGCCGTCGGGGCGGTCACGTACGCCGAGACGACCGATCAGCTCGAATCGAACGCGCAGGAGGACTACACGGCCGTCGCGGAGCTGAGCGCCACCGAGGCCGGCGGCTGGACGACCGACCGTCGCGCGACCGTGACGACGGTCGCCGACAACGACGTGTACAGCGAGGACTCGGCCGCCGTCTCGGCGTACCTCTCCTCGCACCTGTCGCGTGCGAGCGACGGCGTGCTGGCGTTCCACTACATCGACCCCGACGACGGAACGGTGCTCGCGTCGACCGACGACGCGGGGGACGACGCCGACCGGGCAGAGGGCCTGACGAGCCAGCCGTGGTTCGACGACGGGCTCCTGCTCGGCGACACGGTCACCACGACGCCGACGTACGAGGTCGACGGGGAGCAACGGGTCGCCTACGTGACCGGAACGCCGCAACGGGAGTACGCGGTCATGGAGGTCTCGGTCGCCCCCCTCGTCGACAGCTTCCGGCAGCCGACGGACGGCGCGTTCACCGCGATCGTCGAGACTGACGGCGAAATCAGCGCGAGCGACCGGGACGGTGTCGCCGGCGAGCGGTACGACGAAGCGGTCAGTTCGCAGCTCTTCGACCAACAGCGCCCGGTCGGGTACGTCTCGTCGACGACGCTCGGGTTCGCGGACGGGGAGGAGTACTTCGTCGCGTACGCGCCGGTCCCCACCGAGAGCTGGTCCCTCGCGGTCAACGTCCCCCTCTCCGAGGCGTACGCCCTCTCGGGGATGATCGGGCGGAACCTGCTCCTCATCGTCGGGGTGGCGATCGTCGGGCTCGGTCTCCTCGGCGCGACGCTCGGCCGCGGCACCGTCGTCGAGCTGAACCGGCTCAAGGGACGGGCGGCGGCGCTGGCCGACGGCGACCTCGACGTCGACTTCGACACGGAGCGGCGCGACGAGTTCGGCGACCTCTCCGACGCGTTCGCGACCATGCGCGACTCGCTGCGCGAGCAGATCGAGTCGGCGGAGGACCAGCGCGAGCGCGCCGAGGCGGCGAAGGCGGAGAGCGAGGCGTTCGCGGAGCGGCTGGAGTCGCGCGCGAACGATTTCGGCGAGACGATGGCCGCCTGCGCCGACGGCGACCTCACCGCGCGGCTCCGCGCCGACCCCGCCGACCCCGAGGCGCTTCGCTCGATCGCCGCGGAGTTCAACGACGCGATGGACGAACTGGAGGCCGCCATCGCGGCGGTCGACGCGTTCGCGGTCGAGGTGTCCGACCGGAGCAACGCGGTCACCGACGGCACGGACGAGGCGGCGGCCGCCGGCCGGGAGACGAGCGACGCGGTCGACGAGATATCCGCCGGCGCGGAGCGACAGAGCCGGCAGCTGGCCGAGGTGGCCGGCGAGATGGAGGACATGTCGGCGACCGTCGAGGAGGTCGCCGCCTCCGCGGACGAGGTCGCGACCACCTCTCGGCAGGCCGACGCGCTCACCGAGGAGGGCCGCGAGGCGGCCGCCGACGCGGTCGGCGAGCTCCACGGGATCGAGTCGCGCTCCGAGTCCGCCGCGGAGACGATCGAGCGGCTCGAAGCCGAGATGGCGGAGGTCGACGCGATCGTCGAGACGATCTCGGAGATCGCCGACCAGACGAACCTGCTCGCGCTCAACGCCTCGATCGAGGCGGCCCGCGCGGGCGAGGCCGGCTCCGGCTTCGCGGTCGTCGCCGAGGAGGTGAAGTCGCTCGCCGAGGAGACGCAGGAGTCCGCCGCCGAGGTGGAGACGCTCATCGAGGGGCTCCGCGAGCGCACCGACGAGAGCGTCGACGAGATGGCGGCGATCCGCGACGGCGTCGACGACGGCGTCGAGGTCGTCGAGGACGCGGAGGACGCGCTGGCCGACGTCGCCGACCGCGTGAGCGAGGCCGACGACGGCGTGCAGGAGATCTCCGGTGCGATGGACGCGCAGGCGCAGTCGGTCAACGAGGTGACCGGCGCGGTCGACGACCTCGCCGGCGTGAGCCAGCAGACGACCGCCGAGGCGACCACCGTCGCCTCCGCCGCCGAGGAGCAGGCCGCCACGCTCGGCGAGGTCTCGGAGCAGGCGCACGACCTCCACGAGCGCGCCCGCGACCTGCGGGAGATGACGGAGGAGTTCGAGGTCGACGCCGAGTCGGCGACCGACGGCGAGGTCGCGCGCGCCGAAATCGGCGACGACGTCGAGGCGGACCGGAGCGACGCGGCCGAGTCGGCGTTCTCGTTCGGAACTGACGGGGAGCCGTCGGACGCCGCCCCCGCGAGCACGGACGGCGGGACCGCCGACGAGGCGATCGAATCGGGCGGGCCGGACGCCCACGGTTCGGTCGAATCGGGTGAGTCGGACGCCGACGGTTCGGTCGAGTCGAACCAACCGGACGTCGACGGCTCGAAGACGCCGGAGCGGCCGCTCGACGAGTAGGCGTCGAGCGAAAGGAGACAGCGGTCGTCCGCGACGACGCTCCGCCGGTTACGTCGCGGTCGGCGGTTCCGTCCCGGTTCAGTCGGCCATCGTCTCGTGGCTGACGTCCCGGTCGTCCGGGAGCGGCGCCACGAGGCGGTACGCCGCGTACAGGCCCATCACGGCGATCCCCGCCAGCACGAACCCGGTGCGGATCTCCGGCGAGATCAACGGCGTCGCGATCACGTCGCCCGCCTCGTTCGTCATCGGGGCCGGAGCGAACGGCTGTCCGGCCAGCGTCTCGACCAGTCCGAGGACCACGATGCCGAACAGCATCAGTCCCGCGCTCAGCGCCCGTGCCGCCGTGTCGATGATATCTGTCATTTTCGGTCACCTCGTTAGCCGAGCAGGTACCGCAGCTTGGGGTGTTGCTTGACGAACGCCGTCTCCTCGATGAGCGCGTCGAGGCCGTAGTAGCGCCCCGCCGCGAGCACGATCACAGTCATGAACAGCATGAGTCCCATCAGGTCGCTGTTGACGACGCCGTGGCCGAACCCGGCGTTGCCGATCCAGAACAGGCTCATGAAGATGACCCCGCCGAACGCGGCGAACCGAGTCAGCGCGCCGGCGATGAGCGCGAGCCCGATGAGGGTCTCGAAGAGGGGGACCCCGGGCGCGATGAGCCACGCGAGGTTGTTCCCCATCCAGACCGGAATTCCGCCGAGGGCGGTCCCGCTCATCTGTTGCATGTACGCCGGGCCGTAGCTGTACGCGAACCCGTCCGTGATGATCTTCGTCACGCCGGCGTGGAAGAACCACCACCCGGTCACGACGCGCAGGAACGCGATCCAGTACGTCGCCCACGGCCCCTCCAGGGCGAACTCGACCTCGCCGACCAGTGGATTGCTCGATTGGTATGACATCGGTGTCACCTCACGGGTGTACGTTGGGTGGCTACACACATATGTCCCGAACAGGGTTCTAAGCGGCTGAAAAGCGTTATCGCGCGCTGGGAGGGGTCCGCAGTATCGGGGTTCTTTAAGTATAGGTTCCCGTCCAGTCGACCGCTCGTCGACGCTTTCCACACCAACACGGAACGCTTATGAAAGTCGTTGTACCTACGTGTAGGTGCGTCATCGACCGACGCGAGCGCCGGTGGTCTAGTGGTAGGACCTGAGCCTTCCAAGCTCATGGCCCGGGTTCAAATCCCGGCCGGCGCACTCCCTGCGGTCGTGCGCCGGCCGACCTCCCGCTCGCTTCGCTCGCGGGAGTCCCGGCCGGCGATTTCCTCGCTTCGCTCGGAAATGCTGAGAAGAGTTTGAACCCTATCAGTCGTCGTCCGCCGCGGGCGCTTCGACGTTCTGGGCGGCCGCGTCCTCGCGCGGCCCGCCGGCGTGGCCCTCGTGGGCGACGGCGGTCGCCATGAGGTGCGGCGAGATGGCCGGCACCTCGTCGTCGCCCACCGGGCCGTCGCGCGCTATCTCCTCGGTCGAGCGCGGGAACTCCCGGATCTCCTTGTGGATCGCGAGGCCCGCCTTCGCGCCCTGCCCCATCGCGACGGGCACCTGGTTGTGGCCCGGCGTGATGTCCCCGACCGCGAACACGCCGTCCTCGCTGGTGCGGCCGTGGTCGTCGACGTCGATGGTGCCGCTCTCGGTCAGGTCGCAGCCGAGCCCCTCCGCCAGAACGGTGTTGTAGTCGGAGCCGTACATCGCGAAGCCGCCGCGGTACTCGCGCCGGGTCCCGTCCTCGAACTCCAGCGCTTCGAGCCAGCCGGAGTCCGGGTCGTTCTCGACGCCCGAGACCTCCTCGTGGACGACCTCGACCGGGTGCGACTCCAGCTGCGCCGCGGTCTCGTCGCTCCACGTCGGCTCCGCGCCGCGCGTCAGGACGTCGACGTCGTCGGTCACGTTCAGCATGATCATCGCGACGTGGGCGGCCGCCTCGCCGTGGCCCATCACGTACACCGGCTCGTCGGCGAACATGTAGGCGTCACAGTGGAGGCAGTAGTGGAGCCCCTTCCCCGTCCGCGGGAGCGGCGGGTCCGGGCGCTCGTCGGAGAAGCCGGTCGCGAGGACGACGCGGTCCGCGATGATCTCGGCGTCGTTCGTCGACAGGCGGAACCGGTCGTCGTCGGTGCGCTCGATGTCGGTGACGAAGCCGCGCTCGAAGGTGCCGCCGTACGACTGTACCTGCTCGCGGCCGGTCGCGAGGAACTCGTTGCCGGAGATGTCCTCGGTGACCCCGATCACGTTGTGCGTGTCGGCCATCATCGCCGCGCGCCCGCCGCCCCGGTCGATCAGCACCGTCTCGTGGCCCAGTCGGGCCCCGTACAGCGCGGTCGTCAGCCCGGCCGGCCCGCCGCCGACCACCGCGACCTCGTACTCGTCGTCGGACGAACTCATTACCATTCGTAGGGCTCCCGACGGTTTAAATTGAAGCGTGTTGTGCGCGGTCGTCGACCAGCCAGCGCCGTCAGAACCGAGACCGGCCCGGCGGACCTCGGGAATGGTCCCCGCCGCTGTCCGGAGATTTATGCCTGCGTGCCGCGTTCGCTCCGTCAATGGCTTCCCGTCTCGCCCTCGCCGTGGGCCTCCTGTTCGTCGGCATCGCGGCCGACGTGGGGACGACGTACGTCGCCCTCACCGGGAGCGAGTACGTCGAGGGGTCGCCCGTCGGCCGCCTGTTCATTTCCCGGTTCGGCCTCCTCGGCGGGATGCTCCTCACGAAGGCCGTCGGGATGGCCGTCATCGGGGTCCCGGTCGCGGTCGCCGGCGGGACGCGGCGGTTCGTCGCGACCCTCATGTGCGCCGGCGTCGGCGCTCTCTCGCTGGCGGTCGCCGCGCGGAACCTCTTGTTTGTCGCCGGACTGTGGCCCTGATCCTCGCCGTCAGGTCACGGCTGAACGCCCGCGCCGCCGACCCCGAGGCGAGCCGACCGACGGCCGCGCCCGCCGCCGACCCCAGTCGTTTTGCGTCGCCGCCCACAGGCGAACGTATGTCACGCCAATCCGCTCCGGCCCCGTCCCCGCCGGAGACCGGACGCGAGGTCGTCACGGAGACGCTCCACGGGGTCGACGTCGACGACCCGTACCGATGGCTCGAAGGCGACGACGAGGCGGTCAGCGAGTGGGTCGACGCTCAGAACGACCACGTCGACGCCGCGCTCGACGACGACATCCGCGACCGGCTCCGGCCGCGCTTCGAGGACCTCGTCGAGGTCGCCGACTACGGGCCGATAACCGTCCGCGAGGGACGCTACTTCGCGACGGTCCGCAAGCCGGGCGCCGACCACGCCCGTCTCGTCGCCCGCGACGCGCCGGGCGGCGCGGACCGCGTCCTCGTCGACCCGAACGCGTGGGCGGCGAACCGCGACGACGACCGCCCGCCCCGGTCGATGGCGTGGTACGTCCCGTCGCACGACGGCGAGCGCGTCGCGGTCGGCGTCACCGAGGGCGGCGACGAGAACTACGACGTACGGGTGCTGTCGGTACCCGACCCGGGCGAGCCCCGATCCGGGTCACCGGAGGCCGAGACAGAGGGGTACGAGGGGTACGGGCCGGGCGTCGAGGAGGTCGCGATCCTCCCGGAGCGCGGTCGGGTCAACGGCGGGAGCCTCGCGTGGGAAGCGGACGGCGACGGGTTCGTCTACGTCGCCACCGGCGGCGCGGCCGACGGCGCGCAGATGGACAAGGAGATCCGCCGTTTCCGGCTCGCTGACGGCCCGAACGAGGAGACGGTGCTGCTCGAACACGACGACCAACACGTCTGGCCGCGCGTGACCGTCGACCCCGACTCCGGACTGCTCGCGGTCGCCTTCTCGGAGATGGTTGGCGGCACCGAGTGGTACGTCCACGTCGACAGCGACCTTCGCCCCGTCCTGACCGACACCGACGCCGAGACGTCGGTCCGGTTCCACGGCGGGACGGCGTTCGTCTCGACCGACCACGGCGCGCCCCGGCGACGGCTGCTCGCCTGCTCCGTCGACCGCTTCCGCGAGGGGAACCTCTCGTTCGAGGAGTGTCGCGAGGTCCTCCCCGGCGGCGAGGGGATCATCCAGTCGGTCGTGCCGACGCCCGAGCGGCTCCTCGTCCACCGACAGCGGGACGCGCACTCCCGGCTCTCGGTCCACGACCGCGACGGGACGCACCGGCGCGACGTCTCGCTGCCGTCGTACTGTTCCGTCACGTGGGTCTCCGGGAACCGCGACGGGCCCGAGGCGTTCTTCGGACTCACCGGCTTCGACAGGCCACCGGCGGTCCGCGGGCTCGACCTCGCTGCTGACCCGGGCACCGAGACCGAACTCGCGTCGACGGATATCGACTCCGTGGACCTCTCGGTCCCCGACGACCTGGTCGTCGAACAGCGGTTCGTCGACTCGACGGACGGCGCCGAGGTACCGATGTTCGTCTGCTACCGCGAGGACGTCGACGTCGACGGTGGGCGCCCGGCCCTCCTGTACGGTTACGGCGGGTTCCGGAACAGTATCACGCCCTCGTTCGGGCGGTTCCGGCTCCCGTTCCTCGCGGACGGCGGCGCGTTCGCGGCGGTGTGCGCCCGCGGCGGGTACGAGTACGGCGAGCCGTGGCACGAGGCGGGCATGCTGGCGGACAAGCAGCACACCTTCGACGACTTCATTTCGGCTGGGGAGGCGCTCCGCGAGTCGGGACTCACCGACGCGGACAGCTTGGCGGTCGCCGGCGGGTCGAACGGCGGCCTCTCGGTCGGCGCGGTCGTCACCCAGCGCCCGGACCTGTGGGCGGCCGCGCAGTGCGCGGTCCCCCTGCTCGACATGCTGCGGTTCCACCGCTTCCTGCTCGGCGAGTCGTGGACGACGGAGTACGGCCACCCGGAGGACCCGGCGGCGTTCGAGTACCTCAAGGAGTACTCGCCGTACCACAACGTCGACCCCGACGCGACGCACCCGCCCGTCTACTTCACCACGGCCGCGGGCGACACGCGCGTCCACCCCTCGCACGCCCGGAAGATGACCGCCCGGCTCCAGAACGAGGCCGAGGGCGGGCCGTTCCTGTTGCGGACGAAGTCGGCGACCGGGCACGGCGTCGGCAAGCCGGCCTCGATGATCGTCGACGAGCAGACGGACTCGTGGGCGTTCCTGTACGAGCGGCTGGGCGTGGCGGTCGGGGGCGACGCGGGAGGCGCCGGCGGCGACCGCGCCGACCGGGATGATGCCGACCGAGACGGCGCCGACCGCTGATCTACTCGCCCTCGTAGAGGCGCTCCGCGGTCGTCGCGGGGAGGTCGGCCTCGCTGACCGCGGCCGCGACGCGGTCGATGTCGTACTCCACGCGACGCGTCTCGACCGCGTCGGTCCCGTCGGCCGTCGTGTCGAGGACGGCGTAGCCCGCCCGCGGGTCGCCGTCGCGCGGCTGGCCGACGCTGCCCGGGTTGAGCACGAAGCCGCCGGCCACCGCGCGGCACCCCTGAACGTGCGTGTGGCCGAGGACGATGCCGTCGTACTCGCCCATGTGTCGGTCGAGGTTCGGGAACTCTTCCGGGTAGACGTAGGCGTCCTCGCGCTCGGCGGCGGGGTGCGAGTGGACGAGCAGGTACCGGTCGCCGGCGAACGTCTCCGCGCGCGGGAGGTCGCCGATCCACTCGCGCTGGTCGTCAGAGAGGGACGCCTTGGCGTGTTCGAGCCCCGCCTCCGCCATCCGGTTGGCACGGTAGCGCTCGGGGCTCTCGACGGTGCGGTCGTGGTTCCCGCGGACCGTCGCGGCCGCGACCTCGCGCACGCGCTCGACGCACTCGGCCGGCCACGGGTTGTAGCCGACGACGTCGCCCGCGCAGTAGATCCGGTCGACGGCGGGCATGTCGTCGAGGACCGTTTCCAGCGCCGGGAGGTTCGCGTGAACGTCCGAGATGAGACCGATCTTCATCGAGACGTGGTTCGATCGGCGGGAGGGAATATGTTGTGGCGAGACGTGTGTCGTGGTAGCAGACCCGTGTTGTCCGGACGGGTCCAATCCACGTTTGAGCGGTCGGTTGGATGAACTACAGCGGTGGCGCGCGCCTCCGAGTGGCCGCCGCAGGCGGCCACGAGGAGCGCGTGCGAGGGACGCCGCGAGCGACCGGAGGGAGTGAGCGGCGAGGCTGGGGTGGTGTGAGGCTGCGGGGCGGTGCTGTGCGGGGTGGGACTCGAAGGGGCAGTCGCGAGGGCGACGCCCGACGACGCAAGCACTGGAACGAGGGAGCGAACGAAGTGAGCGACCGAGTGAAGCGCACAGCGAGTCGCGCGAGCCCTCGCGACTGGGGCTTCGGCGGTGTTCACCACCGATCCGTCGTCGATTATTTATAAAAGAACGGTTGAGGATTCCGTCGTCTCGTTGCCGGCAGCCGACCGGATCTCTTCTTACGCCTTCACCTTCTCGCGGAACCGCTCGCGGACCTTCTCCACCTTCGGCTGCGCGTGCATCGAACAGTAGGCGTCTTTCGGGTTCTTCTCGAAGTAGTCCTGGTGTTTCTCCTCGGCGCGGTAGAACGTCTCCAGCGGCTCAACCTCGGTGACGACCTCGTCGTCGTAGCCGCCCTCCTCGTCGAGCGCCTCGACGTAGTTCTCGACGACGTCGCGCTGTTCGTCGTCGTGGTAGAGGACGATCGAGCGGTACTGGCTACCGACGTCCGGGCCCTGCCGGTTCAGTTGCGTCGGGTCGTGGACGGTGAAGAATATTTCGAGGATGTCCTCGTACGAGAGGGCGTCGGGGTCGTACTCGACCTGGATGACCTCCGCGTGGCCGGTGTTGCCGGAACACACCTCGCGGTAAGTGGGGTCGTCGGCGTGGCCGCCGGCGTAGCCGGAGGTGACGCGCTCGACGCCGTCGAGTTCCTTGAACGCCGCCTCGACGCACCAGAAGCAGCCGCCGCCGACCGTCGCGGTCTCGGTGTTCGTCATGCTACGTCGTTGGCGTCGCAGACGTATTAATGACGCGCGGCCGAAGACGTGGCTGTTGCTGGTGACGGTTCGCCCGTCGGCAGCTACGAGTCATCGATCGTCACGAACGCCTTCGAAGCCCCAGTCGCGAGGCGGGCGCACGCTCGCTGTCGTTCGAAAGGCGCTGCGCGCCTTTCGTGATGACGAGAGAGCTTTGCTCTCGTGAACGCCTGCGCCCGCCTCGCGACTGCCCCTTCGAGTCCCGCCCGGAAGACGTTCCTGCTCGCTTCGCTGCGCGGGCTGCGACTTCCGTGCTCCCGCTCGCTTCGCTCGCGGGAACGCACAGCCCCGCACCTCACACCTCTCCAACCTCGCCGCTCGCTCCCGCCGGTCGCTCCGCGGCGTCCCTCGCGCGTGCTCCTCGCGGCCGCCTTCGGCGGCCACTCGCAGGGACGCGCCACCGCACTGTCATCTGTCAGTTTTCACCGTCGAATCCAGCCTCGGTTCCCGAACCCGTTCGCCCGGCAACCCTGCGGTCGAACGGTAGAACTTTGCCGTCGCCCGCTCCAGTTCGCGTATGGTCTCGCTGGGACTGGTGGTGGCGCGGTTCAACGACTCCGTCACGGAGCCGATGGCCGAGGCCGCCCGGGAGGCGGCCGCCGACCGCGACGCCGTCGTCGTCGACGAACTGAGCGTGCCGGGCGCGTACGACAGCCCGCTGGCCGCCGACCGGCTCGCGCGGCGCGAGGACGTCGACGCGGTCGCGGTCGTCGGCGCCATCGTCACCGGCGACACCGACCACGACCGCGTCATCGCGAACGCGACCGCCGAGAAGCTCACCGACGTGAGCCTCGACCGGGACACGCCGGTCACCTTCGGCGTGAGCGGCCCGGGGATGTCCGGCGCCGAGGCGCGCGAGCGGATCGACAAGGGTGCCGACGCCGCGCGCGCCGCCGTCGACCTCGCGGAAGCACTCGACTGACAGACACGAGCGGACTACACACGACACATGAGCGACGCATACGACTTCTCGGAGCGGATCGGACGCGTAGAGCCCAGCGCGACGCTGGCGATATCGAACCTCGCGGCGGAGAAGGAGGCGGAAGGCGCCGACATCGTCGACCTCTCGGTCGGCGAACCCGACTTCGCCACCCCGGAGAACGTGGTCGAGGCCGGCAAGGACGCCCTCGACGCCGGACACACGGGGTACACCTCCTCGAACGGGGTGCCCGAACTCAAGGAAGCGATCGCGGCGAAGCTCCGCGGGAACGGCGTCGACGCCGACGCCGACGAGGTGATCGTCACTCCCGGCGGCAAGCAGGCGCTGTACGAGACGTTCCAGACGCTGATCGACGAGGGCGACGAGGTCGTCCTCCTCGACCCGGCGTGGGTCTCCTACGAGGCGATGGCGAAGCTGGCGGGCGGCGACCTCTCCCGAGTGGACCTCGCGCCGCACGGCTTCCAGCTGGAGCCCGCGCTCGACGAGCTCGCCGAGACGGTGTCGGACGACACCGAACTGCTCGTCGTCAACTCCCCGTCGAACCCCACCGGCGCGGTCTTCTCCGAGACCGCGCTGGAGGGCGTCCGCGACCTCGCCGTCGAACACGATGTCGCGGTCATCTCTGACGAGATCTACGAGCGCATCGTCTACGACGCCGACCACGTCTCGCTCGCGAGCCTCGACGGGATGGCCGACCGCACGGTAACGATCAACGGCTTCTCGAAGGCGTACTCGATGACCGGGTGGCGGCTCGGCTACCTCCACGCCACCGACGAGTTCGTCGGCGAGGCGGGGAAGCTCCACTCTCACTCCGTCTCCTGCGCGACGAACTTCGTCCAGCGCGCCGGGATCGAGGCCTTGGAGAACACCGAGGCGTCGGTCGAGGAGATGCGCGACGCCTTCGCCGACCGCCGCGACCTCCTCGTCGACCTGTTCGACGAACACGGCGTCGACGTCGACGTCGGCGACGGCGCGTTCTACATGATGATCCCCGTCGACGACGACGATCAGGCGTGGTGCGAGGCGGCGATCGAACAGGCCGCGGTCGCCTGCGTCCCCGGCAGCGCGTTCAACGCCGAGGGGCACGCCCGGATCTCCTACGCCGCGAGCGAGGAGCGCCTGCGCGAGGCGGTCGACCGTCTCGTCTCGAACGACCTTCTCTAACGGCGAAGGACTTCTGCTAACGGCGAAGGACTTCTGCTAACGGCGAGCGACCCCCCGGTTGACGCACCGCCGCGTTTCCGGGAGTTTTCACTTTCGACGGCTCGCCTCACCTTTCGCGGCTGCGCCGTCACTGAATTCCTTCGTTGAGTGGCGGAATCGTCACGTAGCGGGGATCTGCGGTGCGTTTTTACCCCTGCTTCGCGAAGTTTCAACTTGGTGGTACGATGTACGACAACATACTGTTCCCGACGGACGGAAGCGCCGGCTCGGAAGCGGCGGCGGCACACGTGAGCGAACTCGCGTCGGCGTTCGACGCGACGGTCCACGTGTTGCACGTCGTCGACACCCGCGAGGGCGGCCTCGGCGTGAGCGGGGCGTTCGTCCACGAGGACAGCCAAGCGATGAGCGGGGTCTCGCCGGAGACGGGCTACATCGGCCGACACGAGGAGGTCGACGCCGACGAGATCGAGGCCGAACTCACCGCCCACGCGACGGACCTGATCGAGGCCGCGGCGGGGTCGACCGACGGGATCGGCATGACGACGGCCGTCGAGATGGGGACGCCCCACTCGGCGATCCTCCAGTACGCCGACGACCGCGACGTCGACCTCGTGGTGATGGGGACCCACGGCCGCACCGGCGTCGAGCGCTACCTGCTGGGGAGCGTCACGGAGAAGGTCGTGCGGCTGGCGGACGCGCCCGTCGTGACGGTTCGGGCGGACGAATCGGACGGCGAGTGACGAGCGGTCCGTCACCGTAGCTCATTTTTGTGGCGGTCCCGTGACGAGAGCGCATGGACGAGTCTGAGCGGGAAGCGATACTTGACCGGGTCACCGGCCAGAGCGCGACGGTCGGCGCGTCGGTCCCGGACACGGTCACCATCGACGGGAACGCGGTCGACCTCTCCGAGTTCATCGTGGAGACGCGCGCCGTCGAGACGGTCCCGCCCGACGTCGAGCGCAAGGTGTCGTCGGTGAAGTCGACGCTCCGCGCCGAGCGCGAGCGCCGGATGGCCCGCTTGCGCGGCGAGCGCGGTGACACCGACGCGGGCGACCCTCCCGCCGACGAACCCCTCGATCGGGGGACCGCCGAACGGCTCGCCGACGAGGTCGTCGGCATCGACCGGGCGCTCAACGCCTTGGAGACGATCCGCCACCCCGACTTCGCCGACGAGCACCGCTCCGCGACGCTGGACGGCCACGAGCGCTGGCTCGCCTTCGTCGACGACGTCCGGTGAGCGCGGGCGTCCGCGGAGGGGCCGATGCGACGTTCCGAAACCCTTACTCCCGGTCCGGGACACCTGCTCGTATGAGCGATACGTCCGAGTCGACGGATGACGCGGGGGCGGCCTCCGACGGGGCCGACGACGCCGCGGCCGTCGACACCGAGGAGGTCCGTCACGTCGCCGACCTGGCTCGCGTCCGACTCGCCGACGACGAGGTCGACGAGTTCGCGGCGCAGTTCGGCGACATCTTGGAGTACTTCGAGGCGCTCGACGAGGTCCCCGAAGTCGAACGCGAGGAGGAACTCGTCAACGTGATGCGCCCCGACGAGGTCGAGGAGGGCCTCTCGCAGGAGGAAGCGCTCGCGAACGCCGAGGAGACGGAAGACGGCTTCTTCGTCGGGCCGAAGGTGTCGTAGATGGCGGCCGACATCAACGCATTCGTGACGGAGGAACGGATCGAGGGCGACGCGGACGCCGACGGCCCCCTCGCGGACGCGACCGTCGCGGTGAAGGACAACATCTCCACCGCGGGGATCCGGACGACCTGCGGCTCGGAGATGCTCGCCGACTACGTCCCGCCCTACTCCGCGACGGTCGTCGACCGACTGACCGACGCGGGCGCGACGGTCGTCGGCAAGACGAACATGGACGAGTTCGGGATGGGGACGACGACCGAGACCTCCGCGTTCGGTCCTACTAAGAACCCGGTCGATACCGACCGCGTTCCGGGCGGCTCCTCTGGCGGCTCGGCGGCCGCGGTCGCGGCGGGCGAGGCCGACGTCGCGCTCGGCTCCGACACCGGCGGGTCGGTGCGGTGTCCGGCCGCGTTCTGCGGCGTCGTCGGGATCAAGCCCACCTACGGGCTCGTCTCCCGCTACGGGCTCATCGCGTACGCGAACTCCCTCGAACAGATCGGGCCGATCGCGGGCACCGTCGAGGAGGCCGCCGCCGTCCTCGACGTCATCGCCGGCGACGACCCCCACGACGGGACGACCCGCGACCTGCGCGAGGTCGAGGGCGCCGACCCCGACGCGGGCTACGCCGCGGCCGCCGACGGCGACGTCGACGGGATGACGATCGGGGTCCCGACGGAACTGTTCGAGGGCGCCGACGAGCGCGTCGTCGAGGCGGTCGAGGCCGCGATCGCGGACCTCGAAGCGCAGGGCGCGGAGACGACCGAGATATCGCTGCCGTCGGTCGAACACGCGGTCCAGGCGTACTACGTGATCGCGATGGCCGAGGCCTCCTCGAACCTCGCGCGCTTCGACGGCGTCCGGTACGGCCACCGCAGCGAGTCCGACGGCAACTGGAACGAGTCGTTCGCGGAGACGCGCGAGGAGGGGTTCGGCGCGGAAGTCAAGCGCCGGATCCTCCTCGGCACGTACGCGCTCTCGGCGGGCTACCACGACAAGTACTACGAGAAGGCGCAGGACGCCCGCGCGTGGGTCCGGCAGGACTTCGAGGACGCGTTCGAGGACGTCGACGCCATCGCCTCGCCGACGATGCCGGTCCTCCCCTTCGAACTCGGTGAGAGCCTCGACGACCCGCTGCGGATGTACCTCGCGGACGCGAACACGACGCCGGCCAACCTCGCGAATCTCCCCGCGATCTCCGTCCCCGCCGGCGAGGCCGACGGGCTCCCGGTCGGGCTCCAGCTCGTCGGGCCGAAGTTCGGCGAGGAGACGATCGTTCGCGCCGCGAGCGCGGTCGAAGAGCGATGAGCCTCACCGACGAGGAACGCGATCGGCTCGCGGACGTGGTCCGCCTCCAGCCGACGAAGAACGGCGAGCTTCAGGACGCCTGGGAGATGGAGAGCGGCAGCGAGGTCCACGGCTACCTGGAGAACCACCTGAAGGAGTACTACTACCGCGACGACGACAGCCTGATCCGCGCGACGGCGGCGGCGAACGACCTCGTCGACGTCGAGCCCGGGATCGAGCCCGACGCGGTCGCCAAGGGCGGCGTGCCGGAGACGATCCGCGTCCCGGAACTGGAGTCGCGGGTGGTGGACGTGCTCGCCGGCCCGGACGAGCGCTCGCAGTCGGTCGTCCGCGTGCTCAACGCGCTCCGCGAGGCGTACGACGCCGATCCCGAGGTGGACGCGGTGCGGCGGGCGCTGCGCAGCCTCGAACGTAAGAACGTCGTCGAGGTCGTCTACCGCACCGTCCCGACGTTCCGGCTCGCCGTCGACCGCGACGAGATCACGGTCGAAATCGAGGCGTAGGCGGCGCGCTCGTCGCGTCGGTGTCGGCGTCCGGCGCGCGAGCGTCGATACGATTTTGTAGCGGGCCGGAAACTGTCCCGCCAATGGCCGACGACGAGACCCTCCGTGAGCGGTTCCGCCGCAACGCCAGCGGCATCGCCGCCACGACGGTCACCGGGACGTGGCTGGCGGCGCTGCTTCTCGGCGCCGAGTGGTGGCTCGGGTTCATGCTGTTCGGGTACATCGTGATCATTCCCGTCGTCTCCATGCTGTTCGACGAGGAGGAGGCGTTCGAGACGGAGACCGTCGACTCCGACTCCGGCTCGGTCCGCGCCGAGCGCGGGACGGCGGCGGAACGCGACGACGAGACCGCCGACACCGCGGACGCCTTGGAGCGGCTGCGGACCCGATACGCGAACGGCGACCTCACCGACGAGCAGTTCGAGCGAAAGGTCGATCGCCTGCTGGAGACCGAGACGCCCGAGGACGCGGCGGAGTGGACCGAGCGCAACCGCTCCGCGGCGGGAGGGCCCGCCGAGCGAGAGCCCGACGTCGAGCGCGAGCGCTGACGCGAGGCCGGGGCTCGCACGGTCTCCCGCCGGCGCGGCCGAACCTCAAGCTTCAATGCGCGCGGCCGACTCGACAGCCTATGAGCGACCAGGAACTGCGGAAAGAGGCCCACGACCTCGACGTCACCGTCTGGGTCGGGAAGCACGGTATCGACTCCGTCGTCGACGAGCTGGCCGACCAGCTCGACGACCGGAAGCTGGTGAAGGTGAAGTTCCTCCGGGCGGCCCGCGGCGGGACCTCGACCGACGAACTCGCCGCGGAACTCGCCGAGGCGGTCAGCGCCGACCTGATCGAGACGCGCGGGAACACGGCGGTGCTCCACTGATGGGCGCTGCCGCGGGAGCGCTCGGCCCCCTCGCGCTCGCGGGGACGCTGGAACCGTTCCTCGGCCCGCTGACCGGCATCGTCGTCGACGCCGCTATCTTCCTCGTCGTCGTCGCGACGTACGTCGTTTACAGTAGTTTGAGGAGAAAGCCCACGAGTTCAGTCGTGGGATGAATCCGACAGTGAGGGAAACAGGTATGCCGGTACGTTTCGTGGATTGTGCTACCGAGTCCGAGGTAAGGATACGCACGTCACCGTGGCGGTAGATGAAGCCCGCTATCTCGGTCGGGGGCCGTACTGGCACGGCCCACAACCCTACGTCTCAGACGAGTGGGGAACCTCTCCGTCGTGGGCACGGTCTGTGGCCGTGGAACCCCACGACGTCACTCGTGGGAGGATGTCAGAAATCGATCGTCACGTCGCTCTTCCGGCGGCTCTTCGACCGGCAGGGACTCGACGAACACGCGCGGCGCCCGCTCCAGAAGATCGTGGCGTTCCTCGTGCTGTTCGCCGGCGTGACGGTCGCGTTCGGCGCGGCGGGCTACCAGGGGTTCCTGCGCTCGCTGGCGACGCTCGCGGCCGCGGCGACGCTCGCGATCGGCTTCGCGCTCCAGGACGTGATCAAGAACTTCGTCGCCTTCGACGAGGAGGATGTCTCGATCCCGTTCCCGCAGCGGACCGTCTCGGGGCGGAACGAGTGGACGGATCCCTCGTCGTTCGGCGAGGGCGACTGAAGCGGCGCTCGGCGGCGTTCCCCGCTGCCGGCGGGCCGACCGCGAGCGGGCACCGATAGTAACGAACTTCAAGGTCCGGTAACTCGGTGTGCCCATGCACGTGGTCGTCATCGGGGCCGGCGAGGTCGGGACGAGCATCGCCGCGAGTCTCGCGTCGGACCACGAGGTCGTCGTCGTCGACGTCGACCCGGATCGAGCGGAACAGCTCAAGTACGAACTCGACGTCCTCACCATCGCGGGCGACGGCACGTCCTCGGAGATCCAGTCGGTCGCCGAGGTCGACCGCGCGGACATGGTCATCGCGTGTACCGACGACGACCAGACGAACCTCGTCGCCTGCGGCACCGCGAAGACGCTCGGCGACGGGTTCACCATCGCCCGCGTGAAGAGCACGGACTTCCTCCGCACGTGGCAGGGGAACGAGGGTGCCTTCGGCGTCGACTTCATGGTGTGTACGGACCTGTTGACCGCGCAGAACATCGTCCGAGTCATCGGGCTCCCGGCCGCGATCGACGTCGACCCGTTCGCGAGCGGGCTGGTCCAGATGGCCGAGTTCGAAATCGCCGAGGGGAGCCCCGTCGCCGGACAGACCGTCTCGGAGGCCGACCGGTTCGAGTCGCTCACGTTCGTCGGCCTGTTCCGCGACGGCGAGATGACCATCCCCCGCGGGGACACCGACATCATCGTCGGCGACCGCGCGGTGGTGATCGGGGGCCCCGAGAGCGTCCAGTCGTTCGCGACCGACGTCGCGCCCGAGACGACGCCGGACCACGCCGACGAGATCGTGGTCATCGGCGGCAGCGAGATCGGCTATCAGACCGCCCGCCTGCTGGAGGAGCGCGACTTCACGCCGCGGCTGATCGAGCGCGACCCCGACCGGGCGCGGTGGCTCGCCGAGAACCTCCCGGACACGGTCGTGATGGAACACGACCCCACCGACACCGAGTTCCTCTCCCGCGAGCACGTCGACGAGGCCGACATCGTCGTCGCCGCGCTCGGCTCCGACGAAAAGAACCTGCTCATCTCCGTGCTCGCAAAGCGCCTCGGTGTCGACCGCGTGATCGCCGTCGTCGACAGCCCCGACTACGTCACCGTCTTCGAGGAGATCGGTATCGACATCGCGATCAACCCCCGGACGGTGACCGCCGAGGAGATCACCCGGTTCACCTACGAGAGCGTCGCGGAGAACATCGCCGTGCTGGAGAACGACCAGGCGGAGGTCCTCGAACTCGAACTCACCGAGGGGTGCGGTCTCGTCGGACGACCCATCTCGGAGATGGTCGCCGAGAGCGACGTGCGGTTCGTCATCGGCGCGATCACGCGCGACCATCAGCTGGTCACCCCGCGCGGGGACACCGTGCTTCAGGCGGGCGATCACGTGATCCTCCTCGTGGAGTCCGACTCCGTGAGCGCCATCACCTCGATGGCGTGACCCCTTCGTGACCAGCCGCGTCGGCTGGCGAGCGAGCGTAGGCCTCACGGGCGACGTCCTCGCCGCGCTCCCAGTCCCGCTCGCGTTCCCGCTGCTCGTCGCCCTCTACTACGGCGAGCCGCCGCTGCCTTTTCTCGCGGCGATCGTCGTCTCGCTCGCGCTCGGCGCGGCGTTCCGGTCGGTGTAGGACCCGGACGTGAATCTCGGGCCCCGCGAGGCGTTCCTCGCGGTGGCGCTGATCTGGTTCCTCGTCGCCGCGGTCGGCGCGATCCCGTTCGTCGTCGCCGGCGTCGGCACGATCGCCCACCCGGTGAACGCCATGTTCGAGTCGATGAGCGGGCTGACGACGACCGGCGCGACCGTGTTGCGCGACTTCTCCGTCCACTCGCGGTCCGTGCTGATGTGGCGGCAGGTGATCCAGTGGCTCGGGGGGCTCGGCATCCTCATCCTCGCGACCGCGGTCCTCTCCGAGATCGGGGTGGGTGGGGCACAGCTGATGGAGTCGGAGTCACAGACGCAGGACGTCAACAAGCTCACGCCGAAGATATCCCAGACCGCACGGCTCATCTGGGGAATCTACTTCGGGCTCACGGGGCTCGCGATCGCGGTCTACTTCCTGCTCGGGCTCGCCGTCGACCCGCAGATGGACCTGTACAACGCCGTCGCGCACGCGTTCACCTCGGTCGCGACCGCCGGGTTCTCGCCGGAGCCGCTGAGCGTGGGGGTGTTCCACCCGCTCATCCAGTGGGCGGTGGTCCCGTTCATGGTGATCGGCTCGACCAGCTTCGTCCTCATCTACTTCGCCATCAACGGCGAGCCGATGCGCCTGCTGAAAAACGAGGAGTTCCACTTCTACTTCGGCGCGATGGGGACGCTCGCGTCGTTCGTCGCGCTGCCTCTCTTTCTCGACCCGAGCATCGCCTTCGGCGCCGAGGCGACGGTGCGCCACGCCGTGTTCAACGTCGCGTCCATCGTGACGACGACGGGGTACGCCAGCACCGACTACGTGCTGTGGGCGCCGGCGGCGAAGCACATGCTGTTCGCGGGGATGTTCGTCGGCGGGATGGTCGGCTCCACCACCTGCTCGATCAAGTCGCTTCGGTGGCTCGTCGCGCTGAAGTCGTTCAAACGGAACCTCTACACCGCGGTCCACCCGGAGTCCGTTCGTCCGGTACGGATCTCGGGCAAGTCGATCGACGTGGCCGCGATCCGCGACATCTACGCGTACCTCCTCTTGAGTATCGTGATCGTCTTCCTGCTCACCGTGGTCATCGTCGTCGACGCCGAGCGAGCGGGGCTCCGAGTGACCGAGTTCGAGGCGCTCGGGGCAGCGGCGACCACCTTCAACAATATCGGCCCGGCGTTCGGCGACGCGGGTCCGTACGGGACGTTCGCCTCCTTTCCGCTGAGCACGCGAGCCGTGATGGTCGTCCTGATGTGGATCGGGCGGATCGAGATCATCCCGGTCCTCGTGCTGTTCACGAAGGCGTTCTGGACGTCGTGACCGCCTCCCGCCCCGCCGTCGTCGTCCCTTCGACAGTTTAATACAGCGAACGGGCGACCCCCATATCGTTCGAATACTATGTCTTGGGCCCTCAACTGGAAGGCGAGCGTGGGGCTTCTCGGCGTCGGGATCAAGTACCTCGCCGTCACGCTGCTGGTACCGCTCGTCGTGGCGATCGCGTACGGCGAGGATGTCTGGGTGTTCCTCGCCTCGATCGCGCTCGTCGCGGGGCTCGGATTCGCGATCGAGCGGGTCGACCCCGATCCCGACCTCGGGCCCCGCGAGGCGCTGCTGTTCGTCTCGCTCGCGTGGCTCGCGGCGGCGGCGATCGGGACGGTCCCGTACCTGCTCGCGGGGTACGGCACGCCGTCGACCGTCGGCCTCCAACTCGGGTCGATCGGGGCGTTCACCGAGTCGATCGCGAACGCGCTGTTCGAGTCGATGAGCGGCTTCACCACCACGGGCGCGACCGTGTTGGGCGAGATCAGCACCGACCGCCACTCCCACGCGGTGTTGATGTGGCGGCAGCTGACCCAGTGGCTCGGCGGGATGGGGATCATCGTGCTGATGATCGCGATCCTGCCCGAGGTCGCGGTCAACGGGGCCCAGCTCATGGAATCGGAGGCCCCCGGGCCGGAGCTCCAGAAGCTCACCCCGAAGATCGCCGAGACGGCGCGCGCGCTCTGGCTCATCTACTTCGGCTTCACCGTCGCCTACATCGCGATCCTCTACGGCCTCCACCTCGCCGGGATGGCCCCGGAAATGAACCTGTTCAACGCGGTCGCGCACGGGTTCACTACCCTCCCGACCGGCGGGTTCTCGCCGAAGGCGGACAGCATCGCGGCGTTCTCGGCGGTCGTCCAGTGGGTCGTCATCCCGTTCATGGTCATCGCGGGCGTCAACTTCGCGCTGTTCTGGCACGTGCTGCGCGGCGAGGCGGAGGTCATGCTGGAGAACGCCGAGTTCCGGGCGTACGCCGGGGCGATCGCTGTCGTGACCGCTGTACTCGCGGTGATGCTGTTCCGCGGGTCGGCACCGGCGATCGAGCTCGGCGGGATGACGCAGGGCGTCGCGGAGAACTCGCTCCGACAGGCGGCGTTCCAAGTCGGGTCGCTGCTGAACTCCACGGGGTACGCGACCGCCGACTTCGCGCAGTGGGACACCGACGCGCAGATCCTCCTCATGTTCGCGATGTTCATCGGCGGGTCCGCCGGGTCGACCGGCGGCGGCGTCAAGATCGTGCGGTGGCTGATCGTCGGCAAAGCGATCCGCCGTGAGCTGTTCACTTCCGCGCACCCCGACGTCGTCCAGCCGGTCCGCCTCAGCGGGAGCGTCGTCGACGAGGACGCGATCCGCGGCATCATGGCGTTCACCATCCTGTACCTCGTCCTGTTCGGCGTGTCGGCGGTGTTCCTGTCGCTCGACGCCGCTCGGATCGACGTTCAGCTGACGATGCTGGAGTCGACGAGCGCGTCGCTCGCGACGATCGGGAACATCGGGCCCGGGTTCGGTCGTCTCGGGCCCTTCGGGAGCTACCTGTTCTTCCCCGACACCTCGAAGCTGCTGATGATCTTCCTGATGTGGGTCGGCCGCCTGGAGATCGTCCCGGTACTCGCCGTCTTCATCTCGGCGACGGACGGTCGGTGACGGGCGTCCCCGGGACCGCGAACGCCCCCCGCTACGACCCCGCGAGGGTCCGATCGCCGAGTCGACCGGGGGACGGAGTGCGTATATTCTTAACCGGCGGGAGTGTCGGGTGAGGTATGACGAATACCGGCGATTCCGACGGGCAGAATCTCCTCGGCCACGTCCTCGTTCCGGTCGCGAACGAAGCGGACGCGCTGGCGACGGCGCGGACCCTCGAACCGTACGATCCGGAACGCGTGACCGCGCTCCACGTGGTCGAGAAGGGCGAGGGCGTCCCGGACAAGACGCCGGTCGAGCAGTCCGAGGAACTCGCCGCGGAGTCGTACGCCGCGGTCCGGACGGTGTTCCCGGACGCCGGCGACCACACCGCGTACGCCCGCGACGTCGCCGGTGCGATCTTCGACGCCGTCGACGAGGTCGACGCGACCGCGATCGCCTACCGCTCGCGGGGCGGAAACCGCCTGTTCCGGTTCCTCTCGGGCGATATCTCGCTCGAACTCGTGACGGAGTCGCACGTGCCCGTGGTCGCGCTTCCGCGCGACGGCTCGCCCGACTGATCGCCGCCGCCCCGACCAGTGACGGTCGGCACCGGGCCCACCGCGACCGACTCCCGTCCCGGCGTCCGATCGCGCCGTCGTGTCGCGGAACGGTAGGTTTTCGGGGATCCTTTTTGAACACTCTTCCTATGTACGTGATCGTCGTGGGCGCGGGCGACATCGGGACGCCGCTCGTCGACCTCGCCACCGACAGCGGCAACGAGGTCGTCGTCATCGAGCGCGACGAGGAACGGGCGGAGCGGGCGTCGCGGCAGTACGACTGCCTCGTCCTCAACGACGACGCGACCTCGAAGGAGACCCTCCAAGACGCCGGGGCCGACCGGGCGGACGCCCTCATCTCGACGACGGACCAGGACGCGACGAACATCATGGTCTGTCTGCTGGCGCAGGAGCTGTCGGTTCCGAACATCGTCTCGGTCGTGCACAACCCCGAGCACATGAACGTGTTCGAGCAGATCGGCGTCAACACGATGCAGAATCCCCAGAGTCTGATCGCGGAGTACCTCTACCGGGCGGTGAGTCGACCGTCGATCGTCGACTTCATGCACATCGGTGAGGAGGCCGAGGTGTTCGAGATCACCGTCGGCCCGGACGCGCCGATCGCCGGGAAGACGCTCCGCGAGGCCGACGAGGAGGACCTCATCGGCGGCCAGACGCTGATCGTCGCCGTCGAGCGGAATGGAGCGGACACACCGATAACACCGCGCGGAACCACGCGGATCGAGGCCGGCGACCTGCTCACGGTGTACTCGGGGGTGGGCGCGACCCCCGAAGTGACCGACGTGTTCGGTCACACGGAGGACCACGACTGAGATGCCCGACCGGAACGGCGGTCGGCTCCCGGGCGACCTCGGCGTGATCGCTCGGGACATCGGGTCGCTCGTCCTGATGGAGGCCGGGCTGATGACCGTCACCGTGGTCGTCGCCCTCGGATTCGGAGAGCTCCACGCGGCGCTCGGCTTCCTCCTCGCGGGCGGCGTGACGGCGGTCGTCGGCGGCCTCGCGAACAGGCGGTTCGCCGACGCCCCGGAGCCGAAGATGAAACACGGGATGGTGATCGCGGCCGGCGGCTGGCTCATGGTCGCCCTCTTCGGCGCGCTCCCGCTGTTCCTCACGGCGTGGGTGACGCCGCCGGCCGCGATGGACGCGTTCGTCCCGGCGGCCGCGGACACCGCCTCGTGGGAGCCGATCGGCGTCGGCGGGACGGCGACGCTCTCCAGTCTCGCGTACTTCCGCGACCCGCTCCACGCCGTCTTCGAGAGCATGAGCGGGTGGACCGGGAGCGGCCTGACGATGGCGATCCACGAGCCGTCGCTGCCGCGGGCGGTACAGTGGTGGCGCTCGTTCATCCAGTGGGTCGGCGGGGTGGGCGTCATCGTCCTCACGGTCTCGATCCTCTCGCGCCCCGGGAGCGGGAGCTACGCCCTCTACCGCAGCGAGGCGCGGGAACAGAAGATCCACCCGAGCGTCGTCTCGACCGTCCGCACGGTCTGGAAGCTCGTCGTGGCGTACACGCTGCTGGCCTTCGCGATGCTGTTCGCCGCGATCCGGGCGAGCGGGAGCGCGTACGCCGAGTCGCTCTCGCTCGGCGAGACGGCGTGGCAGGCGCTCAACCACGCGATGACCGGTCTCACCACGGGGGGGTTCTCCGTGACGGACAACTCGATCGCGACGTACGGCTCCCCGCTCGTGGAGGCGACGCTGCTGCCGATCATGATCCTCGGCGCGATCGCGTTTCCGGTCCACTACGTCGTGCTCCGCGACCGGAACGTGCGCGAGCTGATCGGGGACCTCCAGACGAGGTGGCTGTTCGCGCTGCTCGGCGCGGGCGTCGTCGTCCTCTCGGTACAGAACGTCGCGTCCGTCCGGGCGACGACGGACGCGTTCGCGACTGGCTCGTTCCTTCCGCTCTCCGCGTCGCTCCTCGACTGGGCGCAGCTCGACGCCGTCCGGGACTCGACGTTCCAGTGGGTCAGCGCGCTCACGTGTACCGGATTCCAGTCCGCGCCGATCGGTCGCTGGGTCGCCGGCGGGAAGGTGTTGGTCGTCGGCGCGATGACGCTCGGCGGGGCGGCCGGATCGACTGTGGGGGGTATCAAGATCGTCCGGGGGTACACGGTCGTCCGCGGGATCGTCTGGCAGTTCTCCCGGGTCTTCCTCCCGAAGAACGCCGTCGTCACCGCGCGGCTGGGCGACCGGACGCTGGACCGCGAGACCATGGAACGGGAGTTCGGCGAGGCCGCCATCGTCACGCTGCTGTGGCTCCTCGCGCTCGTCGCCGGCAGCCTCGTCCTCGTCAACGTCGCCGGCCCGGAGTTCGGGTACGCCGACGCGCTGTTCGAGGTCGCGAGCGCGCAGGGCAACGTCGGCCTCTCCACCGGGATCACGGGCCCCTCGATGTCGCCGGCCGCCGAGGGGATGTTCGTCCTCAACATGTGGATCGGCCGGTTGGAGATCATTCCGGTGCTGGTGTTCGTCCGGGCCGGAATCTGGGGACTGAACCCCTGACGGCCGAGCGCGCGCTCGGCACGTCACGTCGCTCCGGTCACCCACCGCTGCGCTCCGGGTACCCGCTACCCCGACCCGGTCACTCCTCTTCCGTGTTGACTGTTCCCATGAACGACCAGTGGACCTTGCTCTCCCCGTCCGGGCGGGGCTCCTCCGTGACGTGGTAGAGGTACGGGCCGTGCGGGCAGTCGTCGCAGCCGTCCGCGCAGCGGAACTGCTTCACCACTTCGGTGTAGCCGTCGTGTTCCGTGACGCGGAGGATGTCGTCGTTTCCCTCCGCGTCGATCGGGAGCTCCGCCTCCCCGTGAAAGTGGAGCAGCTCCTGCGCGTGGACGATCGCCTTCCGGAGCTGTCCGG
The DNA here is from genome assembly GCF_000336875.1 of Halorubrum californiense DSM 19288. Lineage (GTDB taxonomy): Archaea > Halobacteriota > Halobacteria > Halobacteriales > Haloferacaceae > Halorubrum > Halorubrum californiense. The sequence continues at coordinate 115,798 of NZ_AOJK01000073.1, read as the reverse complement.
GCGCACACTCGCGCAGTTCCGTCACCAGTTCCGGCGGGAGTCCCTCGGGCGGCGTCGGGCGCTCGGCGGAGTCCGTCATGGTCGGCAGTTCGACGCGACAGGTTATAATGGACCCGCGAGGCTGCGGGAACTGAGAGCGCGCCGCCGCCCCTTTCAGAATATAATGAATATTTATACGCGACCGGCGGGTACCGGGAGGCATGTACGACGACGAGGAGCTCTCCGAGATCCGCGAGGCGAAGGCGTCGTGGGAGGCGGAGACGCTCGACCCGACGCTTGACCGCCACGGGGAGCGGAACGAGCGGTTCGCGACGGTGTCGAACCGCGAGGTCGACCGCATCTACACGCCCGACGACCTCGCCGACCTCGACTACGAGGAGGACCTCGGCTTCCCAGGCGAGCCGCCGTACACCCGCGGCGTCTACCCCACAATGTACCGGGGTCGCACGTGGACGATGCGCCAGTTCGCGGGATTCGGCACCGCCGAGGAGACCAACGAGCGGTTCCGTTACCTGATCGACGAGGGGCAGACCGGGCTCTCGACGGCGTTCGACATGCCATCGCTGATGGGGATCGACTCCGACGACGAGATGTCGCTCGGTGAGGTGGGCAAGGAGGGCGTCGCGGTCGACACGCTGCGCGACATGGAGGTGCTGTTCGACGGCATCGACCTCGCGGAGGTGTCGACCTCCTTCACGATCAACCCGAGCGCGCCGGTGATCTACGCGATGTACGTCGCGCTCGCGGACCGGCGCGGGATTCCGCGCGAGGAGCTCCGCGGGACCCTCCAGAACGACATGCTCAAGGAGTTCATCGCGCAGAAGGAGTGGGTGATCCCGCCGGCGGCCTCCCTCGATCTGGTGACGGACACGATCGAGTTCGCGGTCGCGGAGACCCCTTCGTTCAAGCCCATCTCGGTGTCCGGCTACCACATCCGGGAGGCGGGCTCGACGGCGGTCCAAGAGCTCGCCTTCACCCTCGCCGACGGGTTCGCCTACGTCGAGGCGTGCCTCGACCGCGGGCTCGACGTCGACGAGTTCGCCCCGCAGCTCTCCTTCTTCTTCAACTCGCACAACTCCCTCTTCGAGGAGGTCGCGAAGTTCCGCGCCGCCCGCCGGATCTACGCCGAGGTGATGGAGGAGTGGTACGGCGCCGAGGCCGAGGCGTCGAAGCAGCTGAAGTTCCACACCCAGACCGCCGGCCAGTCGCTGACGGCCCAGCAGCCGCTCAACAATGTCGCGCGCGTCACGATTCAGGCGCTCGCCGGCGTGCTGGGCGGCACGCAGAGCCTCCACACCAACTCCTTCGACGAGGCGCTCGCACTTCCCTCCGAGCAGGCGGTGCGGGTCGCGCTCCGGACCCAGCAGATCATCGCCGAGGAGTCGGGCGCGGCCGACATCGTCGACCCGCTGGGCGGCTCCTTCGCGGTCGAGAGCCTCACCGACGAGACGGCGGCGGACGCGATGGAATACATCGAGGAGATCAGGGAGATGGGGGACGGCTCCGTGCGAGAGGGCGTCCTCACCGGTATCGAGCAGGGGTACTTCCACCGCGAGATTCAGGAGTCGGCGTACGAGTACCAGGAGCGCGTCGACGAGGGCGAGGAGACGGTCGTCGGGGTCAACGCCTACGAGGTCGACGAGGACACGCGCCCGGAGCTGCTGAAGGTCGACGAGACCACCCGCGAGCGACAGCTCGACCGGCTGGAGTCGGTGACGGCCGAGCGCGACGACGACGCGGTCGACGCCGCGCTCGACGACCTCCGCGACGCCGTCGAGGCCGGCGAGAACGCCATGCCTGAGATCGTCACCGCGGTGAAGGCGTACGCGACGATGGGCGAGATCATGGCGGTGTTCGAGGCGGAACACGGGACGTACCGCGAGCGGATCGGCGTCGCCTGACGGGACCGGACCGAAAGAAGCGACCGACCGCGACGGACGGTGACCGACCCGCGTCGATCACCCGGTTTCGACCGCCCGAGCGGACTCCGCGCACCACGCGTTGCCCCGGCGGCCCGCTCGCCGCAGGTCGAGTTCGACGACGGAACCGACCTCCAGTTCCGACAGCGCCGACTCGATGTCGGGATCGTCGTACTCGACGACGTACAGCGTTCCGTTTCGGGGATATTCACGGAGGGTGATCGCTCCGTGGTCGTTACACGCGTCGACGACGGTGTATTTACCGGTACGGTCCATCCCGGGTTGCGCTACGTGTCGACGTTGATTAATATTTGTGTGGTATGGTACCACGGATACACAGGGTGATGGCGAACGCACCACTTTAACCGACGCACCGCCTCGCTCGGGTATGACGGAGACGGAGATCCCCGAGGATCACCCGCGCTACGCGTCGCTCGTGACGCGCCACCGGATCGAGGCGGGCGTCGAGCGGGGAATCACCTCGAAGCAGGGGTTGATCGCACAGGGGCGCGGCGAGGCGTTCGACTACCTCCTCGGCGAGCGCACGCTCCCGAGCGCCGACGACGCGGCGCGCGCCGCGGCCGCGACGCTCCTGCTCGCCGACCGGCCCGTGATCTCGGTGAACGGGAACGTGGCCGCGCTCGCGCCCGCGGAGACGGTCGACCTCGCTGAGGCGGTCGACGCGGATCTGGAGGTGAACCTGTTCAACCACACCGACGAGCGCGTCCGGCGGATCGCCGACCACCTCCGCGACCACGGCGCCGCCGAGGTGAAGGGCCTCGCCGGCGACGGCGAGATCTCCGGGCTCGACCACGCGCGCGGCGTCGTCGATGCTGACGGGATCGAGGCGGCCGATGTCGTCGTCGTCCCGCTGGAGGACGGCGACCGCGCCGCCGCGCTCGACGCGATGGGGAAGACGGAGATAGTGATCGACCTCAACCCCGGAAGCCGCTCGCCGCGGACCGCCGACGTGCCGATACTCGACAACCTCCTGCGCGCGGTGCCGAACGTGACGGAACACGCACGCGATCTGGCGGACGCGACGCCCGCGGAACTGAAGCGGGTCGTCGACGAGTTCGACGCCGACGCCGCGCTCGACGCGGCCGAGGCGGCGATTCGCGAGGGGTCGTTCGCGGACCGGGACGCGGACGCGGAGTAGTTCCGTCGGTTCGGGTTCAGCGTCGTTCCGTCGCTTCCTCCGCCGGAAGGCAAAAGACTATGCCGCCCCTAACACACGGTATGGAACTCGACGAGACGGACCGGGCGATCCTGCGGATCCTTCAGGAGGACGCGCGGACCCCGTTCTCGGAGGTTGCGCGCCGGATCGACATGTCCAGCGCGACCGTGCACGACCGCGTCAGCCGCCTCGAAGACGAGGGCGTCATCCGGGGATACCACGCCGACATCGACCCGAAATCGGTCGGCTACGGCGTCGGCGCGTTCGTCGGCCTGCGCGTCGAGCAGGGCCGCGAAGAGGACGCGCTTGAACGCCTCCGCGGCATCGACGGGGTGCGCGAGATCCACCTCACCACCGGCGAGTGGGACGTCATCCTCCGGGTCGTCGCGGCCGACACCGACCGGCTCCGGGAGCTGATGTTCGAGCGGATCGCGGAGACCGAGGGGTTCTCGCGCTCGCAGACGATGGTCATCCTGGGTACCGACTACGAGCAGCCGGGACCGCCGCTGTAAGCGGGCTCGGGCCGGTGCCGTCGCGGGACCGCTCGCCGCCGTACCGCGCTCGCACGGGACCGGAACGCTCAACTCGGGACCTCCCCGAACGGTGACCATGAGCACAGGTGTGGCCGACGGGTTCGACCCGTCGCCGGAGCGCGCGTGGGCGGCGGTCGTGGGCGGCATCACGGCGCTTTTGGCGGTCGGATCCCTCGTCTTCCCGCGCGTCGTCTACGACCGGTTCCTCTGGCGCTACTTCTGGGGGCCGGTGGTCGCGGACGGCGAGGGCGCGCAGTGCGCGGTCCGCGAGGTCGGCGGCACCACCGAACTGCTCGGCAGCAGCGCGGCGTGTCAATCGGCCGCGAGCGCCGGCGAGGTCGTGGCGACCCCGGGGTACACCACCTTCTCGACGGTAAGCTACGTCGTGATCCTGCTGGCGATGCTGATCGGCGTCGTCTTCCTGCTCCGCCGGCTCGACATCGCGACGGAGCTCCGGTTCTTCTACGCGCTGTTCCCGTTCATGCTGTTCGGCGGGGCGATGCGGACCGTCGAGGACGCGGGCGTCGCCGCGACCGACGCCGGCGTCGAACCGCTGATCGCCTTCCCCGCGAGCGCGATACTGATCAGCCCGTTCATCTACTTCACGATATTCCTGTTCACGCTCGCGTGCGTGCTGGCGGCGTACGGGCTCGAACGCCGCGGCGTCGTCGACGACTACGCGCGCCCGCTGTTCGCGTCGGGCGCGGCGGGGCTCGCGCTCGCGGTCGGCTACCTCTCGTACCTCGCGGCCACGACCGGCTACGTCACCTTCTACCCGCAGGTGCTCGTCCCGACGCTCGCCATCGCCACGCTCGCGACCGCGGTCACGTGGGCGATCGCGACCCGGCAGATTCCGACGCTCCGACAGGGGACCGGCGCGGCGGGGATCGTGATCATCTGGGGCCACGCGATCGACGGGGTCGCGAACGTGATCGGGCTCAACTGGATGCCCGCGCTGACCGACACCGCGAACCTCGTCCCGAAACACGTCGTGAACGCGCTCATCGTCGACTGGACCGGGCGGCTGCTGCCCGAGTCGATCCTCTCGGTCACCGGCGACGCGTGGCCGTTCCTCCTCGTGAAGCTCGCGGCCGCGACGTTCGTCGTCTGGGTGTTCAACGGCGAGATGTACGAGGAGTCGCCGCGCTACACGCTGCTGTTGTTGATCACGGTGCTTGCGGTCGGGCTCGGGCCCGGGACGCGGGACATGCTGCGCGCGACGTTCGGCGTCTGAGCGAGGGTCCCGCCGGGTGCCACACGGAGACTCGCGGGCGGACGGTGCGCCGCGCCGCGTCCCCGGAGGCGAGGCGAACGAGGCGAGCGTTCGTGCGACTCGATAGCCGACGGGAGACGGTCGCCGACCGCGGCGGGGCTCGTCTACGGAACCGACAAGTGGGCCGAGAGCCGAGCGCGACCGTGATGGACACACCGCGACGACGCGTGCTGGCGGCCGCGGCGACGGGATCGACGCTCGGGCTCGCCGGCTGCGGCGGCCTCGACGGGTCGGACGGCGACGCGCCCGGACAGGCGGACGACGGGACCGACAGCGCGGGCGACGGGAGCGACGCTCAGGGCGACCGCGCCAGCGCGACGGTCGCGCTCGACGTCAGATCGGAGATCCAGGCCGCCCGAGAGGACATCGAGACGCGCGTCGAGGACGGGAACCTCTCGCAGGATGAGGCGCGGGCGGAGCTGCTCGACGCGCAGGCCGAGATCGTCTCGGCCGCGGTCGACGACTTGGAGTCGTACGCGGCCGGCGTCGACGGGCTGTCGGTGGAGGACGCCAACGAACGGGCCGGTGCCGCCCTGGTGACCGGGCCCGCCACCGGGGTGCTCGGAGCGCTGGAGACCGAGCCGGTGAGCGCGCTGCTGTCTGCGGCCGACTTCCCGGCGCCGCAGGACGGCGACCAGCCGAACGGGTCCTGACCGGAGCCGCAACGGCATCTTATAAGCCGCCGCGGGGGAAACGGTCTCGGTAATGCTGGACGGGGTCAACGTCGCGCTCGGGGTCTCGGGGAGCATCGCGGCGGTGAAGGTCGTCGAACTCGCGCACGAACTGCGCCGCTACGGCGCGAGCGTGCGCGCCGTCATGTCCCCGGCGGCGACGAACATCATTCATCCCTGGGCGGTCGACTTCGCCACCGACGAGCCGGTCGTCACCGAGATCACCGGAAGCGTCGAACACGTCGAACTCTGTGGCCGCGAGGGGTGGGCCGACGCCCTGCTGCTCGCGCCCGCGACCGCCAACACCGCGGGGAAGATCGCCGCGGCCGTCGACGACACGCCCGTGACGACCTGCGCGACGACCGCGCTCGGGGCGGACGTGCCGGTCGTGATGGCGCCCGCGATGCACGAGCCGATGTACGACCACCCGGGCGTCCTCGACGCGCTCGATCGCTTGGAGTCGTGGGGCGTCCGCTTCGCCGACCCGCGGATCGAGGAGGGGAAGGCGAAGATCGCGGCCGAGGAGAACATCGTGACGGAGGTCGCGAGGGCGACGACTTCGCAGTCCCTCTCCGGAGCGCACGTCGTCGTCACCGCGGGCGCGACGAAAGAGCGGATCGACCCGATCCGCATCCTGACGAACCGCGCGTCGGGGAAGACCGGGCGGGCGGTCGCGCGGGCGCTCTACGTCCGCGGCGCGCGGGTGACGCTCGTTCAGGACGGCCCCGATGTCCCGTACGCCGACGTGGTCCCCGTCGAGACGGCCGACGAGATGATGGCGGCCTGTCGGCGGACCGCGGCGACCGCGGACGCGCTGATCTCCGCGGCCGCCATCTCCGACTTCACCGCCGACGCGGTCGACCAGAAGATCCGGTCCGGGTCGCCGCTGTCGGTCGAACTGGAGCCGACGCCGAAGCTCATCGACTCGGTGCGCGAGGCGTACCCCGACCTCCCAATCGTCGGGTTCAAGGCCGAAACGTCCGGCGACGACGCGGCGATGGTCGCGGAGGCCGAGCGCATCCGCGACCGCGTGGGACTGGCGTTCGTCGTCGCGAACGACGCGAGCGTGATGGGCGACGACGAGACGCGCGTCCTCCTCGTCGGCGAGGACAGGACCGATCCCGAGGAGGCAGCGGGGTCGAAGGACGCGGTCGCCGGCCGCATCGCCGACCGGCTCGCGGCGGCGCTCGACGCGTCGGCCTGAGCGGCGGCCGACGAGCGGCGACCGGATCGACCAGCAACTCGGTGCCGCTGCGACGCTCCACGACGCCCCCGTGACGCCCGTGAGCCGCGCGGACGGTATCGCCCGCAGCCGGCAGGGTCTCCGCGGATACAAACTGTTTTGAGGCGCTGGAGTAACCACACGGATAGACATACCATGTGTAACGAGACGGTCACGCACGGCTCCGTGGGAGGTGTGGTGGGTGGCTGACGCCGACCCGGCGTCCGGCGGGGACGACCCCGACGGCGACGCGCCGGACGCCGCCGCCGCTGCCGCCGATTCGGACGCGACGGGGGCGTCGGGGTCGGCCGGCGCGGTCATCGTTCCGGTCGAGCCGAGTTCCACGCTGCGCTCGACGGTCGCCCACGTCGCGGAGGCCGCAGCGGCCGACGGCGCGTCCGCGATCCACCTCGTCGAGATCGCCTCGTGGCGGAACGGGGACCCGGAGAGCGAGGAGCGGGCCGCCGCCGCAGAGCGCGTGCTCGAACGCGCCGCGGCGTGGACGACCGCCGACCTCGACGACTCCGAGGCGCCCGCCGCCCCGGACGTCGAGGTCGTCACGGCGGTGCTCGGCGCCGACGACTACCTGTTCGGCGCCGACGACTACGTCCGCGTCCTCGCGGAGTACGCCGAGGCGAACGACGCCGACCGCGTCGTCCTCGACCCCGAGTACACCCCGGTGGGCAACACGACGCTGCTCCAGCCGCTGGAGTTCGCCCTCTCGAACACGCCGCTGTCGGTCGAGACCGCCCCGGTCGACCGGCCGACGCGACGCGAGCGGTTTCGGACCGAGGCCACCACCGGCCGGTTCGTGGCGCTGTTCGGGCTGTCGCTGGCCTTTTACCTCCTGTTGGGCAACCCGACCTACTGGTTCGACGCCGTGACGGGCGTCGCGACCGCCGCGATCGTCTCGATCACCCTCTCGCGGGTGAGCCTCGATTCGAACCCGGCGATTCCGCGGACCCCGATGCGGATCCTCCGCGGGCTGATATACGTCCCCGTGCTGCTGTTCGAGATCCTGAAGGCGAACCTCGTCGTCGCGCGCGTCATCCTCGATCCCCGGATGCCGATCGAGCCGACGATGAACCGGATGCGGGTGATCGTCGGGAGCGGGCTCCCGCTGATGACGCTCGCGAACTCGATCACGCTGACGCCCGGAACGCTCACCGTCCGCGCCCGCGACAGCGACCTCTACGTCCACTCGCTCGTCCCGTGGGCCCGCGAGGGGCTGTTCGACGGTTCCCTCGAACGGTGGACGCGCTTCATCTACTACGGTCGCCGGTCGGCGCGGCTCCCGACCCCCCGCGAGCGCGACGATGTCGCGATCCTCCAAGGCCCCGACGCCACCGAGGAACTGCCCATCGCCGCCGCCGCCGGCGGAGTTGTCGACGCGAGCGACGCGGCTGACGGAATCGACGCGGCCGACGCGAGCGACGGTAGCATCAGTAGCGACGATGCCTCCGACGAGGTGACCGACCGATGAGCCTCGTGGACGCCTCGCTCGCGGCCGGCTACACCCTCGGCGACTTCCTGCTCGTCGCGGCCGCCGGCTTCGCCGTCCTCGCGGTCGGCATGCTCTACCGCGCGGTCGTCGGGCCGACGATGCAAGACCGGGTGTTGGCGGTGAACGTCCTCGGGACGAACACCGTCGTCATCCTCGCCATCCTCGGCGCGGCGCTCGGCGAGCCGACGTTCCTCGACATCGCCTTAGTGTACGCGCTGCTCAACTTCCTGATGGCCATCGCCATCTCGAAGTTCACCGTCGAGCGGGGTGGTGTGCTGTGACCGCCGCCGCCGCGACGGAGACGGCCCGCGTGTGGCTCGTGGTCGCGCTCACGCTGCTCGGGCTGTTCTTCTCGTTCGTCTCGATGGTAGGCGTGCTCCGCCTGCCGGACGTGTACTCGCGGGCACACACCGCCTCGCAGGCCGACACGCTCGGCGCGGGGTTCGGCCTCGCGGCCGTCGCCATCACCGTCGGACTGGCGGGGGCCGGATTCAAGTCGGTCCTCTTGCTGTTCTTCATCTTCGTGACGAACCCGACCGCGGCCCACGCCATCGCCCGGGCCGCCTTCGAGGAGGGAATCGTGCCGTGGATCGAGGGGGACGACCGCCGATGACCGGCGCGCTCGCGTCGGCCGGCCCCCTCGGCGCGCCGGTGGTCGCGCAGGTCACCGCCATCGAGGCGAGCCTGTTCGTCTTCGTCGTGTTGACCGCGCTGTTCACCGCGCTGGCGCGCGACGTGCTCGCGGCCGTGATCATCTTCGGCGCCTACAGCCTCGGGATGGCCGCGCTGTACACGTTCTACCGCGCGCCGGACGTGGCGATGACGGAGGCCGCCATCTCCGCCGGCGTGACGACCGTGCTGCTGCTCCTCACGCTCGCGAAGACGACCCGGCTCGACCACGAGGCCGCATTCGAGTCGGTGAACCTGCCGGCGGCGGGCGCGGCCGGCCTGTTGTTCGCCGGGCTGATGCTCACGATGGGCGACATTCCCGCGGTGGGTTCAGCGGACGCGCCGATCTGGTCGAACCCGGACGTGACTCAGTGGTACATCGCCGAGACGTACGCGGAGACGCACGTCGAGAACACGGTGATGGCCGTGCTGGCGGCGTTCCGCGGGTTCGACACGTTCGGCGAGGCGGTCGTCGTGTTCGCGGCCGGGATCGCCGCCCTCATCGTCCTCCACAGGGAGGTGTTCGCATGAGCGGCTCCGACTCCGGCGTCGACACTGACGCCGCAGACACTGACGCCGCCGACACCGACGCCGTCTCGAAGCCCGCCACCGACGGCGGATTTGGTCGCGACCGGCCGCCGCGAAGCGACGGGCGACTCGACTCGGAGCGTCGGCAGGGGACCCCGTACACGGAGAGTCAGGTCATCATGTCGACGGTGAAGATCGTCACGCCGTTCGCGTTCACCTACGGCCTGTTCGTCACCTTCCACGGCGGCGGCTCGCCCGGCGGCGGGTTCCAGGGCGGCGCGATCGTGGCCGCGGTCGTGTTCATGATCGCGTTCGCGTTCGGGATCGAGGCGACCCGGCAGTGGCTCGCGAACACCGTCGTCGTCGCGCTCGCCGTCGGCGGTGCGCTCGTCTTCGCCGGCATCGGGCTGGTCCCGGTCGCGCTCGGCGGCGCGTTCCTGCAGTACGAACTGCTCCCGATCCCGGACCCGGTCAAGTATGGGATGGAGGGCGTCGAGATCCTCGGGATCGGGACGATCGTTGCCGGCGTACTCATGGGGCTGTTCTTCGTCCTCGCGAAGGGGTTCAGCGACGCGGGCGGGTTCGCCGACGCGGACGCCTTCGACGACGAGGTCGGCGACGGCACCGACGGTGACGGCGAGCCGACCGACGCCGAGTCCCTCGACGGGGAGTCGAACCCTGGGGGACCGGCCGCGGCCGACGGAGGTGAGCCGTAGTGTTCGCGCTCGCATCGGCCGGTGGCGCGGTCGATATCCTCGCGACGAGACACGCGTACGTCGCGTTCGCACTGCTGTTGTGTATCGGCCTCTACATGATGATCGCGAACCCGAACCTCGTGAAGAAGATAATCGGACTCAACCTGTTCCAGACGGCGATATTCCTGCTGTTCATCGCCTCGGCGTACGTCGAGGGCGGATCGATCCCCATCGTCCCGATCGGGGGTCCGGAGGGCGGGCTCTACGTGAGCCCGCTGCCGCACGTCCTCGTGCTCACCGCCATCGTCGTCGGCGTGAGCCTCACCGCGGTCGGGCTCGCGCTGTGTATCCGAATATACGACGAGTACGGCACGCTACGGACCGACACGCTCCGCGAACTGCTCCGCGACGAGGGCTCCATCCCCGCCCGGCGCTCGCCGAACGCGGCGGGCACCGACGGGGAGCCCGCCGCCGACGGATCTGCCGGCGCGCCCGACGCGGGAGGTGAGACGGATGATTGACGTCCTCCTACCGCTCGCGGTCGTCGTCCCCATCGTGGCGGCGACGCTGCCGCTGGCGCTCGGTCTGCGGTACGACCGCGTCGGGTGGCCGATCGCCGCTGTCGGCACGACCGCGGTGGCCGGAATCGCGGCAGCGATCGCCGCGGAGGTCGTCGTCAACGGCCCGTTCGACCACGCCCTCGGCGGCTTCCTCCCGCCGGTGGGAATCGAACTCGTCGCCGACCGGCTGTCGGTAGCGGTGCTGCTTCTCGTGGCCGCGGTCTCGGTCGCGACGCTCGCGTTCGCTCGCGTGGCCGGCCCCCGCGGGAACCCGTTCTACAGCGCGTACCTCCTGCTGGTCGGCGGCCTCGTCGGGATGGTGCTCACCGGGGACCTGTTCAACCTGTTCGTGTTCCTCGAGATCACCGGGCTGACGACGTACGCGCTCATCGCCTCGGACCGGTCGGGCGCGAGCGCGTACGCCTCGCTGAAGTACCTCGTCGTCGGCACTGTCGGCGCCTCGCTGTACCTGCTCGGCGTCGGCTACGTCTTCCTCGCGACGGGGACGCTGAACATGCTCGACGTCCAGGCGCAGATCGTCGCGCAGGCCGGCTACGGCGACCCGCTCGTCCGCGCGAGCTACGCGTTTATCGTGACCGGGCTGGCGCTGAAGATCGCCATCTTCCCGGTCCACTCGTGGCAGCCCGACGCCTACCAGCGCGCGCCGGACTCGGTCACGACGGTCGTCGCGGCGCTGGTCTCGACGACGAGCGCCTACGCGCTGATCCGCGTGACCTACACCGTGTTCACCGTCGATTTCCTCGCGGCGAACGAGGGGATCGCGACCGCGCTGCTCGTCGTCTCGACAGTCTCGATCGTCGCGGGCTCTGCGCTCGCCGCGATGCAGTCGAACCTCAAGCGGATGTTCGCGTACTCCTCGGTCGCGCAGTTCGGGATGATCGGCGCGGCCGTCGCGCTCGCGAACGAGACGGCGCTGCTCGGCGGGATCGTCCACCTGATCGGTCACGGGATCATGAAGTTCGGCCTCTTCCTCGGGATCGGGCTGCTGGCGCTCGGCTACGGCAGCCGGCAGATGAGCGACCTCGCGAGCGCCGCCCGCGCGGCGCCGTACACGTCCGGTGCGGTCGCCGTCCTCGGCCTCGGACTCGTCGGGATCCCGCCCTCGATCGGCTTCCTCGGCAAGTGGTACATCGGCGTCGGGGCGGTCGACGCCGGCCTCGCCGGCGGCGGCGCGGTCGGGATCGCGGTCGCGGCGGCGATATTCGTCAGCACGCTGTTCACGCTGTCGTACGTCGCGCGCCTGATCGAGCGGTTCTACTTCGCCGGCGCCGGGCTCCCCGGCGACCACGGCGAAATATTCGGGGACCGCGGTGACGACGACGCGGCCACCGACGGCGGGGACGCCGCCGCGGTCGGTGGTCGCAACGAATCACCGGCGAAGACGGCTGACGGCCTTCCGGCGCCCGTCGAGGGCGCTCCGCGGTCGTGGCTCGTTCCCGACCGAGTCCCGACGGCGCCGTTGCTCGCGCTCGGACTGGCGGTGCTGGCGACGGTCGCGCTCGGCTTCGGCGGCTTCGCGCTCGCGGAGTGGTTCGGCCCGTTCCTCGCGGAGGTGTTCGCATGACAGACGTTGTACTCTCAGACCCACGACCCCTACTGGCGGTTCTCGTCTCGTTCGTCGCGGCGTTCCTCATCGTCGCGTCGTACCGCTCGCCGAACGTCCGCGAGGGGTGGACGCTCGTCGCGTCGCTCGTGAAGTTCGGCATCGTCGCGTCGATGCTGCCGGCGGTCCTCGACGGCACGACCTTCGAGTGGACGCTCGGGGCGTTCCTCCCCGGGATCGGCGCGCCGATCGAGTTCGCGCTCCGCGCGGACGCGCTCGGCATGCTGTTCGCGTTCCTCGCGAGCGGGCTGTGGATAATCACCTCCTTCTACAGCATCGGCTACATGCGCGGGCTTGACGAACCGAACCAGACCCGGTACTTCGCGGCGTTCGCGGTGTCGCTGGCCGCGACGATGGGGATCGCGTTCGCGGGCAACCTCGTGACGATATTCGTCTTCTACGAGCTGCTGTCGATCGCGACGTACCCGCTCGTCGCACACGACGAGACGGCCGAGGCGCGCTCGGCCGGCCGCAAGTACCTCGCGTACACGATGTTCGGTGGCGGCGTCCTCGTCTTGGCGGGCACCGCGCTGGTCTACCTGCTCGCCGGCTCCGTCGACTTCACCGCGGGCGGGATCGCGGAACTCGCGAACGCCGACCCCGGGCTGGCGATGCTGGCTTTCTTCCTGCTCGCGATCGGGTTCGGCGTGAAGGCCGGAATCATGCCGCTCCACCAGTGGCTCCCCGAGGCGATGGTGGCGCCGACGCCGGTCTCCGGGTTGCTCCACGCGGTCGCGGTCGTCAAGTCCGGCGCGTTCGGCGTCTCGCGGGTCGTCCTCGACGTGTTCGGTCCCGAACTCGTCTTCGACCTCTCGCTTCCGTTCGGGTTCACTGCCGGCCTCGTCCTCTCGACTATCGGCGCGATCACGCTCACGGCGGCCTCGCTCATCGCGCTCCGGAAGGACCACCTGAAGCGCCGGCTCGCCTACTCGACGATCAGCCAGCTGAGCTACATCATCCTCGGGCTCGGGCTGTTCGGCTGGTACGGGCTCGTGGGCGCGCTGCTTCACATCCCGGCGCACGCGTTCATGAAGCTCACCCTGTTCTTCTGCGCGGGCAACATCCACGTGTCTACCCACACTGACTACATCTCGCAGATGGCGGGGATCGGCAAACGGATGCCGCTGACGATGGGGGCCTTCACCATCGCCTCCCTCGGAATGGCGGGGATACCGCTGCTCGCCGGCTTCGTCAGCAAGTATTACATGCTGATCGGCGGCGTGCGGATGGGGATGAACTTCACCCCGGTCGCGTACTACCTCGCCGGCGCGCTGCTCCTCTCCGGCGTGCTCAACATCGCGTACTTCTGGCCGGTCATCTACACCGCCTTCTTCGAGGCGGAGGACGCCCACGACGCGAAGCCCCTCGTCGACTTCCCGCTCGGCGGCGAGTCGCGGTCGATCGCTGCGGCGACCGACGGGGGCCGCGCAGGTGACGACGCGGCGACCGACGGGGGCCGCGCAGGTGACGACGCGGCGACCGACGGGGGCCGCGCAGGTGACGACGCGAACGAAGACAACGCCGAAGACGAGAACGGTGAAGCCGAGAACGCCGACGGCGTGGACGACATCGTCGCGGACGCGGGCGGCGGCGACGACTCGACGCCCGACGCGGACGGCGTCGACGAGTCCGCGGTGCCGGACGCCGACCTCGACGACCTGCCGACCGACGAGGACGGCGTCGTCCGACCGGACTTCGACACGAGCGAGCGCGACTTCTCGGAGCCGGCCGAGCGCGTCGACACGGGCGATTACGCGGTCGACCAGCGCCCCTCCGACGCGGACGTGCCGTTCGGACCCGGACGCGGTGACGCGTCCGACGAGAGTGTGTCTGACCTGAGTGCGGCCGACGCCGAAGCGGACCGCGCCTCCGACGAGGATCGGGGCCCAGACGACCCGCACGGCGACCACGACGACGACCCGCACGGCGGTCACGACGCTGACACGCACGACGACGGCCACCACGGCGGGCCGCCGGCTGGCGGCTGGGAACACATCGCCGGGCTCGACGCCCTCCGCGGGCGCGAGTCGACGTGGTTCACGCTCGGGCCGATCCTCACCGCGATGACGCTCGCGGTGCTACTCGGCGTGATCCCCTACGAGATGGGCTTCCTCGAGCTGATCGAGCTCATCGTCGACACGCGGCTTCCCGAGGGGGTGGTGCGCCCGTGACGGTGCCCACGAGCCTCCTCGCGTCGATTCCGCCGTACATCCTGCTCGCGTTCGCGGCGCTCGCGGTGCTGGCGCTGCCGCGGCGGGCGGGACACGCGGTCGCCGCGCTCGCGACGGCGTTCACCTTCGCGCAGGCGGTGCTGCTCGGCGACGGCGGCACGGGCGCACACCTCGCGACGACGTTCCTCGGCTTCGACGTCGTGTTCTTCAACGTCGACCAGTTCTCGCTGCTGATGGGGGTCGTCGTCGGGTTCCTCGCGACGGCCGCGGTGCTGTACGCCTACGGCAGCGAGGCGCCGACGTGGGTGACCGCGTTCGCGCTGACCTACGTCGCCACGACCCTGGGGACGATCTACGCCGGCGACTGGCTCACCCTGATCTTCTTCTGGGAGCTGACCGCCGTCACCTCGACGCTGCTCGTCTGGCAGCACGGCGGGGCGGCGGTACGCGCGGGGTACCGCTACGCGCTGTTCCACGGGACCGGCGGGACCATCCTGCTCGCCGCCGTCGTCGTCCACTTCGTGAACGCGGGGACGTTCCTGTTCTCGGAAACGGTCGGGATCCACCCGGCCGCGGCGGTCCTCGCGGCGGTCGGCATCGGGATCAACTGCGGGTTCATCTTCCTGCACAGCTGGCTGCCGGACACCTACCCGCGCCCGCACGTCGCGGCGTCGGTGTTCCTCTCGGTGTTCACCACGAAGACCGCCGCCTACGTCATGTACCGTGCGTTCCCCGAGGGCGGCATGTGGCTCGCCTACCTCGGCGGGTTCATGGCCGTCTACGGTGCGTTCTTCGCGCTGCTCCAGTACGACCCGCGCCGGCTGCTGTCGTACCACATCCAGGCCCAGCTCGGCTACATGCTCGCCGGGTTCGGCCTCGCCACGGCGGTCGGCGAGTTCGCCGTCGTCGGCGGCTTCGCGCACCTGTTCAACAACGTCCTCTACAAGAGCCTCCTGTTCATGGCGGTCGGCGTCGTCGTCTACCGGACCGGCGTCGAGGACATCCGCGAGATGGGCGGGCTCTGGCGCGTGATGCCGGTCACCTTCCTCGTCTACCTCGTCGGCGCGGCCTCGATTACGGCGGTGCCCGGCTTCAACGGCTTCATCTCGAAGGGGATGGTACTCGACTCCGCCCACGAGGTCCACGAGTACGTCCTTCTGCTGGACAGCGGGCTGCTCTGGTGGCTGCTCGTCCTCGGCGGCGTTGGGACGTTCATGTCGTTCATCAAGCTGGGCTACTACATGTTCTTCCACGGTTCGGCGACGCTGTCGCCGGACGACGCTACCCCGTTCCAGACGGTCGGAATGCTGTTGGCCGCCGGCGCGTGCGTCTTTTTCGGCGTCTTCTACACCCAGCTGATCGAGCTGATGCCGTTCACTGACCTCATCCTCAGTGACGAGGTGTACTTCAAGCCGTACAGCCGGAGCCACTTGGTCGAGAGCGCGGCGCTGCTGGTCGCCGGCTTCGCCGGCTTCTTCGCGCTGAAGCGCCCGCTCGGCTGGCTCGCCCACCGGATGCCCGACGTCGACGCCGTCCTCTTCCCGGCCGCCTTCTACCTCGGGCGCGGTTCGGTGTGGGGCGTCACTGAACTGTGGGCGGCCGTCGACCGCGCGACGATGGCGCTGGCGGGCGCGACGATGCGGACCGCGACCAGTCCACGCGAGACGCTCTCGCGGGCCGGCGTCGATACGGAGATCCGCGCCGGTATCGGTCGGAGCGTGCTGTTCCTGACGCTCGCCGCCGGGGTCGCGCTGTTCGCCTCCCTGCTGCTCTGACGCGGGGTCGAATCGCCCGCGCTCGGCGGCTTTTGTCCGGTGTTACTCCGTTCCGTCACTGACGCGTCTGGCCTGCTCGCTGAGCGTGAGGAACGCGACCGCACCGAAGAACGCGATCACGAAGCCGAGAACGGCTCCGTCGTCGCCCCCGGCATAGTGCGCGAACAGAATCGGAGTGACGCTCAGACCGAAGAGGCCCAGCCCGTAGCCGACCCGGTCGACGGGGTCGCTGAACCGCGGCGCCTCTCCGAGCAGCGAGACGTCGAACCCGAGGTAGAAGTACGCGGCGCCGGCGTAGACGGCGGCGGTCCCGAACGTCGTCGGGCGGACCGGGGCCAGTTGGTGAACGCCGAAAGCGACCGAGAGACCGACGCCGACCGCGAGCGGGAGGGCGCGCTTCATGGGGGTCCGTTCAGGTACTGAAGACGTTCGTCGTCGATACGCGCGGTCAGCGGCGTGGTTAAACGGCGAGCGGGGTCGGCCGAGGCGGATCAGTGCGAGAGGGCTCGATCGAGGCGGCTCAGTACTCCTCGTACGCGAGGTTCATCATCCACTGCGAGAAGGCGTCGGCCTGCGCGTCGACCTCCTCCTCACCGATGAACGGCGAGAGCATATCGTCGGCCATCAGCAGCGAGAAGTCGAGGTCGCGCGGTGCGGGCTCCAGATAGTAGGTGTTGTGGCCGTCGTAGACGGTGTCTTCGCGCTGGATGACTCCGGCCTCCTCCAGCGACTCGGCGATGCGGCTCCCCTTGCGCGAGGAGACGTCGAGTTCCTTCCAGAAGTCGCTCTGGTGGATGCCGCCGGTCTCGCGGATGAGTTCGAGGCCGGCGCGCTCGTCCGCCGACAGGTCGGACTCGATTTCGGACGCGCTCATACTCTCTCACGCCTCCCGAATCGCTTAAAACTGGCTTTCCGATCACACGCGCCGCGGCCGCACGACCGGCGTCTCACCGGCGGGTGAACGCGAACTCCCCGCGAGACGGATCGACCGTCGCGACCCCGACGCCGCGGAAGCCGAGGTTGAGCAGGTGTGGCCGACCGTCTCCTCCCTCGCCGGCGTCGTATCCGAACGCGTGCGAGTGGCCGCTGAACGCGGCGAACACGTCGTGGTCTCGGATCGCGAGGGCGAGCGCGATCGATCCGGTGTGGAGGTGTTCGCGGTCCGTCTCGCGCGTGCCGACCGCGTGGTGACGGTCAAACGAGGTGCCGAACGGGGGCACGTGGGTCGCGAGCAGCGCGTCGGAGCGACCGCCCAGGCGCTCCGAGAGTCGCTCGTACGTCGCCTCCATCGTCTCGACGCCCCGATGGAACGCGGCGGCCTCGTCGTCGGCGATCCCCAGCGACGCCGCGGCCTCCCGGACCGACGCCGATCCGCTGACGACGCGGTGACACGCGTCGAGCAGGTCGTCGGCGATCCGGTCGGCCACGTAGCGGCGGTCCTCGCGGGGGAACGTCCGTGGGTCGAGCGCGTCGAACTCGGTCTGCGGGAGCGGCGGGGTGAGCGACCGGCGCTCGCAGCCCCAGCCGACGACCGTGAGGTCCCCGAGCGTCCGGGCGCTCAGGTGTTCCGCGGTGGCGCCGGAGACGGGGGCCACCACCTCGGCCGGCATCGGATCGGGGTCGTGGTTCCCCGGCACGTAGACGACCGGAACGTCCGGCGCGAGCCGTTCGACGAACCGACGTGCTAGGTCGGCGTCGTCGTCGCCAGCCCGGTGCGTGAGGTCGCCGATAACCAGCGCGGCGTCGACGTCCTCGGGCGGCGACACCGCGTCGAGGTCGTAGTCGTCGGCCGCGGGCTTCAGATGGAGGTCGCCACAGACGAGGAGCCGCATCGTCCCTGAACGTTCACGTCCGAGGTGAAAACGTTCCGCACGGTATGGTATTGAGGCGCATACTCGTTCTATCTCTCGAAGCACCGGTCCCGGACGGAGTCGCGTCGCAGGTCGGGGGGTTCCGCTCAGGCGTCGCCGACCGCGAACTCCTCGGGGAGCGGGACCGGATCCGCGGGCGTCTCGCAGGGCGGTCCGTCGGCGTACGCGACGGCGGGGTCGTCGCCGGTCCGGATCCGGGTGAACGAGCGCGTCCCGAACCCCTCGCCGTGGAGGCAGGCGCCGTACTCGTGGTCCGCGAGGACGCCGCTCGCGCGGTCGAGCCACGACGCGCCCGACTCGCCCGGCTCCGGGACGAGCGCGGCCGCGATCCGCCGGGCGCTGTCGGCGCGCCCTCACCGAACTCCCGTCGGCGCTCGGGGACCGCGAACCGCTCCGCGCCGTTGACCACCCCCCCGACGTTGCCGACGACGTGGACGCCCGGATCGAGTCGGGTCACGACGAGGCCGCCGTCGTACATCAGCAGGAACGCCGCGCGGTCGTCGGCGAGGACGAGGTTGAAGCCGGCGTACGCGCGCTCGTCGAGTTCGCGCTCGACCGATTTAACCGCCGCCTCGGCGGAGGCGGCCGTCAGGCAGTCGCGGACGAGCAGCCCGCGCGAGCGGTCGCCATCGCGGTCGGCGTCGAGCCATCGGTTCGTGACCGCGACGACGAGGCCGCCCTCGGAGACGCCGATCCACGTCCCGCCGGCCTCGGCGTCGCGCGGGGCCACGTACCGGACGCCGCCGTCATCGTCGGTGCCGCCACGCACCGCCGGCGGCTCGCTCGGGCGGTCGAGCGCCTCGTCGCGCGTGGCCGCGAGCGCGACTGGAGCGTCGCCGAACGCCCGCCACGCGAGAGTCAGGGTACACACGCCACCGAGTACGCCCGAGCGACTGAAAAATCCACGGGGTCCCACGCACGCGTTTACTCACAATAAAAGAAATCTTTTGGTGACTGACCGCGTGGATCCGGATATGGACGCGATTGCCGTCTACGAGGGAGCCGACGAACCGGTCGTGACAGAGAAGCCGCGACCGGAACCCGCGCCGGGCGAGGCGCTGGTTCGGACCCTCCGAGTCGGCGTCGACGGGACGGACCACGAGGTCATCGCCGGCGGTCACGGGGGGACCCCCGCGGGCGAGGACCACATCGTGTTGGGCCACGAGGCCGTCGGCGTGGTCGAGGACCCGAACGACACGCCGTTCGAGGTCGGCGACGTCGTCGTCCCGACGGTCCGCCGGCCGCCCAACGGCGCCAACGAGTACTTCGCGCGCGGCGAACCAGACATGGCGCCGGACGGGGAGTACCACGAGCGCGGCATCGTCGGCGCACACGGGTTCATGGCCGAATACTTTACCAGCCCGGCGGAGTTCCTCGTCGAGATTCCGTCGGCGCTCGCGGAGTGGGGGTTCCTCGTGGAGCCGATCTCGATCGCCGAGAAGGCGATCGAACACGCGTACGCCAGCCGGTCGGCGTTCGGCTGGGAGCCCGAGTCGGCGCTCGTGTTAGGGAACGGGTCGCTCGGACTGCTGACGGTCGCGACCCTCGACGAGTCGTTCGACCGGATCTATTGTCTCGGGCGGCGCGAGCGCCCCGACCCCACCATCGACATCATCGAGTCGCTGGGAGCGACGTACGTGAACTCGAACGACACCGCGATCCCAGACGTGCCGGAGGCGTACGAGCCGATGGACCTCGTCTTCGAGGCGACCGGCCACGCGCCGCACGCCTTCGAGACGATCGAGGCCCTCGCTCCGAACGGGGTCGGCGCGCTCCTCGGCGTCCCGGGAGATTGGGAGTTCGAGATCGACGGGGGCCGGCTCCACCGCGAGTTCGTCCTCCACAACAAGGCGCTCGTCGGCAGCGTCAACTCCGGGTACGGCCACTTCGAGTCCGCCGTCGAGTCCCTCTCGGGGCTCTCCGCGGAGTTCCTCGGCGATCTCGTGACGGGAATCCACGGGCTCGACGAGTTCGAAGCCGCGTTCGCGGATGACGACACGACTATTAAAACGGCGGTCGAATTTATCGCGTATGAAGAACGTTGACGACCTCATCGACAGCGCGGCCGAGCTCGCCGAGCGGGGGCTCTCGAAGGGAGAGATCGCGGACGAACTGAACGTCTCCCGCGAGACGGCGAGCTGGCTGGTCGAGCGCAGCGGCGGCGCCGAGGCGGGGGAAGCGCCCGCGGACGCGACGGCGTCGGCCGACATCCACGTCGACTGGTCGGCGCTCGGGCGCGACTCGACGCGCCTCGGCTACGCGGCGAGCGCGATGGCGGACCTGCTGGCCAAACAGGGGAAGGAAGTCGACCTGACGGTCGGCATCGAGAAGGCCGGCGCGCCGCTCGCGACCGCGGTCGCGGACCGGCTCGACACCGACCTCGGGACGTACGCGCCCGCGAAACACCAGTGGGAGGAAGGGGACATCGACGAGCACGGCGGCGGTTTCTCGCGGAACTTCGCCGCGATCCGGAACCGCGACTGCTACGTCGTCGACGACATCATCACCTCGGGGACGACGATGCGGGAGTCGATCGACGCGATCCGCGAGCAGGGCGGCGAGCCGGTGGCCTGCGTCGTCCTCGTCGACAAGATGGGGTACGACGACATCGACGGCGTCCCCGTCTACTCGCTCGTCGACGTGGTTCGCGTCGACCGCGAGGAGTAAGCCGGGGCAGCCAGCCGGTCGCCGGCCGGCCCGCCCCGCCGTACCCGTGCGGAACCCATTTGCGTCGGCGACGCGTACAGCGCTGTATGACGTTCAGCCCCGAAGCGGACGCCGACGCCGAAGAGATCGAACAGCGCGTCGAGACGGTTCTCGCCGACAACGACGTGGTACTCTTCATGAAGGGGAACCGCCTGATGCCGCAGTGCGGCTACTCCCAGCGCGCCGTCGAGCTGATCTCCCAGCACGTCGAGGAGTTCGAGACGGTCGACGTGTTGCCCGCGCTGCCGGAGTACCGCGAGGCGCTGGAGTCCCACAGCGGTTGGGAGACGATCCCGCAGACGTTCGTCGACGGCGAGTTCGTCGGCGGCAGCGACGTGCTCGGCGAACTCGACGAACGAGGCGAGCTCGCGGCCGAACTCGGCGCCGAGTGAGGGCGGAGATCGCCTCGCGCTCCGACCCGAGTCCGTGACGCGGCGTGTGCGCTCGTCACACCGATCCTCACACCTCGAAGGGCAGTCCATATAAACCCACGGTGCCTACGTAAGGTAGGTGCAGCAGTCGCCGCTGCCGCCGTGACCACCGGTTCGACCCCACCGCATTCCACAAACAATGACAGGCCGCGTGTTCCGACTTCATTCGACGCTCGAACTGCCACTCGAAGACGTAGAGACGTACTTCGACGAAGATCCCGATCTACCGCAGGAGATCGACGACATCGACATCACGCGTCGAAACAACACACTCATCATCAAGGCCCTGTCCGACGACGAGTCGATCAGCAAGTACACGCCCACGGCGCAGCTGAAGGCGTCGGTCACGGAGACCCGCGTCTGGGAAGAAGAGCCACCCCGCGCCGGCGGCCCGCAGTGGATGGACGACGAGGAAGAGGAGATCCCCTCCGAGCTGGTCGAGTTCGCCTGCTTCAAGGGCGACCGCGAGACCGTTCTCCAGAACTCCGCGCTCCAGTACCCGATGTTCCGCGTCCTCCGTAAGATCGCGACGCTCTCCGAGAAGGGGACGCTGACCGCGATCACCGAAGAGGACGACGAGCTCGAGGCGACGCGGATCGTCGAGGGCGAGCCGCGTCCGGCCAGCATCGAGGTCGTCGAGAGCCCACAGGGCGCCGGCGAGGGCGACGGCGGCGTCAACTGGCGCGACAACGAGTTCATCTCGGACTGAGGCGGCGCGCTCGTCGCGTCCGACCTCGCGTCGCACGCGGTACGCGGCCCCGCCGGTGCGTACTCCGCCGAACACGGCCGCCGCGGGCCGACCGCCGACCCTTTATCCGCGCGACTCCCTCTCCCGCTCATGAGCAACTGGGTGAGCCTCTTCTCGGGCGGGAAAGACTCCTCGTGGGCGCTGTACCGCGCCCTCGAGGAGGGGCTCGACGTCTCGCGACTGCTGACCGTCCACCCCGCCGGCGACTCGTACATGTACCACACGCCGGCGACGGAGCTGGCCGCGCTCGCGGCCGAGAGCGTCGGGATCGAACTCGTCGAGGTGTCGCCCGACGACTTCGGCGCGGACGACGTCGACGACGCGGGCGCGCAGGGCGACGCCGAACTGGAGCCGATGGAGGCCGCGCTGCGGGAGATAGCCGCGGCGGACGATGTCGACCTCGCGGGCGTCACGGCCGGCGCCGTCGAGAGCGAGTTCCAGACGAGCCGGATTCAGGCGATGTGCGACCGGCTCGAGATCGACCTCTTCGCACCGCTGTGGCAGCGGGACCCGGTCGAACTCGCCGAGGCGATGTTCGACGCGGGCTTCGAGATCCGGATCGTTCAGGTGGCGGCGTACGGGCTCGACGAGTCGTGGCTCGGGCGGCGGTACGACGCGGAGGCGCTCGACGACCTGCTCGCGCTCCGCGAGGAGTACGGCGTTCACCCGCTCGGCGAGGGCGGCGAGTTCGAGACGTACGTCGTCGACGGGCCGCACATGGGCCGGCGCATCGACCTGACGTACGACGCGGTGTGGGAGGGCGACCGCGGGCACGTCGAGATCCGCGACGCGCGGCTGGAGTAGTTCGGCGTCGATCCTTGAATCGGCTGAAACGGTCCGCTACGGCCAGTTACCGGCCTGATCGTACGCGTCCACGATCCGACCGGTGCCGACGACGTACGCGGCGGTGCGGAGGTTGGGGACCTCGTTCGACTCGTAGGTGTCGACGAGCGTGTCGAACGCGTCCGTGATCACCCGTTCCAGCTCCTCGTTGACGCGCTCCTCGGTCCAGCTGAACCGCTGGCGGTTCTGGACCCACTCGAAGTACGAGACGGTGACGCCGCCAGCGTTCGCGAGGATGTCGGGAACGACGTGGACGTCACGCTCGGCGAGCACGTCGTCGGCGTCGGGCGTGAGCGGACCGTTCGCGGCCTCGACGATCAGGTCGGCACCGACGTCCGCCGCGAGGTCGGCGTCCACCGCGTTCTCCAGCGCGGCCGGCACGAGACAGTCGACGTCGAGCGTGAGCAGTTCGTCGTTCGTGAGCGCGTCGGTGCCGGCGTAGCCGCTCACCGACCCGGTCTCGGCCTTGTGCGATTTCACGTCGCGCGGGTCGAGGCCGTCGGGGTCGTGGACGCCGCCCGAGGAGTCGGACACCGCGACCACGCTCGCCCCGAGGTCGTCGAGCAGCGCGGCGGCGATCGACCCGGCG
The DNA here is from genome assembly GCF_000336875.1 of Halorubrum californiense DSM 19288. Taxonomy (GTDB): domain Archaea; phylum Halobacteriota; class Halobacteria; order Halobacteriales; family Haloferacaceae; genus Halorubrum; species Halorubrum californiense. The sequence goes on along the minus strand of NZ_AOJK01000073.1, from coordinate 92,289 downwards.
TTGCCGTACCCTTGGACGGCGACCGTCGCGCCCGCGAGGTCGCGGTCGAGCCAGTCGAACGCCTCGCGGGCCGACAGCGCCACGGAGCGACCGGTCGCCTCGACGCGACCCTCGCTGCCGCCGGAGTCGAGAGCCTTCCCCGTGATGACGCCGGGTGCGGTGGTGTTCTCCAGCGTCTCGTAGGTGTCTTTGATCCAGTTCATCTCCCGCTGGCCGGTGTTGACGTCCGGCGCGGGGATGTCTCGGTCCTCGCCGATCAGCGGGCGGAGTTCGGTCGCGAACGCGCGGGTGAGCCGCTCCAGTTCGGATTCGGAGTAGTCGGCCGGGTCGATCGCGATTCCTCCCTTCCCGCCGCCGTACGGGACGTCGACGACGGCGCACTTGTACGCCATCCACCCGGACAGCGCCTTCACCTCGTCGCGGGTGACGCCCGGGTGATAGCGGATCCCGCCCTTGTACGGCCCCCGGTCGCCGTTGAACTGCGAGCGGTACGCGCGGACGGTCTCCAGCGACCCGTCGTCGCGCTCGAACGTCAGGTTCGTCTCCAGCACTCGCTCCGGCTTCTTCAGCCGCTCGATGACGCCCGAGTCGGCGTCGACGACCGCCGCGGCGTCGTCCACCTGCTCTCGCAGACTCTCGAACGGGTTCGCCTCAGAAGACATACTTCCACCTCTGGTGGCCGGTGGTTAACTGTGACGGACGGCCCCATAGTGGCCGCGTCCACCGGCCTCACCGGTCGCCGTCGGGCGCTCGGTCGAGGATGCGCTCCGCCTGCGCGATCAGCGGCGCGTCGATCATCTCGCCGTCGACCTGGAAGACGGCGCGCCCCTCGCGCTCCGCCTCGTCGCGCGCGTCGAGGACGGCCGCGGCCCACTCGACCTCTTCCGGGTCCGGGGTGAACGCCTCGGTGATCGGCGCCACCTGCGCCGGGTGGATCGCGAGCTTCCCGTCGTAGCCGAGCCGGCGTGCGAACGCCACGTCCTCTCGGAGCCCGTCCTCGTCGGAGAAGTCAGTGTACACGGTGTCGACCGCGTCGACGTCGGCCGCGCTCGCCGCGAGGACGACGTGTTCGCGGGCGTACAGCACTTCCGTCCCCTCGTCGGTCCGGGTCGCACCCACGTCGGCGGCGAGGTCCTCCGCGCCGAACACGAGGGCGTCGGTCGCGTCCGCGGCCGCTATCTCCCGGGCCGAGAGGACCCCCGCCGCGGTCTCGACGAGCGCGAACACGGCCGCGTCGCGCCCGCGCTCGGCGCACAGTTCGGCGACGCGCTCGACCCGGTCGGCCGCCTCCACCTTCGGGAGCATCACCGCGTCGAGGCGGATGTCGTCGCTCCCGTTGGCGTCGCTCCCCAACACGCCGTCGAGGTCGGCCGCGGGCGACTCGGCGGTCAGCCGGACGCAGACCTCCGCGTCCGGGTCGAAGTCGGGACCCGCCAGCACCTCGCGAACCGCCGCCCTCGCCTCGTCCTTCCGCCCGGGGGCGACGGCGTCTTCGAGGTCGAAACAGATCACGTCGGCGCCGGCGCCGGGCGCCTTCCGCATGAGGTCAGGACTGTCGCCGGGCGAGAACAGTAGACTTCGGCGTGGCATGTATCCGGCTCCGCGGGCGGGCGGCTAAAATCCGCCGGCCCCGAGAGCGGTACCGATTTCACGGCGCCGGGCGACGGACGGGCCATGCCCGGACTGTACTACGAGGAGTTCGAGGTCGGCGAGACGATCGACCACGCGAAGCGCCGGACGATCAGCGAGGCCGATAACCAGCGCTTCTGCGACATGACGATGAACCAGCAGCCGCTCCACCTCGACGCCGACCTCGCCGGGGAGACCCAGTTCGGCGAGCGACTGGTGAACGGGCTGTACACCATGTCGCTCGCGGTCGGGGTCTCGATCCCCGAGACGACCGACGGGACCATCGTCGCGAACCTCTCGTACGACGGGGTCGAACACCCGAACCCGGTGTTCCACGGCGATACGATCCGCGCGCGGTCGACGGTGACCGACAAGCGCGAGACGAGCGACGGCGAGCGCGGCGTCGTCACCATGCGCGTGGAGGCGTTCAAGGTCGTCGACGGGGACGACGACGTCCTCGTCTGCGAGTTCGAGCGCACCGTCCTCTCCGAGAAGCGGCCGGAGGGTGACGAGAGCGACTGAGGCCGTCAGTCGTCCTCGTCGGCGAGCAGCAGCCCGAGGTACGAGGTCCGCACCTGATCGCCGGCGTCGAGGCCGAGTCGGTCGAGCGCCTCGATCGCCGCCTCGCGGGTCGCGTCGACCTCGCCTTCCGACTCGACGGCGCGCTCGATTTCGACGTACTCGTCGAGCCCGGCGACGGCGTCGAGCGTCACCGTGAAGCCGTCGTACGCCCAGAAATCGCGCTTCTTCTCCACCGTCGCGGCCGGCTCGAAGCCGAGCCCGGACAGCACTGCGGCGAGCGCCTCGCCGTCGTCGACGCCCGTCTCGTGTTCGGCGCGGGTCTTCGAGGCCTCGTCGAGGAGCGGGCCCTTGTAGGTGACCGTCGCCGCGGGGTCGGCGCCCCCTTCCGCCGACCCGTCGCGGTCTCCCTCTCCTGACCCGTCGCCGTCCGACAGCGGCGTCTCGCGTCGGATCCGGAGCGCCTCGTCGGTCTCGGCGAACTCGCGGTGCGGCGCGTCGTAGTAGGTGTCGCGCTGTCGCTTGGCGGCGACGCGCTCGGCGCCGGCCTCGCGGAGGCGCTCCCGCGTCGCGTCCAACTCGGCCGGGACCTTGATCTCGACCTCGTACATGCCCGGGGATGCGACCGGGGCGTTCATAAGCGGCGCGGGACTCAGCGGAGTTCCGCGACGAGCCCCCGCGGCCCGTGCGCCGGCGCGTCGGCCGCTGAACCGCCGCTATCGCCCGCTCGTCGGCTGGCTTCGGCCCGAACCGTGCTTCTTAAGGGTGTAACAGGAGACCTTCAGGTATGAGCGATCAGGAGCAAGCGGACGCGGCCGCCGAGGCCGAGGAGACCGAGACCGAGACTGACGCCGGCGGACTCGAAGACGGCGACTTCGTCCGCGTCGCGTACACGATCCGAACGGCCGACGACGACCGCGTCATCGACACGACGGACAAGGAGACGGCCGAGGACGCCGAGATCGACACCGACGAGTACGAGTTCGAGCCCCGCATCATCGCGCTCGGCGCCGGCCACGTGTTCCCCTCCGTCGAGGAGGCGTTCGTCGGCGGCGCCGTCGGCGACGAGGGCACGGTCGACGTCCCCGCCGAGGACGCCTTCGGCGAGTACGACCCCGACGAGGTCGAGACAGTCAAGGCCGACAAGATCCCCGAAGACGAGCGCTACCCCGGCGCGCAGGTCCAGATCGACAACCAGCAGGGCCACCTCGAGACGATCATCGGCGGCCGCGCCCGCGTCGACTTCAACCACCCGCTGGCCGGCGAGGACCTCGAGTACGAGTACGAGATCCTCGAAGCCATCGACGACCGCGAGGAGCAGGCGTCGGGCATGCTCGGGATGTACCTCCAGGAGGCGCCGGAGGTCCGCATCGAGACGGTCACCGAGGAGGAGGAGACCGTCACCGAGGACGACGACGGCGAGGAGTCCGTCGAGACCGAGGAGGTCGAGAAGGACGTCCTCTACGTCACGGCGACGCAGGCGATGCAGATGAACCAGCAGTGGATGTTCCAGAAACAGCAGATCGCGCAGGACCTCATGGACCGTCTCGATCTCGACCGCGTCGTGATCGAGGAGGTCATCGAGGGCGGCGGCATGGGCGGTCTCGGCGGCATGATGGGCGGCATGGGCGGCGCCGGCGCGGGCGACGTCGACATCGAGGAGGCGCTCGAAGACGTCGACGTCGACGCCGACGAGATCGTCGACGAGATCGACGAGGAGTAGTCGACCCCGCTTCTCTCGGTTCCCGGTTCTGCCGTTTTTATCTCCCGACGAGCGACCGCTCCGACGGCCGAACGAATCCCTTTTGCCCGCCGATGCGCCCACACCGGGTATGGAGATCGAACGGGCACGCGAGGACGCGCTCGTCGCCGGGATCGCGGGCGCGGCGACGGTCGCGATCGCGCTGCTGTCGAGTCTCACCGGCGTCGTCTCGGTCGCCACGCTCCCGACGCTCGCGCCGCTCGCCGTGTACGCACTGTACCTCTTCTCGCGGAAGGGCGGGCCGTACGGATCGTTCGACACCGCGCGGAACTGGGCGGTCGCGGCGGCCGTCGTCGGCGTCGTCGTCCTCGGCGCCTCCGCCGTGCTGTAGGCTCGGTGCGTGAACGAAGGACCGACTCAGGCGATGTCGCGGCTCGTGTCGACGGCGACCTCGTCGGTGAGCTTCAGCTTCAGCGGCTCTTCGAGGGCGGCGCCGCCCCGGAACTTGGAGACTATGAGGCGGTTCGCGATCTCGGTCCCGGTGACGGTGGTGCGCAGGTCGAACACCACGTCCGCGACCTGCTCCGTGACGCGTCGCGTCCGCGGGTCCTCCCCGCCGCGGAGCGCGTGGAGTACCGCGACGCCGCCGGCGTCGGTCACCCGGGAGCGCACGCCGTCGAGGAACTCGGCGTACGCCGTCGGGGACGCGCTCTCCTCGAGTGGCTCCACGGAATCGACGATCAGCGTGCCCTCCTCGGGGAGGTCGGCGGTCAGCGACGCCGCCTCGTCGAAGTCGCCGCCGTCCTCGACGGCCTCGACGGTCGTCTCCTCGTCGCCGTCGCGGCTAAGCGCTGCCGCCACCGCGTCCGCGGACCGGACCGTCGTCAGGTAGCGGCACTGCCGGACCCGGGCGAACCGGTTCAGAATGAGTTCGGACTGACTGTCGGGGTTCGCCTTCACCACGACGACGCTGCCGCTCGGGAGGCCTCCGCCGAACTGTCGGTCCAGCACCGAGATCCCAGTCGGAAGCGTCTCCATACGATCGCTGTCGCCCGTGGACGCTTGGGTCTGTCGATGGCGGCCCTCTCGGCCGCTCGCGACGCCGTCGTCCACCGTTTCGGCGCCGCGGGTAGGTGCGATCCTCACGCGATCTGCCACCCGCTCGCCGCCGCGGTCTCGCCCAACCGCGCGGCGAGGTCGTCGTACGCGCTCCGGACGCTCGGGTCGGACAGCGGAGCGGCCCCCCCGTCGGGGATCGCGCCGAGAACGGGACAGTCGAGCAGCGTCGCCACCCGATCCGGCACGCTCGTCTCGCCGACCACGACCGCTCCGACCGGCGGACAGTCCAGCCGGCGGGCGATCGCCGCCGTCTTCGCGGCGTCGCGGAGCGCTGCGCGCCGCAGCGGCGTCGTGATCAGCGCCCGGTCCGCCGCCCGCAGGGGCGCGGCCACGTCCGGCGACGCGCCCGCCGGGCTGTCGAGCAACACCGGCGCACCGTCGGGCGTCGCGCCGTCGAGCGCGTCGAGCGCCGCGCTCGCGTCGACCGACCGCGGCGCGTCGGGACCCGCGAGCACCGCCGGCGACGAGCGACCGGGACGGACCGGCTCCGTCCCGCGGACCGCGTCGAGGACGGTCCGCGCGCCCGTCCCGTCGGTGTGACGGTCGGCAGGGACCGAGTCCTCGGCTCCGGTCGCCGTCGGGGATTCGGGGTTCGTCTCCGCGGCCAGCCGCGCGAGGTTCGGGAGGTCCCAGTCGGCGTCGGCCGCGACCACCGGCGCGCCGCGCCGCGAGAGCGCGCGGGCGAGCCCGAGGGTGGTCGTCGTCTTTCCGCTTCCGCCCTTGCCGCCGGCGACGGCTATCACGGCGGGCGTGGGTCGGGATCCGATATAAGGAGTCGGTCGAAAAACGCTCGCGGTTCGGTGCCCGGTTCGCCGCGACGGCGGATTCGGGCCGTCGTCAGTCCTGACAGCAGCCGCCGGCCTCGCCGCCGAAGTCGACGGCGAGGGGCTCGGAGATGGCCTCGTTGACCGCTTCGAGCGTGTCCTCGAGCTCGTCTTGCGCGTCGAGGTACTCGCTCATCACCGGCATCGAGTGGAGTTCGTCTTGGGCCTCTTGGACGCGCTGGAGCCCGTCGTTCGTCGCCTGCCCGGTCTGTCGGGCCTGCATGAACTCCGCGCGCAGCTGCTCGAACTCGTCGATCCGCTCTTGGACGTCCTCGTCGCGCTGGACCGCGGCTCTCGCCTCCTCGAAGCGCTCGTACTCCGGCGTTTCGGCGATCCGCTCGCCGAGCTCTCGGCCGAGGTCCTCGATGGAGACCTGTTCAACGCTCATGTCCGAACATCGTGGCCGAGCGGTTTGAACCTGCCGGAGCCGGGGCTCAAGAACGGTTTCCGGCGCCCGCTACACCGCGCGCGCCGCGACGAACTCGACGACCGCTTCCAGCTCCTGCGGGCCGATGCCGTGGCCCCCGGGGAAGCTCCCGCTCGCGACGTCTGCGCCGACGTCTTCGAGTCGGTCGACGGCCGCCGTCGTCCGCGACTCGGGGATCACCCGGTCGCCGGCACCCGCACCGACGAAGACCGGCTTGCTCTCGATCCCGTCCGGGTCGAGGGATGCGTACGACGCCGCGAGGTAGCCGTGGAGCGCGACGACCCACGCGTAGCGGTCGGGCTCCTCCAGCAGCAGCGAGAGGCTCGTGATCGCGCCCTGACTGAACCCGAGCAGCCCGATCCGGTCGGCGTCGAGCCCGTAGGCGTCGACCGCGGCGTCGACGCTCTCGACGATCAGGTCGAGGCTCCGCCGGAAGTCCTCGGCGTCGGGCTGACTCGACTCCAGTCCACCTGCCGAGAGGTCGAGTTCGTACCACGTGTACCCGCCCTGGAGCGGGTCGGGCGCACGAAGGCTGACGACGTGGAGTTCGTCCGGCAGTTCGGCCGCGACAGGGAGCAGGTCCTCCTCGTCGGCGCCGCGGCCGTGGAGGACGAAGACGGCGGGCGCGGGCTCGCTGTCGGCCCCGTCGTCGGGCGCGACGTGGACGTGTTCGAGCGGAATGTCGGTCATCGACCGTTCGTTGGCGGGGACGGCCGTTAGGTTCGTCGACCGCGGCAGGGATACGAGGACGCACGGCGAGAGCGTACACCGGCCAACGCCGTCGCCCCCGACACCGGTAACCGGGAGCGGTTACATCATCCGTCGTCGAACGCGCTGTTTAACCGTCCTGCCGCACAATCCGTCCAATATGAGCGGCTCCACGGAGGGCGACCTCACGAAGACGGGGATGGCCCTGAAACACGACCGCGAGTGGGACTACGAGCTCGATCGGATTCTCGAGGCCATCGAGGAGCGCGACGCGACGAAGGTCGGCCTCCAGTTCCCGGAAGGGCTGAAGCGCCGCGGACCGAAGGTCGCCGACGACCTCCGCGAGGTCGCCCCCGACGACGTGACCTTCATGCTCTCCGGGCAGCCCTGTTACGGCGCCTGCGACCTCGACACGTACCTGATGCGGCGGACGGACGTGTTCGTCCACTTCGGCCACACGCCGATGAAGGAGTCCGACAGCATCGTCTACGTCCCCCTCTTCTCGAACGTCGACCCCTTCCCGATCATGGAGGACGCCCTCGAAGAGGAGCTGACGCCCCCGGAGGAGGACGCCGACGTGGGGCTCGTCACGACCGCCCAGCACATGAACCGCTTCGAGGAGATGACCGACTGGCTGGAGGAACGCGGCTACGAGGTCCACACTCGTCGGGGCGACGACCGGCTCACGAAGGAGGGACAGGTGCTCGGCTGTAACTACGCCTCCGCGGACATCGACGCCGAGCAGGTGCTGTACGTCGGCGGCGGGAAGTTCCACCCGGTCGGGCTCGCGATGGAACACCCGGACAAGCGCGTCGTCATCGCCGACCCCGTCAACAACGCCGTCTCGGTCGCCGAACACGACCAGTTCCTCAAGCAGCGCTACGCCTCGGTCCACAAGGCGATGGACGCCGAGAAGTGGGGCGTCATCTTCTGTACGAAGATCGGGCAGGGCCGCTGGGAGAAGGCCCAAGAGATCGTCGACAACAACGAGAACGCCTACCTGATCACGATGGACGAGGTGACGCCGGACCGCCTGCGGAACTTCGACATGGACGCGTTCGTCAACACCGGCTGTCCCCGGATCACGACCGACGACGGCCCGCGGTTCCACAAGCCGATGCTGACCCCCGGCGAGTACAAGGCCGCTATCGGCGAGAAGCCGCTCGACTCGATCGAGTTCGACACGTTCCACGACACCTGGTAAGAGGGGCGAGGAGGTCGGAGAAGTCGTTTTTGTCGATTACCGTCTCCGGAGCGGGACCGCCGTCACGCCTCGTTCGGAGGGTGCCAAAAGAGCCCGTCGGCCACGAACGCTGCGGCCGCGAGCGACGCACCCGCGACCGGCACCGTGTATCCGCGAGTGATGAGCGACCCGACCGCGTACACGGCGCAGAACGCGAGCGGGATCGCGAGCAGGAGCAGATCGGCGCGGTCGACGCCGTCGAGACCCGTCACCCCGGTCGCTTCGTGTCGCCCGCTCATTCCATGTACCCCAAGTCCTGAAGCCGCTGGGCGATCTGTTTCGCCTCCGCGTTGGAGATCCCCTCCTCGGACTCCATCTCCTGTACGACCACGTGTTTCACGAACTCCTTGACCGAGCCGAACGGCTCGTCCTCGATGTACTCCTCGACGTCCGCGACGAACTCCTTCCGCAGGGAAATCGTGGTGTACTCGCTCATTGCCGAACCCGTCTCGCTCCGTCCCAATAAATCTTAATTACATCTAATTATCGGCTCCTGTGGGCCGAGGACCCGGTTCGGCCAGTGGGCAGGGACGTGACCACAGCGGCGCCTATCACGCCGGATCCTCCGAACTTTTTCAGAAGCGACCGTCAGATCGATCTATGACGACGACCGACCGGCTCGCCTGAGCGGACCACGAGCGGCGCGCGACGCCGGGAACGAGTTCTTCGACCGACGTGTTCCCGCTAACGTTTATGGATCAGGCGGACGGGCGTTCAGAGAGAGGCCTCCGCGATGTCCACTCTTGGAAGTTCGATCGCTGTCGTCCTCGTGGGGAGTACGCGGGACCGAGCGGCGGAGCTCAAGGCGTCGCTGGAGCGCGCCGACGACCGCTTCGCCGTCGAACCGGTCGCGGCGGTCGACGCGGCCCTCGACATCCTCCGAGACTCGCCGGTCGACTGTCTGGTCGCGGTCGGCCGGCCCGCAGACCCGACCGGCCTCCCAGCCGTCGAGGCGGTCCGCGACGGCCATCCGTCTCTCCCGGTCGTGTTCTGCCCCGTCGAACCGATCGAGGCGTCGGTCGTGGCCGAGGCGTTCGAGGCGGGCGCCACCGACGTCGCCCGGGCGCACGCCGACTCGGACCGGACGCCCGTCCTCGTCCACCGGATATCGAACGCCGTCGCGTCCGCCCGCGCCGTCGCGGAGGCGGAGCGACAACACGACCGACTCGAACGGTTCGTTCACGGCGTCTCCCACGACCTGCGGAACCCGCTCAACGTCGCGCAGGGGCGGCTCGAAATGGCGCGAAGCGAGGACGACCTCGGGCACGTCGACGCCGCGGCGTCCGCGGTCGACCGGACGCTCGAACTGATAACCGACCTGTTGACGCTCGCGAGGCAGGGCGAGAAGCCGGGGGAACTCGAACCGGTCGAGCTGTCCGCCCTCGCCGACACGTGCTGGGCGAACGTCGCGAGCGGCGACGCGACGCTCGTCGTCGACACGGACCGGCGAATCCTCGCGGACAGGGGCCGGCTGAAGCGGCTGTTGGAGAACCTGTTTCGGAACGCGGTCGACCACGGCGGCGGAGACGTGACCGTGGTCGTCGGCGACATCTCTCCCATGTACACGACGACGCGCGCCGGCGCCGTCCTCCCGTCCGGGTTTTTCGTGGCGGACAACGGCCCGGGAATCCCCGCCGAGGAGCGCGAGCGCGTGTTCGAGGTGGGGTACACGACGGACGCGAACGGGACCGGGTTCGGGCTCAACATCGTCGCGGAGGTCGCCAGCGCCCACGGGTGGGAGGTCGCCGTCTCGGACGGATCGCGCGGCGGCGCCAGGTTCGAGATAACCGGCGTCGAGTTCGACGACTGACCGGCTTCAGTCGGCTCCCGCGGTCCGCTCGACGTACGCCACCGCCGCCGCGGGCGAATCGACGGGCTCGACGCCGTCGACGTCGTGCGTGTCGAGTCCGGCCACCGGACGGCCCTGCGCGAGGGCGAGCCCGATCTCAGAGAGCGTGCCGCTCGCGCCGTCGACCGCGACCGCGGCGTCGCCGTTCATGACGACGAGCGCGTTGCGTGCGTGGCCCATGCCGGTCGCGATCGGCACCGTGACGTGCGGGTTCGCGTCCTCGCAGTCGTTCGTCGGGAGGATCCCGATCGTCTCGCCGTCGGCCGCGCGGGCGCCGCGACAGACGGCCTCCATGACGCCGCCGAGGCCGCCGCAGACGACGACGTGGCCACGCTTCGCGAGCCGCTCACCGAGCGCCGCCGCGACCGCTGCCGTCTCCCCGTCGACCGAACTGCCGCCGATGACGCTGACGCGCATGGCTCGCGGCACGGTCGGCCGGGTCGTAAAACCGCACGCTATCTCCCGTCGATCGGAGCGCGGCGGGCGCTTCGAGACGATTCTCGCCGCTGAGACCGTCACTGAAACGCTTATACCTGCCGGCCGTGAATAGAGGCTATGACGTACGATACCGTCGTGTTCGACAACGACGGTGTCCTCGTGGGCCGCACGCGCTTCGACGTGCTCCGGGATGCGACCCGGAACGCGTTCGAGGAGTGCGGCGTCGAGGAGCCCGATCCGGACGACGTAGAGCAGATGACCATCGGTGCGACCCCCGGCAGCGTCGGCACCGTCTGTCAGACGTACGACCTCGATCCGGGGTCGTTCTGGCGGACGCGCGACGACGTGGTGTCGCGGGCCCAACAGCAGGAGGCCCGCCAGGGACGCAAGACCCCGTACGACGATCTCGACGAGCTCCAGGACCTCGACGTCCAGATGGGGATCGTCTCGTCGAACCAGCAGGCGACCGTCGACTTCCTCGTCGACCACTTCGACGGCTTCGACCGCATGGGCGCCGCGTACGGCCGCGAGCCGACGATCCACTCGCTCCAGCTCCGCAAGCCGAACCCCCACTACATCGAGCAGGCGCTCGGCGACCTCGACGCGGACAACGCCCTGTTCGTCGGCGATAACGAGTCCGACGTGCGCGCCGCCGAGAACGCCGGGATCGACTCCGCGTTCATCCGCCGTCCCCACCGCCGCGACTGGGAACTGAACGTCTGGCCGACCTGGGAGATCGACCGGCTCTCCGACCTCCACGATATCGTGGAGTGAGGCACCGTCGCCCCCGCGTCCTTCGCATCCCGGCAGCGGCGCGTCGACCACGTCAACAGCGACCCGGCGGCGGGGGATGAAGCGTTTAAATCGGATGGCGCGTAACTCGCTCTCGTGACCGACTCGCCCCCGTGGGCCGACTTCTTCGGCCATCCAGAACCCTACTCCGAGCAGGCCGACGGCATCGACGCCGCCGTCGACGCCGCCGCGGACGGCGGCTTCCTCGCGCTGGAGGGCGCCTGCGGGACGGGGAAGACGATGCTGGCGCTCACCGCCGGGCTCGACCGCGTCCGCGACCCGGACTCCGACTTCGAGCGCGTCTTCGTCCTCACCAGCGTCAAACAGCAGCTGCGCCAGTTCGAGACGGACCTGCGGACGGTGAACGACAACCTCCCGAGCGACTACGACCCCGTCTCGGGGCTCACCCTCGTCGGCAAGGCGGACGTCTGCCCGTACGCCCGGGAGAACCGGGGCGGGATCGACCGAGAGAACGTGTATGAGCGCTGCGAGGGGCTCCGCGAGCGCACCCGGAACCTCGTCGGCGACGGCGGCGCGACGACGACCTCGAACCTCGTGAGCGAGGCCCGGAGCCAGCAGGTCGGGCTCATGGACTCGGGAACCGACGCGAGCGACGCGTCCGGCGCGGGGAACGCGCCCGACGCCGACTACCTCTCCGTCGACGGCGAGCCGACCCCGTATCGTCCCGACACCGAGGAGTACGACGACGTCGAGTTCTGTCCGTTCTACGCCGGCTTCCTCGACGACCTCCCCGACGACGGCGACCCGGCGGAGGCGGTCCCGTTTGACATGATTGAACTCGGCCACGTCGACGCCGACGAACTCGTCCGGCTCGCCGCGGGCCACGGCTCGTGTCCGCACTCGATCATGGGCGCGCTCGTCCCCGAGGTCGAGGTCGTTATCGGCAACTACTACCACGCGTTCGACCCGGTGACCACCGGTACCTTCACCGGCGCGCTCCTCGACGACTCGACGTTCGTCGTCTGCGACGAGGCGCACATGCTCGAACCGCGGGTTCGCGACCTCGTGAGCGACGCCGTCGCCGACGCGAGCCTCCGGGACGCGGAGAACGAGCTCACCCGCGTCGTCCAGCCGCTCTCGTTCGAGTCCGCGGGTGCGGAGTCCGACGACGCCGCCTTGGTCCGCGGCGAGCTGGAGGACGCGGACGTGACCGTCGAGGAGATCGAGACGGTCCGGGAGTTCTACGCTGACCTCCGCGGCGAACTCGACCGGCGCGTGACCGCCCACCTCGACCGCGAGCGCCCGGACTGGCGGGCGTCGATGCGCGAACTCGACGACGACGAGATCCCCCTTCGGGACCCCGAGGAGCCGGGCGAAGACGCGATCACCGAGTGGGCCGACGGCGAGGGGTACGGCGAGCGCGTCTGGGCGCGCGCCGAGCAGGTCGGCGCGGTGGTCAAGCGCGTCCTCGACACGCTCGAAGACGAGGACAAGCAGCGCGCGGCCCCCGGCGTCGGTCGGACCCTCAACGCGTGGTACCGCGAGGGACACACCGACTTCTTCCGCGCGATCGAACTCGAACGCACGTTCGACGAGACGGAGCCGCCGGACTCGTGGCGGCGCGCGTACAACGGCCGCCTCGCGCTCCACAACTGCCTGCCCAGCGAACCGATCGGCGACCGCCTCGCCGAGTTCGGCGGCGGCGTCCTCATGAGCGCGACGCTGGAGCCGATGGACCTGTTCCGCGAGGTGACCGGGCTCGATCACTTGGCCGAGCGCGGCCGCCCGGTCGTCGAGCGGACGTACGGCCTCTCGTTCCCCGCGGAGAACCGCGCGAGCCTCGCGGTCGACGCGCCGAAGTTCACCCACCAGAACCGCGGCGCCCCGGGCGAGGAGAACCCGACGCGGCTCGCGCACCTCGACGCGACGGCCGCGGTCGCGCGCCGCGAGGGCAACGTCCTCGTGGGCACCCCGAGCTACGCGGAGGCGACGTGGATGGCCGAGGCGCTCTCGGAGCGCCTCGACAAGCCCGTCCTCCTCGACGAGTCGACCGGCGACCGCGAGACGGAGTCGCTGAAGGACGACTTCTTCGCCGGCGACGGGAAGGTGCTGGTGACGAGCCTCCGCGGCACCCTCACGGAGGGCGTCGACTACCGCGGGGACCGGCTCTCGGCCGCCGTCGTCTGTGGCGTCCCGATCATTAACACGGCGCGACCGCAGACGCGGGCGGTAATCACCGCCTACGACCGCCGGTTCGAGTCCGGGTTCGAGACGGCGCTCACCGTCCCCGCGGTCCGGAAGGCCCGGCAGGCGGTCGGCCGCGTCATCCGCGGGCCCGACGAGCGCGGCATCCGCGTCCTCCTCGACGCCCGCTACGCCCGCGACTCGTGGAACGGGGTCCGGGAGTACCTGCCGGAACACGAACGCGAGGAGTACCAGCCCGTGAGTCCGGACATGCTGGAGGTCGCGCTCGACCGGTTCGAGTCGCGGCGGCCGACGTCGCGGTGACGCGACCGCGTCGTGCGCGTGGTAGTGGTATGCTGCCGGGGTGGTATGTTGCTCGTAACTATGCCTCGGGGGGGAGTACGGTGAGTATGGACACCACTCCCCGCACCGAGCGATACCACCTCGTCTGTCGCGAGTGTCCGCTCGAACGACTGTACGACGTCGCGACCGACGCGGACGCGCTCAGCCGCGATCACGTCGCCGCCACCGGCCACCGGGTCGTCGTCGACCGGATCGCGTAGCCGGGCGGACGGCCGGCCTCAAACGACGTTTGAGTCGATGTCGCGCGGAAAGTTAGTGAGCTGCTCGGTTCCCGACTCGGTGATAGCCACCGTGTCTGAGTGCCGGTAGCCGTACTCGTCGGTGTACAGTCCGGGTTCGATCGTGTACACGTGTCCGGGCCGCATCACGGCGTCCTCGCCGTCGTAGCGCTCGCCCCAGCCGCGGTCGATGTACGGCGGCTCGTGCGCGCCGAGCCCAATGTTGTGGCCGACGTGGTGTTGCGCCAGATCGGTCACGCCCTGTTCCTCGAAGTACTCCCAGACGACCTGATCGACCTCGGCGACCGGGACGCCCGGCCCGAGCGCGTCGATGGCGAGCGTCTGCGCCTCCAGCATCAGTTCGAAGTAGTGTTCTTGTTCGTCGGAGTAGTCGCCGACGAACATCGTCCGCTCCAGTTCCGAACGGTAGCCGTCGACGTTCGCGCTCGCGCCCGTGATCAACACGTCGCCCTCGGAGAGTCGTTCGTTCGGCGTGTGACCGTGCGGGAGCGCGGTCTCCTCGCCGGAGATGTAGCCGGCGTGGACCGGGCCGTCGCCGCGGACGCGGACGCTGTAGGCGTCCCCGAGCGCGTCGAGCATGGCGCGGGACGCGTCGGTGGACGCGCGCTGCGAGACGGTGGCCGGGTGCGCGTCCGGCTCGGAATAGTCGGCGAGGTAGCGGTGCCCGAGGTTCGCCCACGTCGCGGACTCGCGGATCAGCTCGACCTCCGCGCCGGACTTCGCCCATCGCATCCGGTCGACCCACGACTGCGTCTCCACGTCGACCGAGTCGGAGAAGGCGGGGCCCTCGTACCCCATCACGCCCGGCGGGCCGTCCGCGTCGGCGGCTATCGTCTCTACGCCGAGGCCGTTCAGCATCTCGACGGCGACCGAGACCGGCTCGCCGCCGGGGTAGTCGAAGTAGTGGTGGACGGCGTCGATCCGCGGGTTCGGCTCGACGCGCTCGACCTCCAGTCTCGGGACGGTTATCTCGACGCGGTCGTCGGTCACCGCGAGGACGACCGGGCGCTCCGTCTGAATGTGGTGGAAGCCGGTGAGGTACTCTATCGACGTCGCGCCGACCCACGTCGCGGCGTCGGCGTCGGTCTCGGCGAGCCGGTCTCGGACGGCGGCGAGCCGGTCGTCGAAGGCCGAATCGGGAAGTCGCGTGGCCATGGCTCAGAGGTGTGCGAACGCGCGCATAAAAAGTCGGGTAGCGGAACGGCGAGCGCCGGCGTCCGCAGCGCCGATTCAGTTCTCGCGGCGGGCGAACGCGAGGTTGCCGGAGACGTTCTTGATGTAGGCGGTCACGGTCTCGCCCTCCTGCGCGCCGGGGACGAAGATGGTGTACTCGCCGCGCTCGGCGACGCCGTCGCCCTTGCGACCGGTGCCGACGATCTCGAGTTCGTACGTGTTGCCCGACTCGACGGCGTCCTCCTGTCGCTGGGTGTTGGAGGTGTTCTGTTTCGCCACCGGGCGGAACGCCCCGCAGGCCTCACAGCGGAGCATCGGCGTCCGGTTCTCGGTCTCCAGTCGGGTGTCGGGGAGGCCGCACTCCGAGCAGGTGACGAACGACTCGATGTACGAGTCGATCGCGGCCTGGAAGTCGCGCTCGCGGAAGTTCCCGCTGTAGCGTGCGCGGCCGTCCTCGTACTGGCCCGCTGTGCCGAGCTCCTGCTGGATCTTCGAGTGGACGTGCTCGGGGTCGCGGCTCAGTGCGTCCGCGATCCCGGAGAGGTTCGTCAGGCGGGTGAACGCCCCGTCCTTCTGCCACTCCGGATCGGGAACCGACAGTCGCTCGTCGGAGCCGCCAAGGTCCGGTACCTCATCCATCGCGCGGTCGAGACTCGATTCGTAATCCATACCCGAGGAAACGACAGCGCGACGGAAATCGCTTCCGGGTTCGGTGGCGTCGCTCCGGAAGACGGAGACGGCAGTATGAGGGTAGCTGCCTGCCAGAAGCACCGGAAGGTAAATTCGAACCACGGTCACTCCGCACCGCTCCGTTCCCTAGTTCAAATCTCCGCTGCGGCTATCTCGTCGACGACGCCGTTCACGCCTCGCTGCGCTCGGCGTTCACTGTCGTCGACAGAAGATAGCGGGAGGTAGATTTGAACTACCGATCTCCGGGTTATGAGCCCGGCGGAATCTCCTGGCTATCCCATCCCGCTATCGTAGCACAATCGCGTGCGACTGTTAAGGGTTCTGATCCCGACGCCGGTGTGCGATTCGTCCACGCGTCTGCGGCGGTCGCGTCCCCCCGGCCGGCGCTCGAATCGTCCCGACAGATCGCACCGAGCGGCCCCGTCAGATCGCACCGAGCGGCCGCGTCGCGTCGCGAACCCCCCCGTTTCCATCACTGCTCGCTCGCCTCGCCGTCTTCGCTCGTCTGGGCCGCGACGGCCTTCATCCGAATTCGCAGCGCGAGGACCGCCACGAGGGCGAAGCCGACAGTCACGGCGACGTCGGTCGGGTCGCCGGAGAGCGCCCGCTGCGCGGTGAGCCCCGCCATCAGCGCGAACATGAACGACAGCAGCCCCGCGATCGGAACCACGTACCCCTCGTCGAACGCCGACCCTTCGGACTGGTCGCTCATTTCGCATCCCTCGGCGGCCGACCGTGAAAAGGCTCCCGCGACCGCCCGTCCCTTGCGCCGGCCGCAAACAATTTCACACATCATCGATAGTGATAGACGATGTACAAGCCGCTGTTGACGACAGACTTTCTGGACCGGGCGCGGCGCCACTACGCCGATGAGGAGGCCGTCCTCGCGGTCGACGGGACGCGATACACGTACGCGGAACTCGGCGAGCGCGCCGACCGCTTCTCCGCCGCGCTTCAGGCGCGCGGGATCGAGAAGGGCGACCGGGTCGCGGTGTTGGACCCGAACACCCACTACCACTTGGAGGCCGCCTACGGCGCGATGCAGGTCGGCGCGGTTCACACGCCGCTGAACTACCGGCTCACCCCGGGCGACTTCTCGTACATGCTCTCCGACGCCGGCGTCGACGCCATCTACGCCGACGCCGAGTACGCCCCGAACGTCGAGGCGATCCGCGACGAGGTGCCCACCGAGACGTTCCTCACGAACGACGCCGACGCGGTCGAGGGGGACTGGGAGTCGTTCGACGCGGCGCTCGACGACGCCGACCCCGACGCCTACGAGCGCCCGGAGATGGACGAAGACGAGGTGATCACGATCAACTACACCTCCGGCACCACCGGCGACCCGAAGGGCGTCTGTCGCACCCATCGCGCCGAGACGCTCCACGCGTACCTCATCTCGATCCATCAGGAGATCACCGACGACGACGTGTACCTCTGGACGCTGCCGATGTTCCACGTCAACGGCTGGGGGCACATCTACGCGATTACGGGGGCGGGCGCCCGGCACGTCTGTACCCGCGGGGTCGACGTCGCGGAGACGTTCGACCGGATCCGCAGCGAGGACGTGTCGTACTTCTGTGCGGCGCCGACCGTCCTCAACATGCTCGGCGACCACTACGCCGAACACGGCGGCGAGACGACCGGCGACAACGACGTGCGGGTCGCCACCGCGGGCGCGGCGCCGCCGGAGACGACGATCCGCACCGTCGAGGAGGAGTTCGGCTGGGACCTCAAACACGTGTACGGCGCGACCGAGACGGGCCCGCTGATCACCACCTCCGACGCGAAGCGGCACTTCGATGAGATGGCCGACGACCGCTTCGCGGTCAAGAAGACGCAGGGGATCGGCTACCTCGGCACTGACGTGCGCGTCGTCGGCGAGGACGGCGAGGACGTGGCCGCCGACGGCGAGACGATCGGCGAGATCGTCGTCCGCGGCAATCAGGTGATGGACCGCTACTGGAACAAACCCGAGGCCACCGAGGAGGCGTTCTCGGAGCGGTTGGAGGGGTACTACCACATGGGCGATCTGGCGGTCGTCGACGAGGACGGGTTCGTCTCGATCCAGGACCGGAAGAAGGACATCATCATCTCCGGCGGGGAGAACATCTCCTCGATCGAACTGGAGGACACCCTCTTCGAACACGACGCCGTCGCCGAGGCCGCCGTCATCCCCGCGCCCGACGAGCGCTGGGGCGAGACGCCGAAGGCGTTCGTCGTCCCCGCGAGCGGCGACCCCGACGACGCGGGTGCGACTACCGAGGAGCTCAAAACCTTCGTCCGGGAGCGCGTCGCCGATTACAAGACGCCCGGCGAGGTGGAGTTCGTCGCCGAACTCCCGACGACCGCGACCGGGAAGATCCAGAAGTACGAGCTTCGCGAGCGCGAGTGGGACGAAGAAGACCGGATGGTCGGCGAGGGGTAGCGGGCGCCGGCCGAGTTCGCGGGGCGTTTCGGACGGTCAACGGCTCCGTTTTCTCAGCGAGCCGCTCAGTTCTGATCGGTTCCGGCGTCGGCCCGGTCCGTCTCGGTGTTGCCGCTGTTTGCTTCCGCGGTGTCGGCGTCGGTCTCGTCGGCGTCGCCGTCCGCTCGCTCGGCGGAGTCGCTCAGGCGGTCGGCCTCGATGCTCACGCCCGGCGGGGTCACCACCAAGAAGCCCCGGAAGTGCATCAGCTCGCCGTCCATCTCTTTCACGTCGCGCGCGAAGGGGGCGGCGAGCTCGTTGAGGTCCCCCTCGATCGACAACACCAGCGTGTTCCCGTAATCGACGCTGCGGACCCACTCCTCCGGGTCGGTCGTGCCGTCCAAGACGCCGAGGACGACGTCGCCGGCCGCCGCGAACGCCTCGTCCATCTTCGCCTCGGCGTCCCGCAGGTCGAGGTCCCAGTCGCTCATACCTGGGGGTCGACAGGAGACGGCAAAAGCGTTCGGGAGCGGGACCGCTCCCCGGACCGGACTCTCGGCCGGTCACGGAGTCGTTAAGTGCGCGCCTCCCCCAGCAGCCGGTATGAAACGGACGCGGCGGTCCCTGATCGCGGGTGCGGCGTCGGTCGGCGTCGTCGGCGCGGCGGGGTGCCTCGGCGGCGGCGGCGGTACCAGCCTCGACCTCAGCGGCGTCGAACTCGACACCGGCGAGTACGACTGCGAACTGACCGAGCCGTCGGATCCGAACCTCGACTACCGACCGGCCCTCGGCGACCCCGAGTCGGACGTGGTCGTCAAAGCGTTCGAGGACTTCACCTGCGGACACTGCGCGAGCTACAACCTCGACCACTTCCCGACGATCCGCGAGGAGTATATCGAGCCGGGAGAGATCCGGTACGAACACTGGGACTTCCCCATCCCGGTGAACGAGCGGTGGGCGGTCCCGGTCGCCAGCGCGGCCCGCGGCGTCGGCGCTCGATCGGGCGACGAGGCGTTCTTCGAGCTCTCGAAGGCGGCCTACGAGTCGCAGGGGTCCTACAGCGGCGAGGCGCTCGGCGCGGCCGCCGAGGCCGCCGGCGTCGACCCCTGTGCGGTGCTGTCGGACGCGCGCTACGCGGCGTACGGAGAGGCGACCGCGGACGACAGGTCGGAGGGCGTGTCGATGGGCGTCGAGGGAACGCCGACGATCTTCGTGAACGGGAGCCCCGTCGAGGGGTACGGTGCCCAGTCGATCGCCGCGGCGATCGAGTCCGAGTTCTGAGCCGCCCGCGACCGCCGCGGCCCGGAACGGACGAGACATCGCCGCGACCACCCGACGGATCCTCCCGGAGCGTCGATCTTTTGCCCGTTCGTCCCGTTTTATAAGTAGATGAGCGACGCCGATCCCGCCGCCGACGCCGGCGACCGCCGTCGCCTCGGCGCAGTCGTCCTCGCGGTGCTGATCTCGCAGGTCCTCCTCTACCCCGGCGTGCCGGACCTCGTCGTCGCGCTCGGCGCCCCAGCGGGCATCGACGCCGGGATGTGGTTCCTCGTCGCGGAGTTCGGCGCGTTCGTGACGTTCGCCGTCGTCTGGGGTGCGCTCTCGGACGCGCTCGGGACGCGGGTCCCGCTGATCGTCGCCGGCGCGCTCGGCGGCGCGGCGTCGTACGTCGCGCTCGCGTCGCTGCCGGGGCTCGGACTCGGCTTCGAGGCCGCGCTCCTCGTCAGAGCCGTCGGGGGCGCGCTCACCATCGGCGCGTTCTCCCTCTCGATCACGCTCCTGATGGACCTCCGTGGCGGCAACGGCCGCAACATGGGGACCGCGGGGCTCGCGATCGGCCTCGGCGCCGCGGTCGGCTCGGTCGTCGGCGGCTCGCTCGCCGACCTCGGCGCGCTGTACCCGGTGTACGGCGGCGCGGTCGTGCTGGCCGGAGCGGGGCTGCTCGCGGCGACCGTCGACGACCGGGCGGGGACGGCCACCGCGAGCGGCTCGGGGACCGACTCCGAAGCGTCCGAAGACGCCAGACTCCGAGACGTGCTCGCCCGGGCCCGGACGACCCCCGGGCTCCTCGTGCCGCTCGCGTTCGGCTTCGTGGACCGGCTCACCGCGGGCTTTTTCGCGCTCGTCGGCGTCTACTACTTCCAAGACCCGGCGACGTTCGGACGCTCGGCGGCCGGCGCGGGCGCGACGCTCGCGCTCTTCTTCGTCCCGTTCGCGCTGCTCCAGTCTCCCTTCGGTGCGCTTTCCGACCGGATCGGTCGCTTCCTCCCCGTGGTCGCCGGCTCGCTCGCGTACGGCGTGGTCACGATCGGCGTCGGCGTCGCGCCCGTATATCCGCTCGCCGCGGGGCTGATGGTGCTGGTCGGCGTCTGCGGCGCGCTGATGGCCCCGGCGACGATGGCGCTCGTCACCGACCTCGTCGAGCCGGAGGTCCGCGGCGCGGCGATGGGGCTGTTCAACGTGTTCGGCTCGCTCGGCTTCTTGACCGGGTTCCTCATCGGCGGGAGCGCCACGGAGGCGTTCGGCTACACCCCCGCGTTCCTCGTTGTCGGCGGACTGGAACTGGCTATCGCGCTCGCGCTGTTGCCGGCGGTCCGCGCCATCTCGCCCGGCGCGGGCGTGATCGGCCGACTCGGCGCAGAGGGGTAGCGGGCGACGCCGTACGTCCCAGTGCCGACCTCACCCGCCCCGAGGCGAGTCCTTTTAACCGGCGCGTCACCTGCGTTCGCGTAACCGATGGACCTCCTCGTGGTCGGCGCCGGAGAGATCGGGCGCTGGGTCGCCGACACCGTCTCGGCCGAGGCCGCGCCGGTCGACGCGAGCGTCGCGTTCGCCGACCGCGACCCGGACGTGGCAGCCGACGCCGCGGCGGGACGCGACGCGCGGACGGCCGACGCCGACGGTGACTCCGTCCACGACGCCGTCTGCCTCGCGGTGCCGATGTCGGCGGTGCCCGCCGCGGTCGAGGCGTACGCGCCGCGCGCGGCGCAGGCGATCGTCGACGTCTCCGGCGAGATGACCGCCGCGCTCGCCGCCATGCGCGAGCACGCCTCCGACCTCGAACGCGCGAGCTACCACCCGCTGTTCGCCCCGCCGCGCGTGCCGGGCAACGTCGCGGTCGTCGTCGACGAGGGGGGGCCGGCGGTCGAGGGCCTCACCGCCGCGATCGAGACCGGTGGCAACGACGTGTTCGAGACGACCGCGGCCGAACACGACGAGGCGATGGAGACCGTTCAGGCGGGGGCACACGCGGCGGTGCTCGCGTGGCGGCTCGCCGCGGAGCCGGTCCGCGAGGAGTTCCACACTCCCGTGTCGGCCGCGCTCGACGAGGTCGCCGACACCGTCACGGAGGGGTCGCCCGCGGTGTACGCGGAGATCCAGCGCGCCTTCGACGGCGCCGAGGACGTGGCCGACGCCGCGGCCGAGATCGCCGGGGCCGACGACGAGGCGTTCGCCGACCTCTACGAACGCGCTCGCGGCGACGGCGAGGGGCGGGACCGGCTGGAGTGAGACGACGCGAGGCAGACGAGACACCAATGATCGACAGAACTGCGGTCCGGAACAACGCGAACTACCTGCGCAACGTCAGACCGATCGACCCAGAGGAGATCGCCGAGTACATCGAGGGGACGCCGCACCCGGCGGTCGTCCGGGAGACGCTCCGCGAGGAGGCGTTCGACCTCCGACTCCGCGAGCGCGAGGACGGCGCCTTCGTCCCCGTCGAGGAGACGCCCGTCGACCCGCCGCGCTGGGAACCGGAGTCGCTGCCGGAAGCGTACGCGTTCGCGGTCGAGGACCTGCTGGTCCGCGAGTACGGCGCCAACTGGCATCGCGGCGAGTCCGGCGACGCACTCCGCGAGCGCGTCCGCCGGCTGAAGACCGACTACCTCTACGAGAACGAGGTCGAGTACGACCGCGTCGCGGCGCTCGGCTACGCGATCTATCACCTGCCGGCGTACTACGCGACGGTCGGCTACGTCCTCGACGACCTGACCGAGAACGGGCTGCTCGACCGGACGCTCCGCGTCCTCGACGTGGGCGCGGGCGTGGGCGGTCCCGCGCTCGGACTCCACGACTACCTCTCCGAGGACGCGGTCGTCGACTACCACGCCGTCGAGCCGAGCGCCGCGACCGACGTCCTCGACCGCATGCTGGAGGAGACCGGCCGCAACTTCCGGACGACGGTCCACGAGACGACGGCCGAGGCGTTCCTCGGGATCGATGGGGACGAAAAGCGCGATCCGGCGACCGACGACCCCTTCGACCTCGTCTGCTTCGGCAACGTCCTCTCCGAACTCGCCGACCCGGTCGCGGTCGCGGACGCCGCGCTCGACGCGCTCGCGCCCGACGGGAGCCTCGTCGCGTTCGCGCCGGCCGACCGGAACACCGCGGTCGGGCTCCGCCGGGTCGAGCGCGCGCTCGTCGCGGGCGACGACGGCGACTTCCCCGGCAACGACGCCGAGATCTACTCGCCGGCGCTCCGGCTGTGGCCCGACGCGGTCCCGAGTGACCCGGGGTGGTCCTTCGACGTCGAGCCCGATTTGGAGGTCCCCCCGTTCCAGCGCCGGCTCGACGAGGCGACGACGCGCGGCGAGACGGACGAGCCCGGCGAGTTCGTCAACGTCGACGTCCAGTTCGCCTACTCGATCCTCCGGAAAGACGGGAAACGCGGGGTCGACGTCGAGGCGAGCGCCGAGCGATGCGCACGCATGGCCGAGTCGGAGCGCCACGTCACCGACCGGGTGAACGTCCTCGCGGTGAAGCTGAGCCACGACCTGAGCGAAGGGGACAACGCGCTGTACCGCGTGGGCGACGGCTCGCAGGCGACCGACCACTACCTCGTCTGTACCCGCGAGACGGCGCTGAACCGCGACCTCGGTGAGGCCGGCTACGGAGCCGTGGTCTTCGTCGAGAACGGACTCGTCCTCTGGAACGAGGACGAGGGCGCGTACAACGTCGTCGTCGACGACGAGACGGTCGTCGACCTCGTCGCGCCCTGAGGGGTCGGCATCGCGGCCGCGACCCGCCGGTCGCCCCGCGGGTCAGTCCCCGGCGACGGACTCGATCAGGTCCGGCGCGTCGACGCTCGGCGAGTTCACCCGCGTCGACACCGGGTGTGCGGTCAGTTCGTCGCTCGGGTACGGGTCGAGCAGCGCGGCGGCCTCGTCGGGGTCGCCGCGGAGCCACGTCTCCTCCTCGCCCGCGCCGGGGTCGAGTATCACCGCCATCCGGTGGTGGAGGTCCGCGACGAGGTCGTTCGGCTCGGTGGTGACGACCGCGAACGTCTCGATCACGTCGTCTCCGTCGCCGGGCAACTCTCCCTGGTCATCGCTCCCGCCGCCGAACGCGCCGAGCCCGGTCTGCGTCGTCTCCGGCTCAGGGGGTTCCCAGCGCTCGTAGATCCCGGCCATCGCGAACGGACGGTCGTCGTCGAACGCGACGCGGTAGGGGGTCTTCCCGGAGCCGCGGTCGCCGCCGACCCACTCGTAGAACCCGTCGGCGGGGACGAGACAGCGCCGGCGCTCGAACGCGTCGGCGAAGCTCCGCTTCTCGCGGACCGTCTCCGCGCGGGCGTTGATGAGGTCGAACGACTCGTCGGCCCACGAGGGAGTCAGGCCCCACTCCATTCGGGTCGCTTCCGTCGGATCCTCGTCGGCGATCACGGGGAGCGACTGCCCGGGCGCGCAGTTGTAGCTCGGTTCGCGGTCGCCGAAGTCGGCGCCGAACCGATCCTCGAGGTCGTCGGTCGGGGTGAAGAGCGTGTAGCGGCCGCACATGGTGTCGCGTTGGAGCGGGAGCTACCTTAGTCCCGCGACGACCGCTCCGACCCCGGGAGCACGTCCCATCGGTCCGAGATGATCCCGTCGACCCCGGCCGCGATGAGCCGCTCGGCGTCCTCGCGGTTCGCGGCGGTCCAGGCGTTCACTCGCAGTCCGGACTCGTGCGCCGTCGCCACGAATCCTGGCTCGGTCGCGAGGTCGATCGGCGGGTGGAGCGCGACGCAGCCGAGGTCGGTCGCCGCATCGACCGCGCGCTCGGCGCTCCCGTCCGCGACGAGCAGCGCGCGGTCCGTCTCGGGATCGCGGTCCCGCAACGTCGCCAGCGCGTCGGGGTGAAACGACGAGAACAGCACGTCGTTCGCCGCTCGTCGGGCCGCGTCGAGCGCGTCGCCCGCGACGCCCGGCTCCTTGAGTTCGACGTTGACGAGGAGCGTGTCGGGGGCCGCGTCGAGCGCTCCTTCGAGCCGCGGGATCGATTCGCCGGAGTCGAGAACCGTCAGTCCGCGGAGTTCGTCCCAGTCGGCGTCCGCGACGCGCCCGGACGAACCGGTAAGCCGGTCGAGTTCCGCGTCGTGGAAGACGACGAGTTCGCCGCTCGCGCACCGGCGCACGTCGATCTCGACGGCGTCGACGTGCGGCGCCGCGCGCTCGAACGCCGCGACCGTGTTCTCCGGGTACTGCCCGGCGCAGCCGCGGTGGGCGATCAGGGCGACGCCGTCGGGGTCCGTCCCGCTCATTTCGGCGACCTCGTCGCCCTCGGCGGCCTCACGACCCTCCCGTTGGCCGTCTCCCTCGCTCATGCGCCCGTCTCGGCGCCGGACCGTGTTATCTCTTCCCCCGATCGGCCCTGCGTCCGCTCCCGTCGGGTTTTTGCCCGCGCGTCGCTCCGGGACGGACATGCGTATCGAGAACAGCTTCATTCCCGTCGAGGGGGTGGGCGAGACGACCGAACGACGCCTCTGGGGGCGGGGCGTCACCACGTGGGAGGCGTTCGACCCCGCGGTCGACGTCGCGGGCGTGGGATCGACGACCGCCGACCGGATCGACTCGTTCATCGCGGAGGCGCTGACGCGGCTCGACGACGGCGATTCCGCGTACTTCGACCGGGCGTTCCCCTCCGGCGAGCGCTGGCGACTCTACAAGAACTTCCGCGAGGAGACCTGCTTCTTCGACATCGAGACGACCGGCCTCGACGAGCGCCGCGACCGCGTGACGACGGTGAGCTTCCATCAGGGCGGCGAAACGACGACGCTTGTCGCGGGCGAGGACCTCACCGCGCGCCGGCTCCGGGAGCAGTTCGCGGACGCGAGCCTGCTCGCGACGTTCAACGGCGCGCGCTTCGACGTCCCCTTCTTGGAGACCTCATTCGACGTCGACATCGACACGCCGCACCTCGACCTGATGTACCCCGCGAAGCGAATCGGGCTCTCGGGCGGGCTGAAACCGATCGAGAAGGAACTCGGGATCGACCGCGACCGACCGGACATCTCGGGGCGCGACGCGGTCCGCCTCTGGCGCGAGTACGAGCGCGGGGACGAGGCGGCGCTGGAGACGCTCGTCTCGTACAACCGCGAGGACACGGTGAACCTCCGGGCGCTCGCGGACGCGGTCTGCGAGGCGCTCGACGACGAGGTGTTCGTCGCCGCCCCGGACGGAGACGGCGACTGAGGGATCCGATAGATCGGCGAGCGGCGGGTACGGACCGTCGAGGATGGACTGCCGAGGTCGGTGCGCTCGGGACAGTTACCGACGCAGGACGATGCCGCCGGACCCGACGACGACCGCGTCGCCGTCGACGTCGACCGCGTTCAGGTTCTCGCCGGTCGGCGTGTCGAGCGTGACCCGGCCGTCGGGCGCCAGCTCTTGGACCACGCCGCCGCTGCCGACGACGTAACCGGCCTCGCCGTCGGTCTCGACGTCGACGAGGTCGGCGTCGCCGAGGGCGTCGGGCGCCCAGTTCGCGCCGTCGTACGTCAGGACGGTGCCGTTACCGCCGGAGACGGCGACATCGTCGGGCGCGTCGCTGTCGAGGCCGTAGAACGTCACGTTGGCGTCTTCGATGCCGATCGCGTTCCACGTGACGCCGCCGTCGGTGACGAACACGCGGCCGTTCGTGTCGATCGCGTGGCCGCTGCGCGGGCCGTGGAAGTCGATCGCGGGGAGCGCGGAGCCGCTGCCCGGCGTGACGTAGTCCCACGTGCCCGTTGCCCCGTTCTCGAAGCTGTAGTAGATATTCCCCGAGTCCCCGGCGACGTACACGTTCGCCTCGCCGGCGGAGCCGGTGACCGCGATGTCGTTGTAGTTGTTCGTGTTGTCCATCGGCGCGGAGCGGTCGACGAGCGTGTCCGTCGCGGGGACGTACTCGCCGATGGCGCCGCTCGCGCCGACGAACCAGACGCGCTCGCCGTCGTCGGTGACGGACGCCCCGTAGAGGTTGTTCCCGTTCCCGGTCGGGCCGCCGTCGCGGAGCGTCCGCCAGCCCTCGGCCGCGGGCGCGGCGAGGACCCCGCCGCCGCCGACCGCGAAGCGACCGGCGTTCGCCGACACCACGTCGTGGAGCGTGCTGTTGGTCTCGGTCTTCTCGACGGTCCACTCGCTCTCCGCGGTCGCGGCGACGGTACCTACGCTGCCCGATGCGACGAGCGCACCCAGTCCCGCCAGCGTCGCGCGGCGGGTCGCCGTCAGTGATCGGCTCATGACGCACCCGGGCTTTTCCGCGCTCCTTGTAAGTGACTTGTGTCAGTTAACAAAATGACTGAAATTAAACCGGGTAAAATCGCGTAACACGTCGGCGGTGAGGGTGTTTCACACCGGTAACGCTTCTGCTTATCGTTCGAAAAACCGCTTCTGTGGCCTGAAATGCCCGTTTGGTGTTTCGGCGGGTGTGCGCCGAACACGTTCGGTCCGTCGGATCAGGAATCGCCGTCGGTCTCGACCGCGTCCGCCGCGGACCCCGCGTCGGCCGTCACCGTCGCGGTCTCCTCTGCGTCACCGTCGGTATCGTCGTCGGACGCCGCCGGGTCGTCCTCGCGCGCGGACTCCGTGGTCTCGCTTCCGTCCGGGTCGGCGGAGTCGGTGTCGTCGTCTGGCTCGTGGTTGGCCTCGACGTCGGCCGTTTCGTCTGCCTCGACGTCGGCCGGTTCGTCGGTCTCCGTCTCGTTCGATTCCTCGGCCTCTGCTTCGTCCGCTTCGTCCGCGTCGCTCTCCGACTCTTGGATCAGTTTCATCTCGCCGCGCGCTCGGAGAGTGCCTTGGATCTCGGCGCCGTCGTAAACCACCAGGTCGCCCGCGGAGACGTCGCCGAGCACGCGCGCCCCGCTCTCGACGGTCACGGTCCCGCCGCGGGTCGTCACGTCGCCGTGGATCACCGTATCTCCGCCCACGGAGATGTCCTCGCGGGCGCGCAGCGAGCCGAACACCTCGTTGCGCTCGCCGACGCGGATCGACGCCGCGCGGAGGTTGCCGTGGAGCCGGCAGTCGTCGCCGACGGTCGCCGGCGTCGAGACGCGCCACGCGTCGTCGGAAATCTCGGCGCTCCGTGGCACCAGCAGGGGGTCGCGAACATCGTCGCCGTCGGCGAGCGCCTCCGCCAGCTCGTCGGCGGCGTCGGTCTCGCCGACGCGCAGCAGCTGCGAGAGGACGATGAAGTAGAAGACGATAGTGGGGACGGGGTTGCGGATGACAATCCAGCCGTTGGCCTCGAACCCCTCCTCGATCGTCACGTCGTCGCCGATGTCGAGGTCGCCGGACACCATCAGGCGGCCGGTGACGGTCACCCGCTCGCCAAGGTACGCGTCCTCGCCGACCAGTACGTTGCCGTCGACGGAACACCAGGTGTCGAGTCGGCAGTCGCCCTCGGCCTCGATGTCGTTGGCGACGCGCACGCGCTCGCCGATCGCGACGTTGCGGCCGCGGACGCCGAGCTCGACGGTCGACTGGCCGCCCACGAGCACGTCGCCGTCGACGACGACGTCGTGCTCCTCGACGGTCGTTCCCGAGGGGATCGCGAGCTCCTCTATCGGGCCGTCTCCTCGCAGCGACACACCGGGAGCAGTCGCCCCGCCCGTATAAACGGTACGGGCCGTCGGACGAGCGTCGGACGCGGGCGCGCCGCCGCACCGCCGAGGCTGTGCTTCCCGAAATGGGACGTGAACCCCTACCGCGGCGGATCACGGTCGCTGCGCTTTTCAGTGCGCCGCCGAAGAGATACCTATGGGATTCGGATCGTACGACGAGAGCGAACAGAAGGACCAAGACGTCGACACCGACGAGGACGATGCGGTGAACGTCCACGAGAACGACCACGACGGCGACGTCTCTATCGAGGGCGACGCCGACACCGACGACCTCGTCGGCCGCCTCTCCGAGATGCGGGACGACGACGAGGAGTAGCCGGCGACGAACGCCCGTTGAGGGCGGATCCCCACCGCTCCGGCCGCACGCTTCGGCCGCACCGCCCCCTGCCGTACCGCATAGGCCGAACCGCCCTGACCGTCCGGCGGCGGAGACGGCGACCCGCCCGTGTCGCGCTCCTTTTACAGATACGCCGCCTACGCCGACACATGAGCACCGACCTGACGTTCACCGACCGCGGGGTCGACGTCGTCTACGAGGGGACCGAGTTCGAGCTGGAGAAGACGCTGATCGAGGAGGCGACCGGGAAGTCGTACCGCGACGTCACCGACCACGAGGTCCTGACGATCGTCGCCGAGGACCCGAATCTGGACGGCGAACCGGTTCGGATCGGCGACGTGTTGTAAAACTGGATTCGGATTCGGAACGGTCTCCTCTCACTCTGCCGCGACGAGCTTGTAGCCGCCGCCGTCGACGTCGCCGCCGTCCGGGTCCGGCGCGCGCTCGGCGTAGTAGATCTCGCCGTCGACGACGCGGGGCGCGCTCGTTATCCACCCGTCGTGTTCGACCCGCCAGAGCTCATCGCCGGAGTCGGCGTCCAGCGCGTAGAGCGTGCCGTCCTTCGACCCCGTCAGCACGCGGTCGCCGGTCGTCGTCGCGCAGCCGGTCAGCGGGCGGCCGGTCCGGAAGCGCCACTCCATCTCGCCGGTCGCGGCGTCGAGCGCGTACAGGTGGTCGTCGTGGCTCCCCATGTACACCGCGTCGCGCTCCGGGTCGATCGCGGGCCCCGTCATCGAGAGGTCGCCCGTCTCGAAGGACCAGTCCTCCTCGCCCGTCGCGAGGTCCACGCGGTACACGTTGAAGTCCCACGAGCCGAAGAAGGCGGCGCCGTCGTACGTCGCGATCGGCCCCTTGATCTCGCCGTCGTTGGAGTCGGGCGGGTCGGTCGCGAACCGCCACTGGAACTCCAGCTCCGGGAAGGTCCAGCAGTAGAGGTAGCCGTCGTTCGACCCGCACACCATCCGCCCCGCGTCGAGCGAGAGGGCGGGCGAGGAGTGCGGGTGGTCGGTGGGGCGGTGCGCGGGCTCCTCCCACGTCACGTCGCCCGTCTCGGCGTCGACGGCGAACAGCCGCCCCTCTGGGTCCGGGAACTCGACGGAGACGTACAGCTCACCGTCGAGATACAGCGGGCTCGACCCGATCGAACCGCCGAGGTCCGTCGACCACTCCAGGTCGCCGGAGTCGAGCGCGAACGCGTAGAGGACGCCGTCGTACGCGCCGACGTACGCCCGGCCGTCCGCGACCGCCGGCGTCCCGTGGAGCCCGCGGCCGTCCATGTCGGTCTCGCCGCGCCAGCGCACGTCGCCGCCGGCCGTTATCGCGAGGAGTTCGCCGGTGTCCCCCGGGAGGACGACCCCGCCGTCGGGGGTCGGCACCGCGCTCGCCTTCGCCGCGCTGTGGTCGCCGGTGTTCACCTCCGGGATCCGCCACGCCTCCTCGACCGCGTCGGGGACTGTCTCGTCCGGGTAGTACCCCCACCGCTCCAGCGACCCGCGGAACTGCGCGACGCCCGGAGGGAGCGTCTGCGGCGTCGGATCCCCCGCACCGGGCTGTACGTCCGGGGCCTCCCGCTCGTCGTCGATGGGCGGACTGTCGACGGAGGAGCAGCCGGCCGCGGCGGCGGTCGTCGCCGCGCCGACCGCGGCGATCCACTCGCGTCGGGAGAGGGCGTCGGTCATCGGGATAGTCGTCGCGCCCGGGTCGCTTTAGTGTGACGGCCGCACCGGTCACCGGCGGCGTCGCGCGTTCTGACCGGACGACTTTTTCCGCGGCCGTCCGAATCGAGGGTATGGATGTCGGATTCGACCTCGGCGCGAACGTCCCGTTCGGCGTGTTCGCGCTCCACGCCGTCATCGCCGTCGTGTTCTTGGGCCTCGCGGGCGTGAACGGCGCGAACGGCGAGACGATCGGTCTCGTGTTGTACCTCGCGATGGCCGGCATGATCGGGCTCGTCGGCGTGATGGCCGCACGGATCGTGGCTCGACGGTGACGTGACCGTCCCTGCCGCGTTCGGCGCGGACGAACGAGCGTTGCGGTCGGCGCCCGGTGCCGGTCGGTCCAACCGAATGGAGGAATAGATCCCCGTTCAGATGACAGCACAGTGTAAATCACGATCATCGTCCTCAGTCGATCCAACGTACCGTGCTGCGAGGCGGCTAACACGGTTCACAGAGTGGGTCGCCAACAGTTGTGTATCTCACTAACCACCACGCTCTGCCACCCGTCATCGACGACCGTTCATCTATCGCCGACGATGTCATCCGGAGTGAACAGCGAGACGTCGTCTCGCGCTTCCGCGGTCTGCTGTAGGCCTTCGGAGAATCCGGAGCGACAGAAACAGCAGTAGTGGTAGTCGGGGTCGCCTCCCGCGGGCGGTGTCCAGTCAACCTGCGCGGCGCCGCGTTCGAGGTCGGCGAGGTCGCCTTCGTGCATCTCGCGCGTCGTGTACTTACACTCGCCGGCGACAAGCGTACCGTCGCTCGCGAGGCCGACGACATCGAGTTCATCTTGACTGTGCCACCAGTAGCCGATCCCGCGATACGTCTTCGGAACGAGGTCAGGGAGGGCATTCTGGCAGACGAGTTCGAACATCGCGCCCATGTACTCAGTGAACGAGGGGGCAACGAGTTCGTCGTACGCGTCCTCGCCGAGCTGGGTGATCTTCTCCTCCTGGCCGTATACGTACCGGAACCAGAACCGAAAGAGCGGCTCTCTGAGACGGTACCGGCTCTTCCGCGTCGCGTTCGGGTTTGCCGTCACGGGGATATCGCGTTCGACGAGGCGGAGACGGCGAAGCTTCGAGAGGTAGGAGCCGAGGGCGTTCGAGTCGACACCCGCGAAGTCCGCGATCTCGTTGGCTGCGCGGCGTCCCGTCGCGATTGCGCGCAGGACCGTGTAGTAGGTCTGGGGCTCCCGGATGCCGAACTCGGTCCGGAGGAGGAACTCGGGCTCGGTGTGGAGGACACCGTGTTCGGAGAGTACCTGTGCTTGGATGTTCTCCCCGAGCGACGCATCGTCACTGAGCGCGCGGAGGTAGTACGGTGTTCCACCGAAGACACCCCACGTCTGGATGATCTCGTCGGGGTCGTCGCTCGGGTAGAGTTCCCGAGCGTCGTCGAGGGCGAGCGGTGACAGGTCGATGGTCGCGGTCCGCCGACCGTAGAGGGGACTCCCACCGGACAGCACCTTCTCCTCCATGATACTTATCGACGACCCAACGAGCACGAGCGTCATGCCGGTCTCTTCGAGGTCGAGGTCCCAGACGCGCTGGACCTTTGAGGGCAGGGCGTCGTCGGACTCCACGAGATACGGGAATTCGTCTAGGACGACGATGGCGTCCTCGCGACCGAGGGCGCGGAGCAGGGCCTCCCAGTCTCGCTGGATATCTTCGAGGAGCGGGAACGTCTCACTCGCGGTGTCGAGGAAGTTCGCGAGCTGTGCGTCGGGTGTCTCCTCGGTCGCCTGCCAATAGACGGCGTCGTCGCGCTCGGCAATCGCTTCGCGGACGAGCGCGCTCTTCCCGAGGCGTCGCCGCCCGTAAATGACGACGAGGTCGGAGTCGTCACGCTCGAAGCGTGAACGCAGGAGATCGAGTTCGTCGTCCCGGTCGACGAACTGGGGTCGTGCCATGTGAACACTACGTGAACCGCCTACGTAATGCTGGCGACTATCTAAAACTCAAATTTACTAATCGCGATTTTACTATTTCGGATTGGCGATCGCACAGCCAAGCCATCATCACGCGAGGCGGGAATCAGAAGACCGTATGGCGAAGACAGCGGCCGAACCAGAACGGGTCGTGAGTGGGCACATGACGGCCGCACAGCTGGTCGAAGAACCACGACTTGCCCGACTCTACACGTCCATCCTGCTGGAGGGCGAGGGACAGTCGACGGAATATAGGTAGCGCGTTCGGGTGCCTGCTCCGACATGAGCGCACTCGTCGACGCGCGTCTCGGCCATCAGATGTCACCTCCGAACGAACAGTCTGGGCAGGTGTCGTAGGGGATCGCGCTGCCGGGCTTCGACGTCCGCTGGATTCGCGCTCCGTAGTGGGGGCAGAACCTCATGCCCGACACACCCCGTCGTCGAGCGCGGCGCACCGCTGCTGGTACTCGGTGATGTAGAACCCGCAGAATTCGCAGATCTTCGGATCTGCGTTTACCTGAGGTTCACAACGGCTTAATCTTGGAATGGGGCCGGAGGGATTTGAACCCCCGATCGACTGATATCTCCGGTGCGCCTCGGAACTCCAGAGGGTCGTCAACACGACCGATGATCAGTCGGCCGCTCGGTATATCAGTCTGGAGTGTCGTCCCGGGCGCAAGCCTCTGGAGTCAGTCGCCATGCCTGGCTTGGCCACAGCCCCGCGTGATCTCGCATCAGTTGCTTGCCGAAACGCGGATAAAGGGGTTTCGATCGAAGGCCCTCGGGGACGCGACGGCGACGACGAAAGCGCGTGACGCCTCGGCGATCCGGGCGGGATTACTCCCGGTCGTCGTCGCTCCAGTCGCAGTCTTGGCACTTGTAGCCGGTGACGAACTCCGTCACGCTCGGCATATACCCGACCGAGATGACGTCGCCGCCGCACTCCGGGCAGTCGCGGTCGGCGTCCGCGATCGATTCGGCCTCCAGTACCGACTCCCCTTCGACCAGCTCTGCGAGCTTCTCGGGCGTCACCATCCGCCCCTGAACGACGCGGTTCGACATACCGGCTGTTCGGGGCCGAGTACCTAAACCCCGGCGACACGCGCGGGGCGCGAAGCGAGAACCAACGCGAGTCGAACGCGCCGAGCCCCGCGGCCGATCACCCCGGAGTCAGAGCCACGGCGCCCGGGAGTCGTCGTCCGTGAACGGGTCCGAGCCGTCGTCGTCGGCCTCCCGCCGCTCGCCGCCGTTCGCGAGGACCGCGACGTCGTCATCGACGATCGGGGAGGGCCCCTCGGGCGGCGCGTCGAGCGGGGGGTCGCTCGGCGACTCCGCGGGCTCCTCGTCGGCGTCGGCCGCGTCCTCGTCCCCTCCGTCGGCGGGCTTGTCGGGGGTGTCGTCGTCGGGTGCGTCGTCGTCGGGGGCATCGTCGTCGCCGCCGGGGCCCGCCACGCCGTCCGCGTTCGGGTCGTACGCGAACAGGGTCGTCACGGCGAGCACCGCGAGCGCGATCGGCGCCTCCGTCTGCATCAGGTCGAACGGGCCGAGCAGGATCGGCAGCGCGAGCACGCCCAGCGCGACCGCGGAGCCGAACCGGAAGCGGTCGATGTCGACGCGGCCGCGGAGGTGCGGCGACAGCAGCGCGATCGACAGCGCGAACGCGACGCCGACGGCGGCGGCCGCGGTGCCGTTGACAACGTACTCGGTCGAGGTCCGGAAGGTGAATCCGGATGGGTTGAAGCTCGCCACGAGACCGAGTCCGATGATCACGCCCGGACTCGGCAGGTACTCGCCGATCTCCGAGCTGGCGGTCTTGGCGGCGATCGTCAGGATCACCAGCCCGGCGAACCGCTCGAAGACGAGCAGGTCGAGGAGCTCTTGGAGCATCGGCGCGAGGGCGGCCTCGACGGCGGCGACCGGAATGATCACTGCGCCGATCAGCAGCACGGAAGTGACCATCTCTCGACGGGAGCCGTCCATCTCCGCGAGGATCACGGCGGCGGTCGCGGAGCCGCCGAAGATCAGGATGCCGGTCTCGATGACGCCAGTCGCGGTCGAGAGGACGCCGGCGACGACTAGGGCGGGGAAGATACCGTCGACGAGCGGCAGGACCATGACCGTCGCGAGCAGCTTCGTCGCGCTCCCGACCTGCTGTTCCAGTCGCAGGGCGACCGGATGGCGTGACGTGCTCATTTAGGGACGATAGCCCTGACCTGAGGGGTGGCGGTGGGACGCGTGCGACTCGCGGTGGTCGGGGGACCAGCACGCGGAGTCCACGCCGTGGGGGGTCCGACGAGCCCATGTAAACGGTTTGCGCGGATTGCCGGCTGTAAAGCGGACGCCGATGGCGGCGTTCGGCTGGCCGGCGATGCGCGCGTTCACGGGACTGTCGGAGTCCATACATAGTATACGTGTTTCGGTCGCGTTAAAGGTTGTGTGAGACGTGTCCGCACGACACGAAGTATCGACGGCAAAACGCCATATTCGACGACGATACGTCGATATTTTCGAACATATTCAAACATTTCTCGGCAGCGGCGTCCCGGGGACGATGAACCGGTTCCGGCCGGCGAGTCACCCCCGAGCGCCCGCGCGCTGTGCGCGGTTTGCCCGCCGAATAACCACGATCGTGGATACAACACGGGCTCGAATGTGACCAACAACCACGTCCGTGCCGTCTCGCAACGCTTTTTATCGGCCGTTCGTGACGGATTATATGGCGACAGATTCTGGCCGATTCTCTGAGAAGCTCGAGGTTCCGGAAGCGCTGACGTTCGACGACGTGCTGCTCCGACCCAAGGAGAGCCGGGTCGAGCCAGACGACGCCGACCTGAGCACTCGGGTGTCGAAGAACGTCGAACTCACCGTCCCCGTGCTGTCGGCGGCGATGGACACCGTCACCGAAAGCGACCTCGCCATCGCGATGGCCCGCGAGGGCGGGCTCGGCGTCCTCCACCGAAACATGACTGTCGAGGAGACGGCCGCTGAGGTCGAGCGCGTCAAGCGCGCCCACGAGCTCGTCATCCGCCGCGAGAACGTCGTCACCGTCTCGCCGGACGACACCGTCCGCGAGGCCGACGCCGTGATGGAGCGACAGGGCGTCTCGGGCGCTCCCGTCGTCGCCGCCGACGACACCGTCCTCGGGATCATCTCCGGCACCGACATCCGCCCGTACCTGGAGGTCGGCGAGGACGACGCCGTCCGCGAGGCGATGACCGACGAGGTCATCACGGCGCCGGAGGACGTCGAGGCCCGCGAGGCGCTGGAGCTGATGTACGACCACAAGATCGAGCGGGTCCCGGTCGTCGACGGCGACGACCGGCTCGTCGGGCTCGTCACGATGCAGGGCATCCTCCAGCGCCGCGAACACGAGGAGGCGGCCCGCGACGGGCGAGGGCGCCTGCTGGCCGGCGTCGCCGTCGGCCCCTTCGAGGAGGAGCGCGCGGTCGCGGCCGACGAGGCCGGCGTCGACATCATTTTCATCGACTGCGCGCACGCGCACAACCTCAACGTGCTCGACTCGGCGGAGGCGATCAAAGGGACCGTCGACGCCGACGTCGTCGTCGGCAACGTCGGCACGCGCGAGGCCGCCGAGGCCGCCGTCGACTTCGCCGACGGGCTGAAGGTCGGTATCGGTCCGGGCTCGATCTGTACCACGCGCGTCGTCAGCGGCGCCGGCATGCCCCAGATGACCGCGGTCGCTGAGGTCGCGGACGTCGCCGCCGAACACGGTGTCCCCGTCATTGCCGACGGCGGCATCCGCTACTCCGGCGACGCGATCAAGGCGCTCGCGGCAGGCGCCGACGCGGTGATGCTCGGCTCCTACTTCGCCGGGACCGACGAGGCCCCCGGCCGCGTCATCACGATGCAGGGCAAGAAGTACAAGCAGTACCGCGGGATGGGCTCGGTCGGCGCGATGAAGTCCGGCGGCGGCGACCGCTACCTCAAGGAGGAGGACGAGGACGAGGAGTTCGTCCCCGAGGGCGTCGAGGCGGCGACCCCGTACAAGGGGAGCCTCGCCTCCGAACTCCACCAGCTCACGGGCGGGATTCGCTCCGGGATGGGGTACGTCGGCGCGGAGACCGTCCCCGACCTCCACGAGCGCGCGGAGTTCGTCCGCGTCTCCACCGCGGGCCAGAGTGAGAGCCACCCGCACGACGTGATGATCACGGACGAGGCGCCCAACTACAGCCCGGACGAGTAACCCGGACGGTCGGCTCGGGCGGACGGGTCCGCGAACGGCCCCTCGGCCGGACACGCTCACGGCCGACCGCCGACCGATCGGCCGCTCGGGCCGCGCGTCGAAGAGGTATTTTAATATAGCCAGCGGCGAGAAGAAACGTGTGAGCGAACACCCCCTCGCTCCCGTCATCCATGAGTGAGCAACCGCCGCTGGTCCTCGTGGTCGAGGACGAACCCGACTTGGCCGACCTGTACGCCGCTTGGCTCGGCGACGAGTATCGCGTCCGAACCGCGTACGGTGGCCGAGAGGCCCTCGATCAGATCGACGAGGCCGACGACGAGGTCGACGCGATCCTGCTCGACCGTCGGATGCCGGGCCTCTCCGGCGACGAGGTCCTCACGGCCGTCCGCGACCGCGGCATCGACTGCCGGGTCGCGATGGTCACCGCCGTCGAGCCCGACTTCGACATCTTGGAGATGGGGTTCGACGACTACCTCGTCAAGCCGGTCACGAGCGAGACGCTCCGCGAGACCGTGGAGGGACTGTTGCGCCGCGGCGAGTACGACTCGGAGGTCCAAGAGCTGTTCTCGCTGACCTCGAAGAAGGCGATGCTGGAGTCCGAAAAGAGCGCCAACGACCTCGCCGACAACGAGGAGTACCAGCGGCTCACCGAGCGCATCGAGGACCTCCGCGACCGTGCCGACGAGTCGCGCGACGCGGTCGCGACCGACGACGAGGACTACGAGAAGCTCTTCCAAGACTTCGACACCGACGGATAGCCGGCGAACGAACGAGACCGAGGGGGCGCCGCGGACTCTTTATCAGCGATCCGGCCGAAGACGTGTTCGTATGCGCGTCCGGGACCTGCCACTGTCTCAGCCCGTCGTCGACCACTTCGCCGAACGCGGCGTGTGCGAGCTGTATCCGCCACAGTGCGCGGCGGTCGACGCGGGCGTCTGCGAGGGCGCCGACGTCGTCGCGGCGGTGCCGACCGCGTCGGGGAAGACGTTCGTCGCCCAGCTCGCGCTGCTGACCGCCGACGGGCCCGGCCTCTACGTCTGCCCGCTCCGTGCGCTCGCCCGCGAGAAGTACGAGACGTTCGCCGCGCTGCCCGGCGTCGACGTCGGCATCTCCACCGGCGACTTCGACGCGACGGGCGAGGCGCTCGCGGGCAACGACGTCGTCGTCGCCACGAGCGAGAAGGTCGACTCGGCGATCCGCAACGGCGCCTCGTGGGTCGACGAGCTGGCCTGCGTCGTCGTCGACGAGGTCCACCTGCTCGGCGCGAAGCGGCGCGGGCCGACCCTCGAAGTGACGCTGGCGACGCTGCGGCGCCGGAACCCCGACCTCCAGACGGTGGCGCTGTCGGCGACCGTCGACAACCCCGACGCGATCGCCGACTGGCTCGACGCCGCGCTCGTCGAGTCCGACTGGCGTCCCGTCGAGCTACGGACCGGCGTCGCCGTCGGCGGCGAGGTCGCGTTCGACGACGGGACGGGCCTATCGGTCGACGTCGACCTTGAAGTGAGTGATGACGACGGAGACGGCGACGAAGACGACGAGGTGGAGGCCGCCGAGGGCGAGGATCTCGACCCGACCGAGGTGACGGCCGCCCTCGTCGCCGACGCGGTCGCGGACGGCGGCCAGTGCCTCGCGTTCGTCCGTTCCCGCCGCGAGGCGGTCGACCTCGCGGAGCGGCTCGCGGACGACGGCCTCGCCGCGGAGCTGGGGGTCGAAGACGCGGCCGCCGCGGCGGCCGAGGAGGCCACCGACGTGGACGGCACGCTCACCGGCCGACAGCTCGCGGACTGCCTGCGTTCGGGCGTCGCGTTCCACCACGCCGGGCTCCGGTCCGGCCACCGCGCGGTCGTCGAGTCCGCGTTCCGCGAGCGCGACGTGGCCTGTATCTGCGCCACCCCCACGCTGGCGGCCGGCGTCAACGTCCCCGCCCGGCGGGTGGTCGTCCGCGACCAGCGCCGGTACGGGGAGGGCGGCATGGCGTGGATCCCGACCCTCGAAGTCCACCAGATGTGCGGCCGCGCCGGCAGACCCGGCCTCGACCCCCACGGGGAGGCGGTGCTCGTCGCCGATGCTGACACCAGAGCCGAGGTTCACGAGCGGTACGTCGAGGGCGAGCCGGAGGCGGTCGAGTCGCAGCTCGCCGACCCGGCCGCGCTCCGCACCCACGTCCTCGCGGCGATAGCGACGGATTTCGCGGCGACCGAGTCTGAGATCCTCGACGTGTTCGAGGGGACCTTCTACGCGCGGGAGACGGGCGCGGGCGGCCTCGCGGACGCGGTCGCCGTCGCGGTCGACGACCTCGTCGCGGCCGGGATGGTCGCGCGGGAGACGGGGGGCGTCGAGGACTACCGGCTCGTCGCGACGGCCGTCGGCGAGACCACCTCGAAGCAGTACGTCCGCCCCGAGACCGGCGAGCGGATCGTCGCGGGCCTGCGAGCGGCGGCCGGCCTCACGGAGGCGACGACGCTCACCGCCTTCGAGGTGATCTGCGACACGCCGGACATGCAGGACACGTACCTCGGCAACGCCGAGCGCGCCGAGATCTACCGGTTCGCACGGAGCAACGCCNCGCCATCAGAGATGTGTATAAGAGACAGACTTCGGGGGGTGGCTGGAGTCGGTGAAGACGGCGCGCATCCTCGACGAGTGGATCGGCGGCGCGACCGTCGAGGAGCTCGTCGAGCGCTACCGGATCGGCCCCGGCGACCTCGACTCGCGCGTCGAGCGCGCGGAGTGGCTGCTGAGCGCGGCCGAGGCGCTCGGAGAGACGATCGGCGTGTCCGTTCCGGCGGTGTCACGGGCGCGGTCGCGGCTGTGAGTAGGAGAGGACAAAATCGGCGGCGGCGCGCGTCGGCTCAGTCCGCCGAGCCGACCGCGCGGTGGAACGGGGTCCGGGCGATCGTCTGTCGCAGCTCCGCGAGCGAGTCGCGGCCCACGTCGCTCGCGGCGGACATCACCGCGAACACCTCTTCTCTGGACACCTTCACCCCGGTCTCGGTGAGCGCGTCCTCCGGACGGGTCCCGAGTTCGCGGAGGGTGCCGACCGCGAGCAGGTACGGGACGGTCCACGCCTCCATCGTGTTGCCGTTCGACAGCGGCATCGTCTCCAGGTACGCCTGCGCGTCGTCGAGGAACGAGCGGGCGTAGTCGGCGGTCCGGTCGACGACGCGCGCGGACGACTCGCGGTTCTCGGGATGGACGACGCGCTCCTGTTCGACCCCCTCGGCCTCCAGCCACTCGGCGGGGAGGTAGACGTTGTTCTCCTCGGTGTAGTCGTCGTACACGTCCTTCGAGACGTTCACGAGCTGGAGGAGGAGCCCGAACTCCTCGGCGGTCTCCCGCAGGCGCTCCGCGCGCTCCTCGCCGACGTCGCCGCGGGTGAGGAGGTTCGTGATGAGGTTGCCGACGGTGCCGGCCGCGTAGTAGCAGTACTGCTCCAGCTCGTCGCGGTCGTCGATGCGGAGCCCGCCCTCCGTGGCGTGGCGGTCGACGAACATCGCCATCCCGTCGACCATCTCCAACACGGGCGGGACGATGGCCTTCTGGGCCTCGGGGTCGAGGTCCTCGAACGTCGCGGCGATGGTGGGCGCCTCGGCGACGACGGTCCAGTCGTCGTCGCGCTCGTCGGGCAGCCACTCGTCGACGGCCTCGCGGAACTCGCCGATGTCGGTCTCGTGGTCCGGGTCGATCGCTCGCCGGTAGGTCCGCAACACGTCGCTCTGGGCGTCCGGCGGGATGT
The DNA here is from genome assembly GCF_000336875.1 of Halorubrum californiense DSM 19288. GTDB lineage: Archaea > Halobacteriota > Halobacteria > Halobacteriales > Haloferacaceae > Halorubrum > Halorubrum californiense. Next base: position 52,238 of record NZ_AOJK01000073.1, on the reverse strand, counting down.
GCCCGGCGTCCTCGACCGTGTCGGCGACGCGACAGAGGAGGTAGCCGACGCAGATCTGCGAGGCCATCGGTTCCTCCAACACGTCGACCGTCAGCGCGAAGGTCCGCGAGACCCCTTGGACCGCCTCGTGGCACCACGCGAGGTCGGCCTCGGCGGGGGCGTGTTTTCGTCCGCTCATTCAGTTAGCAGTGTTTACGGCACAACGCATAAAAAGTCTCGTGGAACGGCGGCCGGCCGGCGTTCGCCATGCGGGGGCGCGAAACCGCACGACACGGGCCCCGCCCGGTCCGACGAACCGCTGACCCGTGTACAACCGTGTGAAAACGGCTAAGTCCGCCCGGCCGAACCCACCGACATGGAATTCACGCTCACCGAAGAGCAGCGTCAGATCCGCGACACGGTCGCGGAGTTCGTCGACGAGGAGGTCGTCCCGCGCGCGGCCGAGATCGACGAGACCGACGAGTTCCCCGCGGACCTCGTCCAGGAGATGGCCGACCTCGGCCTCATGGGCATGCCGTTCCCGGTCGAGTACGAGGGCGCCGGCCTCGACTACCACAGCTACGCGATCGGGCTCGAAGAGATCTCACGCGGCTCCGGCGGACTCGGGACGGTCGTCGCGGCCCACACGTCGCTGGCCGGCAACATGCTCTACGAGTTCGGCGACGAGGCCCAGAAGGAGGAGTACCTCACCGCCCTGAACACCGCCGAGGACATCGGCGCGTTCGCGCTCTCGGAGGCCGAGGCGGGCTCGGACGTGCCCGCGATGTCGACCACCGCGGAGCGCGACGGCGACGGCTACGTCGTCAACGGCGGGAAGCTCTGGATCTCGAACGGCTCCGTCGCGGACACGGTCACGCTGTTCGCCAAGACGGACCCGGACGCGGGCCGGAAGGGCATCTCGTCGTTCGTCGTGCGCCCCGAGGCGGACGACGGGTTCATCGTGGAGGGGACGGAGGACAAGCTCGGCGACAAGGGGTGTCCCACCGCGGAACTCCGGTTCGACGACATGTGGATCCCCGAGGACCGGCGGCTCGGCGAGGAGGGTGACGGGTTCGTCCACGCGCTGAAGACGCTCAACGGCGGGCGCATCACCATCGCCGCCCGCTCGGTCGGGATCGCCCGCGCGGCGCTCGACGAGGCGAAGTCCTACGCTCAACAGCGCGAGCAGTTCGACCGCCCCATTTCCGACTTCCAGGCGATCCAGCACAAGCTCGCTGACATGGACACGAAGGCGCGCGCCGCGGAGCTGCTGATGCACGAGGCGGCCGACCTGAAGATGCGCGACGAGGACTACATCAAGGAGGCCGCGCAGGCGAAGCTGTACGCCTCTGAGATCGCCCGCGAGGTCGCCAACGAGGGGATCCAGATCCACGGCGGCTACGGCTACACCAAGGACTTCCCCGCGGAGCGCTTCTACCGCGACGCCAAGCTCTCGGAGATCTACGAGGGGACCAGCGAAGTGTTGCGCAACACGATCGCCCAGCAGTTACTCGACGAGTAGCGCCGCCCGCCGCGCGCTCAGGTCCGCGGATCGGTGTCGTCGTCGGACGCGTCGCCGCCGTCGCTCTCGGAACCCGCGTCCGCCGCCGTCTCCGCTTCCTCGCTGTCGCCGTCGGAACCCGGACCGTGAGCGATGTCGGCGTCCGACGGGTTCTGGTCGACCGCGTACCCGCCCGTGTCGATCCGCTCCGAGGGCTCGGAGTAGTCGCGGTCGCTCGGCGAGAAGTCCGGACGGACGACGCCGTCGTCGGGGATCTCCGTCTCGTCGTCGGGAGGCACCTCGGTCGTCGCGTCGTCCGCTTCCGCGTCGGCGACCACGTCCTCGGGTTCGTCGCCGCCGTCATCGTTCCCCGTGGTCGCCTCGTCGTCGTCATCTCTGCTCCCTGTTGCCTCGTCGTCGATCCACTCGAAGGAGTCGGAACCGGCGTTCCGCCGCTCCGCAACGGCGGTTGCGAGGCGCTCGGTGAGCGTCTCCTTCAGCGCCTCGGCCTCGTCGACCTCGAAGTCGACGGCCGCGGCGTCGCTGCCGGTCAGCGAACTGGTGCCCGCCGTGTCGGCGACGATCGTCGCGACGCCCCAGCGGCGCTGAAACACGGTCCGGCTGTCGATCACGTTCTGGATCCGATAGTACGGGACGACGGCGACGGTCCGGCTCCAGAACCCGTTGCGCGTGAGCAGGTGGTCCTCCCCGACCCAGTAGCCGCGGTGTTTCCACTTCAGGTGCGCCGCGGGCGGGACGACGGCGAGGAGCGCGGCGACGCCGTACCACGGGAGCGACGGCGAGACGTACCAGTTCACGCCGTACGCGATGCCGGTAAGGACGCCGACGATCAGCGCGTACCGGATGGCGTACCGCCACCGGATCCGCTTCGGCGGCCGACTGAACTCCGGCGTGCCGAACGACTCGATCTCGTGTGCGAGCCGGTAGACGCGTTCGGTCGCGGCGATCGGCACCGCGGACTGGTTGCCTGAATCGGAGTCTTGACCCGGGGCGTACCCCGCGGTCTCGATGGAGAGGCTCGCGTAGCCGAGCGCGCGCTTGGCGGGGTTGTCGGTGATCCGGAGCGTCTGGACCTTCTCGGTCGGGATCGACCCGCTGTATCGGCGGAACAGCCCGCGCTCGTAGCGCAGTTCGTCGCCGGCCCGCGAGAGCCGGAAGCCGTAGTAGTTCGAGAAGGCGACGCCCGCCCCGATGAGCCACGACGCGATGAACAGCGCCGCGACGCCGACGAACGCCGTCGCGGTGAGCGCGGCGGCCGACGTCTCCGGCAAGAAGCTCGACAGCACCGGGAACGACCCGGAGCTCAGGAACGCCAAGAGGCCGATCAGGCGCCCGTCGAACGACAGCGCTCCCACCAGCGCGAGTTCGCCGGGCGAGATGGCGAACAGCTCCTCCTCGGCGGGCGCGAACGCGTCGTCGCGGCCGCCCTCGATCGCGTCGGCGTCGGTCGCCGTCCCCTCGCCGGCGTCGTCCGACCTGGAGGCCCCCGACTTCCGGCGCTGGACCTCGCGCTGGAGCCGCGTCGCCTCCTCGGGCGTGACGTATCGGATCGATCCCTCCGTGCTGGAGCCGCCGGCGGTCTCCAGATCGACCGCCGCGACGCCGATGGCGCGCTGGAGCACGCCGCGGCTCACGTCGACGTTCTGGATCCGCCGGTACGGGATCTCCCGCTCGCGGCGGGAGATGACGCCGGAGGAGATATCGAGCGTGTCCTCCGTGAGGACGTACTCGAACCGACGGTAGTACGCGACCTCGTAGGCGAAGGTGACAAGGAGGATGGCGGCCCCGCCGCCGACCGCGAGCGGGAGGCCGAACCCGCCGCTGTTCACGATCACGAACAGCGCGACGGCGGTCCCGGCCGCCTTCTGGAGCGCGCGGTACGGGACCGACTGCGGCGCGAGTTTCACACCGCGTCCTCCCCGTCGGCGCGGATCGCCAGCCGCTTCAGTTCCTCGCGGAGGTCGCTCGCGCCGCCCGGCGTCAGCCCCGGGATCCGCACGTCGGCGCCGCGCGACCCGGCGGTGTACACCACGCAGGAGGCGAGCCCGACGGTCCGCTCGATCGGGCCGCGGCGGGAGTCGACGTGTTGGATCCGCACCAGCGGCACCGTCGTCCGCACCTGCGTGATCACGCCGCGGTCGAGGTAAATCGCGTCCTCGCGGATCTCGTAGCTCCAGCGGCGATAGCGGAGCAGCGCGTGTGCGACCGTGAGCGTCAGGGCGACGGTCCCGACGGCGACCGGCGCCCACCGCGGGAGGTACTCGAGGTACGCGGCGCCGGCGAACGGGGCGGTGACGAGCGCCGAGAGCAGCACTGCGCGGAGGACCCACACGATCTGGACTCGGGGGTGAAGCGTCTGTGCCGTCATCGACGGACCCCCGCAGCGTGTCCGTGTGTCATGGCCGGCGATTGACGGCCCCGACGTATAAGTCCGGTCGGAAACGGACGAGAAAAAGTAAAAAGATCGTGATACACATTCTCTCTCGAAGGAGATACTTGCCGAAACCGATATGACGGGTGATCGAGTCGTGCCACCCATGGCCGACGACCCGTTCGAGAACATGCTCGCCCAGATGGACCGCGCCGAAGAGTACGCAGACGTGGACCACGGGGTATTCGAGCGGCTGAAACATCCGGAGCGCACGCTGAAGGTGACGCTCCCCGTCGAACTGGAGTCCGGCGAGGTCGAGGTGTTCGAAGGGTACCGCTGTCAGTTCGACAGCGCCCGCGGCCCGTTCAAGGGCGGCGTCCGCTTCCACCCCTCGGTCACCCAGCGCGAGGTCGAGGCCCTCGCCGGGTGGATGACCTGGAAGACCGCGTTGGTCGACCTCCCCTACGGCGGCGCGAAGGGCGGCGTGATCTGCGAGCCGAAGGACCTCACCGATCGTGACCTCGAACGGCTCACTCGCCGGTACACCGAAGGGATCCGCCGGATGATCGGCCCGGAGATCGACGTCCCCGCGCCCGACATGAACACGAACCCGCAGACGATGGCGTGGATGATGGATACCTACTCGATGTACGAGGGGTACTCCGTCCCGCAGGTCGTCACGGGCAAGCCGCTGGAGATCGGCGGGACGCCCGGGCGCGTCGAGGCGACGGGCCGCGGCGTCTCGCTCGTCACCGAGCGGCTGTTCGAGTACTTGGACCGCGACCTCTCCGACGCCTCCGTCGCGATTCAGGGGTTCGGGAACGTCGGGTCGAACGCGGCCCGGCTCCTCGACGAGTCCGGGGCCAACGTCGTCGCCACCTCCGACGTGACGGGCGCGGCGTACGACCCGGACGGCCTCGACGTGGCGGCGCTCGGCGCCCACGTCGACGCCGGCGGACTGATCGAGGAGTACGTCGCGGGGGAGATCCGCGGCGGCGCGAGCACGGCCGACTCCCGCTGGGACGACCCGGACCAGATCACCAACGCGGAGCTGCTTACTCTCGACGTCGACGTGCTCATCCCCGCCGCCGTCGAGGGCGTGATCACCGCCGACAACGTCGACGACCTCCGCGCGTCGGCGGTCGTCGAGGCCGCGAACGGTCCGACGACGGTCGCCGCCGACGAGGCGCTCACCGAACGGGACATCCAGGTCGTGCCCGACATTCTCGCGAACGCGGGCGGCGTCATCGTCTCCTACTTGGAGTGGGTCCAGAACGCGCAAGAGTTCTCGTGGCCGCTGGAGACGGTCAACGCCGAACTGGAGCGCCGCATCGGGAGCGCGTTCGACAAGACCATCGAGCAGTACGACACCAAGGAACTGCCCGACCTGCGGACCGCCGCGTACACGCTCGCCTTGGAACGCACCGCGAAGGCCCACGAGTATCGCGGCCTGTTCCCGTAGCGCGTCGCTCGCGGGCGTACTCCTCGCCGGCATTCCCCTCGCCGACGCTTTTCAGAACGGTGGGGCTCAGGCCCGGCGGATCCGGTCCGCGGTGACCGCGATCGGCTCGGCGTAGTGGAGTATCGGCTCGCCGTCGGGCGCCTCGAACCCGTTCGCCGCGAACAGCGTGTTCGCCCGGATCTCCGCCTCGGCCGGGCGCAGCGTCCACGGCTCGTGGTCTATCTCGCCGACGTACAGCCGCCCGCCCGAGCCGGCGGTGTAGAAGCGGTAGTTCTCCAGCAGGAAGGCCGGCAGCGACCCCGACTCGGGCGTGAACGCCTCGCCGGTCGGCGCGTAGGTCGCGTCGAACCGAGCGTGCGGGGCGCCCCTGTGGACGCGACGGCTCGCGAATCGGACCGCGTCGCTCGCGTCCGCGTCGCCGCTCTTCTCTCCCGCCTCGACGCCGCCATCGGGGTCGCCGCTCGCCGCGGTGCCCCGAACGTCGGTCTCGGCGCGGTAGTAGGGGAGCCGGAACAGCCCGCGGGCGACCGCGACGCCGATCCGATCGTCGGCGTCGAGGCTGTGGAAGTAGACGCCGGGGCCGTTCGGCCCCTCGACGTAGGTCCGGAGGTTGAGTTCGGGGAACGACAGCCCCGTCGGCACCCCGCGCGGCCGGATGTCGTCCATCACGAACGGGACGACGCCGAGGTACGCGTCGCCGTCGTAGGTGGCGACCGAGAGGCCGTCGGGCAGCGCCGCGGCGACGGTCGCCGGGTCGACTGGCCAGTGGGCGAACAGTCCGTCCCGCCACGTCATCTCCAGCCAGCGGCGACCGAGCATGACGAACGCTAGGGGACGGACGGACAAAACCCGCACGCCGCCGGCGGTTTCGGACCGGTGTGTGCGGTCTCACCTCGCAGTGTCCGATCCCTCGGGCGCGTCCTTCCACTCCCCGAGTCCGGAGGGGTCGAGGTGGACGTGGACGTCGCCCACGTCCTCCAGCGCGCGGAGGGATGTGACGAGGTGCGTCTCCACGCTGTGCGCCTGACGGAGCGTCATCTCGCCGTCGACCTCGACGTGGACCTCGACCTCCAGATCAGTCCCGTCGTAGAACACGGTGAGGTCGTGGACCCCCTCGACGGCGGGGTGATCGCGGAGCGCGGCGACCACGCGCTCGCGGTCGCCCGGTGGCGGGGCGCCCCCGACGAGGTACGTGACGTTCTCGCGGCCGATCTCGACTCCCTGGTAGACGACGAGGACACTGACGAGCGCGCCGGCGACCGGGTCGAGGATCGGGACGTCGAGGAACACGCCGATCACGCCGATCATAGCGGCGACCGTGGTGTAGATGTCGTTGAGGCAGTCGACCGCGAGCGCGGTGAGCGCGGTCGATCCGAGGTCGGCGTTCACCGCCTCAGTGTACCGGTACAGCAGGTACATGTCCACCATCGCGAACAGCAGCGCGCCGACGAGGAAGGGGCTCGCCCGCACCTCGACCGGACCGACGAACCCGAGCACCGACTCGCGCAACAGGAGCAGGCCGAGGACCGCCACCGTCGCGCCGACGAAGAGCGCCGTCAGGGGCTCGATCCGCTGGTGGCCGTGCGGGTGCGTCTCGTCGGCGCTCTCGTACCGCGATCCTCCCCAGACGAACACGACCGCGCTGGCGACGAGATCGGCGACGGAGTGGGCGGCGTCGGCCAGCAGCGCGACGCTGTTGAACGCGAGCCCCGTCGCCCCCACGACTGCGATCTTCACGGCGTTGCCGGCGACGTTGACCGCCGCGGCCCGCTGGAACCGAGCGCGGTCGTCGTCCCCGAAGGGGCTCAGCATGGATACCGGTGCGCCCGCGACCCTGTTAAGCGTCCCGCGTCGCGTCGCCGCTGCCGCGTCGCGGGAAGGCGACCGCTACCCCGGTCGTCTCGCGCCCGAAGGCTCCGTCGTAACGCCTAAGACCGAAACGCTCCTCGGTGACGGTAATGAATCACGATCTTTTCGCCCGAGGTGGTCCCGGTGGGCGTCGAAATTAAGGAAACGGAGGTGAGCGACGAGGATTTCGAGGAGATGAAGGGGTTCGTGCGCGACTACCTCGCGGCCAGCGTCGAGAGCGAGGACGACGGCGGACGGATGCGCTGGTACCCCTGGCACTCGGCGTCGTACCGGTTCAACCACATCCTCAACGTCGTCGACCTCGCGACGGACATCGCCGAGGCCGAGGGGGCCGACGTGGACGTCGTCCGCGTCGCGGCCGCCTTCCACGACGTCGCAAAGCTGGAGGCCGAACAGGACGTCCACGCGGAGGCCGGCGCGCGCGTCACCCGCGAGTACCTCCAGAGCCGCGGCAACTACCCCGAGTCGTTCATCGAGGAGGTGTGCGGGGCGGTCGTCGACCACTCCTACACCGGCGACCTCGACGACGTGCCCCTGGAGAGCCGGTGTCTGATCGAGGCCGACGTGCTCGACAAGGTCGGCGCCAACGGCGCCGTCCTCATGCTGTTGCGGATGGGGTACGAGTCGCGCACGCACATGGACGCCGCGAAGATGGTCGACCGCGTGCTCCAGCGCGCCCACGACCACACCGAACGCGTCGTCTCTGACACCGCCGAGAGCATCGCCCACCAGCGCATCAAACGCGTGAAGTGGATCCGCGAGTGGCTCGAAGAGGAGGTCTCCCGGATGGACGCCGAAGGCGTCACCGACCGCTGAGGGCGCCTCCGTTCTCTGCGGGCGTCTCCGTTCTCTGAGGGCGCCTCCGACCCCTACTCCTCCGAATCGGTCGTCTCGACGAGCGGCAGCATCGCCTCCAAGTAGCGGTCGATCCCGGCCCGGGACTCCTCAACCCACGCCCCGTCGTTCGTCGTCGCCCAGCGGAACATCCCGCCGGTCGCGAACGTCTGGAGCGTCGCGGCCACCGCCGACGCGGCGACGGTCCGCTCGTCGCCCGCCGGGTCGGCGCCGTCGCCGGAGACGTCGGCCGCCGCCTCGCGGACGAGCCGTTCGAGGTACTCGCCGAAGACGCGGTCGCTGCGGTCGAAGTGGTCGCGGTAGGCTTCCTCGCTCGCGGCCTGCGAGCGCAGCTCGGTCATCACCGTGACGAACCGCGCGTCGGGCGCGTACTCGTCGTCCAGCGACGCGGGAGCGACGGCGGCCGTGAGGTAGCCGTCGAGCTGCTCCCGCGCCGAGCGGTCGAAGGCCTCCTCCGGCGCCACCTCCGGCACGTCGTCTCCGGCCGGCGGCCCCGTGACGGGGCCGTCGGCGATGGACGCCTCGAACTCGTCGAGCAGGAACCCGAGGAGGTCGATCAGCAGGTCGTCTTTCCCGTCGTAGTGGTGGTACACCAGCGACGGGCTCTTGTCGAACTCGTCACCGATCCGCTGGATCGTGACGTTCGCGTACCCGTGTTCACAGAGCGCGCGGAACGCCGCGCCGAGGATCGCCTGTCGGGTGTCCGACGGCTCCGCGAACGGGTCGTTCATACGCCGCGTAGACGAGTGCGGTACTTATCGCCCCTGATTGAACGTTCATTCAACACGCTTATGTTACGGGCCCCTGACAGGAACGTATGACTCGACCCGACGCGTCACGGTACGGCCGGTCGCCGCGCGCGACCAGACCCTCCCACCGGCCCGACGGAGGGGATCGATGAGTCGGTCGGCGCGGCTCGCGACCGCCGCGCTCGCCACCGTCGCGGTGACCGCGCTCCTCGTCGGCGTCTCGCTCGCCGGCGCCGCGGCCCCGAGCGCGGGAACGGCGGACGGCGGTGGCGCTCAGGCGCTGTCCGGGATCGGCGGTCCGATCGCCGACGGCGCCGTCGCGCAGTCGGACGACCCGACGCCCCGTCAGGTTCGCGGGTCGCCGGTTCTGGAACTCTTCGCAACCCAGCGGACGGTGCCGAGCGGCGCCGAGTCGACCGTCACGATCGACATCGTCAACACCGGCGAGATGGAGATCGGCAACCAGCTCGACTCCCGGGTCACGACCGCGCGCGGGCTCACGCTCGAAATCGACGACGGCGACGTCCCGATCGACGTCGAGGACGGCGAGATCCCGGTCGGCGACGTCCCGACGGCCGCGAGCCCGGTTGCCGTGCCGCTGGACGTGACCGTGCCCGACGACGTGCCCGACGGCAGGTACGAGGTGGAGGCGACCGCCCGCTACCGCTACACCTTCGAGATCATCCCCGAGTTCAACGAGCACAAGGACCGGCGCGGCATCGACGACTTCGACCTGACCATCGTGGTCGACGACGGCGCGCGGTTCGCGGTGGTGGAGACGGACACTGACGCCCAGGTCGGCGGGGGCGGCGACGTGACGGTCACGCTGTCGAACGTCGGCGACGAGACCGCCCGCGACGCGGTCGTCTCCGGGAGCACGACCGCGCCCGGCGTCCGCCTCGGCGAGGGTGGCGGGCAGTCGTTCGTCGGCGACTGGGCCCCCGGCGAGAACCGGACCGTCACCTTCGACTCGACGGTCGGCGAGGCGTTCGCCGGCGGCGCGTACGCGCTCTCCTCGACCGTCGACTACCGCGACCCGAACGGCGTCAACCAGACCGCGGCGCCCGCCCGCGCCGGCGTCGTCCCGATCCGCGAGCAGTCGTTCTCGCTGGAGGACGTCTCCGGCACGCTCGAAGTCGGCTACTCCGGGACGGTGTCCGGCACGCTGACGAACGAGGGGCCGCTCCCCGTCGAGGACGCGGTCCTCGTCGCCGACTCCGGGAGCAACCGCGTGAGCCTCGGCGAGAGCCGGTACGCGCTCCCGTCGATCCCAGCGGGTGAGTCGGCGGAGTTCAGCTTCGACGCCGACGTGAGCGGGAGCGCCGACCCCGGCCCGCGGCAGTTCCGCTTCACGACCGAGTACGAGAGCGGCGACGCGACGCTCGCGGTCGAGGAGACCCGCCGCGTCGAGGTGGCCCCCCGGCAGTCCGAGTTCGAACTCGACGTCGAGAACGCCACCGTCTCGGCTGGCGAGACCCGGCGGATCAACGCGACGATCACCAACCGGCGTCCAGAGACCCTCTCCTCTATCAACGCCGGGCTCTACGCCGACAGCCCGCTGACGGCGGTGAACGACGAGGCGTTCGTCGACGAGCTCGAACCCGGCGAGTCCGCGAGGATCTGGTTCGAGGTGGCTGCCGCCTCGAGCGCGAGCGTCGAGGAGCACCCGATCGAGTTCGACTTCCGGTACGACGACGAGCGGGGCAACGACCGCATCTCGGACGTCACGCAGGTGCCGGTCACCGTGACCGCACCCGTCGACGACGACGGCACGCCGACCGGGCTGATCGCCGTCGTCGTCCTCCTCGTCGCCGCCGCGGTCGGCGGCGCCGTCTGGTACCGACGGCGGTGATCGGATGAGGGGACGCTTCACCGCTCCGAGCCGGCCGTCAGGCGGCCCCCCGGCGACGGGACGCCGGACGGCGGGCTTCCGGACGGCACGACAGACGGCGGACCGCCGGACAGCGGGGCGCCGGTGACCGCGGCTGACCGGCTGATCGAGGAGATCGACCGCGTCGTCACGGAGCGACCGCTGGCGGTCATCGCGGTCTTCCTCCTCGTCACCGTCGTGTTCGCGGGCGGGCTGACCGGCATCGAGACGAGCGCGGGCGCGGACCAGTTCACGCAGGACATCCCCGCCCAGCAGGCGCTCGACAACATCGACGAGGAGTTCGAGACGTCGATCGGCGGCTCCCCGACCTCGGCGCAGGTGATCGTCTCCGACGACAACGTCCTCTCCCGCGACGCCTTGGTCCGGACCTTGGAGACCCAACACCGACTGGAGTCGCGCTCGACGCTCCGGGTCGCGTCGACGTCGAGTCACGCGGACGCGATCGCGCGTCAGTTGGACCCGGACGCGGCGAACGCGGCGGAGCGGCGCGACGCCGTGGCCGAGGCGACGCCCGCGGAACTGCGGACCGCCATCGCCGACGCCGACGCGACGGGCGCGATCGCGGCGCAGGTGTCCGTCGACTACAACCCCACCGCGCAGGCTGCCGACACCGCGATCGTGGGGATCACCTACGACCTGCCGGACGCGGCGACGACGACGCGGGTGACGGAGCTTCAGACCCGCAGCGTCGACGTCGTCGACTCCGTCCCGGGCAACGTCGCCGGCGAGAACGCGATCCTCTTCGGCGACGGCGTCCTCCAGTCGGAGATCACCGCGCTGCTGACGGACACCGCGATCATCGTCTTCCCGGCGGCGCTCATCCTGATCGTCGGGTTCCTGATCTTCTCGTACCGGGACCCGTTCGACATGGCGATCGGGATCGGCGCCCTCCTCTTGTCGCTCCTGTGGACCTTCGGCTTCATGGGCTACGCCGGCATCCCGTTCTCGGACTCGCTCGTGACGGTGTTCCCGCTCCTGCTCGCGGTCGGGATCGACTTCGGGATCCACATCGTCAACCGCTACCGCGAGGAACGGGCGACCGGGACCGGAATCGAGGAGTCGATGCGAACCACGACGGACCAGCTGCTCATCGCGTTCCTGCTCGTGACGATCACCACGGTGTTCAGCCTCGTCTCCAACGTGGTGAGCCCGTTCGACCCGAACCGCGACTTCGGGATTGTCGCGGCCGTCGGGATCACGTTCACGCTGGTCATCTTCGGCGTCTTCCTCCCGGCCGCGAAGGTGCTCTCGGATCGGTGGCGCAAGCGCCTCCCAATCCCGGAATTCGGCACGAGCGCGCTCGGCGCCGGCGGGTCGCGGATCGCACGCGTCCTCCACGTCGGCGTCGACCTCTCGCGGATCGCCCCCGTCGCGGTCGTCGCCCTCCTCCTCGTCGGCGGCGCCGTCGGCGGCGCCTACGGCACCGGCGTGAACACGGAGTTCTCGGAGGAGGCGTTCTTCCCGGACCAGGACCGGCTGGAGACGTACGCCAACCTCCCGGAGCCGTTCGCGCCGACGGAGTACACGTTCCTCGACGTGTTGAACATCTTCGAGGACGAGTTCGAACAGAGCTTCGTGGGGTCGGTGACGCTGTACGTCGACCAGTCGGTCAGAGACGACGACGCCTTGGAGCTGATCGACCGGACCACGCGGAACCCGCCCGCCACATTCGCGACGACCGACAAGCGTCGCGCGCAGGCGACGAGCGTCGTCACCGTGATCGAGGACCGCGCGGAGCGGGACCCCGAGTTCGCGGCGCTCGTCGAACGCAACGACCGCCTCGGCAACGGCGTGCCCGACCGGAACGTCGACGAGGTGTACGACGCGCTCTTGGACTCCTCCGCGGAGGGGCAGGCGCGCGGCTACGTGGCCGCCGACCGCGGCAGCGCGCGGATCGACTACACGATCCGACCGGGCGTCGACAACTCCGAGGCGGTCGCGGACGTGCGCGACCTCGCCGAACGCACCCCGCTCGAAGCCGTGCCGACCGGCTCGCTCGTCGTCAACGAGGCCGTGATCGACTTACTGACCGAGTCGGCGATCCGGAGCCTGTTCGCCGCGTTCGGGCTCACGGCGCTGTTCTTGGCGCTGTCGTACGCGTACCTCGAAGGGAAGGCCGTCTACGGCCTCCTCAACCTCGTCCCCGTCCTCGTGACTGTCGGCCTGCTCGTCGGCTCCATGCGACTGTTCGAGATTCCGCTGACGCCGATCAACGCGCCGATCCTCTCCGTGTCGATCGGGCTCGGGGTCGATTACACCGTCCACTTCGTCCACCGGTTCGTCGACGAGTACCAAGAGGGGCTCCCGATCGACGAGGCGCTCGACGTCACCATCGCCGGGACGGGCGGCGCGCTCACCGGCAGCATGCTCACCACGGTCTCCGGGCTCGGTGTCCTGTGGCTCGCGGTGATCCCCCTGCTCCGCGACTTCGGCGTCCTGCTCGCGCTTGGCGTGTTCTACGCGTACCTCTGTTCGATCCTGCTCGTCCCGTCGCTCGTCGTCGTGTGGGACCGATACGCCGGGCTGGTCGGTCTCGGTCTCGACGACGGGCTCCGCGAGTCCGGCGCCGAGAGCGGGCGCTGACCAGCGGGGCGCTCGTTTTACTGTCCGCGGAAAGAGAGAGAGGGTCGAGTCAGCCGATGACGCCGACGACCAGCTGGACGGTGACGAGGACGAGGAACGCGGCGCCGGTCGCCAGCGTTCCGGCGGCGACGCCGTGGGCGTTGCCGAGTCCGCGGCTTCGCGTCGCGAAGTAGGCGCCCAGGAAGACGAAGCCGACGAGGAGCAGCCCGACGGCGAGGTACGCGACGGTCACCAGCGTCCCGGCGAGCCCCTCGGGGATCCCGAAGCTCCCGACGCCGAGGAGGATGCTCCCGCCGACGAGGACGGTGATGCCGACGAACGAGATCGCCCACACGGCCGGCGTCCGGGCGATGTCGCCGAGCGTCCCGACGACCGCTTCGTAGCGTCCGCCCGACTCGTCGCTGCCGGGAGCGACTCGCTTCGCCCCGATTTCGGCGACCGCGACGAACGTGGCGACGACGAGGAGGCCCATCAGCCCCGTACTCAAGAGGGTGAGTGATGTCATGGATATCCGTTGTTAGGGGCTCCGTTCGCGCGTACAAATACCCTTCGACGCGCGGTCTTCGCCCCGTTCGACGCGAGGACTCCGCCCTGTTCGACGCGAGGACTCCGCACCGAACGGCGGTCCCGCGCTCGACGCCTCGATCGACCGGTCGTTGGGGTCGCGTCCGGCGCGGGAGATCCGCGCTTCGACCCCCCGATCGCGCGCCCCGCTACACAAGAGATAAGTGTACCATCGCTAAGGGTGATACAAGAGCAGACAGACGAACATGATAGATCCAGTTATCCTACAACAAGGGAGCGACTGGCGCGCACAGGCGGAGGTCTTCGACGAGATCTTCTTCGTCTTCCTCGCGCTCGGCACCCTCGTCGGCACCATCGTCGTGGCGTACACGCTGTGGAACGTGTACAAGTACCGCGACGACGGAAACCGGTCGGACGAGGAGTTCGACGCACCGGTCGTCGGCGAGCTCCCCACGGGACAGGGCGGTCCGAAAGCCAAGAAGCTCTTCCTCTCGTTCGGGTTGAGCGCGATCGTCGTCATCAGCCTCGTCGTGTACGCGTACGGACTCCTCCTCTACGTCGAGCAGGGGCCCGACACTGGCGCCGAGGGAGACATCGAAATCATGGTCGAAGGCTACCAGTACGGCTGGGCCTACGAGTACCCGAACGGTCACACCGAACGGGGTGAACTGATCGTGCCGGCCGACCAGCGGGTCGACCTCAACATCACGTCGAGGGACGTGTGGCACAACTTCGGCTCGTCGGACTTACGGATAAAGTCCGACGCCATCCCCGGAGACTACAGCGAGACGTGGTTCGCTGTGAGCTCCGAGGACGTCGAGGCACAAGGCGGGGAGGCGACCTACCGCGTCGAGTGCTTCGAGCTGTGCGGTCCGGGTCACTCACAAATGAAGGGACAGATCACGGTCCTCCCGCAAGACGAGTGGGAACAGTGGTACAATAGCACCGGCAACAGCTCCGAGAGCGCCAGTATTCAGGCCCCCGGCGCCGGACTCGCCGCGCCCAGCGGGGTGAGCGCATGAGCGGACTCCCGCCGACGACCTCCGTCAAGCGATGGTTCGTGACGACCAACCACAAGGACATCGGGATCTTATACACGATCACCGCGCTGTTCTTCCTGCTGTTCGGCGGCGTGATGGCGCTGCTCATCCGCCTCCAGCTGTGGGACCCGACGAGCCAGATCCTCTCCGGGCTGGCGTACAACGAGGCCGTCACCGCCCACGGGCTGATAATGGTGTTCTGGTTCCTCTCGCCGTTCGCGTTCGGCTTCGCGAACTACTTCGTGCCGCTTCAGATCGGCGCGGACGACCTGGCGTTCCCGCGGCTCAACGCCCTGTCCTACTGGCTGTACCTGGGTTCGGGCCTCCTGCTCGCGGTGAGCTTCTTCCAGGGCGGCACGCTGTCTGCGGGGTGGACGATATACGCCCCGCTCAACGTGCCGATGTACACGCCGAGCATCGGCTCGACCGGTGCGGTGCTCGCGCTCGCGATGTTCGTCACCGGCACCACGGCGTCGACGGTGAACTTCCTCACGTCCATCCATCACTCCCGCGCTGAGGGAATGGGTATCATGGATATGCCGATGTTCACCTGGTCGATGCTCGCGACCGTGTGGATGATGCTGTTCGCGTTCGCCGCGCTGCTCGCGGTCGGCCTCATCCTCGCCGCCGACCGCGTCCTCGGCAGCGTCTACTTCTCGGCGACCGAAGGCGGCTCCCTGCTTTGGGGCCACCTGTTCTGGTTCTTCGGTCACCCGGAGGTGTACATCGTCTTCTTCCCGGCGCTCGGCGTGATGTTGGAACTGTTCCAGACGTTCTCCGGGCGTCGCCTCGTCGGTCGGAAGTGGGTGATCATCTCCATCTGTCTGATCTCCGTCCAGTCGTTCCTCGTGTGGATGCACCACATGTTCCTGACGACGATCAACCTAGAGATAAAGACGCTGATGATGGCGACGACCATCGGGATCTCACTCCCGTTCGACCTGGTCGTCTTCGCGCTGATCTACACGCTGATCAAGGGGCGGATCCAGTTCACGACGCCGTTCCTGTTCGCGTTCGGCGCGCTCCTGCTGTTCATCCTCGGCGGCATCACGGGGGTGTTCCTCGGCGCCATCGTGCTCGACTACGAGTTCCGCGGCACCTACTGGGTGGTCGCGCACTTCCACTACGTGATGTTCGGCGGGGCGACGGCGCTGTTCGGCGGGGCCTACTACTGGTTCCCGAAGATCACGGGGAAGATGTACGACGAGTTCCTCGGGAAGCTCCACTTCGTGATCTTCTTCATCGGCTTCAACGCCGTCTACTTCTCGATGTTCCTCGGCTGGGAGACCCCCCGTCGGGTGTTCGAGTATAACCCCGAGTTCCAGATCTACCACCAGTTCGGGACGATCGGAGCCTTCGTGCTCGGGTTCTCCTTCTTCATCATGTTCTACAACTTCGCGAAGTCCTACGTCTCCGGCGACCCCGCCGGCGACAACCCGTGGGACTACTCGCGGACCGCGGAGTGGGCGGTCTCCTCGCCCCCGCCGCTTGAGAACTGGCCCGACCGGCCGTCGTACGCCTCCGGCAAACTGGAGTTCGTGAAAGACTACGTGCCGGACGGCGGCCCCGCGATGAAGACCGACGACAACGGCGACGTCGCCACCGACGGCGGCGACAGCCACTCGGCGCACATCTCCGAGTACCCGTACTGGGACAAACCCCCGAGCCACGCCAGCATCTGGCCGTTCGCGCTCTCCCTCGCGCTCGGCGTCACGCTGTTCGGCTTCTCCGGCTTCGCGGACGCGGTCACCGTCGAGCTGGGCGAGACGGCCATGCAGAGCAACGTCGTCGTCTCCAACGCGATGTACCCGATCGCGATCGTGGCCGGGCTCGTCGGGCTTCTCTACACCGGCGTGAAGTGGGGACTTGAGGACTTCTACGCGCCACCGTCCGAGTTCGCCGAACGCTGGCCGTTCAACGGCGTCGAGAAGGTGAAGCTGGGGATGTGGTTCTTCCTGGCCTCCGACGTGATCGTCTTCGGCGCGTTCCTCTCGGCGGCCATCTTCGTCCGCTACAACGCGGGCTGGATGACGTGGTCGCCGCTGACGGAGTCGCTGCCGGGGCTGATCAACACTTTCGTGCTGATCACCTCCTCGTTCACCGTCATCCTCGCGCTGGTCGCGGCCCGCCGGAAGAGCCGGCAGGGCCTCCTGGCGACGCTCGGGACGACTATCCTGCTCGGGTTCACCTTCATGGCGATCAAGCTGTGGGAGTGGAACCACGAGATATTCGACCGCGGCGTGACCATCTCCGCGAACGCCCACGGCGACCCGATCCAGGCGTCGATCTACTACGTCACGACCGGGCTCCACGGGATCCACGTGCTGCTCGGGCTCGTGATCGCCATCTTCCTGTTCGTCCGGGCGTACCAGGGTCACTACCTGGACGACGAGCGGCCGATCGAGTACTTCGGCCTCTACTGGCACTTCGTCGACATCGTCTGGGTGTTCATCTTCCCGCTGTTCTACCTCTTCTGAGGTAGTTCGCGGCTCGGTTTTTCTTTCTCACGCGCGTTCGTCCTCACGCGCCGTCTTCGCTCACCGGCTCCGCGCACCACTGACAGAAGTCGAACGTCGGATCCGTCTCCTTCCCGCACGCCGGACAGCGGACGGTCTCCGCCGACGGGTCCGCGCCCGCCCCGTCGGCATCGCCTCCCGGGCCCTCCGAGGCGGTCGCGCGCGCCGCCTCACGCTCCCGCTCGTACGCCCGGTTGTTGCGACGTGCCACGACGTACGCGTCGATCACGCTGGCGCCGACGACCGCGGCGGCGGGCGCGACCTCGCCGATCGCCGGCGGGTTCCCGGCGAACGCGCCCGAAATCGCCGACTCGGGGACGAACACGAACACCGCCGCGGCGACCGCGACGTACCAGCCGAGCGCGCGGGCCCACCGGCGGAGGTATGCGTGGCCGAGCCCGGAGACGACGAGCGCGAGCAGGGCGGCGAGCCAGGGTCGCCGACGAGTGTGGTCTGTCATGAGCGCCCGTACGGGTTCCCGCCCCGAGAAGCTACCTCTCTCGGAGCGTTTATGTGCCGGACGCGCCGAACTCGGGTATGTTCGGCGTTCCGCTCGGCGAGTTCCTCTACGGCGTCGCGTTCGCGGTGTTCGGCGTCGGAACGTGGTTCATCGGCCTCGGCGTCGCGTATCTCCTCTACCGGCGGTGGCGCGGCGACGGCCCGCGCGGTGACGACTGAGTCGACCGCCCGCGCCGGTCGACGCTGCTTCCGATTCGGCCACGCTTTTTACCTCGCTCGTCCGATCCCCGGTATGACAGACACGGCGCTCGTCGTCGGCGGGACCCGCTTCATCGGCCGACACACGGTCGAGGAACTGCTGGCGCACGACTACGAGGTCGCGATGTTCAACCGCGGGAACCACGAGAACCCCTTCGCGGGCGACGACCGCGTGACGCACGTCGAGGGCGACCGGAAGGACGAGACGGCGTTACGCGCCGCGAAGCTGTCGGTCGAGCCCGATATCGTCATCGACTGCGTCGCCTATCAGCCGGCCGACGTTGAGACCGCGACCGAGATATTCGCCGACGTCGACGGCTACGTGTACATCTCGTCGGGCTCCAGCTACGCGGCCGAGGAGATCCCCAAGCGAGAGGGCGAGACGCCGCTTGAGCCGTGTACCGACGCGCAGGCGACCGACGACACCCACGAGACGTACGGCAACCGGAAGGCCGAGGGCGACCGCGCGGTGTTCGCGGCCGCCGAGGCGGGCGTCTCTGCGATGGCCGTCCGCCCGTGTATCGTCTACGGCCCCTACGACTACACGGAGCGGCTCGACTACTGGATCGACCGCGTGCTCACGCAGGACCGCGTGGTCGTCCCCGGCGACGGGCAGAACCTCTGGCACCGGGCGTACGTCGAGGACGTCGCGAGCGCGCTGCGGGCCGTCGCCGAGCGCGGCGAACCGGGCGCGGCGTACAACGTCGGCGACCGGCGCGCGCTCACCCTGCGGGAGACGCTGGAGACGATCGCCGACGTCGCGGACGTCGACTGCGAGGTCGTCCCGGCGAGCGAGGACGCGCTCGCGGCCGGCGGGCTCGACCCCGACGATTTCGTCCTCTACCGCGAGTACCCGCACCTGCTCGACACCTGCGCGCTCGCCGACCTCGGCTGGGAGTCGACGCCGGTCGCCGAGGCGATGGCGCGGACCGTCGAGGAACACCGCGAGTCGGACCGCGACGGGAGCGAGTGGGACCCCGGCCGCGAGGCCGAGGAGCGCGTCATCGGCGTGAAGGAGACGCTCTGAGGACGGCGGTCGCGACGAGAACGCCGGCGACCCGCGTCAGTAGGCCGCGTCCCACCGCGTCGGCTTCCGGCGGTTCCCGCAGTCGCGACATTCCATCCGGTCCATCGTGTCGATTGCGACGTCGGTCCCCTCGCAGTTGCCACAGAGGTAGCCGTACCGGCGCTCGTGGTCCGGGTCGGCGTACGCGACGTAGAACGGGGCCTGCGAGCCGCGGTCGCTCTCGTCGAAGGCGACGTGAACGGTCTCGCCCTCCTCGGTCTCGTAGGTCGCCTCGGAGATGCCCGTGAGCCGGCCGACCTGCTTCCGGTACTCCCGCTCCGCGAACGTCTGGCCGCCGATGTCGACGTCGCGCTCGCCGGCGAGCTCGTACCCCTCGCGCTCGTAGAACGCCGTGCCGGCCTCGTTGTCGACGAGGACGCGCGCCTCGATCCGGTCGACGTCGGCCGAGCGGAGCGCGGACTCGACCCGTTCGAGGAGGGCGGAGCCGATCCCCGACTCCCGGTGGTCCGGGTGGACGTGGAGCCAGTCGATCTCGCCGACGCGCTCGCGGCGCCCGACGACGTAGCTCTCCGCGAACCCGACGACGACCCCGTCTACGGCGGCGACCGGGAACACCGCGTCGTCGTTCTCGACGTCGTCGCCGAGGTCGCCGGCGTCGTACCACTCCTCGACGGCCTCGTCCAACAGCTCCTCGTCGACCGCGTGTCCGTACGACGCCACGAGCGACTCGCGGGCGACCGACCGGACCGCGTCGACGTCGGCGGCGGTTGCTTCGCGTAGGTCCATGCGGATAGGTACCACTCCGTCTACAAAAAACTCGGTCGGAATTCCCGTCGCGCCCGGCCGGGTCGTCCCGCACCGCGGTGTGGCGGCACTCAGAGAACGAACGGACCCTGCTGGCGGATCGGCTCCCCGTGCGGGCGCCCCGAGACCGCCACCGAGCGGAGCGATTCGTCGGTGGTGACATCGACCGTCCCCGCGTCCGTCACCGGGAGGACCTCGCCCTCGGCGAACGCGTCGGAGCTCTCCGCCCCGTCGACGGTCACCGTCCCCGCACCGTCCACGGCGTAGAGGAAGCCCGTCCGCTCCTCCGGGAGCTCCCACCGCCAGGAGTCGGTGACCTCGGCGTTGAGGTACTCCAGCGGCGTGTGCGTCGACAGGGGCGAGCCGTCGCCGACGACCGTGGTGACCGTCGCCCCGTCGAGTTCCTCGGTCGGGAGTTCCTCGGCTTCGGCGTCCGAGTAGTCCGGCTCCATCTCCTTGTCCTCGCGCGGGAGGTTCACCCAGAGCTGGAGCCCGTTACAGTCGGCGCCGTCGGCGGGGAACTCGGAGTGTCGGATCCCGCCGCCGGTGGTGATGTGCATCGCCTCGTTCTCGCGGGCGGTGTTCGCCACCCCGAGGCTGTCCTCGTGGTCCATGCCGCCCTCGATCATGTAGGAGACGATCTCGAACCCGCGGTGCGGGTGCATCGGGAATCCCTGATCCGGCTCGATGTAGAACCGCTCGAAGAGGGCGAACGGATCGAGATGCTGCGGGTGCGCCTCGGTCGGGAAGGCCCGGTTCGAGTTCACCCCGGTGCCGTGGCGGACGGTCTGGCCCGAGAGGGGCTTCGTCCGGGTCGCGCTCGACTCGTTTTCAGTCACGTTCGAAGGGTGCCGCCCACAGCCGATAAGCATCCCGATTACGGAACCGTGAAATAGACAGTTTACGTATCTAATTTGTTCAAAGTTGTTTTAGAAGGCCTAATAGCCTTATTCGAACGGATACAGGAATAACGGATATTTTACTGGAACGCGCTACAGGGAATCTTCTTACCCGTGGCGCGAGTAGGCAGGGACGCAACAATGAGCTACGAACTCGATCCGCTGCCGTACGAGTACGACGCGCTTGAGCCGCATATCTCCGAGCAGGTGCTCGAATGGCACCACGACACCCACCACCAAGGGTACGTCAACGGCTGGAACGCCGCCGAAGAGACGCTCGAAGCGAACCGCGACGCGGGCGACTTCTCCTCGTCCGGCGGCGCAATCCGCAACGTGACCCACAACTCTTCGGGCCACATCCTCCACGACCTGTTCTGGCAGAACATGTCCCCCGAGGGCGGCGACGAGCCGGAAGGAGCCCTCGCGGACCGCATCGAGGAGGACTTCGGCTCGTACGACGCCTGGAAGGGCGAGTTCGAGGCCGCGGCCTCCGCGGCCAGCGGGTGGGCGCTCCTGGTGTACGACACGTTCTCGAACCAGCTTCGCAACGTCGTGGTCGACAAGCACGACCAGGGCGCGGTCTGGGGCGGTCACCCGATTCTGGCGCTCGACGTTTGGGAGCACTCCTACTACCACGACTACGGCCCGGCTCGCGGCGAGTTCGTCGACAACTTCTTCGAGGTCGTCGACTGGGACGAGCCGTCCGACCGCTACGAGCAGGCCGTCGAACTGTTCGAGTAAGCGCCGCGTCGTCGACTGAACGTCCGGTCCGACCTCCGCGCGCCCGCCGCCGGCGACGGAGCGATGCTGTGGGCAGTCTCGGCGGCTTCTTTCTCTCTTCGGCTCCGGAAGGTGGCTTCTTTGGCGATTCTCTCGCCCGAAAACAGCGTTTGCTTTTGAATCGTAGACTGGAGATCGGCGGCGAACACCTCCAAAGCCCCAGTCGCGAGGCGGGCGCACGCTCGCTGCGCGCTTCAGTCGCTCACTCCGTTCGCTCCTTCCAGTGCTTGCGTCGCCTGCGCCCGCCTCGCGACTGCCCCTTTGTGTCCCGCCCCGCACAGCACCTCACACCTCCCCAGCCTCGTCAGTCGCCGTCGCTTCGCTCCGGCGACTGACTCCCTCGCGCGTGCTACTCGCGCCCTTCGGGCGCTCGCAGGCACGCGCCACCGCGTCTGTTTATAAATAATCCTCGCGACCCCCGTTCGTCGAGCGGCGATCGTTCAGGGTTGGGTGGTTACCGAGCGTCGAGTTCGGGCGCGTCGGTCTCGACGACCGTTCCGGTCTCGTCGACGCCCACGCGCATCTCGTCGCCGGCGCAGGCAATCGTCAGCCGAACGCGGAGCGGGTCCTCGGAGACGACCGTCGTCGCGGCGTCGCTCACGCACCAGTCGAACGTCCAGAACGGCACCGAACTCAGGTCGACGCCGCGGTCCGCGTGGAACCGGATGACGTCCGCGTCGTCGAGCAGCAGGAGGCCGACTGTCGAGCGTAGGTCGTAGCGACAGCGCCGACAGGCGTGTTCGACCGCGACCTCCTGATCGGGTTCGTCGGGGGTGCGCACGAGGCTGGTTTCGACGGTCCCGGTACACTCGGGACAGACGCCGTCCGCGGCCAGACAGTAGTGGTGGCGGACGTAGTGGCCGAACGCGTCCAGCAGGTCGTCGGTCGAGCGGCCGTCGAGCGCGCCCGCCGGGAACGGGTAGCTCACTTGGATCGCCCCGCAGTCGGCGCAGCCGACGGAGAGCGTGTCGTCGACGTACCAGGCGTGGAGGTCGCCGTCGCAGGCGTGACACGATCCCTCCGCGGGGAAGAAGCCCAGCTGCGCCCGCTCCGTCAGCGTGCCGGTGAAGATGGAGCTGACCACCTTCCGCCCCGGCGGGCGGAACTCGTAGCCGTCGTCGCCCCGGCGGACGAAGTGGCCGGCGAGCCGGTCGAGGTGGTAGCTGAAGTTCGCGCTGTCCGTCGCGTCGACCCGCTCGAACAGGTCGGTGAAGCTCACGGGCGACTCGTCGCCGCCGAGGTCGAGCAGCGCGCGGAGCGCCTCGACCCGCGTCTCGTTGCCGAGGACCGAGAACACCTCGGCGGGCGGGATCCGCGATTCGGTCCGCGGGGTCGCGGCAGACGCGTCGGCGCCGTCGACGCGGTCCGTCCGCTCCCCGTCGGAGGCGACGCCGCCGGTCCGATCGAACTGGCTCATACGTCATCCGTTGTTGACCACTCGGTAAAGTCTGTTGGAGCGGGCGCCGCGCCGGCGCTTTTCGAGAGCGCCCGTCGCTCCCGATCCGGTGGGCATCTCCGCTATCTAACGCCTTTCCCTGTTTCTACCATTTGGCAAAACGCAATGAGTGACCTATCGATCGACGCGGCGTGGGACGAACTCTACGTCGACGGCGAGTGGCGCGCGAGCGAGAGCGGCGAGACCATCGCCGTCGAGGACCCCTCGACCCGCGAGACGGTGACCGAGGTGGCGGCCGCGACGGAGGGCGACGTGGACGCGGCCTACGAGGCCGCCGCCGAGGCGCAGGAGGCGTGGGGCGAACAGCCCCCCGCACACCGGCAGGAGGTCGTCCGGCAGTTCCTCGGCGCGCTCGACGCGCACAGCGAGGAGATAATCGAGCTGCTGGAGTACGAGGTCGGCGGCTCCGCCATCATGGGCGAGACGTCGATCCAGATCGCGGCCGACCACGCGAGCGAGGCCGCGACCCTCCCGCGCCGGATGAAGGGCAAACACGCCGCCTCCAACATCCCTGGCAAGGAGAACCAGCTTCAGGTCGGCCTGAAGGGCGTCGTCACGGTGATCTCGCCGTGGAACTTCCCGCTGAACCTCTCGATACGGGCGGTCGCGCCCGCCATCGCGGCGGGGAACGCCGTCGTGCTCAAGCCCGCGACGAACTCCCCGATCACCGGCGGGCTGCTGTTCGCGACGCTGTTCGAGGAGACCGACCTCCCCGAGGGCGTCCTGAACGTCGTCACCGGTCGCGGCTCGGCGATCGGCGACCGCGTCGCGAGCCACCCCGAGAGCGACGTCGTCGCGTTCACCGGCTCGACGAGCGTCGGCAAGCGGGTCGCGGGCCTCGCCGGCGAGAACCTCGCCGTCCCGGCGATGGAGCTCGGCGGCAACAACGCGCACGTCGTCACCGCGGACGCCGACCTCGACCGCGCGCTCGACGCGGCCGCTTTCGGCTCCTTCGTCCACCAGGGACAGGTGTGTATCTCGATCAACTGCCACGTCGTCCACGAGGGCGTGTACGACGAGTACGTTGCCGGCCTCGTCGAGCGCGCCGAGTCGCTGCCGACCGGCGGCGTCCACGACCCCGAGACGATCGTCGGCCCGATCATCGACGAGTCGCAGCGCGACGAGATGCTCGGCTACGTCGAGGAGACGGTCGACGCGGGCGCGACGCTGGAGACCGGCGGCCACACCGTCGACGACTCGCTCGTCGTCGCCCCGACGGTCCTCTCGGGCGTCACCAACGACATGCCCGCCGCGGCGAACGAACACTTCGGACCGATCGCGCCGGTGATCTCGTTCTCCGACGTGGACGAGGCGGTCGCGATCGCCAACGACACCGAGTACGGCCTCTCCGGAGCGGTCCACTTCGGCGACCTCGCCACCGCGAAGGAGATAGCCGAGCGCATGGAGACCGGCAACGTCCACATCACCGACCAGCCGATCAACGACGAGGCGCACGTCCCGTTCAGCGGCATCGGCGCGTCCGGCGTCGGCCGCTACAACAGCGACGCGTTCCTCGACGAGATCACCGAGACGAAGTGGATCTCGATCCAGCACGAGCCGCGCGAGTACCCGTTCTGAACGCGGGGGACCACACGGTCTCGGCGGGCGCTCTCACCCCCTCTAAACCTCCCACGTCTCTCGGGCGTAACACATCTCCCAGAACGCGTGTTCGAGCCGGGCGCTCCGCAGGAACGCCGCCCGCATCGCGTCGCGCTCGCCCGGGTACGCCTCGCCGTACCGGTCGACGAGGTCGCGCATCCACCCGACCGTCTCGCGGAACGCGTCACTCGTGTACTTCTCGATGAACGGGGTGTACCGGTGGTCCTCGGCCGCGAGGGCGGCCATGTGGTCCGCCACGTCGAGGTACCCCTGTCCGCACGGGTAGACGGCCGCGGCGATCTCCGCGATCGACCCCTCGTGTGCCGTGCGGACGAGGAAGTCGGTGTAGGCGGCGCAGGTCGGCGCCTTCTCGACGGCTTCGAGGTCCTCGGGTGAGATCCCGTAGTCGGCGGCGAACGAGCGGTGGAGGTCCATCTCGTCGTCGAGTGTCGCGTGTGCGGTCGCCGTCAGCCGCCGGGTCGTCTCCTCGTCGTCCGCCTTCGTTCCCGCGAGCGCGAAGACCCTCGCGTAGTCGAGCAGGTACCGGTAGTCCTGTTTCACCCAGTGACGGAACGCGCCCTCGTCGAGGCTGCCCTCCGCGAGTTCGACGACGAACGGGGGTTCCTTCTGTGCGTCCCAGATCTCCGATCCGGCGTCGAGGAGGGTATCGCTGAAGCCCATCTCGTCGGTCCGTCGTCCCGCACCCAAATATAACTAACTAATATCACTTAGTAATTACTTCGACTGGCTCCGGTCGAGGTCGCGGAACCCGAACGAGACACTGGCGTCTCATCGCGAAGATGGCGGCGGAGACGCTTCGGAGACGGGGACGGAAGCGCCTCGGAGGCGGCGGAAGGTTCGGCGAGAAGAGCGGTCGGAAAGCGGTAGCGCAGTCGGCTTACGAGATGGAGTACGTCGCGGCCGCCATCAGCAGCATGGTCAGCGCGAGCGCGAGGCCCATCAGGTAGGTCAGCGAGCGGTTCTCCCACTTGAGGTGCTGGAAGTACGCGACGATGAGCAGCGTCTTGACCGTCGCGATCACCAGAGTGCCGCCGAGCGCCTGCGCGTACGTGAACTCGACGAACGACGTCTCGAAGAGCGCGAAGTTCAGCGTCGCCGCGACGAGGAGGGCGACGTATATCGCCGAATACAGTTTCACGGAGTCGTGCGCCATCTTACACTCTACTTCGTCCCTGCGCTTAAAGAATTAACCATCCGGGGGTACTCCGCGTCGGGGGAGAGACGAGAAGTGATCGGCCGCTCGAATCCCGAAACGCCTATACGCCAGACGACCGGACTCATCTCCAGTCGCAGCACGCGACCGATACTTCCGTGACTCCGCTCGAACCGACGGACGACCTGCTCGAATCGCTGTACGTCGTCAACAAGGTCGCGAAGCAGTTCGCCGACGAGGCCACCGCGGCCTACGAGCGCGGCGACGTCACCGAGAGCAACGTCCGCTCGGCGCGGAAGGACGCCCTCTACCGGCTCAAGACCGCGGTCCTCTCCCGCGTCGTCGCGTACGACGCCGACCGGGTCACCGGCGAGTACCACGCCATCAACGGCGACGTGTGGCTGTTCCTCACCGTCGGCGACTGGCACTTCCACCAGCCGCCGCATGCGATCGGCGGCGACCTCACCGACGAGATCGCGATCGCGAACTCCCGAGAGAACCCGATCGACGCCCCCTACGAGCGCGATTCCGCCGTCGAGCGCTCGGACCGCACCCTCGAAGCGGCGCTCTCGCACCTCGCCGACGTCGGGGCCAACGCCAACGACCACCTCGCGCGGCCGACGGTCACCAGCGAACACGACCGGATCGTCGACGTCCGCTGGTCGTACCTCTCCTAACGCCGTCACGCCGAAAAAGCACGCATCGCGTCCGAACGGCCCGCAGCGGCCCGCTTACGCCTCGACGACTTCGATCGCGCCGAGCATCCCGTTCGCCTGGTGGGGCGTACACTGGTACAGCTGGATGCCCGTGTTGTCGAACGACTGCTCGAAGGTGTACCCCTCCTCGGCGACGGTCTCTCCGTTGTCGAAGTCGGACTCCGACCCCTCGACCGAGGCCACGTTGTGCCCGCCGCCGGTCCCAGTCCACTCCCAGACGACGGTCGTGCTGGAGTCGATGCGGATCGCCGCCGGCGAGAAGGCGAACCCGACGTCGCCGGCGCCTACCTGAACGGTCACCTCGTCCTGCCCGGTGAAGTCCATGATGGTACCCTCGTACATGCGGGCGTCCGAGAGGTACTCGTCGATCTCGCTGGGCACGTCCTCGACGGCGCTCCCGCCGCCGGAGCCGCCGTCGGAGCCGTCAGAGCCCTCGGATCCGTCGCCGCCGTCACCACCGTCGCCGCCGGAACAGCCGGCGAGCGTTCCGATGGTCAGCGCGGCGCCGGTTCCGGCGAGATACCGCCGTCTGGACAGGTTATCAGACATCACCTATAGTAGGGGTTGGAGCCTTACAAACCCCCGGACTGCTCTCGGTTTGCGGGAAAGAATTACTCCCGAACGATCCTGAAGAAAGCCGGTCACGCCGCGGCGCGAGGGGCGGGTTTATCGCGCTCCGGACCCTCCCGGCGAGCAATGCGCGAAGACGCGCTGGCGACCCGACTCGTCGAACACTACGAGGCGACGGTCGACGGCCCGGCGATCCGGCTCGAAGAGCCGTACGACGCCGACGGGCGGGAGGGGGTCGTCGACTTGCTCGTCCGGACGCGGACGCCCGAGCCGGTCGATCGCGTGATCGAGCTCAAAGCGGACGCCGCGGTGCGCCGCGCCACCGGCGCGAACGAGGTCCTCCGGCAGTACCGTCGGATGGAGCGGTACTTCCACGCCGACGAGCGCCACGCGCTCCGCCCCAAACTCGGCCGAGCCGAGCCGGGCGCCCGCTACCTGCTCTGTTTCGCGCCGACGCCGACCTGCGTCTACCACGTCGCGACCAACCGCACGCTGTACGGCTCCGTCGACCCGGACGCGAGGGCGGGGGACGTGCCCGCGGTCCGCACCGTGGCGTTCCTGACCGGCCTCGACGGCGACCCGGCCGACCTCGGACTCGTCTCCGTCAACGGCGAGGTGACGTTCGGATCAGATCCGTTCAAAAGAGCGGTCCCGGGGGACTCGCGGCTCGCCGAGAGCCTGCGCGCGGTCGACGACGACCTCGTGGAGTTCCCCTGAGTCGGCGGGGAAACCGGAGGCCGCAGCGGGCGGCGAGACCGCCTACAGGCCCAGTTCCCGCCCGATGACGACGTGTTGGATCTCGCTGGTCCCCTCGCCGATCTCCATCAGCTTCGCGTCGCGGTAGAAGCGCTGCGGCGCGAAGTCGGTGGTGTACCCGTAGCCGCCGAGCGTCTGGACCGCCTCCTCGGCCACCTCGCGGGCCGCCTCGCTGGCGTCGAGCTTGGCGAGCGCCGACTCTTGGGTGACCGACTCGCCGGCGTCGTACCTCGTCGCCGCCTTGTGCGTGAGGAGGCGCGCGCGCTCGGTCTGGCGGTGCATGTGGACCACCTTGTCGCGGATCGCGTCGAACTTCGCGATCGGTTTGCCGAACTGCTCGCGCTCGCCCGCGTACTCCTTCGCGGCCTCGTAGGCGCCCTGCGCGAGCCCCACGGAGAGCGCGGCGATGGAGATCCGGCCGCCGTCGAGCGTCTTCATCGTCTGTGTCCACCCCTCGCCCTCCTCGCCGAGCAGTCGGTCCTCCGGGATCCGCACGTTATCGAAAGCGATCTCGCAGGTCGGCGAGCTGTTGAGCCCCATCTTGTCCCAGACGGTCGTCACCTCGAACCCGTCGTCGTTCTCGGGGTCGACGATGAACGTCGAGATGCCGTCGTATCCCGCGCCCGGGTCGGTGACGGCCTTCACGAGAATCGAGTTCGCGACGTTCGCGTTCGTGATGAACTGCTTCGTGCCGTTCAGGACGTACTCGCCCGCGTCGGCGTCGTACTCGGCCGTCGTGTCCATGTCGGAGGCGTCCGAGCCGCTGCCCGGCTCCGTGAGCGCCCACGCGCCGATCCCCTCGCCCTCCGCGAGCGGGCGGAGCCACTCTTCCTTCTGTTCGTCGGTGCCGAACAGGTCGATCGGCTTCGCGCCGAGCGAGGTGTGCGCGGCGTACGAGAGGCCGATCCCACCGGAAACGCGCCCGAGTTCCTCCGTGACTAGGGCGTACATCAGCTGGTCGCCGCCGAGCCCGCCGTACTCCTCGGCGACGGGGATCCCCATCATGTCGAGCTCCGCGAGGGAGTCGAACACCTCGTCGGGGAACCGGTGTTCGTCCTCGATATCCTGCGCGATGGGCGCTATCTCCTCCTCGCAGAACTCCCGAACGGTGTCGCGTATCATCCGGTGTTCCGCGGGTACCTCGAAGTCCATGGGCAAGAATTGCGACCCGCCGGCATAAACGATGCGAACGTCCGTGACAGACCGCGGCACGGGGCGCGGTCCGCGAGCCGACGACTTATGAGGCGTCGCCGCGTGCCGCCGGTATGGAGTTCCGGCAGCTCGTTCGCGGGCGCGTCGACTGGCCCGACATCGAGCGGGTCGCGCGCGAGCTGGCGGACCGGTACGACCGCGACGAGATGCGCGTGCGGTTCCTCGACGCCGACAACTGGCTCTCGACGCCGATGGTCGTCGACGACGACCTCTTCGTGAAGGTGATCACCCGACAGAACACGCTCGTCCACGCGCTGTTCACGACGGGGCGGAACCTCGGGGCGTTCTCGGCCGGCACGGGGGGGTTCTTCGAGCGCCACGAGACCCCCTACGAGATGGCGCGCCACGAGCTGGAGGCGACCCGGCGCGTCCGCGAACTCGGCGTCAACGCGCCCGAGCCGATCGAGGCGTTCGAGGTCGGCGACCTCGGCGTGCTCGTGTTGGAGTACCTCCCGGAGTTCCGCACCCTCGGCGAGCTGGACCCCGAGGCGGTCGCCCGGCTCGCGCCCGACCTGTTCGCGACGCTGCGGACGGTCCACGACGCGGGGCTCGCGCACGGCGACCTCCGCGCCGAGAACGTCCTCGTCGCCGACGGGGAGCTGTACGTCATCGACGCGACCCGCGTGAGCGAGGACGGCCGCGAGGCGGCCCGGGCGTACGACCTCGCGAGCGCGCTCGCCGCGCTGGAGCCGCTCGTCGGCGCGTCGGACACGATCGACGCCGCGCTGTCGAGCTACTCGGCCGACGAGCTCCTCGCGGCGCGTCGGTTCCTCGACTTCGTCGCGATCCGACCCGACCACGACTTCGGGGGGGCGGAGCTGAAAGGGGAGCTGGAGAAACGGACCGCATAGGACGCGCTCTCCCCGGTCGGGTCGGCCGACCCGTCGGGCGCCTCCGCGCGCTCGCTGACGTGAGCGGAGCGAAGGGGAAGGCGTCGCGTTCGATACCGGCGGTCATGTGATTCGGACGGCGAAAAGGGACGGCGGCGACTCAGCCGCCGAGGTACAGCTGCGAGACCTCCTCGTTCGTGTCTCCGAACGCTGTGAACAGGCCGTTCACCATGTTGGGCGCCTCGCTCTCGGCCACCGGTGAGTTGTAGATCGCGTGTGCGAGCACGCCGCCGTCGGTCCTGCTCGTCGCCTCGATCGCCCAGCAGTTCGGATGCCACAGATCGAGCGTGAGCCTGGTTCCGGCCCACTCGCCCGCCACTTCCGCGTCGGTTGTCGCCATTGGCCCGTTATGTTTGGCACCGCATGAGAAAGACCTTGCCGACCATGGTAGGGTGGGTTATTTGGACGTGCCGACCAGAAGCCTCGAACATGGCGCAGCCCTACCAGCATTACATCGACGGCGAGTGGGTCGACGGCGACGGGTCCGAGACGTTCGAGAGCGAGAACCCCGCGACGGGGGAGACGCTCGGGGAGTTCCGACAGGGGACCCCCGACGACGTCGACCGCGCGGTCGACGCCGCGGACGCGGCGTTCGAGGAGTGGCGCGAGCTCTCGCGGATCCAGCGCGCGGAGTATCTCTGGGACGTGTACCACGAGCTCCGCGACCGCACCGACGAACTCGGAGCGATCGTCACCAAGGAGTGCGGCAAGGAGATAAGCGAGGGGAAAGCGGACGTGGTCGAGGCCGCGCACATGGTCGAGTGGGCCGCGGGCGACGCCCGACACCCGAAGGGCGACATCGTCCCCTCGGAGATCCCCTCGAAGGACGCGTACATGCGCCGGAAGCCGCGCGGCGTCACCGGCTGTATCACGCCGTGGAACTTCCCGGTCGCCATCCCCTACTGGCACATGGCCATCGCGCTGGTCGAGGGGAACACCGTCGTGTTCAAGCCGGCCGAGCAGACGCCGTGGTGCGCGCAGATCATCGCGGAGATGTTCGACGACGCCGGGATCCCCGACGGCGTGTTCAACATGGTCCAAGGGTTCGGCGACGCCGGCAACGCGATCGTCGAGAACGAGGACGTCGAGACCGTCATCTTCACCGGGTCGGCCGAGGTCGGCCACCACATCCAGGACAAGCTCGGCGGCGTCGCCGGCAAGCGCGCGGCCTGCGAGATGGGCGGGAAGAACGCCATCGTGGTCACCGAGGAGGCGGACCTCGACGTCGCGGTCCACTCGGCGGTGATGTCCTCGTTCAAGACCACCGGCCAGCGCTGCGTCTCCTCCGAGCGCCTGATCGTCCACACGGACGTGTACGACGAGTTCAAAGAGCGGTTCGTCGAGGTGGCGGAGTCGGTCGCGGTCGGCGACCCGCTCGACGAGGACACCTTCATGGGGCCGCTCATCGAGGCGGAACACCGCGAGAAGGTCACCCGGAACAACGAGGCGGCCCGCGAGGAGGGCGTCAACGTCCTCGTTGACCGGACAGAGCTCGACGACGAGGAGATCCCCGACGGCCACGAGGACGGCTACTGGGTCGGGCCGTTCGTCTACGAGGCCGATCCCCACGCCGACCTCACCTGTACTCGCGAGGAGGTGTTCGGCCCCCACGTCGCGCTCATGGAGTACGACGGCGACATCGAGGAGGCCGTAGAGATCCAGAACGACACCGACTACGGCCTCGCCGGCGCGATCATCTCCGAGAACTACCGGCAGATCAACTACTACCGCGACCACGCCGAGCTTGGGTT
Source organism: Halorubrum californiense DSM 19288 (assembly GCF_000336875.1). Taxonomy (GTDB): domain Archaea; phylum Halobacteriota; class Halobacteria; order Halobacteriales; family Haloferacaceae; genus Halorubrum; species Halorubrum californiense. The sequence goes on along the minus strand of NZ_AOJK01000073.1, from coordinate 20,525 downwards.
GGCGTACGGGAACCTCCCGTGCATCGGCGCCGAGGTCCAGCTCCCCTTCGGCGGCGTGAAGAAGTCCGGCAACGGCTACCCCTCCGCCCGCGAGGCCATCGAGGCCGTCACCGACCGCACCGCGTGGACCCTGAACAACTCGAAGGAGATCGAGATGGCGCAGGGGCTCTCGGCGGACATCAAGACGAAGGACGAGTAAACTACCCCGGCCTACTCGCTCGCTGCGCTCGCTCCTTGAGGTCGGAGGCACCACCTTGTATCATGCTGAAACGGCCGGGCTGACGCTCGAAGACGGCCGTTCGAGCCCTTCTCACTCCGTCACGTTCCGAACCGCCGTGACGACCGCTTCGGGAGCCTCCGCCGCAGCGAGTTCGGTGTGAGCCGCGAGCCGCTCCCGCGGACGCCCGACCGGCTGCGATTCTGACACCGTCTCGATCAGGTCGGCCTCCCGCAGGAGCCGCTTTATGCGCGTGAACGTCGACGGGCTCCCGAGCCCCGCGTCCTCGCAGGCCCGCCGGAGGGTCCGGTCGAGGACGCCCTCGCGGGCGCCGACCGCGTAGGCGCGGAGGCGGGTCTCCTCCGAGTCCGGACCGATTGATTTCGAGGTCTCCGAGTCGACCTCGGCGTCGAGCGTCCGAAGCACCGCGGCCGCGACCGACTCGTCGCACCGCGCCGCGAACCCCTCGTACACGCGTCGCCGGCTCGGCGTCCGGAGCCCGTACGGCTCGGCGTCAGCGAACCGTGACGCGTACCGCCCGCGCAGCGAGGCGTCGTCGCCGATAGGGTGCCACTCTACCTCTCCGATCGTCTCCCTGCTTGTTTCTCCGCTCGTCTCTCCGCCCGCCCCGTCGCGCTCGGTTCCGATCAGCGCGAACCCCGTCTCCGCCCCCGCCAGCACCGGATTCGGCTGCGGCGCGTCGAGGACGCGCAGGTCGACCGCGTCGGCGTCGAGCAGCGCCGCGAGTCGGCTCGCCGGACGGAACCCGGCGGTCGCGGCGTCGACCGCGGCCTCGCCCGCGAACACGCGCAGCGACGGGAGCTCGGACGGAGCGAGGTCGTCGTCTCCGCGCGCCTCGTCGGTCTCGTCCCCTTCGTCCGCCTCGCTCGCGAGGTCCGCGACGCTCGGGGCGACGAGCGCCGGGGCGGCCTCGCGGTACGCCTCGAGGACCGCGCGGAGCAGCCGCGGGCCAGGGTCGACGAGGATCGGGTCCGAGAGCGCGCCCAGCGGGAGCGGCTCCGGGGTCGAGGGGAGTGCTGGACCGGTCGCCATCGACCCCCGATAGCGCGCGCGACGGATTAACTGTGTAGGCCGCCGAGGGGTCCACGGACGCTCGGGCCGCGGCGTGCCGGCTCGCGCGCCTTTTTTATCTCGCGGGCGGAACGGGGACGCGTGCCACCGCTCGACCTGTCGATCGGGCTCGGAACGTCCGGGCTCGACGACCCCGAGACCTGTACCGACACCGTCGCCGCGGCGCTGGAGGCCGGCTACCGCCACGTCGACACCGCGCAGATGTACGACAACGAGGCCGCGGTCGGCGCGGGGATCGCCGAGAGCGACGTCGACCGCGACGACGTGGTCGTCGCCACGAAGGTCCACCCCGAGAACCTCGCGCCCGAGGACGTCCGCGAGACGGCGCGCGAGAGCCTCGATCGGCTCGGCCTCGACCGCGTCGACCTCCTGTACGTCCACTGGCCGATCCGGGCGTACGACGCGGCGGCGACGCTGCCGGCGTTCGACGACCTCCGCGACGCGGGCGTGACGGATCACGTCGGCGTCTCGAACTTCACCCCCGCCCTGCTGCGCGAGGCCCGAGAGGTCCTCGACGCGCCGATCGCGGCCCATCAGGTCGAGTGTCACCCTCGGTTCCGACAGTCGGAACTGCGCGCCCTCGCCGCGGAGTTCGACCACCGCCTCGTCGGCTACTCGCCGCTCGGCCGCGGGGAGATCCTCGACGACCCGGCGATCGCCGACATCGCCGAACGCAACGACTGCTCTCCGGCGGTCGCCGCGCTCGCGTGGGCGCTCGACCGCGGGATCGTCCCGATCCCGAAGGCCCGTGGCGACCACGTGCGAGAGAACCTCCGCGCGGTCGACGTCGACCTGCCCGACGCCGATCTCGACGAGATCGACGCGCTCGACCCCGGCGAGCGGCAGATCGACCCCGACGACGCGGCGTGGAACCGCTGACGAGAGGGGCCCCGTTCCACCGCCGTCCCGGCCTCGTTCCGCCGTCGACCCGTTCTCCCGGTCAGACCGCGTCGAGCCGCGCCCGCAGCTCGGCGTCCGCGCGCTCGACCAAAGCGTCGAGCGGCTCGTCGAGGTACGTCGTCCACTGGTCGACGAAGCCGGAGCGCCCGAGCATCCTGACGACCTCGTAGACGGGGCGCCGACGCTCGAATCCCGCCGGGAGGCCGCCGGCGCGCTCGCGGTACCCCTCCCGGAGGGCCGCGGCGAACCGCTCCGGCCCTGTCGAGTCGAAGCCGTTGAGCAGTTGGTCCTCGGCGCGCACTAAGTCGCGGACGGGGTCGCCGACGTGGGACAGCTCCCAATCTATCGCGGCCACGCTCGGGCTGGACGCGTCCCGGTCATCGCCCGCGCCCGCGACGAAGAGGTTCGGTTTGGTGACGTCGCCGTGGAGCAGCGCGGCCGGCGCGTCGTCGAGCGTTTCCCGGTTCTCGCGGACGCAGTCGATCACCGCATCGTAGTGGTCCGACAACCGGTCTGAGGTGCCGATCTCGCGGGTCCGTTCGATCGTCGTGAGGAGCACGTCCGTCCACGACGCGAACTCGATCGAGAGGCCGCTCGGGGCGTCCCCATCGTCGCCCCGCGCGGCCTCGCTCGCCTCCGCCGCGCCTCCGGCCGCCTCTGCCGCGCTCCCAGTCTCCGTCCCCGGGCCGACGATCTCCCCGTGACGCGCGAACCGGTCGGCGTGGAGCGCCGCGAGCGCGGCGCCGACGCGCCGGAGCAGGCGCTCGCGTTCCGCGTCGCCCGCGGTCGCATAGCGGTCAAGGAGCCCGCGACCCGGAGCCGGCGCGGTCGCGAGGTACGCCGGGTCGCCGCCCGGGTCCGCTGCTAGCACCTCGGGCACCGGAAAGAGGTCGTGGGTCAGCAGGTATTGGAGAACTGTGCGCTCGCGAGCGAGCCGGTGGCTCTCGTCGGCGAGCGAGACCTTGAGGAACGCCCGCGTTCCGTCGGCGAAGACCACGCCGACGGTCTCGTTGGCGCCGTTCCACGAGGGACCGACGCCGGTCAGCCGCTCGACGGGGCGATCCGGAAACGCCGCCGCGAGCGCGCGATCGATCTGGCCGGACTCGACGCCGTTCATGGGTTTCATTCCGAGTCCGATCGATGTTAACATTGTTGTCAAAGATGTACTATCGTGGCTCGTGACGGCAGCCAACACGGCGTCAATTACCAGAATCGGGGATATCACCGACAACGTCATACGTGTCGGTGAATCAGGAAGGTTCAGTGACGGATGGGTTGTCTGACGGGCGCGTCGGGTTCGAGGTCGACGGGACGGCGCTGACGGTGCGCGACGCCATCGAGGGCGACGAGCTTCGACTCCGCGTCGACCGCGAGCCCGAACTCTCGCCGGCGCTCCCGGAGCTGTTCCCGGCCCCGATCGACCGGGCGGTCAGCTTCGAGGCGGGGTCGCTCGAGATCCCCGAGTACGCGTCGATCGCCGTCCGCGATGCCGACGGCGATCACGTCGCTCGCCTCGACGAGCCGATGGACCTCCCGCGCGGTTCGTACTGTATCGAGGTCAACGGCGCGACGAAAGTCTTGGTACGGGTGACGGACGCCGAGATATCCGCGGGCGGCGCGGCCGGACCCGGCCCGGTCACGCTTTCGTTCGACCGCCCCAGAACCGTCTCGGTCGGCGGGCGGTCGCTCCACACGCGCCCCGAGGCGACGATCACGGTCCCGGACGACCCGACCGCGCTGACGGAAGCGGTGTCCGTCCTCGGGTCGTCGATCAAGGAGTTCACGCCCGAGCGCTCGTGGCCGACCCTCCGCGGCTACCCGCCGCGCATCGAGCGCGGCGACTCGCTCGAGGTCCCCAGCCCGCTCACCGTTCCCGACACCGGCGTCGAGGTCGTCGTCCGACCGACGTACGCGGACGTGTTCCGGCTCTCGACGCTGTCGTACTACCTCGGCGCCCGGATGACGACCGGCGACGCCCCGGCGATCCGGCTGGACACCGGGTACGAGGAGCGGCTTCCGACCGATGGTCGGGCCCTCGAAGAGCGCGTCACGGAGCTGTTCAAGACGTGCTTCTTCCTCGACACGCTCGCGCGGACGGAGGGGTACATCCCGTCCGACCGGTACGCGTACGAGGAACTCGGTCCGGTGCTCCCCTTTTATCCGCCGAAGCTCACCGACCGGTCGATGAGCGAGCGGCTGATGGAGTACTTGGAGGTCGCCCCCGAGACGGTCGCCCCGTACTTGCCCGCGTGGCCGACGGAGGCGGTTCTGCGGCCTGCGCCCGCGGCCGCGGAACTGCTCCCGCACCTCGCTCACGTCCTCGCGCCGATCTGCGTCCGCGGCGATTCGGACTCTCCGCGACCGGGCGCGCCGATGGCCGCTGCGACATCACCTCAGACTCTGGCAGAACTGCCGGGCTCCGACAGGTCGGGCGGAGCGATCGCCGACCAGGAGCGGCGGTCAGTAGCAACCCCTGGTGGACCGACGACGAGCGACGTTCCAAGCCCGGACACGGAGCCGCTACAGACCGGCGTATCGGCACTCACACCGGCGGCGTACGAGAATCGCATCCAAAGACAAATCCCGGAGCGCGGGGCTGTCGCGGTCGCGCTCCTGTTCGGTGACTCCGAACGGGCCCGTACCGTCCGAGCATCGCTCTCCGAACCAACTGACCTCGACGGGATCGGATCCCTGACCGTTCTCGCTTCACCGTCTCCCGACGAGGTAGCGGAGACGCTATCCGATCCTGAACTCGACATCGCTTACTGCGGGGCCACAGTTCAAAACGACGTAATCGACTCGGTTGACGGTATTGACGACGTGTCACGCTCGGAGAAAGCGACCCGGAACGATAGCCCCGTGTTTACGCTGTTCGAGGATTCGGTCGACATCGCCGTCGGCGTCGACGCGGTCAACCGGGGCGGGGTAAGCGCCCTCCTCGTCGACGGTCGTGTCTCCGCGGATCGGATTCGGTCCCTGATCGGACTTCTCAGCGCCAGCTTTCCGGTCGGCGTCGCAACCAAACTGGCACTTCCCGATGAGGGCGTGGACCTCCGATACGCTGGCGATCCGGCCACTGCTGTTGCCAACGACCGGGGACGTGCAACGCAACTGTACGCGTGTCGGCCGCTCTCGGACGATACGTTCCGCGTGTCGGTCCAGTCGCTGCTTTCGACTGGCGTACTGATCGGCGGGGAATTCCGAGTCGTCCACGTCTTCAACGACTTGAAATCGACGCTGGTGGGGACAAAAGTCGACCTCGGAAATGCGGATATCTCGGACATACTTCAGATCCACGCAGAGAAGTCTCCGGTCGTTTTGTTCCCGAACGACATTGTCCTCTGGAGCGACGATCTTTCAGATGAAGACGTAACCGAGGTCGCAAGAGAGGGACAGTCAAACGCCGAGTTGGCCGGCTGTCGGAACGAACAGTATCGAGGCGAATAAGCGCCTGTTCCTCCGAACCGTCTCACTCCCCACCGATTTTTATGAATTGGTCACGGATCCACACCCATGCCCCAGATCCACCTCGACGAAGAGACGGTCGAGCGGCTCGACGCGCTCCGGATCGACGACGAGGAGTACGACGAGATCGTCAGCGAACTCATCAGCATCTACGAGGCGGAAGAGCTCACGCTGTTCCGCGGCAGCGACGTGGAGTGACGGCGGTCGGCCGACCGCTCGCGGCCGCCGCCGGTAGTCGGTCCTACTCCTGATACGCGACGCGGACCTGTTCCCACTTGCCGACTTCCTCCAAGTGCGCTTGTAGCTCGTCGGCGTACTCCTGAACCAGCCGCTCCGCGGCCTCCAACTCCTCGTCGGATGGGCCGCTCGACCCGCCGCCGCCGAGCCCGAGCGCGCCCTTGATCGAGTCGACGACCCCGCCGTCCGACCCCCCGGCGTCGCCGCCGGGAGCGCCGCCCATCCCCGCCATCTGCGACCGGAGGTTCTCCAGTTCGGGCATGATCGCGGGGAGGCTCGACGTGTTCGCGACGACCCGAGCGGCCTCGGGGTCGTCGGCGTTCTCGATCTCGAACTCCGTGGCCGTCATGATCAGTCCCCACTCCTGACTGGAGAAGCGCGACGCCGCGACGCGCTCGTTGAACTGGTTGTCGACGGTCATGCGCTCGCCGACGATGGCGTCGGTCCACTCGCTCATACGCCTCGTTCGCCGGTCGCGGTGAAAAGTCCGTCCCCCTCCGGTCGGCGCGACGGGACGCGGGAGACGCGGAGGACGCAGGGGACGCGGAGGAGTTTATACCGCGGACCGCCTCCGTCGGGGTATGACTGACAGGAGTCGCCGCGACCTCCTCGCCGCCGTGGGAACCGCGACCGCCGCCGTCGCGGGCTGTGTCGACGCCGCTCTCCCCGGGTCGGGGACGGACGGCCGAGCGACACCGAGCGACGAGCGGGTCGACCGGACGGGCGAGCCGACCGTCGAGGTCGCCGTCGGAGCGAACGGCGGGTTCTCGTACGCGCCGGCGCACATCCGGGTCGACGACGGGACGACGGTCGTCTGGGAGTGGACCGGGAGCGGCGGCGGCCACGACGTGTACGCCGTCGACGGCTCGTTCGCGTCCGACATCCTCGCCGGAGCGGGCAGCACCTTCCAGCGTGCGTTCGAGGTGCCCGGGACTCACCAGTACCTCTGTACGCCACACCAGACTCGGGGGATGCGCGGCAGCGTCGAGGTCGTCTCCGACGGGGCCTGAGCCGGAGTCGCGGCCGACTCACTCGCGCCGGAGATCGTCGAACGCGCCGCCAGCGAGCCCCGGACCTGACGGGACTTCGATCCGCCCGTCGTCGATCGGACAGGGATCGGGCGCGAGGTCCTCGTCGAGCATCTCCCCCGTGGCGAGCCCGCACGGCGCCGCGTCGGGGATCGCGGCCGCGACGTGGACGGCCGCCGTCCGCGCGACGACCGCGTCGACCGTGGTCGTGACGACGGGATCGATGCCGGCCGACCGCGCCCGCAGCGCGGCCGCGAGCGCGCGGTCGGGCCCGCCGAGCGCCATCGGCTTGAGGACGACCGCGTCGGCCGCGTCAGCCTCCAAGACGGCGTCGATCCCGCGAGCCGCGACCGACTCGTCGGCCGCGATCGGGACGCCGTCGTCCGGTTGCCCGGAGCGGTCGCCCTCGCGAAGCGCTGCCAGCCCGTTAAGATCGTCCGCTGGGAGCGGCTGCTCGACGTACGCGAGGTCGAACGCGGCCAGCGCGTCGAGCGCGCGGCGCGCCACTTGCCGGTCCCACGCGCCGTTCGCGTCGGCGCGGAGCGCGACCCCGTCGCCGACCGCGTCGCGGACCGCGCGGACGCGCTCGACGTCGGCGTCGACGTCGCGGGCGCCGACCTTCAGCTTGAGGCAATCGAACCCCGCCTCCACCGCCCCCCTCGCTTCGGCGGCGGTCTCGTTCGGCTCGCCGTCCCCGATGGTCGCGTTGACCGGCACGGCGTCCGCGGGCGTCGCGGTCACGCCGGCCTCGTCAGAGAGGTGTTCCGCGAGCGACGCGCCGGCGTCGCGGGCAGCGACGTCGACGAGCGCGAGGGAGACGCCGTGTCGCGCGGCCGGCGTCGCCCCCGTGTCGAGCGACTCCGGCGCGGCTCCGGCTCCGGCCCGCTCGTCAAGACCGTCGAGCGCCGCCGCGCACTCCTCGCGCGACTCCGTCCACCCCGGAAGCGGGGTCGCCTCGCCGAGGCCGACCGCGCCGTCGGTGTCGCTCCCGCGCTCGACCGCGATCAGGAACCCCTCTCGGCGACGGATCTCTCCGTGGGCGGTGCCGAGCGGTCGGGTTAGGTCGAGCGCGAACGGCCGGCGTCGCAGCGTCTCGAACGGCTCCTCGCCGCGGGGATCGTCGGCGGTCACACCGCGAGACCGACGGCGAACGCGACGGCGTACGCCGCGAGCAGTTTCCCGGTCGATTCGAGCGCGGGGTTGAGCGCCTCGCCGGACGTCTCGGTCAGCACCGTCCGCGCGACGGCCGCCGCGAGGGGGAGCGTGACGAGCGGGAGCAGCGTCGCGAGGCCGTCGCCGCGCGCGACGAACCACAGCGGGACGAGGTAGGCGACGGCGAGCATCGCGAGGTACTCGCCGCGGGCGAAGCGGTAGCCGAACCGGACCGCGAGCGTGCGCTTGCCGGTCGAGGCGTCCTCCTGGCGGTCACGGAGGTTGTTGACGACGAGGATGTTCGTCGACAGCCCGGCGATCGGGAGGCTCGCGACGACCGCCGCGAGCGTGATGGTCTCCGCCGGGGCGCCCATCGGGAACCACCCGGAGAGGAGCGCCGCAGCCTGGACGTAGTAGGTCCCCGTCACCGCGATCACGCCGAAGAAGACGAACACGAAGAGGTCGCCGAGCCCGTGGTAGCCGAGCGGGTACGGACCGCCGGTGTAGGCGATCCCGGCCGCGACGGAGGCGAGCCCGATCACGAGGATGGGGACGCCGCCGACGGCGACGAGGTAGGTCCCGACGCCGATCGCGGCCGCGAAGGTGAGCCACATCGCCCGCTTCACCTCGTGCGGCTCGATGAGGCCGCTCGCAACGACGCGGGTGAACCCCTCGCGGTCGTCGGTGTCGGCGCCCTGGATCGCGTCGTAGTAGTCGTTGGCGAAGTTCGTGCCGACCTGGATCAGCGCCGCGCCGACGAGCGCCGCGAGCGCGGGCAGCGGGGCGAACACCCCGTCGGCGAGCGCCAGCCCGACGCCGACGACCACCGGCGCGGCCGCGGCCGGGAGCGTCTGTGGCCGGGCGGCCATCACCCACGCGCGCCGCCGAGTCACCTCGATACTCATTGCCGATAGTTGGTGCGTGGCGTCCCTTAACCTTGCCATCGCGGATCGCCGCGAGGTCGCGCAGACGGCGCCCCGGCCTCCGTCTGACCGGTCGGCTCCGGTACCCGTCGCGGTGAACGATAGCGATCGCGGCGAACGGTACCGAGTCGCGTACACATATCCCCCGACGGCGCGACGGCCCGCTATGGCCCGCGTTCCCTACGCCGAGAAGTCGGACGTGCCGGACGAGTACGAGGACCTCTTGGAGTCGTCGCTTCAGGGCAAACCGCTCCACGTGTACCAGTCGATCGGAAACAACCCCGAGGTGTTGGCGGGGCTCCGGTCGTTCCTCGGGTCGCTGTGGACCGACAGCGGCCTCACCGACCGGGAGCGCGAACTCGTCATCCTCGCGGTCACGAGCGATATCGGGAACCGCTACGAGTGGCACCAGCACGTCAACGTCGCCCGCGGCGTCGGGATCAGCGACGACGAGATAGCGGCGCTCGGGCGCGGCGACCCCGCGCCCCTCGGCGACGCGGAGACGACGCTGGTCGAGTACGCGCTCGCGGTCGCCCGCGGCGAGGTCGACGCGATCGCACACGAGGAGATCGCGGCGCTGTACGACGACGAGACGGTCGTCGGCATCGCCGCGGCCGCGCGGGGGTACGACGCGCTCGGCGGAATGATCGACGCGTTCGACCTCGAACTGGAGTCGGGGACCGAGCTCCACGGCTGGGACCCGCGGTAGCCGGGCGTCGACCGCGACCCGACGCGGTCCGACTCCTCCCTCGCCGAACGGACGCGCCCCGAATCCCCCCCCTCGGCGACCGACAGGTTCGACAGGGATCGGCCCATACGGCACGTATGACCGACACGGAGACCGCGACGGCGAACGGCGTCGCGGCACGCTACGAGGAGACGGACGGCGAACGCCTGCTCACCTTTTCGCGGGACGGCAGCGAGGCGACGGTCGCGCAGAACGCCGAGGGGTACGCCATGCTGAAGGTCCGGGCCGGCCCCGACGGCGACGAACTGGAGCGGTACTACGGGTTCGACATGGCGCTCGACCACGCCGCCGAACTGCTCGGCGTCGATGTCCCCGACCTCCCGGTACCGGACGCCGCGGCCGACATGGGAATGTAGCCGCGGCGGCGAACCGCCCGCCCGGCGAAATCGGTGATCCCTTGCGGCTTACGGCGCCGGCGCAGCCGATGTGTTCTCGCGATCAGCGGCGCCGTCGGCGCGAACAACCAGCAACATGATCCGGCACCCGGAACGCGAGCCGAACTGCTTCGTCGATGGTCCGAAGCAGCTCCGAGAAGGACGACGGGCCAGCAGGAACGGTAACACGACGATCGACGCCCGTGTGAACGACTCCCACTATTGAAAATAAATAACCATGGAACATCATAGCCGGAGTTGAATATTCTCCATAGCCATATGGCCTTATGCGTGGCACCGGTAGCAGGAGTCAGGATGGACCGAAGGAAATTCCTGCGCGGTACCGGCGCGGCGATCGGCGGCTCGCTCGTCGCCGGCTGCGTCGGTGGCGGGAGCGAATCGGGGACGGTGACGGTCGACTACGCGTACTACAACCCGGTCAGCCTCGTGTTGCGCGAGAAGGGCTGGCTCGAGGCGGCGTTCGCGGACACCGGCACCGACGTCGAGTGGGTGTTGAGCCTCGGGAGCAATCAGGCGAACGAGTACGCGCAGAGCGGCGAGGCCGACGTCTCCTCGACAGCGGGGATCGCGGCGCTGATGGCCCGCACGAACGGCGTGCCGATCACGACGCCGTACATCTACTCGGAGCCGGAGTGGACCGCCTTAGTCACCTTCCAAGAGACCGGCATCGAGTCGGTGGCAGACCTCGAGGGGAGCCGCGTCGCCGCGACCCGGGGAACCGACCCGTACTTCTTTCTGCTTCAGGCGCTCGACGACGCCGGGCTGAGCGAGGCGGACGTCGAGGTCGTCAACCTCCAGCACCCGGAGGGACAGTCTGCCTTGGTCCGCGGCGAAGTCGACGCGTGGGCCGGGCTCGACCCCCACATGGCGGAGCTGGAGCTCGAACACGACGGCGCGGAGCTGTTCTTCCGCGAGCCCCGGTACAACACCTACGGCTTCCTGAACTTCCTCGACGGGTTCCTCGCGGACCGCACCGAGGACGCGACGCGCGTCCTCGACGCCTACGAGCGCGGTCGTCAGTGGGCCGTCGAGAACCCCGAGGCGACCGCGGGGATCCTCGCCGACGCCTCCGAGATGTCGGCGCCGGTCGCGGAGCGCGTGTTCACTCAGCGGAACGACCTCTCCGAGCCGATTCCGGGCGAGCCGCACCGCGAGCTCCTCTCCGACCTCTCGCCGATCCTCGAACGCGAGGGCCTCGTGACCGACGACGCCGACCCCGCGGGCAACGTCGACGACCTGATCGACTCCGAGTTCGCGAGCGAGGTCGTCTGAGATGGCCGCCGACACCCGCCGGGAGTCGGACGTCTCCCGCGAGTCCGACTCCGGCCGCGGGTCGACGGCGGGCGGGTCGGCCGGCAACGCCGAGTCGCACAGCCTCGGCCCGGTGCCCCTCCCCGCCGCGAGTCGGTTCCGCCCCCTGCTCGGGCTGCTCGTCCCTGCCGCGGTCGTCGTCGTCTGGCACCTCATCGTTGCGACCGGCACCATCCCGGCGTACCAGCTGCCGACCCCGCTGCGGGTGGCGGAGACGCTGTACGGGATGGGCGCCTCCGGCGAGCTGTGGGGCCACGTCGCGATCACGGTCCAGCGCGTCGTTCTCGGCGCCGGCCTCGGGATCGCCGTCGGGACCGTCTTCGGGACGGCTACGGGGCTCTCGCGGACGGCGAGCGACCTGCTCGACCCCCTGCTCCAGAGCCTGAAGAACATCCCGTCGCTGGCGTGGGTGCCGCTGTTCCTCCTCTGGTTCGGCATCGGCGAGAGCGCGAAGGTGCTGCTCATCGCCGTCGGCTCGTTCTTCCCGGTGTACCTCAACCTCTCGACCGGCATCGCGGCGGTCGACGAGGAACTGCTGGAGGTCGCCGAGGTGTACGACCTCGGGCGCGTCGAGTCGCTGCGCCGGGTCGTGTTCCCGGCCGCGCTCCCCGATCTGCTCGTCGGGATCCGCGGCGGCGTCGGGCTGGCGTGGATGTTCGTCGTCGCCGCCGAGCTGATCGCGGCGAGTCAGGGGATCGGGTTCCTGCTCAGCGACGGGCGGACCCTCGCGCGGCCCGACATCATCGTGGGATCGATCCTGCTGTTCGCCTTCCTCGGCAACTGCTCGGACGTCGCGGTGAAGGAGGTGAGAGACCGTGTCGTCGGGCGCTGACCCCGTCCTCGCGGTCGACGACCTCCGGAAGCGGTACGACGACACGGTCGCGCTCGACGGCGTCGACCTCGCGGTCGCGGACGGCGAATTCGTCGCGGTCGTCGGCCCGTCGGGCTGCGGCAAGTCGACGCTGCTGCGCGTGCTCTCGGGGCTCGAAGCGGAGTTCGGCGGGCGCGTCGCGGTCGACGGGACCGACGTCTGCGACGGCGGCAGCGACGCCGTCGGGATGGTGTTCCAGGAGCCGCGGCTGCTCGACTGGGCGGACGTGCGCGAGAACATTGCGGTCGGGCTTCCGGCCGACGTCGATCCGGACGCCCCGGCGGCCCGCGAGCGCGTCGACGACCTGATCGAAACCGTCGGGCTCGGCGGGTTCGCCGACAGCCATCCGGACGAGCTCTCCGGCGGGATGGCCCAGCGCGTGTCGCTCGCGCGCGGGCTGGCGTATAACCCCTCGGTGCTGCTACTCGACGAGCCGTTCTCGGCGCTCGACCGGCTGACGAAGGCGGACCAGCAGGACCACCTGCTCGACGTGTGGGAGGCGCGCGGCACCACCGTCGTCCTCGTCACCCACGACGTCGAGGAGGCCGTCTACCTGGCGGACCGCGTCGTCGTCCTCGGCGGCCAGCCCGGCACGGTGGAGTCGGTCGTCGACGTCGACATCGACCGCCCCCGCGAGCGGGCGGACACCGAACTGGTTGCGCTCCGACGCGAAGTGACGGCGGTGCTCGGGCGGTAGCGCGGTCCGTGCCCGGGCGGTAGCGCGGTCTGTGCCCGAGCGGTAGCGCGGTCTGTGCCAGAGCGGTAGCGCGGTCTGCGTTCCGGTGGTAGTGTGGTCCGCGCTCCGACGATGCGGATAGCTGCCACGCACCGCGCGCTGGCCGGCGTCCGAACGAAACGAACGTCGATTCGACTTATTAACCGTGTTCCGGATCGGAATACGCGTCCGATCCCCGGTGTGTGTATAATCTCCTTAAGGTGTATAGATCCCGGTGCTGTCGGGCGTTTTTCCGTTCACGCCACGCGACGCGCGGAACTGCCGGTCCGCTCCGATTTTGCGATCGTCCAAACCGTTAAGTACCCGACCGCCTTGTCGTGAATCGATGACAGACATCACGGAGGCTTCGTCGGACACCCCGGCGGATCGAGTTCTTCCAGGGCACAATAGCTTCTAACGTCGAAATTGGTCCTGTCAGGATCTTCGACACGACCCTGCGAGACGGAGAACAGTCACCACGTACCTCGTTTAGCTACGACGAGAAACGCCGCATAGCGGCGACGCTGGACGACATGAACACCCACGTCATCGAGGCGGGGTTCCCGGTCAACTCGGACGCGGAGTTCGAGGCCGTCAGCGACATCGCCGCCGCGACGGACACCACCGTCTGCGGGCTGGCGCGGGTCGTCGAGGGCGACATCGACGCCGCCATCGACTCCGGCGTCGAGATGGTCCACGTGTTCGTCTCCACCAGCGACGTTCAGCTGGAGGACTCGATGCACGCGACCCGCGAGGAGGCCAAACAGCGAGCCGTCGACGCCGTCGAGCAGGTGAAGGACGCCGGCGTCGAGTGCATGTTCTCGCCGATGGACGCCACCCGGACGGACCCGGACTACTTGGTGGACATCGTCGAGGCCGTCTCGGACGCCGGCACCGACTGGATCAACATCCCCGACACCTGCGGCGTCGGGATGCCGACCAGCTTCGGTGAGACGGTGAAGGCCGTCGTCGAGGCGACCGACGCCCGCGTCGACGTCCACACCCACGACGACTTCGGCATGGCCGCGGCGAACGCGGTCATGGGCTTCGAGAACGGTGCGGAGCAGGCGCAGGTGTCGGTCAACGGCATCGGCGAGCGCGCCGGCAACGCCGCCTACGAGGAGGTCGTCATGGCGGTCGAGTCGGTGTACGGCGTCGACACCGGCATCGACACGACCCAGATCACCAAGCTGGCCCGGATCGTCGAGGAGGCCTCGGACATCCCGGTGCCCGCGAACAAGCCGATCACGGGGCGGAACGCGTTCGCCCACGAGTCGGGCATCCACGCCGCCGGCGTCATCGAGAACGCCGACACGTTCGAGACGGGCGTGATGACCCCGGAGATGGTGGGCGCCGAGCGCGAGTTCGTGTTGGGCAAACACACCGGTACCCACAGCGTGCGCAAGCACCTCGTGGAGGCCGGCTTCGACCCGACGGACAGCGAGGTCCGGACGATCACGAAGCGGGTCAAGGAGTACGGCGCCGGCAAGCGGCAGGTGACCGCCGGCGACGTCGAGCGGTTCGCCGAGGAGGCGGACGTCACGCGCGAGGAGGAGGTCCGGGTCTGATGACCCCCTCCCCGACCGGAGCGCCCCCCGAGCGACCGCGAGGGCGGTCGCGGGAGAACGCCGACCGGGGAGCGCGTCGACCCCGCGGCGTGCGTCGCCGCGCGGCGCGGCGCGCGGCCCGACAGGAATTTATACCCCGGCCGCGTTGCTCCGGGCGAGATGCGACGGCACACCACGGCCGCGGCGCGCGCGAGCGTCCCGGGAGCCGTCGCGCCGATCATTGTAGGGGTATAACCCCCTACACTACCCTTTCCTCACCGACTCGACGCACCGCCGAACGCCGGCGTCCGGGCTGTTTCCCACGCACGGAGGGTTCTCCCGTTCGTCCCGCGTTTGCAGCGACCGACACGACAATCCGCCAGATGCCACACCCACCACGACAATGAGCGACACAGCAGCACAGCCGCGATCCGACGGCGACGAGTCCGACGACCCGTCGACCGAGGCCGCGACCGACGAGCCGACCGACCCGGACGAGGAACGGGGCGCCGGAGCCGTTTCCACCGGCGCCGAGTCCGTCGTCGCCGCCCTCGAAGCCGCGGGCGCGAAGACCGCCTTCGGCGTTCAGGGCGGCGCGATCATGCCCGTCTACGACGCCTTGTACGACTCCTCGATCCGGCACGTGACGATGGCCCACGAGCAGGGCGCGGCGCACGCCGCCGACGCGTACGGCGTCGTCGCCGGCGAACCCGGGCTCTGTATGGCCACCTCCGGGCCGGGCGCGACCAACCTCGTCACGGGCATCGCCGACGCCGACATGGACTCGGACGCGATGCTGGCGCTGACCGGACAGGTCCCCACGGAGTTCGTCGGCAACGACGCGTTCCAGGAGACCGACACGGTCGGCGTCACCCGTCCCGTCACGAAGCACAACTACTTCGCGGGCGGGGCCGACACCGTCGGTGACACCGTCGGCGAGGCGTTCGAACTGTCGCGGGCCGGGCGACCCGGGCCGACGCTGGTCGACCTCCCGAAAGACGTGACGCAGGACGAGACGGACCGGACGCCCGGCCCGGCGACGCCGCCGGCGGGGACCGACCCCGACCCGAACGCGGACCAAGACGCGGTCGAGGAGGCGGCGCGCGCCATCGAGTCTGCCGAGCGGCCCGTCTGCCTGTTCGGGGGCGGCGTGATCAAGGCCGACGCGAGCGCCGAGGCGCGGACGTTCGCTCGGAGCTACGGGATCCCGGTGACGACGACGATGCCGGGCATCGGCTCGTTCCCCGAGGACGACGACCTCTGCCTCTCGTGGGCGGGGATGCACGGCACCGGCTACGCGAACCTCGCGATCACCCACACCGACTGCCTGATCGCGGTCGGCACGCGGTTCGACGACCGGCTCACCGGCGGGATCGACACGTTCGCGCCCGAGGCCGAGGTGATCCACGTCGACATCGACCCCGCGGAGATCAGCAAGAACGTCCACGCCGACTACCCGCTCATCGGCGACGCCGGGCGCGTGTTGGACCAGCTGACCGCGGCGGTCCGCGAGGGGCCCGACACCGAGGCGTGGCGCGAACGGTGCGCCGAGTGGAAGGAGACGTACCCGCTCACGTACGCGACGCCGGACGACGAGCCGCTGAAGCCGCAGTTCGTCGTCGAGGCGTTCGACGAGGCGACCGACGACGACACCATCGTCACCACGGGCGTCGGGCAACACCAGATGTGGGCCTCCCAGTTCTGGTCGTACTCGGAGCCCCGGACGTGGGTCTCCTCGCACGGCCTCGGCACGATGGGGTACGGCGTGCCAGCCGCGGTCGGCGCGCGCGTCGCGGCCGACACGATGGGCGAGGCGGACCGCGACGTGGTGTGCTTCGACGGCGACGGCTCCTTCCTGATGACGATGCAGGAGCTGTCGGTCGCGGTTCGCGAGGAGCTGGACATCACCATCGCGGTGCTCAACAACGAGTACATCGGGATGGTCCGCCAGTGGCAGGACGCCTTCTACGAGGGCCGACACATGGCCTCCGACTACACGTGGATGCCCGAGTTCGACAAGCTCGCCGAGGCGTTCGGCGCCCTCGGCCTGCGCGTCGACGACTACGACGAGGTCGCGCCCGCCGTCGAGGAGGCGCTCGACTACGAGGGGCCGGCCGTGATCGACTTCCACGTCGACCCCGAGGAGAACGTCCTGCCGATGGTGCCGAGCGGCGGCGCGAACGGGAATTTCGCGGCCGCGGAGGACCAGCTATGAGCGGTGACGCCGCCGACGGCGACGAGCGAACGACCCCCGACGCCGACTCCCGGCCGCTCCCCGGCGAGCAGCCCGGGCCGGCCGAGCGCGACCACCCGGAGGGGCGCCGGAATCTCGAAGGGATCCGAATCGATCCCGTCGTCGAGGCCGAACACGAGTCGCGGCGCGCGGTCATCTCGGCGCTCGTCGAGGACGAGCCCGGCGTGCTCGCGCGCGTCTCCGGGCTCGTCTCCCGCCGCCAGTTCAACATCGAGAGCCTCACGGTCGGGCCGACGACCGTCGACGACCACTCGCGGATCACGATGGTCGTCGAGGAGACGGACCCCGGCATCGACCAGATCGAGAAGCAGATGGCGAAGCTGAAGCCGGTCATCTCGGTGGGCGAGGTCGCCGGCGACGCCGTCACCTCGGAGCTCGTCCTGCTGAAGGTCGAGGCCGACGACCCCGCCGCGGTCCACGCCGTCTCCGAGATGTACGACGGCCGGACGGTCGACGCGGGACCGGAGACGATCACGGTCGAACTCACCGGCGACAAGGCGAGCATCGACAACGCGATCGGCGCCTTCGAGCGGTTCGGCATCGTCGAGATAGCGCGGACCGGACCGACGGCCCTCGCGCGCGGCGACACCCCGACGGCGCCCGGAGAGAAGCCCGGAACGGCCGGCGAACCGACCACGCACGACGACTGACGCGCGGAGACACGCACGCGGACACACACCCAACACGATACACATGACCGAAGACGACACACAGACGTTCGATTCGACAGTATACTACGACGACGACGCGGACGAGGAGGCCATCGCCCACAAGACGGTGGCCGTCCTCGGCTACGGCTCGCAGGGGCACGCGCACGCGCAGAACCTCTCCGAGAGCGGGGTCGACGTGATCGTCGGCCTCCGCGAGAGCAGTTCCTCCCGGAGCGCCGCCGAGAGCGACGGGCTCCGCGTGGAGACTCCCGCAGACGCGGTCAGCGAGGCCGACGTGGTGAGCGTCCTCGTCCCCGACACCGTCCAGCCGGACGTGTACGAGAACGCGATCGAGCCGAACCTCGACGCGGGCGACACGCTCCAGTTCGCGCACGGGTTCAACATCCACTACAACCAGATCCAGCCGCCCGAGGACGTCGACGTGACGATGGTCGCGCCGAAGTCGCCGGGCCACCTCGTGCGCCGCAACTACGAGAACGATCAGGGGACCCCCGGCCTCCTCGCGGTGTATCAGGACGCGACCGGCGACGCCCACGACGAGGGGCTCGCGTACGCGGCCGCGATCGGCTGTACGCGCGCCGGCGTCGTCGAGACCTCGTTCCGGGAGGAGACCGAGACCGACCTGTTCGGCGAGCAGGCCGTCCTCTGTGGCGGCGTCACCTCGCTCGTGAAGCAGGGGTACGAGACGCTCGTCGACGCGGGCTACTCCCCCGAGATGGCGTACTTCGAGTGCCTCAACGAGCTCAAGCTCATCGTCGACCTGATGTACGAGGGCGGGCTCGGCGAGATGTGGGACTCCGTCTCGGACACCGCCGAGTACGGCGGGCTCACGCAGGGCGACGTCGTCGTCGACGAGCACGCCCGTGAGAACATGGAGGAGGTGCTGGAGAAGGTCCAGAACGGCCAGTTCGCCCGCGAGTGGATCGCGGAGAACCAGGCGGGACGCCCCTCCTACACCCAGCTCCGGAACGCGGAGAAGAACCACGAGATCGAGGCCGTCGGCGACGAGCTCCGCGGCCTCTTCGCGTGGGAGGAGTCGGCCGAGGGCGACGAGGAAGAGGAGAGCGCCGAGGTGACCGCCTGATGGGCGTAGCGGTGAGCGGTCGGTCCTCCGACGGCGCGATGGTCCGGGGTGACGTCCGATGAGCGAGGGGACGCTGTACGACAAGGTGTGGGAGCGACACAAGGTGACGGAGCTCCCGAACGGACAGGACCAGCTGTTCATCGGGCTCCACCTCGTCCACGAGGTGACGAGCCCGCAGGCGTTCGGGATGCTCCGCGAGCGCGACCTCGACGTCGCGTACCCGGATCAGACGTTCGCGACCACCGACCACATCGCGCCGACGGAGGCCGACAAGCGCGAGCGCCCGCTGGCCGACGACCAGGCCGAGGAGATGCTGTCGGCGCTCGAACGCAACACGAGCGAGAGCGGGATCACCTTCTTCGGCTTCGACTCCGGGAAACAGGGGATCACCCACGTCGTCGCGCCCGAACTGGGGCTCTCGCAGCCCGGGATGACGGTCGCGTGCGGCGACAGCCACACGGCGACCCACGGCGCGTTCGGCTCCATCGGCGTCGGCATCGGCACGAGCCAGATCCGCGACGTGCTCGCGACCGGCTGCATCGCGGCCGACAAGCAGAAAGTGCGTCGGATCGAGGTCGAGGGCGAACTCGGCGAGGGCGTCTACGCGAAGGACGTGATCATGAAAGTGATCAAGGACCTCGGCGTCGACGGCGGCGTCGGCCACGTGTACGAGTACGGCGGCCCCGCCATCGAGGCGCTCGACATGGAGGGACGGCTCGCCGTCTGTAACATGTCGATCGAGGGCGGCGCCCGCGCCGGGTACGTCAACCCCGACGAGACGACCTACGAGTACCTGCGGGGCCGCGAGTACGTCCCCGATGGCGAGGCGTTCGAGGAGCGGAAGGCGTACTGGGAGACGGTCGCCTCCGACGACGACGCCGAGTACGACGACGTGGTCACGGTCGACGCGGACGGGCTCGACCCGCTGGTCACGTGGGGGATCAACCCCGGCCAGGTCGTCGAGATCGACGAGCCGGTGCCGCACCCGGACGACTTCGACGAGCGGACCGACCGGGAGGCCGCCGAGAAGGCGATCGACCACATGGAAGTCGAGCCCGGCCAGTCGATGCTCGGATACGACGTCGACGTGGCCTTCCTCGGCACCTGTACGAACGGTCGGCTCTCCGACTTCCAAGAGGCGGCGCGGATCTTGGAGAACCACAGCGTCGACGAAGACGTGCGCGCGCTCGCGGTGCCCGGCTCGGAGACGGTCCGCGCGCAGTGCGAGGCGCGCGGCATCGACCAGACGTTCATCGAGGCCGGCTTCCAGTGGCGGCGCGCCGGCTGCTCGATGTGCCTCGCGATGAACGACGACCGGCTCGACGCCGGCGAGGTGTGCGCCTCCTCGTCGAACCGCAACTTCGTCGGGCGACAGGGCTCGAAGGAGGGGCGGACGGTGCTGATGAGCCCCGCGATGGTCGCGGCCGCGGCCGTCGAGGGCGAGGTCGTCGACGCGCGCGACTACCTGGAAGACGGGCCGACCGGCGGCGCGGGCGGCGTCGAGGAGGTGGCCGACTGATGGCCCCCGACGCCAACGCGGGCACGGATCAACACATCACCGAGGTCTCCGGCACGGGCGTCCCGATCCCGGGCGACGACGTCGACACCGACCAGATCCTGCCGGCGCAGTTCATGAAGGAGGTCACGTTCGACAACATGGCGGACTACCTCTTCTACGACGCCCGGCGCGACGAGGACGGGGAGTTCAACGACCACCCCCTCAACCGCTTCGAGGGCGCGTCGATCGCGGTCGTCAACTCCAACTTCGGCTGCGGCTCCTCCCGGGAGCACGCGCCGCAGGCGATGATGCGATGGGGCGTCGACGGCGTCGTCGGCGAGTCCTACGCCGAAATCTTCCGCGACAACTGCAAGTCGCTCGGCATCCCCGCGGTCACCGCGGACCACGAGACCGTGG
>NZ_AOJK01000072.1 GCF_000336875.1 Halorubrum californiense DSM 19288 | reverse complement strand
CCTACGGCGACACCGTCATCGACGTCGACGTCGACGACGCGATGCGCGAGGCCTTGGTCGAGGGGATCTGGGACACGACCGCGCTGATGTACTCGAACCGGAGCAAGGTCGACGAGACGGTCGCCGACCTGCCGTACGTCGAGGGGGACGACTGAACCGGATGACCGACGAGATAGTCGTCATCGAGGGCGACGGGATCGGTCGCGAGGTCGTCCCCGCGGCCGTCGACGTGCTGGAGTCGCTCGACCTCGACTTCGAGTTCGTCGCCGCGGAGGCCGGCGACGCGACGAAAGCGGCGACCGGCGAGGCGCTCCCGGCCGAGACGTACGAGCGCGCCGCCGACGCGGACGCGACGCTGTTCGGCGCGGCGGGCGAGACGGCCGCCGACGTGATCCTCCCGCTGCGCGAGGCGGTGGACTCGTTCGTCAACGTCCGGCCCGCGAAGGCGTTCCCGGGCGTCGACGCGCTCCGGCCGGAGACGGACGTGGTGTTCCTCCGCGAGAACACCGAGGGCGTCTACTCGGGCCACGAGGACCGGCTCAGCGAGGACCTCTCGACGCTGACGCGCGTCGTCACCTCGTCGGCCTCGCGCGAGTTGGCCGAGTACGCCTGCGACTTCGTCGAGGACGGCCGCGGCCCCGCCGGGGACCCGGACGAGGGGTTCACGATCGCCCACAAGGCGAACGTGATGCGCGAGACGGACGGCCGGTTCCGCGACGAGGTCGCGGCGGTCGCCGACGAGCGCGGCGTCGACGCGGACGAGGAGCTGATGGACGCGTTCGCGACGAAGCTCCCGCTCGACCCGGGCCAGTACGGCGTGATCGTCTGCCCGAACCTCGCGGGCGACGTGCTCTCCGACCTGGCGGCCGGGCTCGTCGGCGGCCTCGGCCTGCTCCCGTCGGCGAACGTCGGCCACGACAACGGGCTGTTCGAGCCGGTCCACGGCACCGCGCCGGACATCGCCGGTGAGGGGGTCGCGAACCCGACCGCGGCGGTCCTCTCGGCGGCCATGCTGCTCGAGTACCTCGGTCACGTCGAGGAGGGACAGCGGGTCCGCGACGCGGTCGAGGGCGTCCTCTCGGACGGGCCGCGCACCGGCGACCTCGGCGGCTCGGCGACGACCGACGAGGTCACCGCGGCGATCGTCGACCGGCTGTAGGGCGCGTCTCGACGCCGTATGCGACCCCGAACCGGGCATTTTTCTCCCACGGCCAAACCACAAGACAAGAAACCCTGCGGCCCCTCCGACCGCGTATGAGCAACTACGAAGTCGCGATGGAAGCCGCCTGGTTGGTCCGTGACGTCGAGGAGACCGACGACGCCATCGGCGTCGCGGTCAGCGAAGCCGGCAAGCGACTCAACGAGACGGACAAGCAGTACGTCGAGGTCGAGCCCGGCGTCACCGGCTGTCCGGCCTGCGGCGAGCCGTTCGACGCCGCGTTCCTCGCGGCGAACACGGCCCTCGTGGGGCTCCTCTTAGAGATCGACGTGTTCAACGCCGACAGCGAGGAGCACGCCGAGCGGATCGCGAAGAGCGAGGTCGGCGGCGCGCTCCGCGACGTCCCCCTCGAAGTGATCGACGTCTTCGAGACCGACGCCGACGAGGACGAGGAGCCGGAGCGGTAACCGCGGCCGCGACGCGTCGAGTCGCGGGGACGACCCGCGCACGGTCCGCGGCCTGCGAGCCCGAACGGTGCCGAAAGCTTTTCTAATAACCTCGGGTAATTAGACGGTATGGAACTGCCGACGCCACAGGACCTCCGTGAGCGACGGACCGCCCTGGACCTGACACAGAGCGAGCTCGCCGACGCCGCCGACGTCTCCCAGCCGCTGATCGCGCGGATCGAGGGCGGCGACGTCGACCCGCGGCTCTCGACGCTGCGCCGCATCGTCAACGCCCTCCAGCAGGCGGAGGGAGAGGTCGTGCGCGCGACCGACCTGATGAACGAGACCGTGATCAGCGTCGCGCCGGACGACGCCGTCAGCGGGGCCGTGGAGCTGATGGAGGCGGAGGCGTACTCGCAGCTCCCCGTCCTCCAGAACGGCGTGCCCGTCGGCTCGATCAGCCAGGGCGACGTCGTCCACGCCGGCGAGAACGTCGGCGACCACCCCGTCAGCGAGGTGATGAGCGAGTCGTTCCCGACGGTCGCGCCGTCGGCGGCCGTCGACGAGGTCCGTAACCTCCTCGACCACTACAAGGCCGTGATGGTCACCGACGGCGGCGAGACGGTCGGGATCATCACCGAGGCCGACATCGCGGCGCAGCTGTCCTGACCGGGCCGCGGACCGTCGCTCACTCCTCTCTCCGCTCGGAGAGCCGCTCCCAGATCTCCGTACAGCCCGCGCCGTCTTCGACGCCGTCGAGGTGGTCCGCGTCGTCGTCGGGGTCGGTTCCCGCCTCCTCCGGATCGGCCTCGTTCTCCGCGTTTCCGCCCTCTCCGTCCGTCGATCGGGCGTCGTCCCGCTCCCTCATTGTCCCTCCGAGCGGTCGTCGAAGAGTTCAGGGGCCACGTCCGCGGACGCGTGCTGCCGGTGCTCGCCGTCGACTTGGTCGGGCCGGTCGGCGTCTGTGTCGGGAACGGAATCGGTCATCACACGAGAATACGTGTACAACGGGGATAAGCCACGGTACACCTGTAAATCGAACCACCACTCTCGGGTACCGGATTACTTCTCCGGTAGTTCGGAGCGGGGTTCGACGGGCCGTCATCGCCCCGTCTGCCGGTTTGTCGGTTCCGGGCCGTCATCGAAACTGTCGACGGTTGCGAGCACCGTCACCCATTGGGTCGTCGCGGCCGAATCGCCGATGTGACCACTCGTTTGCGCGTCCTCGACGACGGAGCGTGGGTCTCCGTCAACGACAGCCGGGAAGTGCGCGTCAGTGAATTGTGGCGGCTCGACGCGTCGGATCTGTGTGCCTGCGAGCTGACGGACCTGGTCGTCGAGAACTTCCAGTCGGTCGGCGTCGACGGCGCGACCGTGGCGGCCCGGGTGTACGGTCAGTGTATCGCGTGCGGGTCGACGGGGACGACCGGCTGGATCCCGATCGGACGGGTTCGAGGGGGTGAGTTCGTCGAATTCGACCGCTCAGCCGTCCGTCGAGTGCGACAGGGAGAGTAGCGGCAACACGTGCCACATTGGTGGGGCACCGGGGAAGGTTGACACCACGCTGTCAGCTATGTGGGTGTCGGCTGTAGTCGGGATCGATGCCGACCGACGTGGAAAACTGGAAATCGGAGGTGTACGGGAACGAGGTCCGCGACCGCCTGTTCGAGTTCGCCGAGGAAGGATACGACTCGATACCGGACGACGAGCGGGACGCGTGGTTCGAGCGGTTCAAGTGGTGGGGTCTGTACCACCAGCGGAACGGGCAGGAGGGGTACTTCATGATGCGGATCGGGACCCCGAACGGCGTCCTCGAACCCGGACAGCTCCGGACCGTCGGCGAGATCGCCGACGAGTACGCTCGCGGCCCCGGGACGAACCCGGTGTTCGGCGACGCATACGCCGACTTCACCACCCGGCAGTCGATCCAGCTCCATTGGATCGAGCTCTCTGACGTGCCGGCAATCTTCGAGAAGCTCGAGGAGAACGGCCTTTCGACGCAGCAGGCCTGCGGGGACTCCTGGCGGAACATCGTCGGGAACCCGGTCGCGGGCAAGGACGGCCAGGAGGTCATCGACGCGTGGCCGGTGATTCGGAACCTCAACGAGACGTTCAAGCGCGACGACGACCACGCGAACCTCCCGCGGAAGTGGAAGGTGTCCGTGACCGGCTCCGCCGACGGCTCCGGGCAGGGCGACATCAACGACCTCGCTTTCGAGCCTGCGTACAAGTCGGTCGGCGACGACGAGAGCGAGGACGCCGTCGGGTTCAACGTCCGGGTCGGGGGCGGCCTCGCGCGCAACGAGCCGCGGCTCGCGCGGGACATCGACGTGTGGGTGCCGCCGGAGCGGGTTCCCGACGTCGCGGGCGGGCTCTCCGCGCTGTTCCGCGACTACGGCGACCGCGAGGACCGCTACAACGCCCGGGTGAAGTTCCTCGTCGACGAGTGGGGCGCGGACGAGGTCCGCGAGACGCTCCAGTCGGAGTACGTCGACTTCGAGCTGAAGACCGCCGGGCGCGACGTCCGCGAGGAGTACACCTACAACGCCGGCGAGGGCGAACGCAACGACCTGATCGGCGTCCACGACCAGAAGGACGGCCAGAACTTCGTCGGGTTGAACGTGCTCGTCGGGCGGATGGGCGCGGACGACGTGCTCGAACTGGCCGACCTCGCGGAGCAGTACGGCTCCGGCGAGGTCCGACTCTCCCAGCGGCAGAACGTCATCGTCACGGACGTGCCGGACGACGCCCTGGACGAGTTCCTCGACGAGCCGCTCCTCGAACACCACGCGCCCGACCCGTCGCCGTTCATGCGCGGCTCGGTCGCGTGTACCGGGACCGAGTTCTGCTCGCTGTCGATCGTCGAGACGAAGAACCGGCAGGTCCGGTTCGCTCGGTGGCTGAAGGCGAACGTCGACCTCCCGGACGGCGTCGACGAGTTCCACGTCCACCTCTCCGGGTGTACGGCCTCGTGCGCGCAGCCGCAGATCGCCGACGTGAGCCTCCGCGGGATGAAGACCCGAAAGGACGGCGAGCCGGTCGAGGCGCTCGACGTCGGGCTCGGCGGTGGGCTCGGCGAGAACCCGCAGTTCGCCCGCTGGGTCACGCAGCGCGTGCCCGTCGACGAGGTGCCAGGGGCGATCGCGAACCTGGTCGAGAGCTTCGCCGCCGGGCGCGACGAGGGGGAATCCTTCCGAGCGTTCGTCGCCCGTCACGACGAGTCGGAGCTCGACGCCTTCGTCGAGCCGGAGGAGACCGACTACGAGGACCCGATGATGCACAACACGAAGCGCACGTGGTACCCGTACGCGGAGCACGACTCGATGGAGGACGCGCCGTCGACGCCGGCGGACGACTGACGATGCGGGCAACGAATCCGGGGGCGGCCCGATGAGCGACCGCCTGCTCCGCGTGAACGCCTACACGACGCTGGACCTGGTCGAGGGGCGCGCCCGCGGCCACGAGTTCGTCGCCGAAGCGCCCGGCGTCGTGAACGTCACCGCGCCGCGGGAGAACCCCGACCACGTCGCGCTGGAGGTCGAACTCGATAACACCGCTATCGACGACCTGACGGCCCACGCCGACGAGATCGACCTCTCACCCGCGCAGGCACGGACCCTCGCCGACGCGCTGGAGTCGACGGCGGACCGCGTCGAGGCCGCGCAGGGCGGCGACGACTCCTCGTAACCGACCGGCGGCACCTCACCGGCGTCCACCGCGCCGCCGGTCCGAACGACCGCCTCCGCTTACAGCTCCAGCCCGCGGATCGCGACGCTCGCCCCGTCGTCGGCACCGGCGTCCGCCGCGCCCGCTTCGACGCGCCCGATCACGCGCCCGTCGGTCGCGTCGGCCAGCGGCTCGGCCGCGTCCGGGTCGACCGCGGCGACGAACCCGGTCCCCATGTTGAACGTGCGGTACATCTCCTCGTCGGAGACGTTCCCTTCCGACCGGACGAATTCGAAGACCGGCTGGGGGTCGAACGCGTCGTCGATCACGTAGCGGTGGCCGCCGAGGCGTTCGAGGTTCGTCCAGCCGCCGCCCGTCACGTGGGCCGCGCCGCGGACGCCGTGCTCGCGCATCGGGTCGAGCAGGTCGGTGTATATCGCGGTCGGTTCGAGCAGCGCGTCGCCGAGCGTCTCGTAGCCGCCGAACGGACAGGGGTCGGCGTAGGCGTGGTCGCGCGTGACGGCCTCGCGCGCCAGCGTGAGCCCGTTCGAGTGGATCCCCGACGAAGGCCAGCCGACCAAGGCGTCGCCCGGCTCCGCGCGGCCGTCGAACACGCCGTCCTTCGCGGCGAGGCCGGCGCAGGTGCCGGCCAGGTCGAGCCCGCGGACCACCTCCGGCATCACCGCGGTCTCGCCGCCGACGAGTTCCATGTCGGCGAGTTCGGCGCCGCGGGCGAGCCCCTCGCCGACCTGCTCGGCGAACCGCTCGTCCGGCTCGTCGACCGCGAGGTAGTCGACGAACGCGACGGGGCGGACGCCGGCCGCGACGAGGTCGTTGACGTTCATCGCGATACAGTCGATCCCCACCGTCGAGTAGTCGTCGAGCGCCTCCGCGACGAGCAGTTTCGTCCCCACGCCGTCCGTCGCGAGCGCGAGGTAGCGGTCGCCGATGTCGAGCAGCCCGGCGTACTCGCTCCCGGATCCCTCCGCCTCGGTGTCCGCCCCGACCGCGCCGATCAGCGCCGCCGTCGCGGCCTCGCTCGCGTCGATGTCGACGCCCGCGTCCGCGTAGGTGAGTTCGCCGCCGTCCGGTCCCCCGTCGTCGTCCCCGTCGCCCTCGGCCATATGTGTGGGGCCACGCCGGCGGCGCAAAAACGCTCCGCTCCGGCGGGCCATAACTGAACGAGTCGAGCGGCGGGTGGGCGTCTCAGAACGGGCCGCCGAATCCGAGCCCGACCACGAAGACGAGCCCGAAGGCGAGCAGCACCGAGGGAACGAAGATGGCCGCCCAGACCGGCTTGCTCCACCCCATCACCGTCTTCCCGTCGAGGGGGCCGTACGGGACGAGGTTGAACGCCGCGAGGAACGCGTTGATCGCGATGCCGCGCGCGCCGAGGATCGTGACGAGTTCGCTGCCGAGGATTCCGCCCAGCGCGAACAGCGGGGAGAAGACGACCATCAGCCCGAGGTTCACGACGGGCCCGGCGAGCGCGATGTGGCCGTGTTCGCGGGGCGTCAGCCGCCCGCGGTGGTGGACGGCGCCCGGCGCGGCGAAGATGAACCCGAGGAGCGAGCTCATCACGGCCAGGAACAGCATGCTGTTGTCCGCGCGGAACTCCGCGACTTGGTCGTAGTGGACCGCGACCACCTTGTGCGCGACCTCGTGGAGGAGGAAGGCGACTCCCGCGGTCGCGAGCGCGACGAACAGCGGCGGGACCACGCCCGCGGCGAGGATCCGGCCGATCCCGCCCGACCCGCCGACGAAGAACAGGGTGAACGCCACGCCGAGCGCGAGCCACGCGACGAGCAGGTCGCGGAGCTCCTGTCCGCTGAAGTAGAGCCCCGCGATCCGGCGCCCGGAGACCGTGCTGCCGCCGCTCATGCGAGTCCCCCCACGGCGCCGCGGATGAGTTCCGCACCGTTGATCGCGCCGTCGACGAGCAGCCGGCCCACGTCATCGACGCCGCCGACCTCGGCGCCGAACATCGCCGGGATCACGTACGCCGCGAAGAGGAAGCTCGCGACGATGCTCCCGACGTTCGTCATCGCGACGACGACGATGAGCCGGAACAGCGGCACGTCGAGCATCGCGGAGACCAGCTCGCCGACCGACCGCGTCTCGTCGCCGAGCAGGTCGTTGAGCGCGCCGATGTCCGCGACGTTCACCGTCAGGCTCCGGAGCTCGACGTAGCCGGTGAACCAGCCGGGCGCGAGCAGCGGGTTGATCGAGGTCATCCACGCGACGGCGCCGCCGACGCCGGCCGAGAGCCAGCGCGCGCCGGCCACCTTCGCGAACGCGAACGCGAAGACGCCGTTGATCAGGAACCACGCGCCGAACAGTCGGAGCAGGAACGCGTTCCCCGCGCCGCCGAGCGCCAACAGGAGGAAGAAGCCGACGAAGCCGACCGTGATCGCGTAGCCGAGCCCCCTCTTCCACGGGAGCCCCCGACCGGACTCCTGGCCGACCAGACTGTCCATCGGCGGGAGGGTCGCGGGGTCCGCGAGGTAGCCCTCGATCCCGGCCTGATGGCCGGCGCCGACGACGGCGACCACGTCGTGGCCGGCCTCGCGGAGCGCGACGAGCCGGTGGGCGATGAACGCGTCGCGCTCGTCGATGAGCGCCTCCGCGCCGCCCGGGGAGAACTGCCGGAACTCCTCCATCATCATCGTCACCACGTCCGTGTCGGTGAGGTCCGCCTCGTCGAGCTCCTCGATCCCGCCGGCCTCGGCGTCGACCTCGCCGCCGGAGAACGCGCCGACCGCGACCGCGAGGACGGCCCCGACGACCAGCCCGAGGCCGATGCCGATCCCGAAGCCGCCGATCGCCGTCACGGGGAACCCGCCGAGGTACGCCGAGACGACGCCGTTCGCGACGCCCGTGACTCCGGCGACGACGCCGGCGGCCAGCCCGGTGCCGACCGCGGCGTAGAGCCGCTGGTCCGGCGAGAGCGCGAGCGTCCCGACCTGGTCGACGGCGATTCCCACGACGAGCGCGACGAGGACGCCCGCGGCGACGCTCGTCAGAATCCCGGTCGTGATCCCGACGGCGCCGCCGAAGATCCCGATCGCCGGCCCGGCGAGGAGCCCGACGAGCAGCCCGCCGATCACGCCGGCGACGCGCGGGTCGCTGACGCCGAACGCCAGCCCGCCGACGAGCCGGAGCTTCTCGGTGACCGTCATCCGGGCCCAGAAGCGCTGGATCGTGGTCTGGATGTCGCGGTCGACGAGGGCGACGTCGATGCCGAACGACTCGGCGACGTCGACGGCGGCTTTCATGTCCGCCCCCGGTTCGATGTCGAACCGCTCGCCGAGCTGCGTCTGGACGTACGAGAGCATCCAGTACGCGAGGAACTGGAACACCGTGTTCCCCCTGAGCAGGTCGCCGGCGTCGAGGTCGTCGGGCGTCTCGCCGTTGAGCTGGCGGTAGCGCCCCTCGTCGAGTTCGACGGCGACGACGTCGGGGCGCTCCCGCTCTATCGTCTCCTCGACCTCGTCGACTGAGCTCTCCGAGACGTGCGCGGTCCCGACGACGGTAACCCCCCCCTCGCTGTCGCCGGCGGGGTCGGGACGCGGCGCATCGTCGAGGTCGCCGCCGTCGGCCCGCGGGGATCGGTCGGTCGACGGGGGCGCCTCCTCGCTCCCCCGTGACGGCTCTGTCATCACCCGTCGTACTCGGTCACCGCGTTTAGGGTTTGTGAGTCGGTCGCTGGATCCGGGCCGCGGCCCGACGGCCGCGCGTTCCCGACGATCCAACAAATTTGTATTCTCACGCGTTTCACGTGTTCGTATGTCCCGGCTGTTGCCCTCCCTGCCGGACGCGACCCCCGAGGAGCGCGAGCCCCGGGTCGTCGGCGTCGACGACGACGAGGCCGACGACCTCATCGCCGCCCTCGGCTCCGAGACGGCGCGGACCATCCTCTCGACGCTCCACGACCGGCCGGCCACCAAGTCCGAACTCGCCGACGAGGTCGACACCTCGCTCCAGAACGTCCAGTACCACCTCTCGCGGCTCGACGAGGCCGACCTCGTCGACGTCGTCGACACCGCCTACTCCGAGAAGGGCCGCGAGATGGACGTGTACGCCGCCGCGGACGAGCCGCTGGTGCTGTTCTCCGGCGGCTCCGAGGAGTCGACCGGCATCAAGACCGCCCTGATTCGCCTGCTCGGCGGCTACGGGCTCATCGGCCTCGCCGCGATCGCGGCACAGCGGCTGCTCTCGGTCGGGTCGCTCGGCGGCTTTCAGACGGCCCAGCGCTCCGGCGGGGACGACGCGGGCGTCGTCGACGGCGGGGACGGGGGCGACGGCCCAACGATAGAGAGCGTGCCGGACCAGAACACCGCCGCCGACGGCGCCAACGGTGCCGACGGCGTGGTCGAACTCGTCGGCGACCCGCTCGCGGAGTACGCCGTCTCGCTCGTCGAGCCGGGAGTCGTCTTCTTCCTCGGCGCCGCGCTCGTGTTCACGCTCGCGTGGGCGTACTGGTACCGCGCGTCGAAATAGAGAGACTGCGCGTCGAAATTGGCAGTACCCGGAAGGGTGGGTCGCCGAGCGGCGGGGTCCGCTCGTGGGACAGCTATTCAAGCCGCCGTCTCCACGTTCCCATATGGAACACGAAGCCGAGGTCGTCGGGGTCGGCGCGGGCTCGGCGCCGAGCGGCGACGTCCCGGCGGTCATCCTCTCCGCGCGCGGCGAGTACGTCCCCATCTTCGTCAGCGGCGACCAGGCCCGCTCGATAGGGATGGCGCTGGAGGGCGAACCGTTCGACCGACCGCTCACCCACGACCTGCTCGTCGAGGTCCTCACGGAGTTCGGCGGCGCCATCGACCGCGTCCGGGTCGACGACCTCCACGACGGCACCTTCTACGCGAAGGTCGACGCCGAGCGCTACGACGACGGCGAACCGGAGCGGTTCGTCTTCGACGCCCGCCCCTCCGACGCGCTCGCGCTCGCCGTGCGCGTCGACTGTCCAATCGTCGTGACCGACGAGGTGATAGACGAGGCTGGCCGTTCGCAGGATTCGGTCCGGTTCGGCGGCGACGGCGATCCCTCGGAAGAGCGCTGAGTGGCCGCGTCGGCGTCAGTTTTCTCTCTCGCCCGGCCTCCTTCGACTTCGCTTCCCGCCCGGCCGCCGACGAAGCCCGCCGTTCAAGTCGGCGGCCCTCCCACGACGGACATGGACGAGACGGCCACGCTCGCCTCCTCGCACACCGAGATGACGGAGATGCTGCTCCCGAACGACACGAACAACCTCGGCCGCGCGCTCGGGGGCGCCGTGTTGCACTGGATGGACATCTGCGGCGCCATCGCCGGCATGCGCTTCTCGAACCGACAGGTGGTCACCGCCTCGATGGACCACGTCGACTTCATCTCCCCCATCGAGATGGGCGAGGTCGCGATCATCGAGGGGTACGTGTTCAACACCGGTCGGACGAGCGTCGACGTGAAGGTGGACGTGCGCGCTGAGAACCCCCGCACGGACGAGACGCGCCGGACCACCACCTCCTATTTCACGTTCGTCGGGCTCGACGACGACGGGCGCCCGACGCCGGTCCCCGACCTGGCGTGTCCGACAGAGGACGAAGAAGTGCTCCGCGACGACGCCATGGACGGCCGCGAGGAGCAGCTGCGGCAGGTTGTCGACCGGTACGACCTCTGAGCGGCCGCCGCGCGACCGCTCACTCTCCCGAGCCCGCGACGATCTCGACGGTCGCGTTCGGGTCGTCGGACGCCGCGACCGCCTCTTCGTGCGCCGCCAGCGCCCGCTCTGCGAGGGCGTCGAGGGCGTCGCGGACGACGCCGTCGCCCTCGGCGGCCGCGGACGCGCCGGCGGCCGCGAGGTGGCTCGGACAGTCGCAGTCGGAGGCGCCGAACCCGTCGACCGGGCCGGCCGGCAGGCGCTCGGCGACCGCGCACTCGACGTCGGCGCCGACGCTGCGCACGACGCGGTCGATCCGCGCGGCCGGGTGGCCGAGCAAGTAATCGACGTGCCAGTGGCGGACGTCGTGGTCGCCGCTCGCGGTCCGGCGGTGTCTGTCGACCCGCGAGAAGCCCCCCGACCCGAGCGCGCTCCCCGTGTACGCGTACGCGCCGGCCGGGAGGCGGTGTTCGCCGAGCGCGCCCGCCGACAGCGTCGCGTCGGCCGCGAGGTCGACGACGAGCGTGTAGCTGCCCCCCGCGGCGTCGCTCATCGGCCGATCACCGTCGAAGCCGCGGTCGCGCACCGCCTCACGACAGCGCGGTCGGCGCCTCGGCGGCGGCCGACCGGAGCGATCCCACCAGATCGTTCGCCTCGTCGTCGAGCGGGTAGGTGTCGTGGAAGTCCGCCGGGTCGCGGTCGCGTCCGGAGAGCGTCCCGACGACGTCGGCGATCGTGTCGTAGTTGTCGCGGACGAGCCCGCCGACGATCCCGGGGGTGCCCGCGCGCTCCGCCAGCTCCTCGGCGGCCGAGCGCCCGGCGTACACGCGGCGCTCGACGGGGTCGACGAACACCATCGCGAACGGGCGCGAGCCGAACTGCGCGTCGAGGAACCGGCCGACGGCGTCGGCCTCCCACGGGACCGCGACGACGCCGTCGAGCCGGCGGAGCGCGACCGCCGCGACCGAGCAGTACGGGCAGTCGCCGTCGAAGATCAACACCGGCGCGTCGGCGCCGGTCGGGTCGGTAGGCATGCGAAAACGTAGGGGCCCGACCGGCTTAAGCGGCCGGCCGAGCCGAACTCGTTCGCGCGGAAAGAACCGTCAACCCCGCTCAGTGCGAGTGGCCGAGCGCCTCTTCGAGCGGCTGCCCGAAGCGCTCCTCGAACAGCTCCGCGGCCGTCTCGTTCATCTCCGCGATGTCCTCGGGCACGTCGCCCTCGCTGTGGTGGACGATGACGTGCGCCTGCTGGGCCATCGCTTGGACGACCACGTCGGAGACGACGGCGGTCGCGGGCTCGCCCTGCTCGCTGAGCACGTCGACGAGGCCGGCGGGCAGTTCGAACGACTCTTCGTCACCGTCGGGACCGGTGATCGTGTAGGTCTCGGTGTCTCCCATACGCGTGGGTCGCGGCCGCGACATAAGGGTCTGTGGAAACCGGACGCGGCCCGTCCTCCTGACCGGGACCGCGCGGGCCGTCCGGGCTCACCCGTGCGCCGAGACGGCCGTCACGGAGGAGCCGGAGGCGACGACGCTCGCGAGGTACACCGCGATGGCCGTGACGACGATCGATCCCCCGGAGGGGAGCCCCAGTCCGATCGAGACCGCGAAGCCACCGATCACCGACACTTGGCCGAAGATCACCCCGAGATACATCGTCTCGCGGAAGCTCCGGGCGACCTGCGAGGCGGCCGCGACGGGGACGACCAGCATCGCGGCGACGAGGATGACGCCGAGCACCTGCATCGCGCCGACGACGACGACCGCGGTCAACACCACGAGCAGGGTGTTGTAGCCGGTGACGTTCAGCCGCGCGACCCGCGCGGCCTGCTCGTCGAAGGTGATGAAGAGGAGCTGCTTGTACGTCAGCGCCACGCCGGCGACGACGATCAAAGAGAGCGCGCCCATCAGGCGGGCCCCCTCCGGCGTGACCACCGCGAGGTTCCCGAACAGGAACCCCTCGACGTTGACCCCGGTGAGCCCGTCGCCGTAGCTGATGATCAGCGTGCCGACCGCGAAGCTCCCGCTGAGCATGATCGCGATGGGCACGTCCCCGTAGGCGTCGGTGCGCTCGGTGAGCCACTGGACCGCGAGCGCGCCGAGGACGCCGACGACGAGCGCGACGAGCAGGAGCGACCCGTTCCACCCCGTCGAGGAGGTCAGGAGGATACCGACCGCGACGCCCGCGAACGCGGTGTGCGCGAGCGTCTCGCCGATCAGCGCCATCTCGCGGTGGACGAGGAAGGAGCCGACGAGCGGGGCGACCACCCCGACGAGCACGCCGACCGCCATCGACTGCCACATGATCGGATGGCGGAACACGTTCGTGCCGAACGCGGCGTCCATCCCCCGGCCGAGCGAGCGGAACGCGGCGTACAGGTCGCTCGCGACCGGGAGGTCCTGCGCCCAGTACAACAGGAGGAATCCGAGCATGCCGACCGCGACGACGCCCGTGACCCCGATACCGACGAGCTCCGCGGTCCGGCGGCGGCTCCGCCCGGGGTCGGCGCGATTGCCGGTCTGGACGCCCGAGTCCCCGCTCATCAGTGGTGGTGGTGGACGACCTGTCCCGTCGCGCCGTACGCCTCCCCGAGGGCGTCGCTCTCGACGAACGATTCGGTGTCCCCGTGGTGGTACAGCTCGGTGTTGATGCAGGCGATGCGGTCCGCGCGGTCGGTGACGACGCCGATGTCGTGTTCGATGAGGATGATCGTGATCCCCTCGTCGTTGAGCTCGTCGAGGAGCGCGTAGAAGGCGTCGCGCGACTCGGCGTCGACGCCGACCGTCGGCTCGTCGAGCGCGAGCAGGTCGGCGTCGCTCGCGAGCGCCCGGGCGATGTACGCGCGCTGCTTCTGCCCGCCGGACAGCTCCGAGACGAGCCGGTCGGTCAGGTCCCCGATACCCACCGTCTCGATGGCGTCCGCGACGGCGGCGCGGTCGGCCTCGGAGAGGCGCCCCCGCCCGGCGTGCGCGAACCGGCCCATGGTGACGCACTCGCGGACCGTGACCGGCATCGCGCCGCCGCGGCTCGTCGCCTTCTGGGAGACGTAGCCGATCCGGCCGCCGTCGCCGAACTCCTCGATCGGTCGGCCGAACAGCTCCACCGACCCCTCGTCGGCCTCGTGGAGGCCGAGCATGAGGTGGAGCAGCGTGGTCTTCCCGGAGCCGTTCGGGCCGACGAGCCCGAGGAAGTCCCCTTCGTCGACGGTCAGAGAGACGTCGCTCACGGCGACCGTGTCGCCGTACGAGAACGTCACGCCGTCGAGGTCGACGATTGCGCTCACTGCGTGTGTCCGTCTTGGGTCGGCCGCACGTTTAGCTCTTTTAGTCCGGCGACGGCGCCGCCGTCACCGGAGCGCTCGACGGTCGACGCGAGGTCGGATCGGCTCACTGCGCGTCGAACGCCCGCTCGAACGCGGGGACGTTGACCTCGGTCATCTGTTCGACGTAGCCGTACCCGGCGTCGTTCCACTCCCGCGTCGTCCCCCCGGCGGGCGTGACGGGGACCGCCTCCGTCGCCTCGCTGTTCTCGACGATCGACTCGGCGAGCCGCGGCGACTGGAAACGGTCGTACAGCACGACGTCGATCCCCTCGGCGTCGACGAGGTCGATGGTGTCGGATATCTCCGAGGTCGTCGGCTCGTTCTGCGGCGAGACGCCGACCGGCGAGTGGAGCCGGAACCCGTAGCGCGCCTCCAGGTACTGGAAGGAGTTGTGGCCCGCGAGCACCGCCACGTCGCGCGCGGCCCCGTCGGCGATCGACTCGAACGCGTCGTCGACCGCGCCGAGTTCCTCGGCGTACGCGTCGGCGTTCGCGGCGTACGCGTCGGCGTTGTCCGGGTCCGCCTCGCCCAACCCGGTCGCAATCGCGTCGACCATCTCGCCCGCGAGGACCGGGTCGACCCAGACGTGGGGGTCGTACCGGGTCTCGTCGTGGGTCTCGTCTCCCCCGTCGTGGTCGTCGCCCTCGTGACCGTCGCCCCCCTCGTCGTGGCTCCCTTCTTCCTCGCCGTGCGAGTGATCCCAGTCGAGCAGGTCGTCTTCGAGCCCGTCGAGCGCGTCGATCACGGCGACGGAGTCGTAGTCGCTCTCCAGCGTCTCGGCCAGGTCCTGCGCCCACGAGAACTCCGGGCTGTCGAGGTAGACGAACGCGTCCGTCGCGGCGACGTCCGCGGCGAGGGTCCCGTCCGGCGTCCACCCGTGGCCGAGCTGTCCCACGTCGACCGGGTCCTCGAAGCTCGCGCGATCGCCCGCGACCTCGTTGGCCCAGTCGTTGAGGGNCGTCCACCCGTGGCCGAGCTGTCCCACGTCGACCGGGTCCTCGAAGCTCGCGCGATCGCCCGCGACCTCGTTGGCCCAGTCGTTGAGGGTGAAGAAGGCGGCGTAGCCCGAGTCGAACCCCTCGGACCCGCCGTCCCCGGCGCCGGAACACCCCGCTATCGACGCCGCGGTTCCCGCGACCGCGAGTCCGGCACCCAGTCGCAGCACTGACCGCCGTGAGTGAGTCATACCGATCGTACCGCCGTTTAATAGAAAAAGGCTATTATTTCACAAGTCAGAATTAATAACACAGGCGCCGAGAGCGCCTCGATTTAACAACGCGGCGGGCGCGCTCCCGATGCGGGTCGCTGGTGGTCACTCCGTGAGGTCGACGACGGTCGCGTCCGCGAGTTCGGCGAGCCGCTCGGGGTCGACCGCGAACACCGCGCTCGGCGTCCCGGCCGCGCCGTAGACGGTGTCGTACCCCGTGAGCGTCGGGTCGAAGGCGGTCGGCAGCGCGGCGTCGTGACCGATCGGCGGGACGCCCCCGATGCTCCAGCCGACGACCTCGCAGATTCGGTCCGGGTCGCCCATCTCGGCGGCGTCGGCGTCGAAGTGATCGGCGACGGCGTCGAGGTCGAGCCGGTTCGCCCCGCTCGTGACCGCGGCGACGAGCGTCCCGTCCCGCTCGCCCCCGGAGAGGGAGACGACGATGGTCGACGCGATGGCGCCCGTCTCGCAGCCGAGCGCGTCGGCCGCGGCGGCCGCCGTCTCCGTGCCGGCCTCGAACTCCAGCACCTCGACGTCGACGCCGTACCGTTCCCGCGCCCGTTCCGCGAACTCCGCCGCGCGTGGATGCATGCGATCCGAGCCGCGTTCCGCCGGTATCAACGTCCCGGAGGCGGTGAAACTGCGGCCGTGGTCGCGGTCGCTGCCCAGCCGAGTTCGACCCGTACCGGCGTCGGCGGACGGTCCGCTCCCGTCAGCGCGTCCGCAGTTCGTCTTTGTCCTTAATCACGCGGGCGTCGCCCTCGCCGGACGTGACCTCGTTGACGAGGTCGTAGAGGTCGTTCTGGAGCCCGGCCGGGAAGGTGAGCACCCCCACCCACCCGCCGTCGTTCTGCCACTCCTCGCGTTCGAGGTCCCCGAACTCGCGGATCTGCGCCTGCCCGGACCCCGCGTAGTCGGCGGGGAGCTGGACCGCCATCGTCACCTCCTCGAACCGGATCGGGATCACGGGTCGGAGCGCGTCGAGCGCGTCGTCGACTTGGTTCTCCACCGGCTCCATCGGGTCGATCTGGAACCCGGCCTCCTCCAGCGCGCGCTCGATCCGCTCGGGCGGGTGCGGGGAGTCGTCCATCTGCGGGTTCACGGCGTTCCGCGTGATGGTGGTCACCAGCTGGTTGTGCTTTCGCTCTTGCATCTCCGCGCGCTGCTCGGCGGTGATCTGTATCTCCCCGCGCTCGACGACCTCTGGGATGATTTCGAGCGGGTCCGTGGTGTCGAAGACGGTCTCCAGGTCCTCCTCCGCGGGACGGTCACCGCGCGAGGCGTTCTCGAAGACGTCCTCCGCGGCGATGACCTCCTCCAGGTCGCCCTCGAACTCCCCGCGCTTGATCGCGAGCGCGGCGTCGGGGTCGATCAGGACCTCGAAGCGCTCCCCGTGTGACTCCAGTCGGGCCGTCACGGCCTCGTCGAGCGATATCATACCGGACGCTACCACCCCCGCGGGCAAAAAGCCTCCCGCCGTCCGTCGCCGTCCTCGCCGTGCCGGCTATCTCTCGGCCGACGGCCGCTCGTCGTCCCAGTCTTCTCGACAGGCTTCCGAACAGAAGTGCCGGTGGACGACGTCGTCGCCGTCGACCCACGTGACCGTCCGATGGCCGGTCCCCAGCGCCGGCTCGCCGCACGTCGCGCAACTCGGCGCGGACTCCTCGTCGACGTCCTCCTCGAGTTCCGAGGTCGGATCTACCATACCGTCTCGTACGCCCCCGGACACTTGAACCCGGGAAGGCCGGCAGTTCTGGCCACGGCTGTGGCCGCCGT
The DNA here is from genome assembly GCF_000336875.1 of Halorubrum californiense DSM 19288. Taxonomy (GTDB): domain Archaea; phylum Halobacteriota; class Halobacteria; order Halobacteriales; family Haloferacaceae; genus Halorubrum; species Halorubrum californiense. The sequence continues at coordinate 129,930 of NZ_AOJK01000072.1, read as the reverse complement.
TCCGGCGCCCCCTTCCCCTCGCCGTTCGCCCGCTACCGCCGCGTCCGCGCGTCGCGGTCGGTCGCCTTCCGCGACGGGTGCTTGACGGTGATCTCACGGTCCGCGCTGGGGCCGACGACCGTCCGCTCGCGGCCGTCCGGCCAGCGCACGTCCACGCGCAGCGGCTTCCTGCCGCCCAGCCCGAAGTGCGCGACCGGCTCCGTCTGACAGAGGCAGCCGCCGCCCGCGTCGACCGTCCGTCGCTGGACCCCGTCCGCGGTCTCCAAGGTGACGACCGCCCCCCGAGCCGGCGCGCCGTGCCGGGTTGTCGGGCGGACGCGGAGCCACCCGGCGTCCGGTGCGTCCGGGTCGCCGTAGGCCGCCACCGGCTGCGCGGCGACCTCGCCGTGAACGACGAGGAGTTCGAGGGCGCCGTCGTCGTCGAGGTCGGCCGCCACCGCGCCGGTGCCGAACCCGTCCGGCTCCGCGGCCGCGCCGAGGGCCACCGACTCCCACTCCGGGGGCTCGTCGGGGCGGTCCACGCGCTCGAACAGTCGGTTCTCGGCGCCGCAGACGTTGAAGAACAGCTCCTCGCGGCCGTCGTTGTCGAAGTCCGCGGCGACGACCGTCCGGACGGCCCCGATGTCGCGGAGCGCGTCGGGCGCCACGTCGTCGTAGCCGCCCGTCGGCGAACAGCGCAGGAGGCGGCTCGGTGCCGACTCGTTGCCGACCGCGAGCGCGAAGGTCCCGCCCTCGTCGACGAGCGCGGCGCCGCGCGTGTCGCCGCTGGGGTCCGAGAGGGCGGGCCCGCCGTCGGTCCGCGCGTAGTGGCCGTCGCGGTTGCTGAACAGCCGGTTCGGTCCCCCCTCGACGCCCGCGAACAGATCGCCCTCGCGGGAGCGGTACGGCACCGCGAGCAGCGACCGACAGCCCCCCTCGACCTCCAGCCCGATCGCCTCGGCCATGTCCGTGACCTCGCCGTCGTCGCCGAGTTCGTAGAACGCGAGCGGGGCGGCATAGCCCGAGACGGCGACGCCGTACCGACCGGTCCCCAGCCGGTCGAGCGCGGCGACCGACCGCCCGGCGCGGACGTCGATGCGGTCGGCGTTCACCTCGCGGGCGAACACGTCCGTCCAGCGGTACCGATCGGCCTCGAGTCGGCTCAAGAGGAGGTCGGGGTCGCCGCCGTCGACGCCGCGCGCGCAGTTGTGGAGGTACACCTCCTCGCAGCCGTCGGCGTCGAGGTCGGCCGCGCACACGCCCATCCCGTGGCGCGTCCCGTCGGCGACGATACCGCAGGCGGTGTCGGCAAAGCGGCCGTCCTCACGGGCGTACAGCCGGTTCGGCTCGCCGTAGCCGGCGACGAAGACGAGCGGCCCGTCGCGGCCGGGCGTCAGGGCCACGCCGTACCCGCGCATCGGGCGCGCGTCGTCGACGAGCGCGGACCGCTCTGTGAACATGGCCGCCCGTCACCGCTCCGAGAATATGAACGCACGGGTTGGATACGGGCGACGTCTGCCGGGAGAAAAATCGACGGCGGCGTTACAGGTTCCGCTCGATGTATCGGTTGACCCGGGAGACTCGGTCCGCGTCGAACGTCCAAAGGCCGCGCCAGACGCGGGGTTTGGTCTCGACCGCGAGGAGCCCGACGCCCCCCTCGACACCCCGCACGAGGTCGCTGTTCGGATCGCTCTCGGCGGCGTGGGGTCCCTCCTGGGGTCGATACACCAGGAACCATCTGTCGGTGAAATCGGGGTCGTGGCCGGCGTGGATCACCGTATCGAGGTCCGTTGGGAGTTCGTCCGGGACGCCGTAGAGGTGCGTGTCGACGCCGGTGTCGGAGATCCGCTCGTACACCTCCCGCGTGCCGACCTCGTCGTCGATGCGCGAGAGCCGCTGGAACGACGAGCGGAGGATGCCGTCGCCGGCCATCCACGCCACCCGCTCGATGAACCGCGAGATGGTGATGAGCAGCAGCTTCTGGCGGTTCGACTCGGGATACCCGCGGAGGGTGAACGTGGCGTCGTCGAGCCCGCTGATCACCGACGGGAGGTCGACGTCGGAAAGCGACCGGCTCCCGGTGATGTACAGGTCCGAGTTGACGAACAGCACCGCGTCGCCGAGTTCGCCGAGCGTCGAGCCGGCGACTACCTCGTCTTCCTCCATGAGCAGGACGAGGTTCTCTATCTCGTCCGGGTCACCGCCGTCGAACGGGACGTCCTCGTGGCGCCGGAGTACCTCGACGTCGATCGCCGGGACGGGATCGCTCTCCCCGTCGACCACGCCGGTCGTCGCCAGTCCTCGGGCGGTGAGATCGGGCGCCGTTTCGTCGCTCGCGACCCCGGTAGGCCCCGCCCCGTCGGTGATGCGTCGGTCGCCAGAGCCGGTCGTCACGCGGCCGTCGACAACCCGTACAGCGTCGTCGCCGAACGTGTCCACGAGCATGTTCAAGACGGGATCCGGGTCGGTTCGGTTGACGATGACCACGGAGCGCTCGGGGCCGTCGAAGCGATCGAGAAACCGTTCGAGAGTCACGTAGTCCGTGCTGAGCGGGTCCGCCACATAACCGTTCGCGCAGGATTATTCGATCTGAGAAACGGCGTCCGAGCGGGACGCAGCAGGCCTCGAAGCGGCTCGTCGAGAGGCCGAGTCGGATTCCCGAGCGGCGCGCGCTACGCGCCCAGCGTGTCCTCCAACAGCTGGAGCGGGTGCTCGATCTCGTACCCCGTCCCGTGCTCCATCTGCATCGCGCAGGTCGGGCACTCCGTCATCCCGACCTCGCCCTCGGCGTCCTCCATGTGCTCGAACATCTCTTCGCCGATCTCCATCGATTTCTCGTACTTCTCCTCCTTCCAGCCGTAGGTGCCGGAGATGCCCGAACAGGAGTCGCCGACGTCCTCCATCTTCACGCCGTCGACGTCGCGGAACGTCTCGACCGCCTGCCGGGAGAGCCCCTGGTTGCGCGCGTGACACGGCGCGTGGTACGCGAACGCACGCTCGTCGTCGAGCCCGCCGGCCGCCTCGAGCTCGCCCTCCAGGTCCTCGTGGATCCGGAGGTACTCCAGCGCCTCGAACGTGTGCTCCGCGACGTCCTCGATCCCGTGGAGGTCGAACAGCTCGGGGTACTCCTGGCGGAGTGACATCGAACAGGAGGTGCAGGAGGCGATCACGTCCGCGCCCTCGCCGATGGCCTCGACGAGGTTCTCGATGTTCGTCTCCGCGTGGCGGCGGGCGTCCTTCAGCATCCCGTTCGCGAACATCGGCGTGCCCGAGCACTTCTGGGGCGGGACCATCACCTCGTAGCCGAAGTGCTCGTAGACGCGGACCATCGCCTTGCCGACCTCGGGCGTGTTGTAGTTGGAGTAGCAGCCGTGGAAGTACGCCACGCGCTTGTCGGGGTTCTCCACTTTCGCGCCGCCGCGCGCCTTCCACCACTCGCGGAACGTCTCCGTGGCGAACTCCGGGAAGTCGCGCTCCTTCGGGATCCCCATCACCTTCTCCATCGCCCACCGCGCCGGGCCGAAGTTCATCGCGAACGACGCCGTCCGCGGGAACATGCTCGCGAGGCTCGCCGACGTGCGGTAGTTGGCTAAGATTCGGTTCCGGATGTACTCGACCGAGAGCTTCTCCATCTGCCGCTCGACGTACTGCCCGCGCGCCTCGTTGTGCATCTGCGAGAGCGGCACCGAGGAGGGGCAGGCGTCGTCACAGCGCATACAGTTCGAACAGGAGGTGATCGACTCGTCGATGTCGTGGTCCTCCTTGCGTTTGAGCCGCCACTGCTCCGGCCCCTGGAACTTCGGCCCGGGGAACTCGTCGTCGACCTCGGCCACCGGACAGGAGGTGTCGCAGCTCGTACACTTATAACAGGAGTCGGCCCCCTCGCGGAGGTCGAGGTCGCCGCCGGGGAACACGTCGACCGGGTCGTACGCGTCGGGATCGAGCTCCGCCGAGTCGGTGCCGCCGGTGGCGCTTTCGGCTCCGCCAGAGGCGCTCTCGACGCCGCCGTCGGTGGCCGCGCGGTCCTCGCCGGCTCGGCCGTCCTCGGAGTCGGCGGTCATCTCCTCCTCCGGGATCTCCCCCCCGTCGGGGACGAAGGTCGACGGCTGCTCGTCGCGACCGGCCTCCGGGACCCCCGGGGCCGGCTCCCCGCAGCCGCACCCGCCGCTCGATTCGGTCGTCTCGTTCGAGTCCCCCGCGTCTCCGTCGTCCTCGGTGTGTCGTGTCATTGGTTCGCCTCCGTCGCCGCCTGCCGCCCGGCCGCGATGCCGGTCGCGAGCGACACCCCGCTCGCGGACTTCTCCCGCGCCGCGTCCGCGCCGCCGACGACGCCGCCGGCCGCGAACACGTTCTCGTACTGTACCGCTCCGTCGGCGTCCGTGGGCCGACACCGCTCGTCGGGTCGGACGCCGAACCGCGCGTACGGCTGGTCGCCGAACGCGTCGTCGACGAACCACTCGTACCGGTCTTCCGGCTGGTCGACGTGGAGGTCGAAGACGGGCTCGCGGACGCCCTCGCGGTCGGAGTCGAGCCCCTTCCCGACGAGCCCGCCGGTCGCCAGCACGAACGCGTCCGCGCCGTACGGCGCCGTGCGCCCCTTCCGGTCGACCGCGACCGTCTCCACGCGGCCGTCGGTCGCGGACCCGACGCCGACGACGGGGTTCCCGGTCTCGAACCGGACGCCCTCGGCGTCGAGCGCGTCGAACAGCCGATCTTCGAGCCGCAGCCCGGGGAGGCTCGGCGGCCCCATCGGGATCTCGAACACGTCGGCGCCGAGGCGGTCCGCGAGCTCGTCCCGGACCGCTTCGCCGCGGTCGTCGCCGAGGAACGCGGGGAAGCCGACGCGCTCGACGCGGTCGACGCCGCCCTCCTCGTCGACCACGTCGTGGAGGTGGGGCGAGACCGCCTTCGCGAGCGCCTCGCGGGCGGGGACGCCGTCGATGTCCTCGTCGTGGTCGAGCGCCTTCGCGAGCCGCGTGATCTTCGCGTCGGCGCGGAACGCCTCCGCGAACTCGACCTCGGCCCCCGCGGCGTCGAAGGGGACGCCCGCGGCCTCCAGACGCCCCGCGAAGGCGCGCGCGTCGTACTCGGTGAGCGACCGGAATCCGACGACGAGCATCGGGCGGTCGTCGCTCGCGAGGCCTGCCTCCGCGGCCGCGGGGTATCGCGCGGTCGGCTTCACCGCGCCGCCGAACGTCGGCACGAGCGCGTTGCGGTCGGTGTGGCCGCCGCGGTACGCGCCGCCCGCGAGGTCGTCGAACAGGTCCAGCCCGTCGCGGAGCGCGTCGCTCCCCACGATCCGGTACGGGTGCGACTCGGGGAGCCGGTCGATCCCCTCGAACGGGTCCGCGAGCGGCCCCTCCGGGTCGGGCCACTCGTCGGGGTCGAGCTCCCGGCCCGCGGTCGGCGGCCCGTCGCGCAGCGGCTTCGCCGGCTCCGTCGCCGGGACGTAGCCGAGCGCGTCGATCAATCCGGAGGCCTGCCGCAGCGTGCTGGCCTTGTGGGAGACGAGCCGCACGTCAGCCCCCTCGCGGGCGGCCGACACCGCGGCCGTGATCGCGGCGAGGCCGCCGCCGACCACGAGGACGTCGCTGTTTATCGCCATCAGCGACCCCCGTCGGTGGCCGCGTCGTCATCTGCGCGACCCCCGTCGGTGGCCGCGTCGTCATCTGCGCGACCTCCGTCGGTGGCCGCGTCGTCATCTGCGCGACCTCCGTCGGTGGCCGCGTCGTCATCTGCGCGACCCCCGTCGGTCGCCGCGTCGTCGTTTGCGCGGCCCCCGTCCGCCGCGGCGGTCCCCGTCTCCCCGCCGGAGCCGCCGGCGCCCGGCGCGTCGGCGCCCGCGTCGAACGCGCCGAAGTCGACCTCGCCGTCGAGGTTCGCGGGGTCGCCGTCGCGGTTCATCGTCGTCGCGTGGAGCATGTGGTTCAGCATCGCCTGCGAGAGCTGTTCGCCCCACAGCGCGTGGCGTTGGCCCTTCCAGCGCTCCTGGTACAGCTCGTCTTCGGCGTCGCGGACGACCGGTTCGGGGTAGTCCTGCGCGAGTTCCGACGCGATCCGGTGCGTACAGAAGCCACCCTGACAGTTCCCCATCGAGGCGCGCGTCCGCAGGCGGACCGCGTTGAGGTCGGAGCCCGCGTCGCCGATCGCGTCTTGGACCTCCGCGCGGGTCACGCTCTCGCAGTTACAGACGATCGGGTTCGGATCGTACTCGTCGAGCACCTCGTCGGCCCGGGAGCCGAGCCGCTGGCCCGAGCGCCGCGCCACGGGCGAGCGGAGTCCGAACTCGTCCATCAACTCCTCCATGCGCGCTTCGCTCTCCGACCCCGGCAGCGGCGCGTCGGCGGTGTCGCAGGTCGCCTCGTGACCGAGCGTCTCGCAGACGTGGTCGGAGATGGACTCGGCCATCATCCGGTAGGTGGTGAGCTTCCCGCCGACGATGGTCGTCATCCCCGGCAGGTCGTCGCGGTCGCCGTGGTCGAGGAGGAAGTAGTCGCGCGTGATGTCCGTCGGGTCCTCCGTCCCCGTCCCCGGGGGTTCGTAGAGGGGGCGGACGCCCCAGAACGAGCGCAGCGTCCGGGCGTCTTCGAGCGCGGGAACGAGTTCCGAGAGCGTCTCGATCATCAGGTCGACCTCCCAGTCCTCCTCCGGATAGTCCTCGGGGTCGTCGACCTCCTCGTCGGTCGTGCCGAGGATACAGGCGGTCTCGTGGGGGACGATGATGTCGGCGTCGCCCTTCGGCCGGCACCGGTTGACCACGGTGTCGACCTGTCGGGTGTTCATCACCGTCATCACGCCCTTCGAGGGGCGGACCTCCACGTCGACGCCGGCCATCTCGCCGACGTTGCCCGCCCACGCGCCGGTCGCGTTGACGACGTGGCGCGCGCGGATCTCCTCGGTCGTCCCCGGCTCGTGATGGACACGCTTGCCCGGCCCCGTCTCGTGTTCGATCTCGACGCCGACGATCTCGCCGTCCTCGACGAGGACGTCGGTCACCGGGGCGTGCGTCTCGACCCGCGCGCCGTGCTCGCGGGCGTCCGCGGCGTTCGACACGCAGAGGCGGAACGGGTCGACCGCGCCGTCGGGTAAGGCGATCGCCTTCTCGACGTCGCGGGCGAGGTACGGCTCGCGGCGGCGCGCCTCCTCGCCGCCGATCACTTCGACGGGGATGTCGCACGCCTTACACCCCTCCAGCTTCTCTTGGAAGTACTCCTCGGAGTCCTCCGGCCGCTTGACGAATAGCCCCCCGGTCTCCTCGACGCAGTGAGCCGCGATGTCGCGGAGGACCCTGTTCTCCTCGATGCACTCCTTCGCGCTCTTCTGGTCGGAAACGGCGTAGCGGCCCCCGCTGTGAAGGAGCCCGTGCATCCGGCCGGTCGTGCCGTGCGTCAGGTTCCCCTTCTCGACGAGGACCGTGTCGAGCCCCCGTCGCGCCAGGTCCCTGACGACGCCGCATCCCGTCGACCCCCCACCGACGACGACGACGTCAACTTGTCTGTCCATGCGAGGCCCTTGGACCACGACCACTTTACTTTACCTCCCGAAGCGTCTTACTCATAACTATCAGGGTCATTCAAGTAATGTAATGACTGTCGCCGCCGATTATTTTATATATCAGACTTTTTCATTCGCGCCGAAGTCCGGATTTTAACAGGAAGATTATTATGGTAGTACATTATGTTCACGATTGGCGTGGTAGCTCCCGTGAAAATATGTCGCGACGGCGGCGATACGCCTCGCGGCCGTCTCGGACCGGCTCCGGACGGGCCTGACCGAGCGGACGCGCGACGCGACAGCGAACGCGGCACCGGGGTCGCCCTCGACGGCGAGGGCGACCCGGTCATCGCCGCGCACGGACCAGCGCCACAGGAGGGATCCACAACATGACACAGTACGTCGGTGCGATAGACCAGGGGACGACCGGCACCCGATTCATGGTCTTCGACCATGAGGGCCAAGTCGTCGCGAACGCCTACGAACAGCACGAACAGATCTACCCGAACCCGGGCTGGGTCGAACACGACCCGATCGAGATCTGGGAGAACACCCAGCAGGTCGTCCTCGACGGCCTCGCGGACGCGGGACTCGACGCCGATCAGCTCGACGCGATCGGCATCACGAACCAGCGCGAGACGACGATCGTGTGGGACAAAGACTCCGGGAAGCCGGTCCACAACGCCCTCGTGTGGCAGGACCGGCGGACGACGGACCGCGTCGAGGAGATCCAGGAGGCGGGGAAGGTCGAGGAGATCCGCGAGAAGACCGGTCTGGAGTGTGACGCGTACTTCTCCGCGACGAAGACCGAGTGGATTCTCGACAACGCCGAGCCGCTCAAAATGCAGAGTTCCCGCGGCGGCGACCTCCGCGACCGGGCTCGCGAGGGCGAGCTCATCATGGGAACGATCGACTCGTGGCTCATCTACAACCTGACGGGCAACCACATTACGGACGTCACGAACGCCTCCCGGACGATGCTGTACAACATCCGGGAGATGGAGTGGGACGACGAACTGCTCGACGAGTTCGACGTGCCGAAGGAGATGGTCCCCGAGGTACGCCCCTCGTCCGACGAGGACTACTACGGCCACACCGACGCTGACGGCTTCCTCGGCGAGGAGGTCCCCGTCGCCGGCGCGCTGGGCGACCAGCAGGCCGCGCTGTTCGGCCAGACCTGCTTCGACGAGGGCGACGCGAAGAACACCTACGGCACCGGTTCGTTCTACCTGATGAACACGGGGACGGACGCCGTCAAGTCCGACCACGGACTCCTGACGACCATCGGGTTCCAGATGTCCGGCGAGCCCGTCCAGTACGCCCTTGAGGGCTCTATCTTCATCACCGGCGCCGCCATCGAGTGGCTCGAAGACGTCGACCTGATCAACAACGCCGCACAGACCGCGGAGCTCGCCCGCTCGGTCGACTCGACCGACGGCGTCTACATGGTCCCGGCGTTCACGGGACTCGGCGCCCCGCACTGGGACGGCCGCGCCCGCGGGACCATCGTCGGGATGACCCGCGGCACGAGCAAGGAACACATCGTGCGGGCGACGCTCGAGAGTATCGCCTACCAGACCCGCGACATCGCCGAGGCGATGGAGGCCGACTCCGGCGTGGAGACGACGAGCCTGCGCGTCGACGGCGGCGCGGTCAAGAACAACTTCCTCTGTCAGCTCCAGTCCGACATCATCCAGACGGACATCGCGCGACCGGAGGTCGACGAGACCACCGCGCTCGGCTCGGCGTACGCGGCCGGCCTGGCCGTCGGGTACTGGGATAACGTCGACGAACTCCGCGACAACTGGCAGATCGACCGCGAGTTCAGTCCGGAGAAGGATCAGAAAGAGGTCGACAAGCTGTACAGCCGCTGGGACGACGCGGTCGACCGCTCCCGCGACTGGGCACAGGACGACGAGGAGGACGAATAGATGAGCGTCGAGGCTTCAGCGCTGCTCGCGCAGTCCGGGGGGGTACTCGCGCAGTGGAGCCCGGGTTCGATCGGCGCGGTGCTCGACATCCTGCTCGATCCGACGATATGGCTCGGCGCTGCGGCCGGCGGGGCGTTCGGCGCCGCGCTCGGTGCGCTCCCGGCGTTCATCTTCACCGGATTCCTCGTCATCGCCGGCGTCTTCGGCGGTGACGCCGCCTCGGGCGCCGGCGTCGGTGTCGGCTTCGGTCCCGTCTTCGGTCCGCACATCTCCTTCGCGGGCGGTGCGGCGGCGGCGGCCTACGCGGCGAAGGACGGTGCGATGGAGTCGGGATTCGACTACCACAACGCGAAGGACATCGGCTTCGCTCTGGGGAGTCGGCCGGACATCCTCGCGGTCGGCGCCGCGTTCGGCGTCTTCGGCATCGTGCTCGAACAGACGCTCCGGAACCTGGCGATCCCGACGGACCCGATCGCGTTCACCGTCGTCGCCAGCGCGCTCGTCCACCGGGCGGTGTTCGGTTACTCCGTGATCGGGAACGTCAGCAGCAAGGCGAGCGGGTACTTCGACATGGGGCCGTTCGAACGTGAGGAGATGCGCGACCCGGACGAGGTGCCGGGAGACGGCGACAAGTCCAGCGAGGACCGCCTCGCGGTCGAGCCGTGGCTCCCGAACATGTACAAGTGGTCGCACGTCGCGGCGATCGGCGCGGTCGCCGGGCTGGCGGCGTCGTACGCCGCTATCCAGACCGGGAACGTGTTCCTCGGGTTCGGTATCAGCGCGGCGACGCTGCTGTTCCTGAACCTCGGGGTCGACCGGATCCCAGTCACGCACCACATGACGCTTCCGGGTGCGACCGCGTGGGCCGCGTTCACCGGCGCGGGCTTCAGCGGTACGGTCGGACTGATCGCCGGCGCCGGGTTCGGGCTCCTCGGTGCGGTGATCGGCGAGGCCTTCCAGCGCGTCTTCTACGCGCACGGAGACACACACGTCGACCCGCCCGCCGCGGCGATCTTCATCACGTCTTCGATCCTCGCCGTGCTGGCAATTCTCGGTATCCTCGGTTCGATCTGGGTGCCGGGCGCCTGAAAACGGCCTTCCGACTTTTTTTATCCTGTCGGAAGGGCCGAGGAAAGACCCACGTACGAAACGACACCAGCGATGATCCCGACACCAACCGAGGTAACGAACCCTTGAGTGAACGCGAACGCGACGACGGCGACGACCGACAGCAGTACCAGCCCGATTCCGGCGGCGCCGTGATTGTACGCGCCTGTCGTCGGGTGCTCGCTGAGCGACGTCCGCTCCGACTCCGGGACCCGGACGCTCGCATGGTACGGGACGTACAGTCGGACGCCGATTCCGGCCGTCGCCGCCGCGATCGACGCGAACTGAACGTCGGCGACGAGTTCGCGGACGAGGAGGAATGCCGCGATCGCGACGATCAGCGCGATCGCCTTGCTGCGCTTGTCGGCCTTGACGACCGACTCGTCGAACTCGGACTCGGACATACCCCGCCGGAGGCGGGCGACGCGCTTAAGAGTACGGACACCGGCTCGGTCGGTCTACTCGCCGCCACCGCTCGCGGATCGGCGGAGTCGATCGGAGTGGATTTAACACCGCTCGGCGTGAGACGCGGGTATGGACGTGAGCACGCTGGGACTGGACGTCGCCGATGGTCGCAACCTGCTCGTCGTCGCGGGGATCGTCACGGCGGTCGTGACGGTGACCGCGGAGGGCCCGATCGGCGCTCGCATCGTCGCCGGTGCGATCGTCGGCGCGGTCGCCGCCCTCGTGTTCGTCGTCTCGACGGTTCTGATAAACCGGTACAAGCCGGACCACTGGTGAGGCCGCCACGACCGCTCGATCGGCACTCGTGGCGACCGCGGCGCCGCGGTTCGTCCCAGTTTTGTTCGGCAGTCACGGAGGGGCGGCCGTGAACATCGACGACCGGATCGAGCGACGGCTCGGCTACGACGCGGGGATGAGCGTCCTCGCCGACTTCGAAGCCGTGTCGCCGGTCACCCACGTCGAATCCCCGGTCGGCCGCGGGCCGGCCATCGAACGGCTCCTCGACGTGTTCGAGCCCGCCTTCACCGGGTCGCTCCCGCCGAGCGTCTACGTGTACGGCCCGAAGGGGAGCGGGAAGTCGGCGGTCGTCTCCGCGCTGTTCGACCGGCTGGCGAGCCACAGCGGCCCGCGGCGCGCCATCCAGACGACCACGCGGGCGGTCGAGCCGACGATCCCCGGGTTCGTCTACGTCGACGCGCGGAACGCGTCGACCCGCTTCCGGCTGTACCACGCGATGCTGGCCGCGATGAGCGACGAGCCCGTCCCGGACCACGGAATCGGGACCGAGGAGCTGGCCGACTCGCTGCGCGACGCGATGCGCACCGGCCCCGACCTCGTCGTCGCGGTCGACCACACGAACGAGACCGAGACGCCGGCGGCGGCGGCGCTGACCGACTGGCTGAACGACGTGGGCGAGCGGCTCGCCCCCGCGTTCCTCGGCCGCGACCCGCCGGACGCGATCGATTGGGAGCCGGAGACCACCGTCGAGTTCGCCAAGTACCGCCGACACGTGCTCGTCGAGCTGCTGACGAGCCGGTGTTCGACCGGGCTCGGCCGAGACGCGCTCAGCCACGACCAGATCCGGGAGGTCGTCGAGTGGGCCGCGGGCGACGCGCACGACGCGCTCGCCGCCGTGATGGGCGCGGCGGTCAACGCGGAGCGGGCGGGCGCGTCGACGGTCCGCTCCGGCGACGTCGACGCCGGTATCGACGGCGTCCCCCGCCCCTGCGTGGCGCTGGGGCGCGTGCTCGCGCTCCCCGAGAGCCGACAGCGGCTCCTCTACGAGCTCGCCGGGCTCTCGGAGGAGGAGCGGTCGACGGTCGGCGTGGCGACCGAGGCCATCGCGGCGCGCCCGGGCGTCGACCTCTCTGCGTCGACGGTGCGGCGCGTGCTCTACGAGCTGGCCGACGCCGGCCTGCTCGAACGCGTCACCGTCCACCAGAGCGACGGCAAGGGCCGGCCGCCGAGCCGGCTCGTGGCGCTGTTCCCGACCGTCGTCTTCCGCGAGCTGTTCGAGCGGCGCGTGCGGACGGGATAGCGGCGCGGCGAGCGTCGCTTCGCGGCCGGCCACCGACTGCTCCTCCGTCGAGCGCAAGACAGTTGTCGCCGAGTCGCGGACTCGGGGTATGGTTCCGCCCCTCGCGCTCGACATCGACGGCACGCTGACGACGCCGACCGGTCGGATCGACCCGCGAGCCTTCGAACAGTTACCCGAGTGGGACGCGCCGGTCGTGTTCGCCACCGGGAAGGCGTTCCCGTACCCGGTCGCGCTCGCGCACTTCCTCGGCCGCGAGGAGACGGTGATCGCGGAGAACGGCGGCGTCGCCTACGCCGACGGCGAGACGACGGTCGTCGGCGACCCGGACGCGGCGCGGGCCGTCGTCGAGGCGTTCCGCGAGCGCGGCGGCGCGGTCGGCTGGGGCGACGGCGACACGGTGAACCGCTGGCGCGAGACGGAGGTCGCGCTCTCGCCCGACGCGGACGAGGCGCTCCTCCGCGAGGTCGCCGCGGCCGTCGACGACGTGGAGGTCGTCGACACCGGCTACGCCTACCACGTCAAGTCGACGGGCGTGAGCAAGGGCCGCGCGCTCGGCGTCGTCGCCGACGCGCTCGGCCTCGACCCCGCCGCGTTCGTCGCCGTCGGCGACAGCGAGAACGACGTCTCGACGTTCGGCGTCGCCGGCGAGTCGTACGCGGTCGCCAACGCGGACGCCGCCGCCCGCGAAGCGGCCGACGAGGTGGTCGAGAAGGGGTTCATGGACGGGACGGTCTCGGTACTCGAAAGACTGCGCGAGCGCGCCCAGTAATCGCGAGGCGTTTTCTCCCCGCTCACTCCCAGCCGTAGGGGTACCGCGCCGTCGCCCCGCACTCGGTACAGCGGACGACCACGCGCCCGGGTCGCGTCCGGACGCGACTCGTCTTCCCGGGCCGGAGGTAGACGGCGCAGTCGTCGCAGGCGCGTCTGGAGAGTTCGGCGGGGATCCCACAGCGGTTCCGCTCGGCGATCCGGCGGGCGCGGGCGACGTACTCGCGGGCGCGGTCGTACTCGTCGTCGACGACCGCCTCGCGGGCGAGCGCGAACAGCCGCTCGATCCGCTCCGCCGGAATGCCCATACAACCGGGGCGGCGCGCGGCGGCAAAGAGGTTGTTATCCGGGTCGGCCCGGCGCCCGCCCGGACCCTCTCGGCACCCGCCGAACGCGCCGCGGCGGCCGCGACCCGCACGCTTTTTTATCGGCCCAACCCAACCGAGCGGTATGAAGGAATCCCTGATGGACGTGATCTGCTGTCCGCTCGACAAGTCGACCCTCGAACTCGACGTCGACGAGGCGGACGACGAGGAGGTCCTCGCCGGGACGCTCACCTGTACGGAGTGTGGCGAGACGTACCCCATCGAGGACGGGATCCCGAACCTCCTGCCGCCGGACATGCGCGAAAAGGCCGCGGCGTAAGACCCTCCCACGCGGACGGCCGGCGGCGGCGTCGGACTCACACACTCGAACCGCCGGTGGCGACGACGCAGCCCCGAAAACCCCTCGCTCGTGTGAATCTTTTTTTAGTACGGGGTCGTGGTCTCCACCGTGCCGACACTCGACGTCGAACTGAACGGGGAGACGGTCCACGACATCGATGCGCCGGACTCGTTCGTCACCGACGGGCCGTTTCCGGTCGTGCTCGAGAACAGCGGGCGCTCGACGCACGTCCACCTCCACTTCGACGACGACCTCGACCGGGTGGCCGCGCTCGACGAGGGCAACCACTTCGTCGCCGACGAGGCCACCCGCCACGTCCACGTCTCGACGGCCGACGTCGACGAGGCCGTCCGCGGCAAACTGGAGATCGTCACCGGCTACGGCTCGAACACGAAGTACGTCGACGTGCGGGTCGACCCGTCGCCGGAGACCCCCGACGAGTCGGTCGTGGTCGACGAACGGCTCTCCGCGCCTCCGGAGGGCCCGCCCGACGTGCCACCCGGGCGGCAGGTGGTGAACGCGCTCGACCGCCTCGTCCGGCGCGGCGGGACCGCGGGCGCGGTCTTCGGGTTTCTCGCCGTCGCCGCCGCGGTCACGGTCGCGCTCGCCGTCGACAGCGCCGTCGTGTGGCTCGCGGTAGGGATCGCGCTGATGGTCGCGTTCGGCGCGGCGCTGCTCGCGGTGACGTGAGGGACGGGTCACCGCCCCGCCGTCTCCACGGTCCGCCGTCTCTCCGGTCGGTTCCCGCCGCCGCGGTCGGGATCCGCGCGCTTTTAACCGTCCCACCGGAACGAGACGCCATGAGCTTCGAGAAGGAAGACGAGGTCGTGCTCCACGACAAACACAGCGAGTACGACGGCGAGACGGGCACGATCACGCAGGTGATGGAGACGATGTTCGGCGACGCGACGTACACGGTCAGCTTCGAGGACGGCCAGGAGACGGGCGTCCCCGAGGACGCGCTCGACGCCGTCGAGAGCGAGGAGTAACGCCGCCCCACCGTACCGCATGCCGAAAGTCCCCTTCCACTACGTCGACCTCCGCGCGTTCTCGTACGCCACGGAGGACGAGAAACGCGTCGAGCAGGCGCTGTTCTCGCTGCTGCCCGAGGAC
This sequence comes from Halorubrum californiense DSM 19288, assembly GCF_000336875.1. Classification (GTDB taxonomy): domain Archaea; phylum Halobacteriota; class Halobacteria; order Halobacteriales; family Haloferacaceae; genus Halorubrum; species Halorubrum californiense. Next base: position 114,870 of record NZ_AOJK01000072.1, on the reverse strand, counting down.
GTCGAGCTCGACCGCGTCGAGAACGTGGGCCATCACGGGGACCGGATCGCCGTGCTCTCGGCGCGCGTCGAGCGGGCCGACGAAATGCGACACGTGCTCGACCGGCTCGCGGAGCTGGAGGACCTCGACCGCGTCCTCGACGAACTGGACGAGCGGGTCGACGACAACTGCGCGCTGTTCCTCCGGCTCGACAAGCAGGCGGCGTTCCGCGACGAGGTCCGCCTCGGTCCCGGACTCACCGTCCGCACGAAGGTCGAGGCGTACCCGGCGAAGAAAGAGAAGGCGGTCGCGAACGCCCGCGAGACGCTCTCGCGGCTGGCAGACGACGACGGCGACTGAGCGGCGATGGACTGTCTGACGCCGACCAACTGACGACAGCCGCGCGGTCGGGCTGCGCTCGCCCGGTCGCGTGTCCCGGCCGCATCCGCGGGGTGGCTTTTTTACCGCACCCGCTGACTACCGAGCATGAGCGATCCGTTCGTGGTCGTCGGCGCCGACGCGGCGGGGTTGAGCGCGGCCAGCAAGTTCCGGCGCGAGGCGTCCGAGCGCGAGGTCGTCGTCTTCGAGAAGGGCCGGTGGATCTCGTACGCCTACTGCGGGATGCCGTACTTCATCGCGGGGTACGTCGACAGCATGTCGAATCTCCTGTCGCTGTCGCCGAGCGAGGTCGACGAGCGTGGGATCGACCTCCAGCGGGGCAGCGAGGTCGTCGCGGTCGACCCCGACGCGAAGCGGGTGACGGTCGAGACGACCGGCGGCGATCGGTTCGAGCAGGAATACGAAGACCTGCTCGTCGCCACCGGCGCTCGCGCGACCACCGGGCCCTTCGACGTCCGCGACGTCGACGGCGCGTTCACGCTACACAATATGGACGCGGCGGCCGCCATCGACGCGTACGTCGCAGAGCCGGACACCTACGACCCCGAACGCGCCGACGCGGACGCGGTCGACCGCGAGCGCGTCGACCGCAACGCGGCGATGCCGGCCCCCGAGACGGCCGCGGTCGTCGGCGGGGGGTACGTCGGTGTCGAGGTCGCGGAGGCGCTCGCGGAGCGCGGGCTCTCCGTCCACGTGTTCCACCGCTCCGGGCACCTCCTCTCGCCGTTCGGCGAGACGGTCGGGAACCGCGTCGAGGCGGCGCTCGAAGCCGAGGGCGTCACGGTTCACACGGACACGCCGGTCGAGGCCCTCGTCGGAGACGACCGGATCGAGGCGGTCGAGGTCGGCGGCGGGACCGACGGCGCGCCCCCAGAGACGGTCCCCGTCGACATGGCGGTCGTCGGCGTCGGGATCCGACCGAACACCGATCTCCTCGACGGCACCGGCGTCGACCTCGGGCCCGGCGAGGCGGTCCGCGTCGACGACCGCGGCCGCACCAGTCTCCCGGACGTGTACGCCGCGGGCGACTGCGCCACCGCGCGCCACGCGGTGACCGGGGAGCCCGACTGGCTTCCGCTCGGGCTCACCGCGAACCGCGCCGGGCGGGCGATCGGCGCGACGGTCGCGGGCGACCCGACGCCGGTCGGCGACATCGCAGGCACCGCGGCCGTCAAGGCGTTCGACACCGAGGCCGCTCGCGTCGGAATTCTGGACCCGGAGGCGGCCGAGGAAGCCGGCTTCGACCCGGTCAGCGAGACGGTGACCGCGGGGTCGCGCTCCGGCTACTACCCCGGCGCGGCCGAGACCGACGCGACGCTCGTCGCCGACCGCGACACGGGGCGCCTCCTCGGCGGGAGCATCGTCGGCACCGACCGGGCGGCGATCCGGATCGACACGCTCGCGACCGCGATCGAGGCGGACATGACCGTGTCCGAGGTGGAGCGACTGGACCTCGCGTACGCGCCGCCGTTCAGCCCGGTGTGGGACCCGATACTCGTCGCCGGGAAGGTGCTGAACGGAACGATCGACGGTTGAGGCGTCGAGCGCCTCGCGACCTATCGCGACGACGCGATCCGGGAGAAGAGGAAGCCGACGACCGCCGACGCGGCGCCGACCGCGACCGCGACAGCGCCTGCGAGGGCGAGCGGTGCGGTGAACGCGGTCGCGGCCGGACCGTCGACCGCGAAGGGGGACGCGTACGGAGCGGGGCCGACGGCCCGAAGCAGCGTCCCCGCGAAGGGGCCGTACGCGAGCAGCACCGTGGGGAAGGCCCCGCCGCCGGCCGCGGCGAATCCGAGGGCGCCGAGCGCCGTCACCGCCGCGAGGGCGCCCGCGGTCGCCGCGGTGCCGACGCCGACCGCCGCCGTCGCGTCGAAGGCGACGTACGACAGCGCGAGGCCGACCGCGCTCCAGACCGCGGCGCGCTCGAAACCGGTCTCGCCGAGGGCGATCCGGCGAAGCGCCGCGCGGCGTGACGCGGCCGCGTCCGCCTCGGTCGCGTCCGCCTCGGTCGCGTTCGCGTCGCTCATTCCGGTCGCGTCGCGCCCCGCCCCTCGCGGTCGGGGGTGCGGTTGCCGTGTTCGTCTATCTCGCCGGCGACGATCCGCGTCGAGGAGATTCGCTCGCCGTCCTCGGCCGCGACGTGGTCGACGACCTCCAGCCGGAGGGGATCGTGCCCGCGCTCGCGTCGGATCTCGTTGATCCGTTCGCCGCCCGCCCTCGTCTCGGGGGAGACGATCAGCGCGTCGAACTCCGGTTCGACCGCGATGCCGGTCGGCTCAGTCAGTTCGCGGATCTCGTACTCGCGCCCGTGCGCCTCGGCCCGCGGGGCCAGCTCCGCTTCCAGGTCGCGCTCGCGCCGGTCGTAGGGGCGGACGTACCGCTCGACGTGTCGGGTCTCCGGCGCCAGTTCGTCGGAGGTGAGTCCGACGGTGACGTCACCCAGCTCGAACGCCCGTTCGAACAGCTTCCGGTGGCCGTCGTGAACGGGATCGAACGTACCCCCCAGCGCGACGTTCATGCCTCTCCGTTGCGCGGGTCGAACTTAAAACGTCCCGAACCGCGGTCGGGCGGGACGCGGTCGGCATAGGCGCCGTCAGATGTGGCGCGGTCGGTGCCGGCCGAATCAGTTCGTCGGCTCGTCGTCGTCCGCGTCGTCGGCGTCCGCGTCGTCGCCTTCGGTGTTCTCGTCGATTTCGTCGTCAGTTCCGTCCGACGCTCCGTCGTCGCCGTCCTCGCCGTCGACCGAGATCTGGACCGGTTCGGTGTCGCCGTCGGGCGACTCGCCGCCGAGCCGCCGGTCGAGGTTGAAGACGGCGTTCAGCTCCGCTTGAACGTCGCCGACGACGGTGCGGACCAGATCGCTCGGCGCGATGGCCTCGTACTCGTAGGGGTTGTTGCCGGCGCCCTCGGCCTTCCGCTTGCCGCGCTCGACGGTCCCCTCGTCGTGGAGTTCCGCGAGCGCCTCGCGGACGGTGCTGGGGTACAGCCCCGTGCCGTCGGCGACCTCGTCGCTCGTGCTGTGTGGGTTATCGCGCAGATAGACGTAGATCCGCGCGCGGGTCTCGGTGTCGAGCAGCCACGCGAGCAGGTCGACGACGTTGTCGTCGAACCCCTTTACCGCCCTGTCGGCGCCCTCGCCGAGCCGCTCTTTCGTCTTCCGAAGCTCCTCGCGGGTCCGGTCCGTCGGCGACTCCTCCGGGTCGTCTCCCGGCTCGGTCGGTGAATCGTCCGTGGTCATGCCGGAAACTGGGGGCTACGCGGGCAAAAGCGTTTCTCGTCGCTTTCGTTCCGACGGAACTCCCCGGAGCGCCCCCGAGGCGTTCGATCCGGGGGTCAGGGACGCACGAGGAGATCCGAACGCAGCGCGTCGGCGCCCGACGCCTCGCGGATCCGTCGCTGGCGCGCGGCGCCGCTCTCGGCCTCGTACACGTCGCGGATGCCGTCGATCCCGAGGCGGTCGCACTCCGCCGCGACGACCTCCCCGAGCGGGGTCGTCCCCTCGCCGTCCCGGTCGACGAACGCGGCGTCGTGGCCGTGCCGGATCGCGCGCCACTTGTTCTCGTCGAGCAGTTCGCGACGCAGCGTCGGTGAGGACTCGCCGTCCTCGTACCGCTCGGCGTAGTCGACGACCAGCGCCCGGACGTACTCGGCGAGCGCGAGCGTCACGTCGGGGTCTCGCTGCGCGTCGGGCGCGCGCACCTCCACGGTGCCGTGGCCGGTGTGGGGGCGCACGTCGAACCACAGTTCGCCGCGGTCCGCGATGGAGTCCGTCTCGACCATCCGGCGCTCGTACCGCTGGAAGGCGTCGAAGTCGTCGAACGCCGAGGGGATCCCGGTGTTCGGGAGGTTCTCGAACACCTTCGCGCGGGCCGAGGCCAGCCCGGTGTCAAACCCGTTCCAGAACGGGGAGTTCGCGGACAGGGCGAGCAGTACCGGGCAGTGCCACCGCAAGCGATTCGCAATCCAGACGGCCTTGTCCGCGTCGTCGACGCCGACGTGGACGTGGAGCCCCGCGGTCGTGTTCCGGTGTTGGGGGTACTGGATGCGGTCCAACTGCGCCTGATACCGCGGTTTCTGAACGTGGTCGAGTTCGCGCCACTTCGCCGCCGGGTGGAGGCCAGCGGCCGCGATCTGATACCCGTCCGCGGCGGCGTGGTCGACGAGCGCCTCGCGGACCGTCGCGAGCGCGTCTTCGGCGTTCGCCGGGTCCTCGATCAGTTCCGTCTGCGCCTCGATGGTACACTCGAACAGCTCGTGGTCGAACCCCTCCGGGACCGCCGCTGGCGGGTCGCGGTCGTACACGAGGTCGTCGGTCCCGGACGTGGGGGAGCCGTCGGCATCGACGATGTAGAACTCCTCCTCGATGCCGAGCGTCCCCATCCGGGAGAACGCCTCCCGCGAACCGAGTTCCATTACGCCTCCGTTCCGCCCGCGCGGTCTTATATGGATTGAAACCCGAAACGGAGCGCCGGTGTCGCGACCGACTACGTAACCGGTCCACGCAGTCGACCAGTTCACTCATAAACAACGGGTAGCCGCGGTGGCGCGTGCCTGCGAGCGGCCGGAGCGAAGCGGAGGCCGCGAGGAGCACGCGCGAGGGAGTCGGTCGCCGAGCGAAGCGATGGCGGCCGACGAGGCTGGGGAGGCGTGAGGTGCGGTCGCGGTGCTGTGCTGGCGGGACTCAAAGGGGCAGCCGCGAGGGTCGCGTAGGCGACGCAAGCACCGCAGCGAAGGAGCGTCAGCGACTGAGCAAGGAGCGCAGCGAGCGTACGCGACCCTCGCGGCTGGGGCTTTGGCGGTGTTCTCCGACGATCTACAGTCAGAGATTCACAATCGAGTGGTCGCAACGCGGCCGCTCTCGTTCGCACGATAGCGCGCGAAAAGTGAACCAACTACACCGCGATTCACGTATCGAAAACGAGTCGGCGGCGCGCCGTCACGCGCCCGATTCCCCTCGCCCGACACGGCCCCCGCTTACCCGAGGACGTACCGGAGCGCCGGGAACTTCTCGACGAGCGCCTGCCCGCCGACCTGAATCTGCTCGATGTAGGCGTCGAGACCGAGGACGCGGCCCGCGCCGAACGCGGCGACTGTGAGGAACACCATCGCGTACACCAGCGTCGAGTCGAACAGGGCGAGGAAGTCGCCGCTCCACCCGCCGAGGTAGAACAGCGTCATCTGCATCGCCCCGCCCAGCGCGGCCAGGCGGACGAACGCGCCGAGGATCAGCGCCGTGCCGATCAGCAGCTGCGTCGCGGGCACGAACACGTTCGCGAACTCGACGAACCACGGCGTCGACCCCATCGCGGCGTACAGGCCGCTGACCGGGCTCGCCGCGTCGGGCGCGTGGACGAGGTAGCCGCTGGCGTCGAACGGCCACTCGGAGACCTTTCCGAGGCCCGCGAACAGGATCATCCCGCCGATGGTCGCCCGGAGCAGGACGATGAACAGCGCCGACAGCGAGTGCGCCTTCCCCAACAGCGTGATTCCGCCGAACTCACCGCCGAACTCGTTTGTGGTCTTCGTGGACATTGTGTCTCTCCTCACTTGCGAATACGCCGGATGAATATATAAACCGGAAAGCGAGTTCCCCCTCGGCGAGACGGATTCGCCCGCGACCCCTCATCTGCCGGGTCTTTAAATACTACACCCGAACGTCATCGGGTCAGGCCGGTTCTCCGGGCTCACCACGCCTCGCCGCTGGCGAGGTCGACCTCGCTGTCCCCCTTCTCCGAGGGGCAGACGTCGGCGAGGACGCAGTCGGCGCAGTCGGGGTTGATCGCGGTACACGTCGCGCGGCCGTGGTCGATCATGAGGTGCGTGAACTGCTGCCAATCGCTCTCGGGGACGATATCGAGCAGATCCTGCTCGATCGCTTCGGGACGCTCCGCCTCCGTGATTCCCAGCCGGCGCGTGAGCCGCTGGACGTGGGTGTCGACGACGATTCCCTCGACGACGTCGTGGCCGTGCTGGAGGACGACGTTGGCGGTCTTCCGGCCGACGCCCGCGAGGTCCGTGAGTTCTGACATCGTGTCCGGGACCTCGCCGTCGTGTTCCTCGACGATGTCCGCGCACGCCGAGCGGATGTACTTCGCCTTGTTGTTGTAGTAGGTGATCGAGTTGATCGCCTCCGCCAGTTCGTCCTGCGACGCGTTCGCGTACTCCTCGGGACCGTCGTACGTCTCGAACAGGTCGGCGCACACCTTGTTCACGCGCTCGTCTGTACACTGCGCCGAGAGGATCACCGCGATGAGCAGTTCGAGGCGGTTCGAGTAGTTGAGCGAGATGGTCGAGTCGGGGTACTCCTCGTACAGTCGGTCGAGGACCTCGGCGACCTGCTCCTCGCGGGGGTCGAGTGGCGTTCCCATACGAATCCCTCCGTGCGGGCGACATTGAACGATCCGACTGCGGGCGTCTCGGGCGCCCGAAGCGGACGACGGTACCTCTGCCGAGTAGTAAGACAGTTACCACGCGGCGCGCTGGAGGGCGTATGGACGTACTCGACGTCGCGGCGCGCGCGACCGAGACCGGGCCGGTGTGCGACGCCTGTCTCGGCCGGCTCGTCGCCGACCGGAGCTTCGGACTGTCGAACGCCGACCGCGGCTCGGCGCTCCGGACGTCGCTCGCGCTGCGCGACGACGAGGACTTCGAGCCGGTCGACACCGCGGACTGCTGGGTGTGCGAGGGGCGCTGCGCCGCCTTCGACGAGTGGGCGGAGCGCGCCGCCGAGGCGGTCGAGGGGGTCGAGTTCGCCACCTACAACGTCGGCACGCGCCCGCCGCCGCTGATCGAGGAGAACGAGGCGCTGCTCCGCGCCGACGTCGGCCTCGACGAGGAGGCGGGCGAGCCGTTCAAGTCGGAGTTCAACCGCGAGGTCGGCAAGCGGTTCGGCCGGCTCACGGGCGCGGAGGTCTCCTTCGACCGACCCGACGTCCAGTTCACGATCGACCTGGCCGAAGACGAGGTCGACGCGAAGGTGAACTCCACGTTCGTCTACGGCCGGTACAGAAAGCTGGAGCGCGACATCCCGCAGACCGAGTGGCCCTGCCGGGAGTGTAAGGGCTCCGGACGGCAGGGGGCCGACCCCTGCGACCACTGCGGCGGCTCCGGTTACCTCTACGACGACAGCGTCGAGGAGTACACCGCGCCGGTCGTCGAGGACGTGATGGACGGCACCGAGGCGACGTTCCACGGGGCGGGCCGCGAGGACGTCGACGCGCTCATGCTCGGCACCGGGCGCCCGTTCGTGATCGAGGTCGAGGAGCCGCGCCGACGCCGGGTCGACACCGACCGCCTCCAGTCCGACATCAACGCCTTCGCCGACGGCGCGGTCGAGGTCGAGGGGCTCCGGCTCGCCACCTACGACATGGTCGAGCGCGTGAAGGAACACGACGCCGCGAAGCGCTACCGCGCGCAGGTGACCTTCGACGCCGACGTCGACGCCGACGCGCTCGCGGCGGCGGTCGGCGAACTTGAGGGGACGACAGTCGAGCAGTACACGCCCAACCGGGTCGACCACCGCCGCGCGAGCATCACGCGCGAGCGCGACGTGTACGAGATGACTGCCGAACTCGACGAGCCGCGCCATGCGACCGTCGAGATCCGCGGCGAGGGCGGGCTCTACATCAAGGAGCTGATATCGAGCGACGAGGGACGCACCGAGCCGAGCCTCGCCGGCCTGCTCGGCGTCGGCGCCGAGGTGACCGCGCTCGACGTCCTCGCGGTGGCGGGCGAAGACGAGCCGTTCGAGCGCGACGAGTTCTTCCGGGAGTAGCGCTGTCCGAACCCCCGACCTACCCCTACTCGCCGTCCCGGCGCGACGCCTCGCGACGTGGCCCACCGGACAGAGTCGCGGAACCAACGGGATTTATTTGACGAGCGTCAGACATCCGTCCATGAACGGGAGCGACGCCGACGGCGGAAACGCCCGAGCGGGCGGGACGCGAAACGGCGGCGCACGCGGGGAGTCGGGCGGTTCCGCCGAGACCGGGGGCGCTGGCCACGCCGCCTCGCCCGCGGTCGGCGAGCCCGTGATCCGCGCCGCGGTCGACGATGCCGCCGAGACCTCGGCCGCTGCCGACGTGTCGCTGAACGGCGCCGACCGCGCGGAGCGCCCCGACCGCGTCTCCTCGGTCCTCGTCGCCGTCGGCGCCGGCCCGCACTCGGGGGCGACCGTCGACGTCGCGCGGGAGGTCGCGGCGGCGACCGACGCGTGGCTCGAACTGTTCCACGTCGTCCCCTCGGACGCGGCGCTCGCCGACGCGGGACCGAGCGAGGACGCCTCTGGGACCGCCGTCGACGCGGGCGACCCCGACGCGGCCGACTACGCCGCGGCCGGAGAGCGCCTCCTCGACGCGGCCGAGGACAGGCTCGGCGGCTTCGACCGCGCGGACCGGTGGCTCGTCGAGGACCGGACCGCGGCTGGCGCGGTCGTCGAGCAGTCAGCGTACTACGACCTCGTCGTCGTGGGCGCGCCGACGACCGGGACCGTCGGCCGGTTCGTCTTCGGCTCGACCACCGACACGGTCGTCGGCGACGCGGAGGTCCCGGTCGTCGTCGTCGAGGCCGACGGGTCGACCGCGCTCGACGAGGAGTAGGGAGTCGGTCGGCGCTCCCAGCCCGCGTTTCTCGTCTTTATTCCCGCTCACCGTGTTCTCGTCCGTGATTCCTCGATCACCCGCGTTCTCCCCTCATTCGCGTTCTCGCCGTGTCTCACCGATCCGCGTCGCGCCGACAGCGTTAAATTAGTGTACACACTTGTACATCACAACGCGGAATACTACATCGGTGGACACAATGAATCTCAACGACACGGTCGAGCGCGTGACGGACGGGACGGATCTGAGTGTCGAGGAGGCGCGCGAGGCCGCGCGGCTCGTCTTCGAGGAGGCGACTGAGGCTCAGATCGGGGCGTTGCTGGCCGCGCTCCGCACGAAGGGCGAGACCGAGGCCGAGATCGCCGGCTTCGCGCAGGGGATGCGCGACGCGGCGCGCACGATCGAACCCGACCGCGACCCGCTCGTCGACACCTGCGGTACCGGCGGCGACGACTACGACACGATCAACGTGTCGACGACCGCGGCCATCGTCGCCGCGGGCGCAGGCGTCCCCATCGCCAAGCACGGCAACTACGCGGTCTCCTCCTCGTCGGGGAGCGCGGACGTGCTGGAGGTCGCGGGCGCCGACGTCGAGGCCGAGCCGGCGGCCGTCGAGGACGCCATCGAGGCGGACGGGATCGGCTTCATGCTCGCGCCGGTCTTCCACCCGGCGATGAAGGCCGTCATCGGGCCGCGAAAAGAGCTGGGCATGCGGACGGTATTCAACGTTCTCGGCCCGCTCACCAACCCCGCGGGCGCCGACGCGCAGGTGCTCGGCGTGTACGACCCCGACCTCGTGCCCGTCATCGCGCGGTCGCTGGCGCACATGCCCGTCGAGCGCGCGCTCGTCGTCCACGGCGCGGGCATGGACGAGATCGGGATCCACGACGAGACGGTCGCCGCCGAGGTCGACGGCGAGGAGGTTCGGGAGTTCACGATCGCGCCCGAGGACCTCGGGCTCGACCGCGCGCCGATCGAGGACGTCTCCGGCGGGACGCCCGAGGAGAACGCCGCCGACCTGCGCGGGATCGTCGACGGCTCCGTGACGGGCCCGAAGCGAGCCCTGATCCTGGCGAACGCGGGCGCCGCCATCTACGTCGCCGGCGAGGCCGACACGCTCGCGGATGGGGTCGAGCGCGCCGCCGAGGCGATCGACTCCGGCGCGGCCGCGGAGAAGTTCGCGGCGCTCTGCGGCGACGGCGAGTCCACCGGCGACGCCGCCCAGACCGCGACCGCGGAGGACGACGACTGATGGCGCGGGTGAAGATCTGCGGGATCACCCGAGAGGCCGACCGCCGCGCCGCGGTCGACGCGGGCGCCGACGCGGTCGGCGTCATCACCGAGGTGCCGGTCGACTCGCCGCGCGAGGTCGACCCGGCGACGGCCGCCGAACTGCTCGCGGACGTGCCCCCCTTCGTCACCGCGACGCTCGTGACGATGCCCGACTCCGCTGAGCGCGCGGTCGAGCTGGCCCGCACGACCGCCCCCGACGCGATCCAGCTCCACGGCGAGTGGACCGTCGACGAGCTCCGGTACATCCGGGCCGAGACGGAGCGGAAGGTGCTGCTCACGGTCGACGCCGCCGACCTCGCCCGCGCCGAAGAGTTCGACGGCGCGATCGACGCCATGGTCGTCGACTCCACCGACGACTCGGGGGCGGGCGGCACCGGCGAGACGCACGACTGGCGCGCGACCGGCGAGCTCGCCGAGCGACTCACCACCCCGGTCGTGCTGGCCGGCGGGCTCACGGCCGACAACGTCGCCGAGGCGGTCCGGGTCGCGGACCCCTTCGCGGTCGACGTCGCCTCGGGCGTCGAGATAGCGGGCGGGCGGAAGGACCACAACGCGGTGGCCCGCTTCGTCGCGAACGCGGGTCGAGAGATGGAGCTGGCATGAGCGACGACGGAGCGCCCGGCAACGACGGCGCGCGTGACGCCGCCGAGGCGTCGGCGGGCGGCCCCTCGCTCGACCGCTCGAAGGCCGACTTCGTCGACCTCGCAGCCGACGCCGAGAAGCCGGTCGTGGTCCGAGCGTCGGCCTCGCTCGACGCCGACGTGACCCCGCTCGGCGCGTACGCGACCCTCGTCGGCGAGGGGCCGTACGGCTTCCTCCTCGAATCCGGCGAGAAGGTCGCCTCCAGCGACCCCGACGGCGCGTTCACCTCGGGCGGGAAGGCGGACAGACACGCCCGCTACTCGTTCGTCGGCTACGACCCCGAGGCGATCGTCTCCGTCCACCCGGACCGCACCGAGGTGACCGAACTCGGCCCGGCGGCCGAGTTCCTCGGCGACGGGACCGACGGCGATGGGATCGACGACGACGCGGGGACCGAGACGACTACACCCGGCCTCGGCCCGGAGACCGGCGACGCGGTCGACCGCGTCCGGGCCGCGTTCCCCGACGCGAGCCTGCGCGGCTTCCCCGACACCGACCGGCAGATCCTCTCTGGCGGGTTCGTCGGGTTCCTCGCGTACGAGGCCGTCTACGACCTCTGGTTGGAGGAGGTCGGCGTCGAGCGGCCGGAGACCGAGTTCCCTGACGCGGAGTTCGCGCTCACCACGCGGACCGTCGTCTTCGACGAGCGGGAAGGGAGCGTCGAGCTCGTGTTCACGCCGGTGATAGGCACCGACGACGACCCCGCCGCCGTGTACGAAGACCTCGCCGCGGAGGCCGAGCGCGTCGCCGCCGAACTGCGCGAGGCCGCGCCGCCAGATCCCGACGGCGTTCGCGTCCGCGAGGAGTCCGCGGACCCGCGCGAGGAGTACGAGGAGGCCGTCCGGACCGCGAAACAGCACGTCCTCGACGGCGACATCTACCAGGGCGTGATCTCGCGCAGCCGCGAGCTGCGCGGCGAGGTCGATTCGCTCGGGCTGTACGCGGCGCTCCGCGACGTGAACCCCTCGCCGTACATGTACGTGCTGCGCCACGACGACCGGACCGTCGTCGGCGCCAGCCCGGAGACGCTCGTGTCGGTAAAAGGCGACCGCGTCGTCTCGAACCCGATCGCGGGCACCTGTCCGCGCGGGACGAGCCCGGTCGAGGATCGCCGGCTCGCGGGCGAGATGCTCGCCGACGGGAAGGAGCGCGCCGAGCACACGATGCTCGTCGACCTCGCGCGCAACGACGTGCGGCGGGTCTCGGAGCCCGGCTCCGTCCGCGTCGAGGAGTTCATGAACGTCCTGAAGTACAGCCACGTCCAGCACATCGAGTCGACCGTGACGGGGACGCTCGCGGCCGACGCCGACGCCTTCGACGCGACGCGCGCGACGTTCCCCGCGGGGACGCTCACCGGCGCGCCGAAGGTGCGCGCGATGGAGATTATCGACGACCTAGAGACGACGCCCCGGGAGGCGTACGGCGGCGGCGTCGGCTACTACTCGTGGACCGGTGACGCCGACTTCGCGATCGTGATCCGGACCGCGACGCTCGACGAGTCGGGCGCGGAGTCGGTCGTCGGCGTGCGGGCCGGCGCCGGCCTCGTCGCCGACTCCGACCCGGCCGCGGAGTACGAGGAGACCGAACAGAAGATGGACGGCGTGTTGACCGCGATCGACCGGATCCGTGAGGATAGCGAAAGCGACGGGGCCGACGAGGACGGCGGCGACGCCGACCCGCTCGCGGCCGGCTCGGAGGCCGACCGATGAACGTCGTCGTCGTCGACAACTTCGACTCGTTCACCTACAACCTCGTCGAGTACGTCTCCGACCAGACGATCGGCGGGGAGCCCGTCGGCGTCGACGTGTTCAAGAACACCGCGTCGCTCGCGGAAATCGAGGCCGCGGAGCCGGACGCGGTGATCGTCAGTCCGGGCCCGGGCCATCCGAAAAACGACCGCGACGTGGGCGTGACGATGCCCGTGTTGCGCGACCTCTCGCCGACGGTGCCGACGCTCGGCGTCTGTCTCGGTCTGGAGGCCGCGGTGTACGAGTACGGCGGCACCGTCGGACACGCCCCGGAGCCGGTCCACGGCAAGGCGTTCCCCGTCGACCACGACGGGGAGCTGTCTCTTATACACATCTCTGATNCTCTTCGCCCGCCGCGTCCTCGTTTTCGCTCGACTCGTTTTCGCTCGGAGTGTCTTCGCTCGCCTCCTCGTCGTCGAGCCCCCGGCTGGCGAGTCCGACGAGGTGCCCGACCTCCGCGAGGAGTATCTCGTCGACTCCGAGCCGGACCGCGTTCTCCGAGCCCGGGAGACAGAACACCGGCGTGGCGGAGACGACCCCGGCGGTCGCGCGCGACCCGATGGTCCGCGTGCCGACCTCCTCGTAGGAGAGCCGGCGGAACAGCTCGCCGAACCCGGGGAGCCGCTTCGCGAACAGTCCGCGGACCGCTTCCGGCGTGACGTCGTCCGGCGTGACGCCCGTCCCGCCCGTGGTCACCACGACGTCGGTGTCCTTCCGGCGGGTGAGGCGGTCGACGGTCCCCTGAACGCTGTCGTAGTCGTCACCGATTAGCTCGCGGACGACGACCTCGTGGCCCGCCGCTCTGAAGCAGTCCGCGATGTAGTCGCCGGCCGGGTCGTCGTCCGTGGTGCGCGAGGAGGACACCGTGACCACCGCGGCCGCGACGGAGTCGACGTCGTGGTGATGATGGTCGTGGCCGTGGTCGTCGTCATGGTCGCCGTGGTGGCCGTGGCCGTGGTCGTCGTCGTGATCGGTCATGGATCCGCGTTCGTCGCCATCGTGAAAACACCTCCCGGTCGTGGACGCTGCGATGCTTCCCTCGCGGTACCCGCCAAATCGGTCCTCGCCGCGAGTCGGTCCGACCGTTCAGGGCCAGTCGTCTCGGGCCTTCTCTTCGGCCGCTTCCTCTTCGGCCTCGCCGGTCGCGAGCGTCCACCCCGCGGCCTCGGCGGCGTCCTCGACGTGGAGGAACTCCCAGTCCGTCGCCTCGGCGACCGCCTCGTCGTCCTCGTCGACCCCCACGAACACGTGGCGGTCGGTGTCGAACTGGCCGCTGATGTTCTTGAGGCTCTCCTCGACGCCGCGCGGGCCGGAGAAGAAGTCCTGTCGCACGCGGTGTTTCCGCGTGAAGTTCGTGACGACGTAGGTGGGCTTCTCGCTGACGACCCCGACGTACTCGGTCCACTGCCGGGCGTTGTTGAACACCGCGTTGGGGTCCGCGAGCGCTTTCAGCGCCTCCAACTCGAACGCCAGCGTCATGTCTGTAGATCCGCCGCTGTCCATACGTCCCGCTTGCCCCCGACCGGCGAAAACAACTTCGCTTCCGGGCCGCCGGGGCCCGACCGCTCCCGCTTCGCGACCGACAGCTCTCCGTCTCGACGGCACTCGCCGCGACCGCGCTCACCGCGACCGAACCAGATAGTAGTCGGTGAACTTCACCACGTCGCCGTCGTCAAGGTCCCCCGTCTCGGGCGCCGTCCACGGCTCGCCCGCCAGCTCTCGGACGATCCCCTGCTCGTCGTCGTTCAGTTCGTCGTAGTGACGGACCCGGGCGTCCGCCGGGACGCGGCCGGTGCGTCGGAGTCGCAGCCGTCGCCCGGTGTCTCTAAGTGACATGTGGTATCGTATGACACGATTAATCATAAGCGTTTCGCGGCGGGCGTCGCTCCGGGTCGGCGCGCTCGCCGCGCGAACGCGACGGCGGCGTTTCAGTCGTCGGCTCGGGGGAAGGTGAGCGTCACGACGGTGCCGCGGGGCTCCGCGTCCGCGACCGCCGCGGAGCCGCCGGACTGCTGGACGACCCAGTAGACGAGCCACAGCCCGAGACCGCTGCCGTGGTACAGCGCGTCGACCGCCGTCCCGTCGACGAGGACGTCTCGGTTCATGCCGGTCAGTCCCGGTCCGTCGTCCTCGACGCGGATCTCGACCCCGTCGGGGCGGGCTTCGACCGACACCGTGACCGTCGGCCGGTCGCGGTCGTGGTGTTCGACGGCGTTCCGGACCAGTTCGTTCATGGCTCGGGAGAGCCAGGACGTCGCGGACGCCGTCGCGACGCCGTCCTCCGGCGTCGACGCCGCTATCGTCGCGTGCGGGAACTCCTCGGTCCGCGCCGTGACCACTTCTCGGGCGATGCGCCCGACGTCGACCGGTTCGGTCTCCGGCGCGTCGCTCAGTACCTCGGTGATGTGGTGGGCCTTCTCGCTCGTCTCCAGGAGGTCGTCGGCCCGGGACAGGACGTACTCGGCCGCGTCCGCGGAGTCGACGTTCCCCGCAGCGATCTGTTCCGCCCGCCCCCGAACGACCGTCAGCGCGTTCCGGAGGTTGTGCTGGAGGATCCGGTCGACGACCCGAAGCTGTCGCGCGCGGTTCTCGCTGTCGGTCACGTCCCGAAGCACGCCGACGACCCCGGCGGGCTCCCCGTCGTCGGGGCTTCCGAGCGGGTAGTACCGAACGTCGAACGTCCGCCTGCCGCGGGTCGGGTGCGTCCGCGTCGTCCGGTACTCCACCGACTCGCCCCGGAGCGCGCGTTCCACCTGTCGCTCGACGTCCTCGTAGCTGTCGGCTGGGACGACGTCGGCGAGCGTCAGGTCCGTCACGTCGCTGTCGCCGAGCCCGTGGTACTCGCGGTACTGCGGGTTCGCGAACAGGAGTCGCCCGTCGCGGTCGACCGCGGCGATGAGGTCCGTCGCGCCGTTGATCGCGCGCTCGTACCGCTCCAAGTCGCGTTCGCGCTCTTTCCGGTCGGTGACGTTCCGGCAGATGGCGAAAGTGCCGGCCAACTCTCCGTCCGCGTCGTAGTAGGGGTACCGCTGCGTGCTGAACGTCGCCTCCCGTCCGCTCTCCGGAAACGTCGGCGAGACCTCGTACTCGACCATCTCCTCGGCGTCGAGCACGCTTCGCCGGCGCTCGTCGACCTCGGCCGCGGTCTCCGTGTCCATGAACGCGAACTCGTCGGTGCCGTACAGCGTCTCGCGGTCGACCCCAGCGAATTCGCTTACGGCCTCGTTCAGCAGTTCGAACTCGCCGTCGCGGTTCTGGAGGAGGACAGGGTCGTCGAGCCGTTCGACGACGTCGCGGTACTGCTTCAGCCGCCCCATCGCGGCCTTCCGATCGGTGATGTCCGTCTGGATGGCGACGAACCGCGAGACTTCGCCGTCGTCGTCAGCGACGGGCGCGATCGTCTGATGGGCGTGGTACAGCTCGCCGTCGTGCCGCCGGTCGACGATCTCCTCCTCCCACACCTCGCCGTCCCGGAGCGTCGACCACAGCGTGTCGAAGTACTCGTCCGGCATCTCGCCGGAGTTGAGGATCGCTGGCGTCTCCCCCAGCGCCTCGTCGACGTCGTACCCGGTGTGGTCGGTGAACGCCGGGTTGACGTACTCGATCGTCCCGTCGGCGTCGGTGACGTAGATCGCGTGGCCGGCGTGTTCGACGAGGTTGCGGAACGTCTCCGTCACCGCACCGCCGACCTCCTCGACGCCGTCGCGGAAGATCCCGGTGTAGACGGCGTCGGGTCCGGCTCCTGCCGCGTCGGGGGAGTCGCCCCCGTCGCGCCCCTCGGTATCCCCGCCGGGGGCGTGCTCGTGAAACCGCACGGAAAACGTCACCGTGTGGCCGTCCGCGTGTCGGACCGGGACCGAGACGCTCCCGCGATCGGGGAGCCCTTCGACCTCCGCGAGTCGCTCGCGGACCGACCGCGTCCGCTCGTCCGCCGTCTCGGACGCGACGAGGGAGGCGAGCGTGCGGCCGCGGAGCTCGGTCGGCTCGTAGCCGAGCGCCGCCTCGGCCGCGGGGTTCGCGTACAGTATCGTCCCCGCTTCGTCGAGCGAGACGACCGGGTCGGCACACTCCTCGACGAAGGAGGCGAAGAAGTCGTCGGGGGGAGGTGACGATCCCAGCGGCATCTGGGAGTAGTAACACGCACAGCCTAAAAAGCGACTTGAACCGTCGCTCGGGGCCCGCCGCTACTGCTCGGTCGGGGCCGCCAGGTCGTCGACCGAGAAGCCGGGCTCCATGAGACGGTCCGTCTGGTCGCTCACGTCGCGGCCCTCGCGCATCAGCTGTTTGAACGCGGACTGCGGCGAGAGGTCGCCGATGAGCACGCCGCCGACCACCTTCCCGTCCTTCAGCGCGACGCGGCGCCACTCGTTCTCGCCGGTGGTCGCCTCCACCGAGTCGTCGCCGAGCGTCGGGTGGCCGAACGAGAGGAACGGGAAGTCGAAGTGCGTGATCGAGTACGAGGAGACCCACTCGAACTCCTCGCTGCCGTAGTCGACCATGTTTCGGGCCGCGATCGTCCCCTGCTCTTTGGCCGACCCCCACGATCCGTTCTTCGCCCGCTCGCCGAGGATGAGGTCGTTGAACGTGGTGATGTCGCCCGCGGCGAACACGTTGTCGACGTTGGTGCGCATGAACTCGTCGACGACGATGCCGTCGTCGAGTTCCAGCGGCGTGTCCTCGACGAGTTCGGTGTTGAAGTTCAGCCCGATGGCGACGCCGGCGAAGTCGCACTCGTAGCGCTCGCCGTTCGGGTCGACCGCGGCCTCGACGTGGCCGTCAGCGTCGACCTCGAAGTGATCGACGCCGGAGTCGAAGACCGGCTCGACGCCGCGCTCGCGCATCGCCTCGTGCATGATCTCCGCGCCCTCCTCCGAGAGCGCGTAGCGCCACCAGTTGTCGCCGCGCATCAGGTACTTCGCCTCCACGCCCTGCGCGCCGCAGATGGCCGCGAAGTCGATGCCGAGCAGGCCGGCGCCGACGATGACGCCCTGCTCCGCGTCCTCGACGCTCTCTTTGATCCGGCGGGCGTCCTGGAACGTCCAGAAGTGGTGGATCCCGTCGGCGTCGGCGTTCTCGACCGGGAGCTGCTGGGGCGTGCCGCCGATCGCGAGCAGGAGGCTGTCGTACTCGAAGGTCTCGCCCTCGTGGGTGTGAACCGCTTCCTCGTCGACGTCGATGTCGACGACGACCGTGTTGAGTCGGAGGTCCACGTCGTGGTCGTCGTACCAGTCCTCCTGATGGATCGAAATCGGGGCCTCGGGGAGTTTCCCCTTCGCGTACTCCTTGATCAGGATCCGGTTGTAGAGGGACTCACCCTCGTCCGTGAGAACCGTGATCTCGGCCTCGGGCGCTTCCTCGCGCAGCGTCTCGGCCGCGGACGCGCCCGCGATTCCGTCACCGATGATCACGTACGAATCGCTCATAGCCGGCCGTTCGGATTCATGGTTAATGTGGGTTGTCATCCGCGTCCGGGGGCGTGCGACGAATACGCACGACCGCCGAAAACGGGAGATGGTGGACCGCTCTCGGGGGATCGCTCGGCTCAGCTCTGCGCTCGGGACTCTCGATCAGCGCCCCGTGCCGTCGATTAGTGGTCCGCGCCGGCCGGCTCCGCGGGGAACTCCTTCTCGCCGGCCTCGATCGCGACGTCGAGCCAGTTCTCCGTCGGGACGAGCGGACACTCGTACGCGTGGTTGTACGCGCACGTCGGGTTGTACGCGTGATTGAAATCGACCACCCACTCGCCGTCGACGCGGTCGCGGTCGGGCTCCAAGTCGAGGTACCGCCCCGCGCCGTACGTCGCCTCGCCGCTGGTCGCGTCGCGGAACGGCACCCAGAAGCGGTCCGCGCCGTCGGCCGGGCGGTACGCCTGAAGCGTCGTCGGCTCGCCGTCGGCCTCGAAGCGGAACTCCCCCCAGCGGCGGTACGTCTGCTCGCCGTCGGCGGTCGTCTCGACGGTGACGGTCTCCTTCTCCTCGTGTTCGTGGAGCGGGACGACGAACCGGTACGCCGGGTCCGGATCGAAGAACGCCAGCCCGGGGAAGGAGTCTCCCCGCATCGAGACCGGTAGCGGTGACCGCGCCGACTCGCGGAACTGCTGGACCTTCGCCTGTCGATGCGCCTCCACCTGCCCCGCCCAGTCGTCGTCTGCGTTTTCCGATGCCATGTCTACAGTAATATTGTTTGGAGGGCGCAATAACAGTTCCGCGGCGTGGTCGGCGTCGCACACGGGCCGGTGCGGTCGGCGTGGGAGCCGACCCCGGCGCCGCACATGTGAGCCCCGACGCCACACATTCAAGAGCGTCCCGGCCCAACCACGCATATGAAAATCCGGCAAAACATCCGCCACTGGGCCGCCAAGAAGGCGTTGACCACGCCGGTGGTCGGCGACGTCGCCAACGACAAGCTCGTCGACCTCCACACGAGCATCTTCCTCAACAAGGCCGAGGAGGAGCGCCGCGAGGAGCGCCGCGACCACCTCGACAGCTTCTTCGACGCGACGATGGACGCGTACGTCGCCGCGCTGGAGGCCGGGTTCCCGGAGGCCGAGGCCCGCGAGATCACCCACGTCCAGGCGAACTTCGACTTCTTCAACCACGGCTGGACGGAGATGATGGAGATCCCGGGCGACGAGCTGGAGGCGCACTACCGCCGGTACGAGTCCTTCTTCTCCCGGTACTCGATCACCATCGACGATCCGCTGGGCGAGTTCCGCCCGCTGGATGGGATCGCCGAGGCGCCGGAGACCCCCGAGAGGCTCGACTCGCCGGAGTACGAGAACGCGCTCGCCGGCTTCGCCGACGACGTGTACGTCGAGACCGACGACGGGGAGACGGTCGTCGGCGGCGACACGGAGGAGCCGGACGAGGTCGACGCCGCGACCGCGCCCGGACTCGACGAGGACGAGGCGAGCGCCTGAGCCCGCCCGACTCGGCCGACTCGCTTCTCGCTTCCGACATGGTTGCGCGCGGCTCGGGGGTCGCGCGCGTCCGCCGGCCACGTTTATAATCCGCCGGAGAGACGGAGCCGTATGAACCGCGGGCAATCGTTCCTGCTGCTCCTCATGGGGTCGGTCGCGCTCCTGACCCTCTTCGTCATCCTCCCGTTCGTCGAGTACGTGATCGCCTCGGCGATTCTCGCCTTCATCCTCTACCCGTTCCACCGCCGGCTCACCCGCTGGCTGCGCAAGCGCGTCTCGAAGCGGTTCGGCCAGATG
This sequence comes from Halorubrum californiense DSM 19288, assembly GCF_000336875.1. Lineage (GTDB taxonomy): Archaea > Halobacteriota > Halobacteria > Halobacteriales > Haloferacaceae > Halorubrum > Halorubrum californiense. The sequence continues at coordinate 94,993 of NZ_AOJK01000072.1, read as the reverse complement.
CTGTCGGCGATGACCCTCATCTTCTCGGCAATCGTCGCCGTGATCCTGCCACTCGCGTACATCTCGTGGGTGTTCGTCCGCGACCTCACCGCGATCGCGGCCGGCGAGACGGGGATCGACATCGCCGCCATCGAAGCCGAAATCGCGGCCCTCACGGGACAGGACCCGGAGGTCGGCGACCTCCTTCAGACCGCCGGCGAACTCCTCGTCCAGACGCTGTTCGGCGGGTTCAGCGGCGTGTTGAACACGGCGATCCGCGTGTCCGTCGGGCTGTCGCTCGCGCTCTTCCTCGTGTACTACACCCTCATCGACGGCCCGGCGTTCGTCGAGTGGATCCGAGCGACGAGCCCGCTCCCCTCGGACGTGACCGCCGACCTCGTCGACCGCGTGAACGTGATGACCCGCGGCGTCGTCATCGGCCACATCTCCGTCGCGCTCCTCCAGGCGCTGGTCGCCGGGCTCGGCCTGTGGGTCGTCGGCATCCCCAACGTGGTGTTCTGGACGTTCGTGATGGCGGTGCTGGCGCTGCTGCCGCTCATCGGCGCCTTCTTCGTGTGGGGGCCGGCCGCCGCCTACCTCGTAATAATCGACCAGGTGACGGCCGGGGTCTTCCTCGCCGTCTACGGCGTCGCGGTGATCGCGATGGTGGACAACTACGCCCGCCCGCTCGTCATCGACCAGCAGGCGCACCTGAACCCGGCGATCATCCTGCTCGGCGTGTTCGGCGGCATCTACTCGGTCGGATTCACCGGGCTCTTCGTGGGCCCCATCGTGATCGGCGTGCTCGCGGCCACGCTGGAGACGTTCCGCGAGGATTACGACGCTATCTGAGCGGGATTTAAGCCGTCGCGGGGCCGACGACGGGTATGGCGACGACCACGAACTCCCGGCTCCCGGACCGACGCGACGCCCTCCTCATCGCCGGCGCGGCGGTCGCCGTCAACCTGATCGGCGCGCTCGGCGTCCCGTTCACCACGACACAGAGCGCGTGGTTCACGGCGCTGGAACTCCCCGGTTTCTATCCGCCCGGGTGGGCGTTCGGGGTCGTCTGGCCGATCCTGTACGCGCTCCTCGGCGCCGCCGCCGCGCTCGTCTACCTCGCCGGCCGCGACCGCGGCGCGTCGAGGGGTCGCGTCCGGACCGCGCTCGTCCTGTTCGGCGTCCAACTTGCCGTCAACGTCGCGTGGTCGCCCGTCTTCTGGGGGCTCGAACGCCCCGACCTCGGGCTCGCCATCCTCGTCGTCCTCCTCCCCCTCGTCGTCGCGACGATACGCGCCTTCGAGCGCGTCGACCGGCGCGCGGCGGCGCTTTTGCTCCCCTACCTCGCGTGGGTCTGTTTCGCGACCGCGCTCAACTACGCCATCTGGACGCTCAATTAGCGCCCGTCACGCGGTGTCCGGTCGGGTTCGGGGGGGCCGCGCTCCAGCCGCTCGGCGACGAAGCGGCGCTCCGCCCGGCTCAGTTCCCCGTCGGTCTCGCGGAACGCCGCCAGCCCCTCGCGGTACCGCTCCGGGTCCGCGTCGGCGGGCTCTGCGGCCGGCCGGGCCAGCTCCAACTCGGCGATTCCGGTGCGCTCGCCGGTGTACGCGAAGCCGCACTTGTGGCACGCCTCGTACGCGAACGGGTTGTTCACGGCGATCTTCACGCGCTCGAAGCCGGCGGCGGCGAGGTCGGCGACCGTCTCGCCGATCAGCCGCGGGCCGATCCCCTCGCCGCGCCGCGCGGCGTGGACCGTGACGTACCGCAGCCGACAGGTGGCGGGGGCGGTCCGGTCGGGCGAGAAGGAGACGGCGGCGATCACGTCCCCGTCGAACGCCTCGGGGCCGACCGTGTCCGGCAGCGCCTCGTCCGGCTCCCAGTCCGGCGCGGCCGGGCGCCCGTCCGGCGTCCGGATCACCGCCTTCCCCGGCTTCCCGACGACGAACTTCCCGGCGTACGCGAACGCCCGGTAGTCGAGGCGGAGGGTCGTCCCCTCGCCGGGCGGACACACGAGGGCGTACTCCATGGACGCCGTACGGCGGCGAAGAGGTAAATAGGGCGGTGGCTCTTTGTCCCTCGCGGCGCTCGTCTCGTCCATGTACGGAGTCGGCGACGTGGACTTCTTCGACCGGGTGGCGCCGCTGTACGACCTCGCCATGCCGCCGGCGGACGGCGAGGCGCTGGCGGCCGGCCTCGACCACGCCGCGCGACCGATAGAGCGCCTCCTCGACGTCGGCGGCGGCTCGGGCCGCGCGGCGGCCGCGCTGACCGGCCCGGAGATCACGGTCGTCGACGCCTCCGTCGAGATGCTCTCGCGGGCGCGTCGCGTCCGCGGGCTCTCCGGACTCGCCGGCGACGCGGGGCGCCTCCCGTTCCGGGACGCGAGCGTCGACGCGATCACGATCGTCGACGCGTTCCACCACCTGCCCGACCAAGGCGCCGCGCTCGACGAGGCGGCCCGCACCCTCGCGCCCGGCGGCGCGCTCGTCGTCCGCGAGTTCGACCCGGAACACCCGCTCGGGAGACTGCTCGTCGCTGGCGAACACGCGATCGGTATGGACTCACGATTCCGGGCGCCGGCCGACCTCGCGGGCGCGATGGACGACATCGGTCTCGACCCGCGGATCGTCGACCGCGGATTCGGCTATACGGTCGCTGGCGTTCGCCGCGAAGTAAGGTAACCGGCAGTAGGGACGGTTGACGCCGAGAAACCCGACGCGGCGGCCGCCGTCGCGATCAGTCGTGCGAGGTGCCGTGGGCGGCGTGGTCGTGGCCGTGACCGTCGCCGGACTCGTCGTGCGTGTGTTCCTGCTCGCCGGACCCCGTCTCGCCGAGCACCTCGGCGCCCTCGCCGTCGATCATGTCCATGTTCTTGAGGTTATCGCGCTCTTCGAAGTCCGTGACCGCGGCCATCACGTCCGCCTGCGTGATCGTCATCCGGTCTTCGGTGAGCGCGGCGAGGACGGCCTCCCGGAGGACCATCCGGAGGTCGGAGCCGGTGAGTCCGCTGGTCCGGTCGGCGACCTCCTCGGGGTCGAAGTCGGCGATCTGCATCTCCTTCGTCACCACGCGGAGGATGTCCGCGCGCATGTCGCGGTCCGGCTTGGGGAAGTTGACGATCTCGTCGAACCGGCGCCACGCGGCGGCGTCGAGCTGGTCCGGGTGGTTCGTCGCGCCGATGAGGAGCACCTCGTCGCGGACCAGCGACACCTCGTCGATCGACTTCAGCAGGGTGTTGACCGCGCGCTTCAGGGCCGCGTGTTCGTCCGAGCGGCGGGTCTTCGCCACCGAGTCGAACTCGTCGATGAAGAGGATACACGGCGAGAGCCGCTTGGCGACCTCGAAGCTCTTCTCGACGTTCTTCGACGTCTCGCCGAGGTACTGGCTCGTGATCATCGAGAGCTTCACCTCGACGAACGGCAGGCCGAGCTCGTGGGCGAGCGCGCGCGAGACGGTCGTCTTCCCGGTCCCCGGCGGGCCGACGAACAGCAGCTTCCCGATCTCGCGCAGGCCGATCTCCGCGAGGTACTCTCGGTGCTCGATCGCCTTCACGATCTTCTGGATCTCGCCCTCCTGATCGCCGGTCAACACGAGGTCGGCCAGCGTGGTCTCGATCTCCTCGGGGGCGCGGACGTTGACGAGGTCGAGCATCTCACCGTCCTCGTCCTCGTCGAAGTACTCCGCGAGCAGCGCGTCGATCCAGACGCGGTCGGCCTGGACCGGTCGCACGTCGTCTCTGGCCTCCTCGCGCGTCACCGGCGCATCGAGGTCCTCGGCGGTCTCCAGCGCGGCGACGAGCGTCGGGTTCCCCGCGACGCGCTGGTCGTCCGCGCGGTCGCGGTACCACTCCAACCCCATCGCGGGCTGCGTCAGCGATATCTCGCCCGAGAACTCCGTCCGTTGGGTGAAGAGGAGGTCGGAGACCGCGTCCCACGGCCGCTCGACGCCGGTGGCGGTACGGGTGGTCTCGTCGGTCGCCTTCAGCGGTCGCTCCACGCCGCCGGGGGCGTCCTCGGCGGCGTCGGCCGACCAGAACACCTGCCGGAAGCGCGGCGGCAGGTCGTTCTCGTCGAGGTCGCGGTCCTGCGTGTAGAAGTGCGTCGTCAACACGAACTCGACGACGTCGAGCGCCGGGTCACTCATCCGCGCGAAGTAGCGCCGGGACGCGGTTAAGAGCGTCGAAGCGCCGGCGGCCGTGGACGGAGCGGCGGTCGGCGGGAGCGAAGCGCCGTCGGGCCGGGATCCGGGCGCCGTATCGAACCCTTATTAGCCTTGGTCTGCGACGTATCGCGCATGAGTTCCGAAGACGCGGCCGCGCCGGGGGACTCCGCCGGCGACGGCGCGAGCGACACGAGCGACACCGACCACGAGAACGCGCTTCAGGACGTCATCGCCGTCGATCCCGACGACGTGGCGCAGGGAACGGTGAACCGACTCGACGCGCACACCGGCGACGGGATCCGGCACCGCGCGTTCACCTGCCTCGTCTTCGACAGGGACGGCCGGATCCTGCTGGCACAGCGCGCGCCGAACAAGCGCCTGTGGGACGGCCACTGGGACGGCACGGTCGCCTCCCACCCCGTCGAGGGGCAGTCCCAGGAGGACGCCACCGAGCAGCGCCTCGAAGAGGAACTCGGTATCTCGCCCGACCAGTACGACGACCTCCGCGTGACGGACAAGTTCGAGTACAAGCGCTACTACCCCAACGAGGGCGTCGAGTGGGAGGTGTGCGCCGTGCTGAAGGTGACCCTCGACGACACCTCGCTCGACCCGGACGAAGAGGAGATCGGCGGGATGCTGTGGGCCGACTACGACCACCTCCACGAGAACCCCGCGCTGTACCGGCAGCTCCGCCTCTGCCCGTGGTTCGAGATCGCGATGCGGCGCGACTTCTCCTGAGCGGCCGCGTCCCGCCGTCGCCGGCGCAGCTGAGCGACTGCTTCCCGCTGTCGCCGCCGCCGTCGCCGGCGCCGGCGCGGTTCGGTTTCCGGGCGCTCGCTTCTCGAACCGAAGCGGCGACTTGAAGTCGCTCCCGCGCCGCGGTCCGGTATGACCGTCGTCGCCCTGCTGGCGAACCCGCCCCGCGAGGGGCTCGTCGGAACCGCGCTCGCCGAGTCGACGCCGCTGTCGCCCGCCGAGGCCGCGGACCTCTACGAGGCGATGTTCCGCGACGCCGTTCTTGCGGTCGACCGCTCCGGCGGCGAGCTCCTCGTCAACTACCCCGACGAGGAGGACTTCCCCGCCGAGTACCGGACGGAAACGAACCCGGAGGCGGAGCTGCGGACGCTCGTCGCGGACACCCTCGGCGGCACCGACGAGGTCCGCTTCGAGCGCCAGGTCGGCTCCTCGTTCGGCGCGCGCGCCGGCAACACCGTCACGCACCTGCTGCGCGAGGAGGGCGCGGACTCGGTCGCGGTCGTCACCCCGACCGCGCCCCTGCTCTCGCGAACCAGCATCGACTCCGCGGCGATGAAGCTGCGGACGACCGAGGTCGTCCTCGGCCCCTCCTCGAACGGGCGGGCGTACTTCGCGGGCTTCACCGAACCGATCGACTTCGACGGCGCGTTCGAGGCGCCCGCGCTGCCGACGCTCGCGGAGCGCGGGCGGGACGCCGACCGCTCCGTGGACTTCGTGGAGGCGTCCCCCTCGCTGGAGACCGGCGAGGACCTCCTCGACGTGGTCCCGATGCTCCGCGCGCGGTTCGCCGCGGAACGCGTCGTGCCGGATTACACGGCCGCGTTCGTCCACGAGAAGGGGTTGGACGTGGTCGTCGAGGACGGGGAGCAGCGGTTGGTTCGGGACTGAGGCGTCGGGACGGAGCGATTCGTCGGATCCGACACCACTTAGTCGGCCGGCCTCCAGCGGTGACGTGTGGTGGGATGGCAGAGTGGCCCATTGCGCCTGCCTTGAAAGCAGGTAGCCTCACGGCTTCCTGGGTTCGAATCCCAGTCCCACCGTAGGCGCGCGGCGCACTCCGCGCCGCGCGCGTCTCGTGCGGGATTCGAAGCCTGTGAGTCGCAGCGCCCGAGCGGTGCGAGGTGTGAGCGAGGCGAACACCTCGGGAGCGAGGGCGACCGTCTCACATCGGTTCGAATCCCAGTCCCACCGCTTCTCCGTGATACTAGTGAGCGCAGAGCGGTCGCTGGAATTCGAATCAGCGAGCGACCGGCAAGGCGAGACTGTGCCTTGTGAAACCGAATTCGATTACCACCTCGTCCCGTCAGTCGATCGCGACCGACGTTCGATCGCGTGTTATCTACCCCCGGAACCGCAACCCTACCGCCGATCGCCCGAAACGACCGGGGACGCTCGCGTCCGGTGGTCCGTGGTAGCGCGTGCCGCATTATCTTTAACAGGTTTCCGAGCCATGTAATGAACAGGTGATACAAGCATGAGTTACGAACTCGATCCGCTACCGTACGATTACGACGCGCTGGAACCGCACATCTCCGAGCAGGTGCTCGAATGGCATCACGACACCCACCATCAGGGGTACGTCAACGGTTGGAATTCCGCCGAAGAGACGCTCGAGGCCAACCGCGAGGACCACGACTTCTCCTCGTCGGCCGGGGCCATCCGCGACGTGACCCACAACTCGTCGGGCCACATCCTCCACGACCTGTTCTGGCAGAACATGTCGCCGGAGGGCGGCGACGAGCCCGAAGGAGCCCTCGCCGACCGTATCGAGGAGGACTTCGGCTCGTACGAGGCCTGGAAGGGCGAGTTCGAAGCCGCCGCGGGCAGCGCGAGCGGCTGGGCCCTGCTGGTGTACGACACGTTCTCGAATCAGCTCCGCAACGTCGTGGTCGACAACCACGATGAGGGCGCGGTCTGGGGCGGTCACCCGATCCTCGCGCTGGACGTCTGGGAGCACTCCTACTACCACGACTACGGTCCGGCTCGCGGCGAGTTCGTCGACAACTTCTTCGAGGTCGTCGACTGGGACGAGCCGTCCACTCGCTACGAGCAGGCCGTCGAGCTGTTCGAGTAAGCGCGTTCAAGCGGACGCGTTACGCGCGTCGAGATCCGCATTTTTTCGCAGTACGCTACCAGATGAGCGACGGCCCCGTACAGGGGATGTGATTTATGCGTAGCCGCTGGCAGATCGGGGGGGGGAATCCTCCAAAGCCCCAGTCGATCGGATATACGCGATCGACGCTTCCGTACCGAACCACTCCAAAGCCCCAGTCGGGAGGGCGTCGTACGCTCGCTGTCGTTCGAGACGCCTCCGGCGTCTCGTGATGACGAGAGATCGAAGCTCTCTCGAACCACGCGCCTCGGTCGCTCGGGTTGCTCGCTCCCTGCGGTGCTTGCGTCGCCTACGGCGCCCTCCCGGCTGCCCCTTTGAGTCCCGCCCCGCACCGCTCCGCACAGCTCCTCACGCCTCCCCAGCCTCGTCAGTCGCCGGAGCGAAGCGACGGCGACTGACTCCAGCGAGAATCGAAGATTCTCTGGCAGCCGGCGGCTTTGCCGCCGGCGACCTCGCGCGTGCTGTCGCCGGCGCGAAGCGCCGGCTTCCAGAGGCACCTTCGGTCCCTTGCGGCTCGGCCGCGAGGCGGCCTCGCAGGCACGCGCCACCGCACCGATGAAACCGTATCGGCAGCGTTTACGGACGCGGTCGCGTACCCTCGCGCATGCCCGAACCGAAGTCGGCGTTCGACGCCACCTATCCGTGCGACTTCTACGAGCCCGCGGAACTGTTCGAACCGGACCAGATGTACACCATCCCCGAGATCGGTCGCCTGCTTCAGGGGCTCGAACCGGACGCCGAGGTCGGCCCCGACACCGAGGCCGTACTGGTCGACTGGGCGGTCCCGTGGGTCATGGTCCACGCCGAGGACATGGTGATCGCCGAGCCCCTCAGCGAGGACGGACCGGGGTACTACGGGCTCGCGACGGAGGAAGACGCTGAATCAGATCCGGACGCCGCTGCCGACGAGTCGGCGTGACCGGGGAGTCCGCCGACCCGCCGACCTACCTCGTCGCCGGCGGCGCGCGCGTCGACGCCGGCAAGACCACCTTCTCGGCGGGACTGGTCGCCCACCTCGCCGAGCGCGCGGGCGACGCGGTCGGCGTCAAACCCCGCGCGGGCAACGACTTCTGGTTCGACCACGACGACTACCGGGTCGCGACCGACGCGGGCCGGCTCTACGGGAAGGACGCTCGGGCGCTCGCGGCGGCGAACACCCGCGCGCTGGCGGCCGTCGACGACGCGTCGCCGTCGCCCTCGGCGGTCACGCCCGAGTCGATCAACCCCGTCCACCGGCTCTGGAAGCCGACGCCGGGCCGGACCGGGATGCTCGGCGACGCCGACCGAACCTTCCTCTGTGACCGCGTGACGACCGAGTCCGGGACGCGGTTCGTCGTCAACGGCGCGGCCGAGGACGCCGGCCTGCTCCCCGACGCGCTCGCCGAACGCCTCCCCCTTGCGGACGCGACCCGCGTGCGCGGCGTCCCCGAGTTCAACGAGGTGATGGCCGAGGCGCACCTCCCCGCGATCGAACGGCTCGCGGACCGGGTCTCGCGGACGCCGGTCCCGGTCGTCGTCGAGTCGTACGCCGACGTCGCCGGGACGCTCCCGCGCGACGGGCCCGTCGCGCCCGACGCGGTCGCCGTCGTCGACCCCGGCCGCGCGCGGATCTACGCCGGCGACCGCTACGCCAAGGCCCGCGCGGTCGCCGCCGGGAGCCCGCGCGAGGGCACCCGCGAGGAGCACGTCGACGCGGTGACGGAGATGATCGAACCGCTCGCGACCGTCTCGCTGCCGGCGCTGTCCGGCGATGTTCGGGGCACCCCCGACCGCGTCGCGTCGCGGTACGAGCCGGCGTACGCGGCGCTCACGGACGCGGTCGAGAACTGAAGAATCGCTTCGTTCGGCCCGCGCTCAGGCGTTGCGCTTCGTGTAGTGTTCCAGCGCGGACTCGATCGACGAGAGGTCCGCGTTCACCCGACTGTCGGCGACGCGCATGAAGCCGGGCGTGTACGACGACGAGTAGTCGAAAATCCGGTTGACGGCGCGCTTGGGCGCGGAGACGGCGCTGAAGTCGGTGACCGTGTACACCCGCGTCGTCGGGAAGGCGGTCCAGAAGGTCCCGCTGGCCCAGCGGTCGTCGTCCGCGAACGTCTCGCCGATGCGGCCGGTCGCGACGTACTCGTCGTCCGCGTAGAACAGCAGGAGGTCGCCCGCCGCCATCTTCTCGAACGTCGAGCCGTTGCCGCTGTCGTCGTCGACGGCCCACAGGCGGGCCTCGTCGAGGTCCGCGAGGGGTTCGGGGCGATCGGGATAGTCTGTGAGATCGACCGGGGACCGGACCGTTCGGTCGAAGTTCTCCGGGTCGATCGGGACCAGGAAGACGTTCTCGCTCATTACCCGTCGTTTTGCCGGGAGGGGTTTAAACCCGTTCGTTGATGCCTCAAGCAGAGGGCCGTCCGGTCACTCGTCGGCGTCGGCGTACAGGCGGTCCATCTTCGCCGCCATCACGAAGTCGGCCCGAGTGAGCCCGCCGACCTCGTGGCTCCACATCTCGATCCCGACCTCCCCCCACGACAGCGCGATGTCCGGGTGGTGCCACTCCGCTTCGGCGAGTTCGCCCACGTCGTTCGTGAACGCCAGCGCCGTTTCGAAGTCGGGGAACTCGTAGCTCGCCTCCAGGTGGTGGTCGTCGACGACCTCCCACGCGTCGCCGAGTTCGGCGAGGTGGTCGGCGCACTCGTCGGCGTCGAGCGGCTCCGCGTCGTCGCCGGCCGGTTCGACAGGCTCGTCCGCGAGCGGTGAGGACATACCCCACGTTAGACGACGAGCGGTTTGTACCTTCCGCGGCCGAGGCCATTCGGTCCCGCCGACCGCGCGCCCGGAACTCACCTGAACCGCGAGAGCGCGTCGCGGACCGCGCGCCGCAGTCGAGCGAGGCGGTCGGCGCCCCCCGCGGCGTCGTCCTTTTCGGCTGCGCCCGGCTCCGAGAGCACCCAGCCGGCCTTCTCGGCGGCCTCGGTCACCGGGAGGAACTCGTAGCCGGTCTCGCTCGCGACGCGCTCGTCCGCGCGGGTGGTTCCGACGAACACGTATCGCGGGGCGGAACTCTCCTCGCGGACATCCGCGAGCGTCCCCCACTTGTCCCACTTCGTGAGTTCGTAGTCGTTGTCGATCCCGTGGTCGCGGGCGAACGCCGCCACTTGGTCCGCCTCGTTCGCGACGATACCGACGTGGCGGCTCCACTCGCGCGCGTCGGCGAACGCCGCGGCCGGGTCGGCGAGCGACCGCGCGGCGCCGAGCGAGAAGACGAGCGTCACGTCGCCGTCGCCGGGCGTCGTCGCGTCGATTCCCATCTCGTTCGGCGGGAGGTGACGCGCGGACTAAACGCTGTGGGGACGCTTATGTCGGGTCGTCTCCTCGCTACCGACGATGGAGTTCGAGTCCACCTTCGACACGCCCGCGCCGCTGCTCGGCATGGTCCACCTCCCGCCGCTGCCCGGAGCCCCGAAAGCGCCGGACGACGGGCGCGAGGCGATGCGCGCCGCGGTCGACCGGGCCGCGAGCGACGCGCGGGCGCTCGACCGCGGCGGCGTCGACGGGATCGTGATCGAGAACTTCGGCGACGCGCCCTTCTATCCCGACGAGGTCCCGCCGCACGTCGTCGCCGGCGTGACCCGCGCCGCGACCGCGGTCGCCGCCGAGACCGACCTCCCGCTCGGGATCAACGTCCTCCGGAACGACGCCGAGGCCGCGCTCTCGGTCGCCGCCGCGGTCGATGCCGACTTCGTCCGCGTGAATGTCCACACCGGCGCCCGCGTCACCGATCAGGGGATCGTTCAGGGGCGCGCCCACGAGACGCTCCGGCTGCGCGACCGTCTCGGCGTCGACGTCGGCGTCTTCGCCGACACCGACGTGAAACACTCCGCACCGCTGACGCCAGCGGGCTACACCGCCGAATCGTTCGCCGACACCGCCGAGCGCGGCCTCGCCGACGCCGTCATCGCCTCCGGCTCCGGGACCGGCGAGGCGGTCGACGCCGACGCGCTGGAGGCGGTCGTCGCCGAACGCGAGCGCCACGGCCTCGACACGCCGGTTCTCGTCGGCAGCGGCGTCACGCGGGAGACGGTCGCCGACCTGCTCGACGTCGCCGACGGCGCGGTCGTCGGCACCGCGCTCAAGCAGGGCGGGGAGACGACTGCTCCGGTCGACGCCGACCGCGTCGCGGACCTCGTCGCGGCCGCCGACGCGACCCGGTGATCGCGTCGGATCCGGTCTCTCCGTTCGGTTTCAGTCGGCCTCGGGCCCGAAGCCGCGCTCGGCGAGAAACGACTCGACCTCGCTCCGGGTGGGTAACCCCGGCTGGGTGAACCGACTCGTACAGTTGATCGCGGCGACCGCGGCCGCGAACCTGACGCCGGGAGCGACTTCGTCTCGGTCGCCGGAAGCAGCCGCGTCGAGGTCACTGGGCGACGCCCCGGCCGCCCCCGCGATCCACCGGTCGATCAGCCCCGCGGTGAACGCGTCGCCGGCGCCGGTCGTGTCGACCGTCTCGACGTCGAACGCGTCGAACTCGGTCACCTCGCCGCCGGCGACCGCCGTCATCCCGTCCGCGCCGTGAGTGAGCACGGCGCGGGGCCACGTCGGCCCGCGTCGCCACCGCGGCACCGATCCCGACCCGGATCCGGCGTCGGTCGCACCGGTCTGCGCGTCCGCGATCCGCTCGACCGCCGCGTCCGCCGAGCCGAAGAACGCCGGCGCGGCGACCCCGTCGGCGACGAACAGGTCGGCCGCGTGGAGGAACCGGTGGATCGTCGCCGGCTCCGTCCCGCGCCCGACCAGCTCCTCGACGGACCCCGAGAGGTCGAAGACGAGCGCTGGCGGGTCGGCCCCCGACTCGCCGGCCTCGGCGGCGGTCGCCCGGAGCGACTCGACCCGGTCGAGTATCCGCCGCGCCTCGCGGTCGGGGGCGTAGGCGGTGAGGAAGACGGCGTCGGCGTCGGCCATCGCCGCGAGCGCGTCGTCGTCCACCCGGAGGTTCCGGAAGCTCTCGCCCGCGGTGACGATGGCGCGCTCGCCGTCGGGGTCGCGGAGGATAAGCGACCGCGTGTGGGGGTCGTCGCCGACCGCGACGTGGGTCGCGTCGACGTCCGTCTCGGCGAGGTACGCCAGCGCGAGCCGCCCGTACTCGTCGTCGCCGACGCGGCTGACGAGTCCCGCGTCGCGGCCGAGGCGGTCGAGCGCGACCGCGACGTTGGCGCCGACGCCGCCGAACGCGGACGTGACCTCGCCGGCGAACGCGCCGCCGTCCGGCTCGGGGAGGTTGCTGACCGCGTACCACTCATCTATCGCCGCGGCGCCGACGGAGAGGATCGCGGGAGTGTCGTCGGGGCTTGCGTCGCCCGAGTCCGATCCCGGCGTCACGACTCGCGGAAGAAGGAGTCGTGAACCGCCATCGCGGCCTCGACCGCGATCGGTCCCTCGACGGTCGTGTCACCGTCCGCGCGTCGGATCACCTCTTCGAGGGGGATCCGCACCACGTCGGCGGAGAGCTCGCCGAGCGTCTCGCCGTCGACGCCGAAGACGACCCGTCCGACCCCCGCGTAGTGGATCGCGGTCGCGCACATCGGGCACGGCTCCGTGCTGGCGTACATCGTACAGTCCGCGCGTTCGTCCTCGTCGAGTTCGCGCGCGGCCCACCGCGCGAGCGTCAGCTCGGGGTGCGCGGCCACGTCGGCCTCGGTCCGCGTCTCGTTGCGCGCCTCGGCGACGACCTCGCCGTCGACGACGAGCAGCGCGCCGAACGGGGTGTTGCCGGCCTCGACGGCCTCCTCGGCGAGCCTGATCGACCGCTCGACGTACTCCCGGTCGGTCGGGTCGTCGGGGAGGTCGTCGAGGTCCTGAAACCCGCCGCCGCTGGGCGCGTCCGCGTTTGTCATACGTCCCTGTTCGCCTCCGGGTACCTAACGGTTGGTACCGCCGCCGTCGGACGACTTCGGACGGTCGTCGTCCGGCGGCCTCGGGTCCCGCTCGTTCGGGGGCGTCGCGCGGTCTCCGTCCGCCGTCTCCTGCGACTCCGCCGATTCCTGCGATCGCCGCACGTCGCGGAGCGCGTCCACCGCGTCGTCGGTGGCGGTCGCGGTCCGCGTCTCGGTGGCGGCCGCGGGGTCGAGCCCGTCGGGTTCGTCGGGGTCGCTCGCGCTGGCTTCGCCGGCTTCGTCGGCGTGGCTCGCGCCCGGTTCGTCGCCCGATTCGCCCGCGTCGGCCGCCTCGTCGTCCGCGCCGAAGAGCCACGCGCGGACCGCGTCGATGAATCCCATTGGTCTGTGTGGTCGTCGTCAGTAGTTTTTGAAAAGCAGCGCACGCACGTCGTCTTTCGTCCGCGCCGTCTCGGCGCTCCCGTCGGGGAGGTCGACCTCGTACCGCGCGTCGCCGTCGGCCTCCCGCCACTTGTCGGCGTGGGTGTCGAGGAGGCTCATCATCGCGTCCAGTTGGCCGGCGCCGCCGTCATCGTCCGTCACCTCGCCGGCGTTTTCGTCGTCGTTGTCGCTTTCGTCGTCGTCGCTGTCGGCGCCTTCGTCGCCGTCGGCGTCGCTTTCGTCGTCCGTCGCCTCGTCGTCGCTTTCGTCGTCCACCGTCTCCTCGTCGCCGGACTCGGCCGCGTCGAGGTCGACGTCGACGCGCGCGAAGGGGTCGGCGGCGAGCGCCTCCGCGGCGTCGATGATCGCGTCGACGAGTTCGTCTTTGGTCATCTCGCTGCGCCCGGTGACGTCGAACGCGGCGGCGATATCGGACAGGTCCATCGGGTCGTCCGGGTCGGGGTCGCTGTCCCGTCGGTTCCGCGCCGCGAGCAGTTCGCGGGCGCGGTCGCGGTCGAAAGGCGCCGCGGTCGCCGCGCCGCCCGAGTCACCCGACTGCTCGTCGTCGCCGTCGTCGTCACCGTCCGTCGGCGCCGCGGCGCGGTCGGGGTCGTCGACGGCGTCGGCGAGGTCGAGCAGGTACGCGAGCGCGTCCTCGCGGTCGACGGAGGCGTACGGGCCGGCGTGGGCCGCGGCCAACTCTTCGCGGAGCGCTTCGATCCGGTCGGCGTGGTCGTCGGTGATGTCGAGCGTGGGCATGGTGTGGGGCGGCTACTGGTTCTCCTCGAAGCGCGCGAGCGCGTCCGCCCAGCTCTCGGCGAACTCCGGCTCGCCGGAGTGGTCGGCCTCGACGTCGGCGTAGCCGCAGTCGTCACAGGCGACCGCGGTGGCGGCGCCGAGCGAGAGCGACGACAGGGCGGCGCCGCAGCGGGGGCACTCGTGCGACACGGATTCTCGCGTGGAACCTCGTCGGCCGCGGTGAAAAACGCACGGGTCGGTGGGGGAGACCCGTGAGGCGACCGGCGCGCCCACCGCGCGCTCGGGGTAACAGTCATTACACTCGGCGGAAACGTTCGAACATGAGCGAAGCGGACGCCGAGAACGTTCTCATCGACTACTACCGCCGCTATGTCGGCGATCCGGACCGGACGATCGACGTGTACGCCGGGTTCGGGCTGTTTTCCGCCGGCATCGCACTCGGAGTGATCGGAGTCGTCGTGTTCCTCTACAGCGCGACGCTCGACCCGACCGCACTCTCGACGTTCGCGGTCCGCGAGGTGGCCGCGGTCGCGGGCGCGGTCGGCCTCCCCGCGTTGCTGTTCGGCATCGTCGTCCTCCTACCGGTCGATCGCCGGATGCTGTACCTCGCGGGCGCCGGGATCGCGATCACGCTCGCCAGCACTGGCGCGTTCACTTGGGCGTACCCGCACAACTGGAACGTCGTCGTCAACACGGACTACAGCGCCCAGATCGTCGCCGTCTACACGCTCGGGCTGGTGGCGGTCATCGGCGCCACGGGCGGCGCCTTGGTCGCGCACCGCGTCGAGCGCGCGACGGGCGGTGCGGCCGCGGGCGCTGCGGGCGCCGGCAGCGGCGCCGCGGACGCGGGCGACGGATCCGGCGGCGAGGCGGTCACCGAGGAGTCGGTCCGCGCGGACATCGAGCGCGAGCTGGACGACGCGGAGCTGACGTGGGGCGGCGTCGAGCGCTCCGAGACGCGCCGCCTGGAGCTGAACACGAGCGCGGTCGACGAGGCCGACGTCGACACCGAGAAGCTCGCCGGGTCGGCGACCGAGACGCGGACGACCTCCGGCACGGTCAACGACGCGGTCTCGGAACTGAAGGGGCTCCAAGGCGGCGAGGCGAAGACCGACAGCGGGCAGGGGACCGACGACCAGGCCGCGAAGCTCCGCGAACTGCGCGAACAGCAGCGGAAGGAGGCCGAGGAGTCCGACGAGGACGGCTCGGTCGTCGACAGGATCAAGGGCCTGTTCGGCTGAGCCGGGTGCGGTGCGTCCGGGCGTCGGCTTCGGAGCGTCGACTGCGGAGCGTCGGCTCCGGAGCGTCGATTCGGCGGCCGAGACCTGACGACGCGGCGGGAAATCGGCGGTTCGATCGCGCGCTCGGACCCCACTCCGAATGGTCTCTGAACTGTTACGTCGACCGCCGTCGCTCTTCCATTTATATATCTCCCGCCGCGTAGTCCGAGCGTGTCCCGCGTCACCGTCAGCATCGACCCACACGTCCACTCCGAGGGGAGCTACGACGGCCACGAGCCGGTCGAGCTAATCCTCGAACACGCGGCCGAGATCGGGCTCGACGCGGTCGTCATCACCGACCACGACGTGATCCGGGAGTCGAAGCGGGCGGCCGAGATCGCTCCCGAGTACGGGCTGATCGGTATTCCCGGCGTGGAAGTGTCGACCGCGCACGGCCACCTGCTCGCGATCGGCGTCGAGCGGATGCCGCCGCGTGGGGAGTCGTACGCCGAGACGGTCCGCTGGATCCGCGACGCGGGCGGCGTCGCCATCGTCCCGCACCCGTTCCAGCGCTCGCGCCACGGCGTCCGCCAGCGCAACATCCCGACGCCCGGGCCGGCAGACGAGGCGACAGATGACGCTGCGGAGTCGGAGGCACCTGATTCGAGGGTCGACGCGGACGCGCCCGACTCGAAGGCGCCAGACCCCGATTCGAAAGGGCCGGAACCGGCGCCGGCGCCCGCCTCGGCGGTCGCCGAGGTCGACGCCATCGAGGTGTTCAACGCGTGGCTGTTCACGGGGTACCGCAACCGCCGCGCGCGGCGGTTCGCGGCCGAACACGGCTATCCCGGCGTCGCCGCGAGCGACGCGCACTACCTCCAGTACGTCGGCCGGGCGTTCACTGAACTGACGGTCGAGGGCGTCGACTCCGTTCACGAGGTCACGGCCGACGACGTACTGGCGGCCATCCGCCGCGGCACGACGACCGTCGAGGGGCGGCGCGCGCCGATCCGGATGGCGGCGAAACACTACGTCGGCGCGGCCGGCCGCCGCTCGGCGTACTACGCGCGGACCGGCGCGGCCCGTGGCGCGCGAGCCACCAAGCGGACCGCGGTGGACGGGGCGGTGGCCGCGAAGGTCGCCGCGCTCCAGTCGGTCCACCGCACGCGGCGCCTGCTTTCCTGGTTCGCCTGACGAAGCGCGGCGCGGTCGCCGGCCGCTCCTTTCGGCGGCGACCGCGGAGAACGGGTTTTTGCCCGCGGCCGCGAATGTGTTCCCATGAGCCACGACAGACGCGAGTCCGGGTTCAAGCGGCGGACCCGGGTCGCGGACGCGAGGGCGACGCTGCTCGACGCCGTCACGCCGCACGACCGGACGGAGTCGGTCCCGGTCGAGGCGGCCGACGGGCGCGTCGTCGCCGAACCGATCGACGCGCCCGCGCCCGTGCCGGGGTACGACCGCGCCGCGATGGACGGGTACGCGGTGCGGGCGCGCGACACCTTCGGCGCGGGCGACCGCTCGCCGGCGGTCCTCGCGGCCAAGGCCGCCGAATCGGACGCGGTCGCGCCCGGCGAGGCCGCGCGCGTCCACACCGGGAGCGCGGTGCCCGAGGGCGCGGACGCTGTCGTGATGATCGAACAGGTGGAGACGGTCGGCGACGAGGTCGAGGTGTTCGACGCGGTCGCGACCGGCGAGAACGTCGGCGAGGCCGGCGAGGACGTCGCCGACGGCCAGCGACTGTACGAGCCCGGGCACGTCCTGCGCCCCTCCGACCTCGGCCTCCTGCGCTCGGTCGGCCTCGACCGGGTTTCGGTCCGGGAGCCGCCCGAGGTCGCCGTGATCCCGACCGGCGAGGAACTGGTCGAGTCCGACCCCGGCCCCGGGGAGGTGATCGAGACGAACGGACTCACCGTCTCGCGGCTCGTCGAGCGCTGGGGCGGCAGGGCGCGCTACCGCGACGTCGTCACCGACGACCCGGACGCGCTCCGCGAAGCGGTCGCGGCCGACCTCGACGCGGACGTGGTCGTCACCACCGGCGGCTCCTCCGTCGGCAAGCGGGACCTGATCCCCGAGGTCGTCGACGGCCTCGGCGAGGTGCTGGTCCACGGCGTCGCCCTGAAGCCCGGCCACCCGGTCTGTCTCGGCGAGGCCGAGGGGACGCCGATCGTCTCGCTGCCCGGTTACCCGGTCGCGTGTATCGTGAACGCCGCGCAGTTCCTCCGACCCGCGATGAAGCGGGCGACCGGGACCGACGCGGACCCCTTCCCGACGCGGCGCGCGACGCTCGCCCGGAAGGTAGCGAGCGAGCCCGGCGTGCGGACGTTCGCGCGGGTGTCCGTGTCTGCGTCCGACGAAGACAGCAGTGACGACGCGCTCCCGACCGCGACGCCGACGCGCGCCAGCGGCTCCGGGATCCTCTCCAGCGTCGCGCTCGCGGACGGCTGGGTCGTCGTCCCCGAGCCGCGGGAGGGGATCGACGCCGGCGAGACGGTCGACGTGGAACTCTGGGAGGTGACGCCGTGAGCGACCGCAAGGAGTTCCGCGACCTCGCGACGCCCGAGGCCGCCCGCGAGGCCATCGACTCCCTCGACCTCTCGCCGGCCCCCGAGACGGTCCCGTTGCGGGAGGCCCGCGGCCGGGTCCTCGCCGAGCGCGTCGACGCCGCCATCGACGTGCCGGGCTTCGACCGCGCCTCGATGGACGGGTACGCGGTGCGGGCGCGCGACACCTTCGGCGCGGACGAGGCCGACCCCGCCGAACTCGACCTCGTCGGCGCGGTCCACGCCGGCGCGGCGCCCGACGCGACCGTCGAGCCGGGCACCTGCGCCGAGATATCGACGGGCGCGGTGATGCCGGACGGTGCGGACGCGGTCGTGATGGTCGAGCGGACGGACGAGGCCGGTGAGAGCGACGATGAGTCCACCCAGATCGCCGTCCGCACTTCGGTCGCGCCCGGCGACCACGTGATGACCGCGGGGACGGACATCGCGGCCGGCGCCCGCGCGCTCGGTCCGGGCACGCGACTGACGCCCCGCGAGATCGGGCTGCTCTCCGCGCTCGGCGTCGACGAGGTCCCGGTGAGGGGTCGCCCGCGCGTCGGCATCGTCTCGACAGGCGACGAGCTGGTCCGACCCGGCGACGAACTCGACCCCGACCGCGGCGAGATATACGACGTGAACTCGACGACGATCGCCGCCGGGGTGGAGGAGGCGGGCGGCGATCCGGTGCTGTACCCGCACGCCGGCGACGACTACGACGAGATGGAGCGGCTGCTCCGCCGGGCGGCCGACGAGTGCGACCTCGTGCTCTCCTCGGGGTCGACCTCGGCGAGCGCGGTCGACGTGATCTACCGCGTGATCGAGGCGCGCGGCGACCTGCTCCTCCACGGCGTCGCGGTCAAGCCCGGCAAGCCGATGCTGATCGGCCGGCTGGACCGGAGCGCCGACGGCGACGACGCTTCTGGCGCCGAATCCGGGGACGCCGGCGAGTCGGCGTACATCGGTCTCCCCGGCTACCCGGTGTCCGCGCTCACTATCTTCCGGACGTTCGTCGCGCCCGCGATCCGCGAGGCCGCCGGGCAGCCCGAGCCCGCGACGGCGACCATCGAGGGCCGGATGGGCGTCAGCGAGCGCTACTCGGAGGGCCGCCTCCGGCTGATGCCGGTCGGCCTGCTCGATCTGGACAACGACGACCCGCCGCTCGTCTACCCGGTCGACAAGGGGTCGGGCGCGACGACGAGTCTCGTCGAGGCGGACGGCGTCGTCGCGGTCGACCCCGACACGGAGTACCTCGACGTCGGCGAGACGGTCTCCGTCGACCTGTTCTCGCCGGACGTGCGCCCGCCCACCCTCCTCGGCGTCGGCGAGGACGACCCCGCGCTCAATCGCTTACTCGACCGCCTCGACAACCCCCGCTACCTCGCTGTCGGCTCGCGCGAGGGACTCCGTCGCCTCCGCGACGGCGTCCCCGACGTGGCCGTGACCGCGGGACCGACCGACCGCGATGTCGACGCAGAAGAACTCGGCGGCTGGACCCGCGAGTGGGGGCTCGTCGTCTCCGACGGCAACCCCGAGGGCGTGGCGGGGGTCGCGGACCTCGTCGACCGCGACCTCCGGTTCCGGAGCCGGCCGACCGTCTCGGGGCTCCGGCGCAGCCTCGACGCGGCGCTCGACGACCTCGCGACCGAGCGCGACACGGATCGCCGCGCGCTCGCCGAGCGGATCGACGGCTACGAGCGCACCGCGAAGGCGTTCGAGAGCCCGGTCCGCGCGGTGGCCGCCGGCGACGCGGACGTCGGCCTCGGCCTTCGCGAGACGGCGGCGCGGCTCGGCTGTGGATTCGTCTCGCTCGGCGAGCAGTCGGTCGCCGTCCGCGCCGCTCCCGACCGCGTCGACCGCGAGCCGGTCACGGCGCTGGCGGCGGAACTCGACGAGAGCGGCGGCCTCGACGCCATCCTCGCCGACCTTCCGGGCTACTCGCGGAACAGCCGGAACGACCCCTGACCGACGACGACCTCCGAGCGGTCCTCGTCGCCCCCGCCGTCCCCCTCGGCGCCTTCGCCGCCGTTTCCGGCCGTGGTGACGGTCATCTTGCTGACGCCGATCGACCCGCCCGCCCGCACCACCTCGGCCTCGGCGCAGAGGTCGCCGTCGGCGGGGCGGAGGTAGTTCGCGTTGAGGTTCACCGTCGCGACGCCGCCGTCGAGCGGGTCCTCGAACGTCGTGCGCTGCGCGACGCCGCCGGCCGTGTCGATAAGCGTCGCCGCGACCCCGCCGTGGATCGTCCGCCCGTCGGCGTTGGTGAGCTTGTCGTCGAAGGGGATCGAGAGCACGACGCGACCGCGCTCGATGACTTCGACCGACGTGTTCAGCCACGAGAGGTAGCCGTGTTCGTCTTCCAGCTTCCGTGCGACGAACTCCGTCGCCTCGTCGGGGAGCGGGTCCATCTCCGCGATCTCCGTGCGGTCCATGGTCTGGGGAATATCCCGCGATCGCTTGTACCCCCGGAAACGCCCGACAACCGGCCGACGATTGACGCCCCGCTCACCCGACGCCGAGTCGGATCGGGTCGTCGCTCGGGACGACCTCGACCGTCACCGACTCGCCGATATCGAACTCGCGGTCGGGGCAGACCACCTTCACGCCGAAGCGGTCGCCGCGCGCGGCGAACAGCGAGAGTCCGGTCACGCGCCCGCCGTTCGCGAGGACGTCGACCGGCGCCCACTCGACGCGCGGCGCTCCGGCGTCCGCGTCGTCGGCTCGGACCCTGCCGATCTCGGTCCGGAAAAGCGATAGCGTCGTCCCGGCCGTCACGGACGACTCTTCAGCTGCTCCGAACGTCCCGCCGCCCGCGTAGTGCGTCACCCCGCCGTCGAGTGGGACGCCCTCGTCGCTCGCGAGCGCGGCGAACGACCGGCCGGTGTCGGCTGCGCGTCGCGGACCGGCGAGAACGACGTGGCTCGGGCCGCGTTCGACCACGCGTCCCGTCCCGTCCCACGCGACCGGCTCGACCGGGAGGGGCGCGGCGACCGGCAGCGACCCGCTCGCTCGGAGGGGGTTCGCGTCCGGCGGGCGGAAGCCGAGGTGGACGTGGTCGTCGACCCACTGGCCGAAGAAGCCGGAACGGGTCGTCGGGCCGAGCGCGTCGCCGACGGCGACCCGGTCGCCGGGCTCCACCTCGGGGATCACGTGGAGGATCCGCGCGACCGTTTCGGGGGGCGCGCCGGCGCGGGCGCACCACTCGTCGGCGAGGCCGACGACGATCAGGTGGTCCTCGGCGGCCGCGTACGGCCGGTCCGGACAGCCGACGGTGCGGACCTCGCGGACGGTCCCGGCGACCGGGGAGCGCCCGACGCCGTCCCCCGGGTACAGGTCGATCGCGCGGCCGCGGTCGTGGGCGGGGTACGGGGAGTTGAACCGCGAGAACTTCTCGTACCGCTCGACGATGTCGTCGGGAAGCGCGACGGTCGCCGCCCGCGAGTCGGAGTCGACGTCGGCGGTACCGCCGTCGGCCGGCGCTCCCGTCACGAGTCCGCCGCCTCCATCCCCTCGATCACGAACCGCGCGCCGCCGGCGTCGGACTCGGCGACCGAGAGCGTCCACCCGTGGGCCTCGACGATGTCGCCGACGATGGCGAGTCCCAGCCCGGTGCCGCCGCCGAGCGACACGCCGCGCTCGGCGACGCGGTCGCGCTCCTCCGGCGGGATCCCGGGGCCGTCGTCGTCGACCGCGAGCGCGACCGCGTCGCCGTCCCGGGTGATGGCGACCGTGACGGCGACGTCCTCGCCCGCGTGATCGATCGCGTTGCGGAACAGGTTCGAAGTCAGCTGTTCGAGCCGGTCGCGGTCGGCCAGCGCAGTCGCGTCGCCCTCGACGGTCAGCGTCGCGTCCTCGGTTTCGAGCCGCGACCAGACGCGCCTGACCGTCGCGTCCAGCGAGACGCGGTCGAGGTCGTCGACCGTCTCCTCCGCCGTTGCCAGCGCGAGCAGTCCCTCGATCATGTCGTCCATGCGCTCGTGGGCGTTGGCGGCCCGCTCCAGGGCGCCGTCCGGGTCGTCGCTGCGCTGACGGGCCAGTTCCACTCCCGCGGACGCGGCGGCGAGCGGGTTCCGCAGGTCGTGCGAGACGACGCCGGCGAACTCCTCGAGCCGCTCGTTCTGGCGTTCGAGTTCGGCCTCTCGGCGTTCGAGTGCGGTCTGTCGCCGCTCCCTCGCGGTGACGTCGCGGAGCAGGAACACGTGGCCGCGGTCCGTCCCGCGCGGGTCCGTGATCGGGTTCTCCTGGATGTCGAACTGGCGGTCGCCGATGGCGATCGGGTGTTCGTCGCCGACCTCCAGCCGGGGGAACGCCTCCGACAGCGACGAGCCGACCGCGTCCGGCGGGAGGATCGCCTCGGCGGCGGGGTTCAGGTCGCGGATGCGCCCGTCGGAGCCGGAGACGATGACGGGGTCTTGCATCACCTCGACGGCGGTGTCGCGCGCGACGACCGCGGCGTCGAGGGTGCCGAGCCAGAAGACGGTGCCGTAGAGGAACACCCCGTGGATCACGAACGCCGTCGGCAGCCACGAGAGGTGCGCGTAGCTCCCGACGTCGACGAACGTCGCGACGCCGGCCAGGAACGGGAACAGCGTCCCGAGCAGCACGACGAACGCCTGAAGCCGGTAGCGGTTCCCGGTCCGCTCGTAGAGGTCGACGACGAGGAGGGTGCCGGCGACGCACAGCCCGTACGCGAGGAGGACGAACGTGCCGCCCGCGGGGCCGAGTTCGTATCCGAGCAGCGTGAACGGCCCCTCTGAGACGGGACCGATCGAGCGCCGGGCCAGCCCGTGGGTCCCGCTCGACCAGGCGAGGAGGACCCAGACGAACGCCGGGGTCGCGAGCGCGACGATCCGGTTCTCCGTCCGCCAGCGGTCGTGGCCGGTGAACGCCAGCGCGAAGAGGATCCACAGGATCGGCAGCGCGCCCACGAGCGGCGTCGCGAGGTTGAGCGCGACCGTCATCGCGGCCTCGCCGGGCGCGGCGATCTGGAGCGCGTACAGGACGGCGGCGCCGCCGCCACAGAGCAGGTAGAGCGCGACCTCGATCCCGCCGGGCTCGTCGCGCTCCCGCCACGCCACCCGGCCGAGCCAGAGCCCGATGAGTCCCGCCAACAGACAGGCGATCAGGTAGGCCTGAACCGGCAGCGCGGCCAGATCGCTCATCGATACCTGTACGACTTCCAGCGCCGACAAAACTGTTGTGTCACACGCCGAGCGTCGGGCGTCCTCGCCTCCGGGGCTCGCAGCGCGCCGACGGGCGACCGCGCCCGGCGCAAAGGGCTTGTGCGCGCCCGCCGTCGGGTTCGCCATGCGTGTGTACAGGGGCGAGTTCGCGACGCCGGCGGCCGACCGCGAGCCGACGGCTAAACTGCTCGCGTCCGCCGCGGAGGGCGTCCCCGCCGTCCGCGTCAGCGCGCCGCCGCGGCAGGTCGCGTTCGGTCGGCGGGACGCCCGCGAGCCCGGATTCGAGGCGGCGAAGCGGGCGGCGCGCGACGCCGGCTTCCCGCCCGTCGAGCGCGACGTCGGGGGGCGCGCGGTGGCGTACACCGGAGCGACGCTCTCGTTCGGCGTCGCGGTGCCGGCGGGCGACGCGCGCGGCTCGATCGACTCGCGGTACGAGACCGCGACCGCGACGCTCCGCGACGCGCTCCGGGAACTCGGCGCCGACGTGGTCCGCGGGGAACCGGCGGCCGCGTTCTGTCCGGGGGACCACTCGCTTCGGGTCGCGGGCGAGGACAGTGACGCGGCCGGGCCCGCGGGAGGCGACACGGGCGATGCGGCGACCGAGGACGCCCGAAGCGTCGCGAGCGGCGGCAAGGTCGCGGGGCTCGCGCAGCGCGTCCGCGCCGACGCGGCGCTCGTCGCGGGCGTCCTCGTCGTCTCGGCGGCGGACACCGACCCGATCGCGCGGGTCACGGATCGCGTCTACGGCGCGCTCGACGTGCCGTTCGACCCGGAGTCGGTCGGCAGCGTCGCCGACGCGGGCGGTCCGGACGACCCGGACACCGTCGCCCGCGCGGTCGAGGCCGCGTTCGTCGACGGGCCGTGGGGCGACGGCGAGCGCGAAACCGTCCGCGTCGACGGGGCAGACGCCTGAGCGCGGCGCGGTCCGCGGTTCCGACGTTTCGACGTGCTTTTTATGCGCGGGAGTGTGCGTTCGGGCATGGCCGAATTCAAAGTCGTCGTCGCCGACCCCGAGACCGGCGAGACGTTCCAGCGAGAGGTCGACGGACAGGACGCCAACCGATTCCTCGGTCGCGAACTCGGCGACGAGATCGGCGGCGACGCCGTCGGGCTCTCCGACCACACGATCGAACTCACCGGCGGCTCCGACGAGACCGGGCGCCCGATGCGCGAGGACGTCTCCGGCACGCGCCTGAAGGAACTGCTCTTGGAGGGCGGCGTCGGCTTCGAGCCGTCCCGCGAGGGCGAGCGCAAGCGGATCACCGTCCGAGGCCGCGAGGTCGACGACGACATCGCGCAGATCAACGCGAGCGTCGTCGACGGCGACGGCGACGTGGCGGCCGCGTTCGGCGAGGGCGACGCGGACGACGAAGCCGACGAGTAACGCCGATCAGATGCCTCGCGTCCCCTCCGACGGCGAGGACGTTTGCTCGGTCCGCGTTTCGCTCGCCCGAAGCGGCGGCACTCGCCGCCCCTGCGTCAGGCTCCCGGACGACGACGCGCTCGACGGGCGCGTCGAGTCCGGTTCCTGCGATGCGCTCGGCGTGAGTCAGGGAGACGTGATCCGCGTCGCGTTCGACCGCGAGGAGTACCACGCGCGGGTCGCGGCCGACTCGCGGGGGCGCCTCCTCCGCGGCGCGTTCGACAACCGCCGCCTGGCGCGCGAGTCCGGCGAGGGGACGAACCGGCTGGTCGAGTGGCTCGACGCGAACGGCCGGGAGCCGGGCGACAGCGTCGTCCTCGACGTCGTGGTGCCCGGCGAGCTGTACGGGCTCCGAATTCCCGGCGAGCGGACCGTCTACGACGCGGACCGCGGGCCGCGCTCGTCGCTCGCGGACATCGCCCGCGACGTGGACGGCTGACCGCGGCGCGGCGGTCCGCCGGCGGATCGAGGCGCGACCGCAGCGACAGGCCGAACCGCTTATTCTCGCTCGGTCCCGATATCTCCCCATGCAAGAGGTCGACGCGGAGCTGTCGACGCTCGACCGCGCGATCATCAACGCGTTCCAGGGCGGGTTTCCGGTCGCCGAGCGCCCCTTCGACGCGGCGGCGGCCGCGCTCCGCGAGCGCGACGTCGACGTGACGGGCGCGGAGCTTTGCGAGCGCGTGCGCGAACTCGACGAGGAGGGAATCCTCTCGCGGTTCGGCGCGCTCGTCAACGCCGAGGAGATCGGCGGAGCGGCGTCGCTCGTGGCGATGCACGCGCCGGAGAAGCGCTACGAAGCGATCGCGGAGACCGTCAACGAGTTCACCGCGGTCGCGCACAACTACGAGCGGGAACACCCGCACCTCAACATGTGGTTCGTGGTGAGCGTCGCGGACCACCCGGACCCCGACAAGGACGGGAGCGACCGGGTCGAGGAGGTGCTCGCGGAGATAGAGGACGCGACGGGCCAAGAGACGTACAACCTCCCGAAGCTTCAGGAGTTCCACGTCGGCGCGAAGTTCCTCGTCGACGGGCCGGTGTCCGACGGCGACGTGGACCTGTCGGACCTCGGCCCCGATGTGACGCCGAGTGACCGCGGGACGCTCACGCCGGACGAGCGCGACCTCGTGGTCGAGATTCAGGGCGGGCTGCCGATCACGGAGACGCCGTACGCCGACGTCGCGGCCGCGATCGGTGCCGACGTGGACTGGGTGATCGAGACGATCAAGCGGTTCGAGCGGGAGGAGAAAGTGCGCCGCGTCGGCGTCATCCCCAACCACTACGCGCTCGGCTACACGGAGAACGGAATGACGGTCTGGAACGTCCCCGAGGACGTCCTCGACGAGGTCGGTCCCGCAGTGGCGGCGCTGGACTTCGTCACGCACTGTTACGAACGGCCGCGTCACGCCGGCGTCTGGGAGTACAACTTCTTCGCGATGACGCACGGCCGCACGGAGGCGGAGAGCGAGCGCCGGATCGCCGAGGTGCGGGAGCTGATGGACGAGTACTGGGATGTCGGCGCCGAGGACTGGGACACGCTGTTCTCGACGCGCATCCTGAAGAAGACCGGCATCCGCATCGCGGACCGGGCGGACAGCAACACGGCGTGACGCCCCTGTATCACGACCTCTCCGGCGAGACGGTCGTCGTCTTCGGTGGCGGTCCAGTGGGGGCGCGGAAGGCGAAGGGGTTCGACGAGGCCGCGCGGGTCGTCGTCGTCAGCCCCGAGTTCGACGAGCGGTTGCTATCGCTCGCCGAAGATGGCGAGAGCGACGACGAGACCGGCGACGACGGGAACGAAGCGCCGGCCGTCGAACTGGTCCGTGCCGCGCCGAACGCCGACGACGTCGCCGAGTGGATCGACCGACTCGCCCCGGCGCTCGCGGTCGCCGCGACCGACGACGGCGCGGTCAACGCCGCGGTGGAGTCTGCCGCGCTCGACATGGGACTCTTGATCAATCGGACCGACGTTTCGGGGGGCCGCGATCCCGGGAGCGTGGTGGTGCCCGCGACGGTCGAGGACGACCCGGTGACCGTGGCGCTCTCGACGGGGGGAACGAGCCCCGCGCTCGCGAAGGCGCTGCGGGAGCGGATCGAGGCCGAGATAGCGGGCGCGGGGGCGATGGCGGCGCTCTCCGGGGAGATCCGCGAGGAGCTGAAATCCGAGGGTATACCGCCCGAGAAACGCCGGGAAGCGGTCCGGCGCGTTGTCAGATCGCGGGGGGTTTGGAAGGGTTTACAAAAGGGGAGATCCAACGGACGGCAAGAGGCCGACACCGTGATCGAGGAGGTACTCGACCGATGAGAGAGACGGGTGCGATCGCCGGCGTGAGCGTCGCCCACGCCGACGCGACCGTCGACGAAATCGAGGCCGCCGGCGGCGACGGCGTCCGCGCGACCGTCTCCGACCTGCTCGCTCGCGAAGGGGTCGAGGAGGCGTTCGCGGTACAGACGTGCAACCGCTCGGAGGCGTACGTCGTCACCGACCGGACCGTCGACGGGGCGACGGCGCTGTCGACGTTCGCGCCGGACGTGCGCGGCGGCGCGGTCCGCCGCCTCGACCACGAGGAGAGCCTAGAACACCTGATGCGCGTCGCGTCCGGACTGGAGTCGCTCGTGCTCGGCGAAGACCAGATCATCGGCCAGCTGCGCGAGGCCTACGAGGAGTCGAAGTCCGCCGGCGGGATCGGCCCCGTCCTCAAGGACGCCGTGACGAAGGCGCTCCACGTCGGCGAGCGCGCCCGGACGGAGACCGAGATCAACGAGGGCGTCGTCTCGCTCGGCTCCGCGGCGGTCCGGCTGGCGGCGAGCGAGATCGACCTCACCGACGGGTCGGCGGTCGTCGTCGGCGCCGGCGAGATGGGGACGCTCGCCGCCCGCACGCTCGACGACACCGCCGTCTCGGAGATCGTCGTCGCGAACCGCACGGTGCCGCACGCGGAGTTCGTCGCCGAGGAGGTCGACACCCCCGCGGAGGCGGTGTCGCTCGCTGACCTCCCCGCGATCATTCCCGACGCCGATCTCGTCGTCACCGCGACCGGGAGCCCGGACCTCGTCGTCCACCCGTCGTACGTCGACGGGGCCGGGCGGGTCGTCTGTATCGACATCGCGCAGCCCCGCGACGTGGATCCGGCGGCCGGCGCGCGCGAGGGCGTCACCGTCTACGACATCGACGACCTCGAAGACGTCACCCGGCGGACCAGAGAGAGCCGCGCCGAGGAGGCCCGGAAGGTCGAGTCGATCATCGACGACGAGCTCGACCGCATTCTTGAGGCGTACAAGCGCAAGCGCGCGGACGACGCCATCTCGGCGATGTACGCCGGCGCGGACCGGGTGAAGGGGCGCGAGCTCGACCGCGCGATGTCGAAGCTGGAGGCGCAGGGCGACCTGACCGACGAGCAGCGGGAGACCGTGGAAGACTTGGCGGACGCGCTGGTCGGCCAGCTCCTCGCGGCGCCGACGCGCTCGCTTCGCGACGCCGCCGGCGAGGACGACTGGGAGACGATCCGGACCGCGCTCCGGCTGTTCGACCCCGAGTTCACGGCGGAGGCCCAAGGGCCGGAGGAGGCGGACATCGCCGACGCCGCGGCCGGCGGGCCGGACGCGGCTCCGGACTCCGTCGCCGAGGAACTCGACGACTAAAATTGTCGTTTATATACGGTTGTCAGCGAAGCGACGGTGAAGGATTCTAAGCACCCAGCCGCTCGCTTATATGCTATCGGTAGCTCGACCGTGAGTACCTCCATAGCCCCAGTCGCTCGACGAGACGTGGACGTCTACTGATCNCCCAGCCGCTCGCTTATATGCTATCGGTAGCTCGACCGTGAGTACCTCCATAGCCCCAGTCGCTCGACGAGACGTGGACGTCTACTGATCACCCGCGAATACCTCCAAAGCCCCAGCCGGGAGGCGTTCGCAGGCTTGTTGCGCTCCTCGCTCGTTCGCTGTGCTCACTCGCTGCGGTGCTTACGTCGCCTGCGAACGCCTCCCGGCTGCCCCTTTGAGTCCCGCCCCGCACAGCACCGCAGCCTCACACCTCCCCAGCCTCGTCGCTGGCGCCGGTCGGCGCCAGCGACTCCCTCGCGCGTGCTGTCGCCGGCGCGAAGCGCCGGCTTCCAGAGGGACCTTCGGTCCCTCGCGGCTCGGCCGCGAAGCGGCCTCACAGGCACGCGCCACCGCCTCGTATAAATAGCCGTCTGCGAAATTCCAGATATATCGCGACTGCGACGGCTCCGGTCCGGCCGGACCGCCGCGCTTTATTCCTCGGCCGACCCACGCTCCGGTATGAAGCTCTCCGAGTACGTCGACCGACTCGACGAGGAACTCGACACGGCCGCGTACGCCGACGTCGACGCGAGCGCGAACGGGCTCCAAGTGGGGCCGGACGACACCGAGGTCGAGCGCGTCGCGTTCGCCGTCGACGCCGCGACGGCGACCATCGAGGCCGCCGCGGACGCGGACGCCGACGTCCTCGTCGTCCACCACGGACTCTCGTGGGGCGGTATCGAGCGCGTCACGGGCCGGGCACACGACCGGATCGCGGCCTTGGTCGAACACGACATCGCGCTGTACGTCTCGCACCTCCCGCTCGACGGGCACCGAGAGCTGGGTAACGCGGCGGGCGTCGCCGAGGCGGTCGGGCTCACGGACCGCGAGCCGTTCGGCGAGATCGGGCCGGTGACGATCGGGACGATCGGCGAGACGGGCGAGCCGCGGTCAGCGGATGCGCTCCGTGAGACGCTCGACGGGTTCGAGGGACAGCCCGACGGGGAGGCGTCACCGACGCGCGTCCTCGACTTCGGGCCCGACGAGATCGAGCGCGTCGCGGCCGTCACCGGGTCCGGGGTCGACTGGCTCGACGAGGCGGTCGCGGCCGACGCCGACGCGCTGATCACCGGCGAGGGGAAACAACAGGCCTACCACGACGCGCGGGAGGCCGGAGTCACCGTGTTCCTCGCCGGCCACTACGCGACGGAGACGTTCGGCGTCCGCGCGCTCCAGTCGCTGACGGACGAGTGGGGCGTCGAGACGACGTACCTCTCGCACCCGACCGGGCTCTGAGGCCGGCGAGGCGGCCGCGCACCGGCGGCGCGCGGTCGGTCCCGAACGCAACCCTTACCGCTCGCGTCCGCGCAGTCGAGGTATGCGCGATCACTTCGAGATCCGGGACCACGACGCGGCCGGGCGGATCGGTCGGCTGGAGGTCCCGCGGGCCGGCGTCACGGTGGAGACGCCGGCGCTCCTGCCCGTGGTCAACCCCAACGTGCTCACGATCGAGCCCGAGCGGCTCCGCGAGGAGTTCGGCGCGGCGATGCTGATCACCAACTCCTACATCATCCGCAGCACGGACCGCATCCGCGACCGCGTGGTCGACGAGGGGCTCCACGAGTTCCTCGGCTTCGACGGCGCGATCATGACCGACTCCGGCTCCTTCCAGCTGGCCGAGTACGGCGACATCGACGTGACGACCGAGGAGATCATCGAGTTCCAGCGGCAGATCGGCAGCGACGTGGCGACCCCCGTCGACGTGCCCACGCCGCCCGACGCCGACCGCGAGCGCGCCGAGCGCGACCTAGTGACGACGAAGCGGGCGCTCGCCGACGCCGAGGCCGCCGAGACCGGCGAGATGCTGGTCAACGGCCCGGTCCAGGGGTCGACGTACGCCGACCTCCGCGAGGAGGCGGGGCGGCACGCGGCCGCGGCCGACCTCGACGTGTTCCCGGTCGGCGCGATGGTCCCGCTGCTCAACTCCTACCGCTACGCCGAGACGGTCGAGGCGGTGCGTGCGGCGAAGCGCGGCCTCGGGCCGGGCGTGCCGGTCCACCTCTTCGGGGCCGGCCACCCGATGATGCTGGCGCTCGCGGTGGCGGCCGGCTGCGACCTGTTCGACTCGGCCGCCTACGCGCTGATGGCCCGCGACGGCCGCTACCTGACCGTCTCGGGGACGGAACACCTCGAAGATCTGGACTACTTCCCCTGCTCGTGTCCGGTGTGCGCCGACCACACCCCGGCGGACCTCCGCGGGTTCGACGACGGCGAGACGGAGCGGCTCCTCGCCGAACACAACCTCCACGTCACCTTCGAGGAGCTGCGGCGCGTGAAGGAGGCGATCCGCTCGGGAACGCTGCTCGAACTCGTCGACCGCCGCGCCCGCGGCCACCCGGCGATGCTCGACGGCTACCGCGCGCTGCTCGACCACGCGGACGAGCTGGAGCGGACCGACCCCGGCTCGAAGGACGCGTTTTTTTACACCTCCCACGAGGCGGCTCGCCGCCCGGAAGTGGAGCGCCACCGCGACCGTCTCGCGCGACTGGCGGCGCCCGACGACCTCCTGCTCACCGAGTCGAAGGCGCCCTCGAACCACGCGTACGACGCGGTGTGGCGCGTGAAGCCGCCGTTCGGGCCGTATCCGCCCGCGCTCTCGGAGACGTACCCGCTCACCGCGGAGGTCCCGGAGCGGACCGACGACGCGGCACAGGTCGCCGCCGCGGAGGGGGTCGTCGCGCTCGCGGCGGCCAACCCCGAAACGGCGCTCACGCTCGGCCACAACGCGTGGTGCGACCGCGCGCTCGCCCGGCTTCCCGAGCGCGTCGAGACGGAGAACCTGCGGACGCTCGGCTGACGAGCGGGACGCTCGCGGATCGACTCTTGATCGTGCGAAAAGCGCAGCCGTGACCGTCCGACCGGCGGCTCGGAACGCGGCCGGTCTCAGTCGCGTCGGTGGCCGAGCGGCTTCTTCTGGTCGACCTCGACCTCGACGTGAATCGAGTCGGGGAAGTCGCGGCCGACGACGGCGCGCGCGATGTCGTCGGCCCCGTGGATCTCCATCGAGCGGTGGTACACGTCGTAGCGCCACGGCGAGAACTCGTCGCCCGGGGAGAGGTCCTTGTACAGCGGCACGGTGACGCGCTCCGAGGGGCTCGCGTGCGGCCCCTTACACTCCGCGCCCTTGCGTTCGATCGTCTCCTTGAGCTCCTGGACGGTCTCGACGAGCACGTCGCGGTCGCCGGACGCGAAGTCGAGTTTCGTGACGAAGGTCATGGCTGGGGGTCGTGCGGTAATGCCCGCCCGAGCGGTAAAAACGCACCTACCCACGACGGGCGTCCGCGACCGCGCCGCGAATCTCGCGCGGAGACCGGTCGACACCGCCGAGTCGTCGCTCTCTGTTCGGGAGTCCGACACGCTCTTTAGGGGTGATCGCTTACCTGCGGCTAATGACGGTCGAAGCGACCAGTGCCGGAGCCATCCTCTTCCGCGATACCCGCGGCGAACGGGAGTACTTGCTCCTGAAGAGCCGACCGGGGGACTGGGAGTTCCCCAAAGGCGGGGTCGAGGGGGACGAGGAGCTCCAGCAGACGGCGATACGAGAAGTCGGCGAGGAGGCCGGGATCGAGGATTTCCGGCTGATCGACGGGTTCCGCAGGGAGTACGACTACGTGTTCGAGGCGAACGGGAAGACCATCCACAAGACGGTCCACCTGTTCATCGCCCGCTCGTTCGAGGCGAGCGCGGAGCTCTCGAAAGAACACCGCGACCTCCAGTGGCGCGACTACGATCAGGCGCTCAACACGATCACCCAGGACGGTCCGCGCGAAATCTTGGAGGACGCCCACGACTACCTCGACGAGCGGAAGGACGACGAGAGCGGGAAATACGTCTGACCGGGACGCGGGGGCTCGCGGGCGGCGACGGCTCCGTCCCCGAGCGGTTCGCTTTTGTCCGCTCCGCGCGACGGTCCGACCAGTGACACCCGACGCCGAGTTCGGCTACGAGCTACTGGTCTGCCGGCACGCCGAGCTGGCCTGGCACCCCAGCGAGGGCCCCCGACCGGCGATCGTCTCCCGACAACTGGGCACGCAGGAGCGCCGCTGGGACACCGTCGTTATCGAGGTCGACCCCGCGGCGTTCGACCGGCGGCGCGCGTTCGGCGACCGGACCATCGACTCCGACCTCCTCCACGTCGTTCGCGGCGCGCCCGCCGAGTGGGCGTTCTACCGTGACGCGCTCCCCGATCCCGGCTACCCGTGGCGCTACGTCCGACAGGCGGTCCACCGCGCCGCGGGCCGGGACCTGATCGAGAAGCGCCGCGACGGCAACCGGATCCAGATCCGCCGGAAGCGACCGTACCCGGACTGGGTGGAGCGGATCGTCGCGGTCGAGAACAAGCCGGACCTCGACCGCTCCGCGGCCGACCGGCTCGCCGACCAGCTCGAACACGACGTCGAAACCGCGCTCGCCGACGAGGCGTGGCTCGCGACCGAGACGACCGGCGAGCGCGTCGAGCCCGCCCTGCTCCGCGAGATGCCCGTCGAGGCCGGGGTCCTCGCGACCGACTTCTCCGGGGGCGTCGACGCCGCCGTGGCCGACGTGGCGTGGCACCCGAGCGACCTCTCTCCGAGCGGCGGCGAGCGCCGCGACCCCGAGACGGAGACGCTGCGGCTGGAGATCGCCGAGCGCGCCTACGGGAAGGGGTGGCGCTCCTTCCACGACACGATGCGCCCCGACTGCCGGCACTTCGAACTGCGACGCGAGGGGCGCGCCCTCGTCCCGTACTGCGCGGCGAAGGGGAAGGTCCCGACCGCGCGAGAGTGTTCGGGCTCGTGTCCCGAGTTCTCGCCGGAACCCCCGCAGTGGCGCACGAAGGGATGGCCGATCGAGGGCGGGCCCGGAAAGGGGTTCCAACGGGTGTTGGCCCGCCGGCGGGAACGCGAGCGGGACCGGGCCGAAACCGTTGAGTGAGCGGCGGCGCGAGTCGACCGTATGCGGTTCCCGAACCCGTCGCTCTCCGAGTACGCGCTCAACACGGCGGTCGTGGTCCTCACGATGGCCGTCCTCCAGTACACCGGCTGGCTCTCCGACGACCCGGCCGGACTCGACCCGGCGTTCCTCGCCGTGGTCGCGGTGACCTTCCCCGCGTTCTCGTACCTGATCGCCCTCGTCGGGGCGAACGTGTGGCCCGGGGCGGAGTAACCACCGGACTGGTCGTCGCCTACGCCAGCGCGGCCGCCAGCTTCTCGATCGGGTGGTCCGGCTCCGGCACCTCGCCCGGTCCCTCCTCCAGCTGCGTCCGGCAGGAGGTCCCCGGCGCGACGAGGGCGTCGCCGTCGCTGGCGTCGACCTGTTCGAAGAGGTTCTCGCCGATCGCCTTGCTCATCGAGTAGTGTTCCGCCTCGTAGCCGAACGAACCCGCCATCCCGCAACAGGAGGAGTCGAGGGGGTCGACGCCGTAGCCGGCGCGCCGGAGGACGCCGACCGCGTGGTGGTCCTTCTTCGTCGCCTTCTGGTGGCAGTGGCCGTGATAGGTGAGTGACTCGGTCGGGGCGTCGAGGGGGAGTTCCTCGTCGAGCCGGTGGGCGTCGACGTACTCCATGACGCCGTAGGCGCGCTCCGAGACGGCCGCCACGTCGGCGTCGGGCACGTCGCTGGCGTCGCCGTCGAGCAGGTCGTGGTAGTCGGACTGGAGCATGACGGCGTCCGAGGGCTCCACGACGACCACGTCCCAGCCGTCGCGGACGTCGGGCGCGAGCGTCTCCACGGCCTCCCTCGCCGTCGCGCGCGACACGTCGAGCATCCCCTTCGAGTGGGGCGGCCGCCCGCTTCCGTCGACGTCCGGGATCTCGACGTGGCAGTTCGCGGCCTCCAGCACGCGCACCGCGGCCTTCCCCGCGCCGGGGTTCGTGTAGGTGGTGTACACGTCGGGGAAGAGCAGCACGTCGCGGGCGGCCTCCTCCCGCGGGACGCCCGCCCCGCCGCGGGCCTCGAACCAGTCGACGAGCGTCTCCGAGCGGAACTCGGGGAGGTCGCGCTCCCTCGCGATCCCGAGCGCCTTCTCCGCGATGAGCCCGCTCCCGGGAATCTTGTTCGGGAGGTTCGACAGCGGCGCGAACCGCGAGGCGAGCGGCGCGAGCGACTCGAAATGGCCGAGCAGGCGGGTCCGGAGGTCGATCCCGTGTTCCTCGTGGTGGGCGTGTTCGACCTCGGCCTTCAGCTTCGCCATGTCGACGCCGCTCGGGCAGTCCACCTTACACCCCTTACAGCCGACGCACAGGTCCATCACCTCGGTGACGAACTCGTCGTCGGTCGGGTCGTCCGGGAGTTCGCCGGAGATGGCCCCGCGGAGCATGTTCGCGCGGCCCCGGGTCGACTGGACCTCCTCGTCGGCGGCGCGGTAGGTGGGACACATCACGCCGCCGGTGGTCTCCTGCGGGCCGCGACAGCCCCCGCAGCCGTGACAGAGCTCCACCATCCCCTGCATCCCGTTGTCGACGGCCCACTCCATCGCGGGATCGAAGCCGGCGTCGTACTCGTAGTCGGCGTCGAACCGGAGGTTCTCGCGCATGTCGACGTCCCCGCAGACGTTCCCGGGGTTGAGCAGCCAGTCGGGGTCGAACGCAGTCTTGAGGTCGCGGAAGGCGTCCCAGAGGTCGTCGCCGTACAGCTTCCGGTTCCACTGGGTCCGCGCGCGCCCGTCGCCGTGTTCGCCCGAGACGGAGCCGCCGAGCCGGACCACCGCGTCGGTGACGCGGTCGGCGATGTCGAGCATCGCCTCGACGTCGTCGACCTCCTTCGTGTTGATCAGCGGGCGGACGTGCAACACCCCCGGGCCGGCGTGCGCGTAGAAGGTGGCGAACGTGTCGTTGTCCTCCAGGATCTGCTGGAACTCGCGGGTGTACTCCGGGAGGTGTTCCGGCGGGATGGCGCAGTCCTCGATGAAGGAGATGTGCTTCTCGTCGGTCGTGCGCGAGAGGAGGATCGGCAGCCCCGCCTTGCGCATCTTCCAGAAGCGGTCGCGCTGCTCGGGGTCGTGTGCCTCCATCGCGTGTGCCGCCCGGCGCGGATGGCTCGTCGTCTCGGCGGCGCCCGCGCTCGGCTCGGCCGCGGTGTCGATCTGCCCCTCCTCTGCGCCCTCACCGGCGCCCACGCGGTCAGCGATCAGGTCCGCGACCTTCCGCTTCCCTTCGGCGTCGCTCTCGGCGTAGAACTCGACGAGCAGGACGGAGTCGGTCCCGTCGGGGAGCATCCCGACGACGTCCTCGAACTCGGGCGTGTCGGCGGCGAGCCCCAGCAGCACGTCGTCCATCACCTCGACGGCGGCCGGGTCGTGTTCCAGACACGCCGCCACGTCCTCCATCGCGTCGAGGAGGTCGTCGTAGGTGAGCAGCGCGACCGCCTTCGTCTCCGGGATCTCCACGAGCGAGACGGTCGCCTCCGTCACCGTCGCGAGCGTCCCCTCGCTGCCGGCCATGAGGCGCCCGAGGTTGACGACCCCTTCCTCGCCGTACTCCCCGCGGTACTCCGCGAGCAGGCGGTCGAGGTTGTAGCCGGAGACGTTCCGCTTCAGCTCCGGGAACCGCTCGTCTATCTGGTCGGCCTCCTCGTCGAGGATCCGGACGACCTCGGCGTGAATTCGGGACAGCAGGTCGGCGGCGTCGGGGTCCGCCGACTCCCGAAGTTCCTCGACCGCGACCTCGCCGAACGTCGCCACGGTGCCGTCCGCGAGGACGACCTCCAACTCCTCGACGTAGTGGTCCGTCTTCCCGTACTTCAGCGAGTGCGAGCCGGTGGAGTTGTTGCCGATCGCGCCGCCGACCGCGGACTTGTCGCGCCACGCCGGGTCGGGCGCGAACTTCAGGCCCTCCGGCTCGACCGCGGCGTTGAGGTCGCCGACGTACGCGCCCGCTTGGACGCGCGCCCGCTTCGCGTCCGGGTCGGTCGACAGCACGTCGTCCATCTCGCCGGTCAGATCGAGGACGACCGCCTCGTTGACGGTCTGTCCGGCGAGGGAGGTGCCGCCGCCGCGAGGGAGGACGGGGATCCCCTCCGCGAAGCAGTACTCGTGGACGGCCGCGACGTCAGCGGTCGACTCCGGGATCACGACGCCGATCGGGGTGACCTCGTACGCCGACGCGTCGGTCGCGTACAGCCGCTTCGAGTAGTCGTCGAACCGCACGTCGCCCGCGACGCGCTCGTCGAGCGCGTCGACGAGGTCCGGTCGCTCCACCGCGCCGCCGGTGTAGTCGAAGTCCCCGCCGTCCGTCGGGTCGGGACCCGGGGTATTGGTCGCCATGGGAGCCCTTCGCAGTCGAACCACCAAAAACCACCCGCCGTCCCCACGTCTCGGGAAGACGCCGGTTCGCGGTCGCACGGTACCGCGGTCGCCGCGCGGCTTCCGGCCAGTCCAAATACTGATTAGCNCCCGCCGTCCCCACGTCTCGGGAAGACGCCGGTTCGCGGTCGCACGGTACCGCGGTCGCCGCGCGGCTTCCGGCCAGTCCAAATACTGATTAGCGTGACGACTCCACCCATATGGAAGCAATGCCCGAGAAACAGCCGCGTCCCGACTGGCACCTCTCCGAGCGGGACACGATCATCCTCCAGGAACTCGCTCGCGACCCGCAGCTCACCTCCCGCGGACTCCGGGACCTCCTGGCCGAGGAACACGACATCGATGTCTCGCACGTCACCGTCAACGAGTCGATCCGGCGCATGCGGGAGGACGGCGTGTTCCGCGAGGCGCTCGTCCCGAACGAGGAGCACCTCTTCTTCTCGCTGTTCGAGTTCCAGTTCAACCCCGAGGGGTTCGAAGAGAACTGGCGCGAGGCGCTCGAACACGTCCGGTCGAGCCGCCACACGTTCATGTACTTCCTGTCGGACGGCGACTACCAGTGGAAGACGATCATGATGTTCAAAGACCGCGAACAGGAGTCGAAGTGGATCCACGAGTTCTACAAGGAGTACGGCGAGTTGATCAACAACCTCCGCAACTCCGTCGTGACGAACGTCCTCAAGTTCGGGACCGACCCCGAGCTGTTCGAAGTGTTCCAAGAGGACGGCGACGAGGCGTGACCCCCGGCGCCGACCGTTTGCTCAATCGAACTCGCCGAACCGAGTGACGGCCTCCAGCTCCTCTGTCGGCGGGTCCTCGAACGCGTCGCGCGCGATCGACCGCCGGTGGACCTCGTCGGCGCCGTCCACGATCCGGAACTGCCGGACGTTCTCGTGGAAGCGCGCGATCGGCAGGTCGTAGGCGATCCCGTTGCCGCCGCAGAACTGGAGGGCGTCGTCGATCGCTTCTTGGGTCACGTTCGCGGCGAACGTCTTCGCCATCGCCACCTCGATCCGCGCCTCGTGGCCGTCGGCGATCCGCCCGGCGGCGTGTCTGACCAATGTGCGGGCGGCGTGGAGTTCGGTGCGCCGGTCGGCGATCCGGAACCGCGGCCCCTGCTTCTCCGAGAGCTTCTCGCCGAACCCCTCCCGCTCGGAGAGGTAGGCGGTCGCGATGTCGAGCGCGCGGTCGGCCATCCCGGCGTACCGCATACAGTGGGTGAGCCGAGCGGGTCCGAGCCGCCGCTGGACCAGCGTGAACCCCTCGTTCTCCTCGCCGAGCGTGTTCTCGACCGGGACCCGGACGCCGTCGAACCGGATCTCCGCGTGCGTCGTCCCGACCAACCCCTCGCCGAGGTGCGGGATGTTCCGGACGATCTCGACGCCGTCGGCGTCGGCGGGCACGAGGATGACCGAACATCCCGCGTACGGGTGCGCGTCCTGATCGGTGCGGGCGAAGGTCAGGAGCAGGTCGGCGTCGACCCCGCCCGTCGTCCACCACTTGTGCCCGTCGATCACCCACTCGTCGCCGTCCTTCTCGGCGGTCGTTCCGAGCATCTTCGGGTCCGACCCCCCGCCCTGTATCGGCTCCGTCATCGCGAACCCGGAGTCGATCTCGGCGGCCGCGAGCGGGCGGAGCCAGCGCTCCTTCTGGTCCTCCGTGGCCGCGATCTCGAGGGTGTGCATGTTCCCCTCGTCCGGCGCCGCACAGCGGAGCGCGGTCGGGCCGAGCAGGCTCCGTCCCGCCTCCTCGAACACCGGCAGCATCTCGCGGAAGCCGAGCCCGAGGCCGCCGTACGCCTCGTCGACCTGCGGGGCGTAGATCCCCCTGTCGCGCGCGGCGTCTCGCAGCGCCTCGATCTCGGCCGGCGGAACCGGTCCCCGGCCGAGCCACTCGCGCTCGACCGGAAGCACCGTCTCGTCGACGAACTCCCTGACAGCCTCGGCGATCTCCGGCCCGCGTCCGACGTCGTCGTACTCCATGCCGACCCTTGTTTAGCAATGTAAATAGAGATTCCGGCGATGACCCCCAAAAAGCTATAATACGCGAAACAGAAGGAAAGTTACCGAGAAAGTGATTTACAATGTTAGTCCAACTGCCCACAACGGGTGAAAGCCGTTCGGTCGGCAGCCGGTCTCCCGCCGCGGCCGTCCGGGCGGGTCGAACGGGGGCAGGCCGGCCGTGACCGACTACGTCGACCGGCTGGTCGACGCCGACGCGCTCCGCGCGTACCTCGCCGCCGAGTTCGGCCCGGCGGACGCGTTCGACGTCGAGCGACACGCCGAGGGCCACTCCAACGAGACGCTGTTCGTCACGTGGGGCGACCGCGAACTGGTGATCCGGCGACCGCCGCCCGGCGAGACGGCCGACACGGCCCACGACGTGCTCCGCGAACACCGCGTCGTCGACGCGCTCGGCGACACCGGCGTTCCGGTCCCGCGGACGCTGCGTGCCTGCGACGACCCCGCGGTCCTCGGCAGCGACTTCTACGTCATGGAGCGCGCCGACGGCGACGTGTTGCGCGACGGCGAGCCGGCGCGGTTCGCGGACCCGGCCGCGCGAGACCGGCTCGGAACCGAACTCGTCGACACGCTGGCGGCGATCCACGCGGTCGACTACGAGGCGGTCGGGCTCGGCGAGTTCGGCCGCCCGGAGGGGTACACGGCCCGGCAGGTCGAGCGGTGGACGAATCAACTGGAGTGGGCCTTCGAGACGACGGAGTCGGTCAGAGAGGNCGCGAGCGGGACGCCGACGAGGATGACGGCGACTTCAAGCTCGACAACGTGATGTACGGGCCCGGGACGCCGCCGGCGGTCGTCGCCGTCTTCGACTGGGAGCTGTCGACGCTGGGCGACCCCCTCGCCGACCTCGGCTGGCTGCTGCTGTTCTGGTACGACGAGGGCGACCCGGCCCCGGCGATTCCCGACCTGATGTCGACGTTCACCGCTCGCGAGGGGTACCCGACCCGCGCGGAGCTGATCGGGCGCTACGAGGCGGCGACGGGGCGAGAGTTCGCTCACGAGCGGTTCTACCGGGCGCTCGCGGCGTACAAGATGGCGGGGCTCGGCGAGATGTTCCTCGCGCGGCACCTCAACGACGACAGCGACGACCCGCTGTATCCGAAGATGGAGACGCAGGTCCCGAAGCTCGCAGCGCGGACGCTCGCGTACGTCGAGGGCGAGACGGAGCGGTTGTGAGCCCCCGAGCGTCCCGCCGGCGGCTCACCGCGCCGTCCAGCCGCCGTCCGCGGCGAGCGTCTCGCCGGTGACGAAGCTCGCCGCGTCGCTCGCGAGGAAGACGACCGGCCCGGCTATCTCCGCCGGCTCTGCGAAGCGGTCGAGCGGCGTTCGGTCCAGG
The DNA here is from genome assembly GCF_000336875.1 of Halorubrum californiense DSM 19288. GTDB lineage: Archaea > Halobacteriota > Halobacteria > Halobacteriales > Haloferacaceae > Halorubrum > Halorubrum californiense. The sequence goes on along the minus strand of NZ_AOJK01000072.1, from coordinate 55,097 downwards.
ATCGACTGCCGGAGCCGCTCGTTCTCTTGGAGGGTCTCGGTCAGTTCGGTCGCGACGTAGCCGGGGGCGACCGCGTTCACCCGCACGTCCGGCGCCCAGTCCATCGCCGCGCTCTTCGTCAGCCCGACGAGGCCGTGCTTCGACGCGACGTACGGGTGCTGTTTCGGCAGGCCGACCTCCCCCGCCACGCTGGCGACGTTGACGACGCTGCCCTCCGCCTCGCGCAGATGTTCGCCGGCCGCGCGGAGCGTCCGGAACGAGCCGCGCAGGTTCACGTCGAGGACGCCGTTGACCGCGTCCGACTCGACCTCCGTCGGGTCGCCGAGCGCGTCCCCGGGGTTGAACCCCGCGTTGTTGACGAGGACGTCGAGCGAGCCGAACGCGTCGACGGTCTCCTCGACCAGCGCGTCCACGTCGTCGTCGTCGGTCACGTCGGCGGTGATCCCGCGCGCCTCGACGCCCAAGTCGCGGGCCTCCTCGGCGACGGCTTCGACCTCCGCCGCGGTCCGCGCCGAGGGCACGACCGTCGCCCCCGCCGCGGCCATCCCGAGCGTTATCGCGCGGCCGATCCCGCGTCCGCCGCCGGTCACGACCGCGACCCTCCCCGAGAGGTCCGGGAGCGCGTCGGCGGGCGCCCCCTCGGAACCGTCCGGCGTCCCCTCGGTACCGCCCGGCGTCGCGTCGTCGTCCGTCATTCGCCACCCCCGTCGCCCGGCGCGTAGGGGAGCGCCGGGTCGTCGACGGTCTCGCGGAGCGTCTTCTTGTCGAACTTGCCGGTCGCGGTCTTCGGAATCTCTTCGCGGAACCGGACGTCGTCCGGGAGCCACCAGCGCGGGAACTCGGCTTCGAGGAACGCACGAACCGCCTCCACGTCGAGTTCGCGGCCCGCCTTCGGCACGACGAACGCCAGCGGCCGCTCCTGCCAGCGCTCGTGCGGCGCCGCGATCACGACGGCCTCGGCGACGTCGTCGTGCGCCATGAGGGCGTTCTCCAGCTCGATGCTGGATATCCACTCCCCGCCGGACTTGATCACGTCCTTGGCGCGGTCGACGACCTCGATGTACCCGTCCTCGTCGACGGTGGCGATGTCGCCGGTGCGGAGCCACCGGGCACCCCCGTCGTCGGCCGCGACGAAGTCCGTCTCGTTCGCCTCCGGCCGATTGTAGTACTCGCCGACGACGGTGGGGCCCCGGACGAGCAGTTCGCCGAACGCCTCGCCGTCCCACGCGATCGGCTCGCCGTCGTCGCCGACGACGCGCATCTCCAGCCCGGGCGAGAGTAACCCCTGTTTCGCCCGCTTGTCGAGTTTCGCCTCGCGGTCGCCGGCGGCGGTCCCGGAGGTCGGCCGGGAGACCGACCCGATGCTCATCGTCTCGGTCATCCCCCACGCGTGTTCGATCGTCACGTCGTGTTCGTCCTCGTACCGGCGCATAACTTCCCGGGGCGCCGCGCTCCCGCCGACGACGATGCGTTCGAGCGAGGAGAGGTCGCCGCCGTGTTCGTCCAGGTGGTCCAGCACGTCGATCCACACCGTCGGGACGCCCGCGGTGAGCGTCACGCCCTCGGACTCGATCAGCTCGACGAGGTCGGCGGGGTCCGGGGACGGTCCCGGGTACACCTGCTTCGCGCCCGCCATCGTCACGGCGTACGGGAACTCCCAGGAGTTCACGTGGAACATGGGGACGACCGGCATCACCACGTCCTCCTCGGCGATGTCGAGCGCGGCGGGCGTCATCACCATCATCGCGTGGGCGTACAGCATCTTGTGGGTGTACTCCACCCCCTTCGGCTTCCCCGTCGTCCCGGAGGTGTAACACATCCCGGCCGGGTCGTCCTCGGAGAGCGACGGCCACGACGGGGTCGGGTCGGCGTCCGCGATCAGCGCCTCGTACGCCGACAGCGGCAGGTCTGCCTCCGTCTCCGGCACCGAGTCGCCCATGACGACGACCTCGCGGACGCCGTCGATCCGATCCCAGAGGCGGTCGAGGATCACCACGGCGTCGCGGTCGACGATCAGCACGTCGTCCGCGGCGTCGTTGACGATGTACTCGACGTTGTCGTCCTGGAGGAGGAGGTTCACCGTGTGGAGCTGCGCGCCGGAGAGCGGGACCGCGTAGTACGCTTCGAGGTGGCGGTGGGTGTTCCACCCGAGCGTCCCGACGCGGTCGCCGGGTTCGACGCCCAAGTCACCGAGCGCGGCCGCGAGCCGCCGGACGCGGTCGCCGAAGTCGGCGTAGGTGTAGCGGTCGACCCCGTCGTGGGTGCGCGAGACCACCTCCGTCTCCGGGAACAGCCGCGTGGCCCGCCAGAAGAACGGACGGAGGGTGAGCTCCTCAGGCATCCGCCGTCCCCACGGAGAGGTACGTTTCGAGGAGGTCCTCGCGGTCGCGGATCTCCTCGACGGTGCCGTCGAAGACGATCTCGCCGGTGTCCATGATGTACCCCCGCTCGGCGAGGTCGAAGGCGAAGTCGACGTTCTGTTCGGTCAACAGGACGGTGACGTTCTGGTCGACGACCGTCTGGACGATCTCCTTGAGGTCGTCGACGATCACCGGCGCGAGCCCCTCGGTCGGCTCGTCGAGCAGCAGCACGTCCGGCGACTGGACGAGCGCGCGGGCGACCGAGACCATCTGCTGTTCGCCGCCGCTGAGGTTCCGGCCGTCGCTGTCGCGGAGGTCGTCGAGCACCGGGAACAGCTCGTACATCTCCTCGACCGGCCGCGGGTCGCTCGCGAGGTTGTGCGCCAGCCGGAAGTTCTCCTGAACCGTCAGGGTGGGGAACACCCGGCGGTCCTCCGGCACGAGCGAGATGCCGAGCCCGTTGATCTCGTCGGACGACAGCCCCGTTATCTCCTCGCCGCGGTACGTGATCGACCCCGAGCGCGGGGGCGAGGCGCCGACGATCGAGCGCATCGTCGTCGTCTTCCCCGCGCCGTTGCGGCCGAGCAGCGACACCACCTCTCCTTCGTCGATCTCCAGCGAGACGCCGTGGAGCACGTGGCTGTTCCCGTAGTACGTGTCGATGTCGTCGACCGTGAGTATCGTCATACGCTATCACTCCCCAGGTACGCTTCGGTCACCCGTTCGTCCGTCAGCACGTCCTCCGGCGACCCGTCCGCGAGGATCGCTCCCTCGGCGAGCACGACGATCCGGTCGGAGATGTCGGTGACCACGTCCATGTTGTGCTCGGTCACGACGAACGTCGCGTCCAAGTCCGCGTCGAGCTCTCGGATCAGCGAAACGATCTCCGTGACCTCCGTCGGGTTCATCCCCGCGGTGGGCTCGTCCAGCAGGAACACGTTCGGCTCGATGGCCAGCGCCAAGGCGATCTCGACGGTCCGCTTCTCGCCGTGACTCAGCGTGTCGCAGGGCGTGTCCGCGATGTCGGTAAGGCCGGTGAGGTCCAGCAGCTCCTCGATGTCGGCCTCCACCGACTCGTCGGCGGTCGCCCGCGAGCGGAAGTCGAGTCGGGTCCCCTCGTGGCTGATCCGGGCGACGCGCACGTTCTCGCGGACGGTGAGCCCCTCGAAAATGTTCGTTATCTGGTACGAGCGCGAGAGGCCCGCCTGCGCGACCTCGTGCGGCTCCGCGTCGGTGACGTCGGCGAGTTCCCCGCCGCCCTCGCTCCGGAGCCAGATCGACCCCGACGTCGGCTGGAGCACGCCGGTCAACAGGTTGTAGAACGTCGTCTTCCCGGCCCCGTTCGGGCCGATAATGCTGGTGATCTTGTCGTCGTCGATCTCGATGGAGACGTCGTCGACTGCGGTCAGTTCGCCGAACCGTTTGCGGAGGTCTTCAGTCTTGAGAACTGTCGTCACGAGCCATCACCGTCAGTTGTCCGCGCGTCGTCGTCGCTCGGTTCGTCCGCGTCGTCCCCGACCAGGCGGTCGCGGATCAGCATGAGGCCGCCGACGGCGCCCTGTTTGAAGAACAGGACGACGGCGATGAGCAGCGCGCCGAAGAACAGCTCCCAGTACGCTTCGAGCGCCGGGAAGCGGCTAATCGCCCACCGGATGTACAGGAAGATGAAGGCGCCGACGATCGGGCCGTAGAAGTACGTCGCGCCGCCGATCACGGTGGCGATGACGGCGATCGCGCTCGTCGACCAGTGCGTGAGTCCCGGGGACGCGACGCTCGCGAGCCCCGCGCGCAACACGCCGGCGACGCCGACGACCGCGGCCGAGACGATGAACGTCATCCAGCGGTGGTGGCCGACGTCGATCCCGAGCGCGACCGCGCGGTCTGGGCTCTCGCGGATCGCCTTACAGACGGTCCCGAACGGGGAGTTGACGACGCGCCACACCCCGTACGTCGCCGCGACCACGGTGACGGCCGAGATCGCGTAGTAGATCCGCCGCCCGCCGACCCGGAGGCTCACGCCGCCGAGGTCGACGGTGCCGAGCAGGACGATCACGCCGTCGGTCCCGTTCGTCAGTCCGGCCGGGTCCTGGATGATGAGTGAGTAGCCGAGCATCCCGAACGCGAGCGTGATCAGCGCGAAGTAGATCTCTTCCAACCGCACGCTGAGCCACCCGACGGGCACGGCGACGGCGACGACCAGTACGAGGCCGACGACGCCGCCGACGAGGAACGTGACGAGCGGCGAGATCCCGGCGCCGACCACGTCGGCGATCACCGGTCCCAGATCCCGCAACACGATCGCGATCCCGTACGCGCCGCCCGCGTAGAACAGGCCGTGACCGAACGACAGCAGGCCCGTGTAGCCGTACAGCAGGTTGAAGCCGAGCGCGAACAGCGCGACGACGAGGAAGTCGGTGAACAGGTACACCTGGAACGGCGGCGCGAAGGCGACGAGGACCAGTACGAGGGCGCCGATGAGGCCGAACCGCTCGCGGGTCCACCCCTCGGCGACGGCCGAGCCGAACCGACTGACTCGACCGCCGGTGTCGGTCGCGCTCATTCGCCGATCCCCCCGAACAGGCCCTCAGGACGGATCAGTAACACGATCACCATCGCGAGGAAGGGGATCGCGATGCTCCCCGCACTGATGAACTGCGGGCCGAGGCTCTGCATCATGCCGATGAGCATCGCGCCGACGAAGGCCCCGCTCATGGAACCGAGCCCGCCGATGACGACGACGATGAACGCGTCGATGATCACCTGGTCGCCGAGCGCCGGACTGGTCGACTGGAGCGGCGCCGAGAGCGCGCCGCCGAGCCCGGCCAGCACGCTCCCGAGGAAGAACACCCCGGTGTAGAGCCGTGGCACGTCGACGCCGAGCATGGCCGCCATCTCGCGGTCCGAGGAGGTCCCCCGGACCAGCGAGCCGAAGTACGTCCGCGTGATGAACAGCCACAGCCCCACCAACACCGCGACGGCAAGCCCGATGAGGGCCAGTCGATACGCGTTGAACGTGCTTCCGCCGAACGTCACGGAGAAGTTGAACACGTCCGGCGGGTCGATCGAGTACGACCCCGACCCCCAGACGAACCGGACCGTCTCGTGGATCACGAGCACGAACCCGAACGTGACGATGAGCTGGTCGAGGTCCGAGTCGGCCCGCTCGTACAGCCGGCGGATCGCCGAGAACTCGATCGCGGCGCCGACGACGCCGACCGCCAGCGCGCCGACGACGGCCGCGACCCAGAAGTTGTCGACGACGTTCGAGACGACGGCGAGAGTGACGTACGCGCCGAGCATGTAGAACCCGCCGTGCGCGAAGTTAAGCACGCCGAGCACGCCGAAGATGAGGCTCAGCCCGACCGCGATCAGGAAGAGCCGACTGCCGAGGCTCAGCCCGATGACGACGTCGGAGATACCGATCAGCGGAACGAGTGATGAAAGGCTCATGGAGGTGGCGGCGGGTTAGATACCCGTCGGGAGGTCGGAGTCGCCGAGCGCCTCCGACAGCACGTCCGGGCCCGCGTCGTATCGGTCCACGGGGTCGAGCACGTTGCTCCCCCACTCGTCGTCGTACGTGACGGTGCCCCAAATTGACGCGACCGTCGCCTGGTTGGTCTCGCTGAACTGGTACTCGCCGACCGGGCCCGAGTGCTCCATGCCGGTGAACTCGTCGACGAGCGCGCTCGGGTCCGTGCCCCCGGCCGACTCGATCGCCTCCTTGTACAGGTGGAGCGCGCGGTACGCTCCCTCGGCGTTGTACGTCGGGAGCGTCCCGTACTCCTCGTAGTAGGCCTCGCGGAACGAGTTGTTCGTCTCGGTGTCGGGGACGAACGGGTCGTACCGCGTGGAGGCGTACTCCCCCTCCGGGAGCGGGCTTCCGTCGCTCGGGAGGTCCGTCCCCATCCCGACGCTGAACAGCGTGTGGTCGATCTGGTCGAACCAGCCCGCGTCCTCGGCCTGCCCGACGAACGTCGTGAGGTCGGCGCCCCACAGCGGGGTGAGCACCGCGTCGGGATCGGCGTCGAGGATCGAGCTGATGAACGGCGTGTAGTCGCTCGTCGCCAGCGCCGGGAACTGCTCGGCCGTGAACTCGGCGTCGACGCCGAGCCCGTCGCAGTACGCCTGGAAGTAGTCCCACGTCTCGTACCCGAACGCGTAGTCCGGGCCGATGGTGGCCCACTCGGTTGCGTCGAGCTCTTCGGCGACGCGTGCGGCCCCGTAGATGTCCTGCGCGAGGCTGTTGGAGTCGCGGAACACGTACTCGTTACCGACGGAGTCCTCGTGTTCGCCCTGCGGCGAGGTGACGAACGGCGTCGCCGCGTGGGTGATCATGAACGGGATCTGGAGCTGCGAGATCTGCGGCGCGACGGCCTGCGCGACGCCGCTGGAGTCGAGCCCGAACAGCCCGTCGACGTTGTCCTCCTGAACGAGGCTGCGGATCTGCTGTATCGCCGTGTCGCCGCTCGCCTCGGTGTCGCGGGTGAGCACTTCGACCTCTCGGCCGTCGATGCCGCCGTTGTCGTTGATCTCCGACTGCGCGAACTCGATCCCGCGCTCGGCCTCCTCGCCGTACAGCGACGCGAATCCCGAGAGGATGTACGCGGCGCCGAGCGTCACGGGGCCGTCGTCGCCGCCGCCCCCGCCCGAGCAGCCGGCGAGCGCGACCGCCGTGCCCGCGCCCGCGGCCTGGAGGAACCGTCGCCGTCCGACCGGCGCTCGGCTTTCCGAACCAGCCTTCACATCGTCGTTCCGGTTATACTTGTTTCCGGCTTCTCCGTTTCCGGTTACCATTGTTAACGATCATCCGTGGTATCCCACTCCATATAAATATGAGGGTCCATGACATACATACGACACGCATGAACGTGGTCAACCCGGCGACCGGAACGGAGGTCGAGACGTACGACGAACACGACGAGGACGACGTCGAGGCGGCGCTGGAATGTTCGGCGCGTGCGTTCGAGGACTGGCGGACCCGTCCGATCCGGGAACGCGAGCGACTCCTCTCGAACGCGGCCGACGTACTCAGGGGGAACAAGCGGGAGTACGCCGAGACGATGACCCGGGAGATGGGCAAACCGATCTCGCAGGCGATCGGCGAGGTCGAGAAGTGCGCGTGGGTGTGCGACCACTACGCGGAACACGCGAGCGCGTACCTCGAGGCGGACCATCACCCGAGCCCCCCGGGTTCGACGGTCAAGACCGAACACGAGCCGCTCGGTCCGGTGCTGGCAGTGATGCCGTGGAACTTCCCGTTCTGGCAGGTGTTCCGCTTCGCCGCGCCCTACCTCACGGCCGGGAACGTCGGTATCCTCAAGCACGCGTCGAACGTCCCCGGCTGCGCGCTGGCGATCGAGGAGGTGTTCGAGGAGGCCGGCTACCCCGAGGACGTCTTCCAGTCGCTGCTGATCCCGTCGGATCTCGTCGACGAGCTGCTGACGGACGACCGGGTCCGGGCGGCGACGCTGACCGGGAGCGGCCCTGCCGGGCGCGCGGTCGCCGCGAGCGCCGGCGATCAGATCAAGAAGACGGTCCTCGAACTCGGCGGGAGCGACCCGTTCGTCGTCCTCGACGACGCGGACCTCGCGGCCGCGGCCGAGACGGGCGCTTGGGCGCGGAACCTGAACGGGGGGCAGTCGTGTATCGCCGCGAAGCGCTTCGTGGTCCACACGGACGTGTACGACGCGTTCCTCGACGCCTTGACCGAGGAGATAGAGTCACTCGTCGTCGGCGATCCGACCGACGAGGCGACCGATATCGGGCCCCAAGCGCGGCCGGACCTCATGGAGACGCTCCACGAGCAGGTCTCCGCGAGCGTCGACGCCGGCGCGACGGTCGTGACCGGCGGCGAGCCGCTCGACCGGGAGGGGGCGTTCTACCCGCCCACGATTCTGACCGACGTCCCCAAGGGATGCCCCGTCGACACCGAGGAGACGTTCGGGCCGGTCGCCACGGTGTACGAGGTCGCCGACGAGGAGGCGGCGATCGACGAGGCGAACGACACGCGGTTCGGACTCGGCGCCAGCGTCTGGACCGAGGACCGCGACCGCGGCGAGCGCGTGGCGCGCCGGATCGACGCCGGCTGCGTGTACGTGAACCAGCTGACGAAGTCGGACCCGCGGGTCCCCTTCGGCGGCGTCAAGGACTCGGGGTACGGCCGAGAGCTCTCCGAGGCCGGGATCAAGGAGTTCGTCAACCGCAAGACCGTCTGGGTCGAGTGACGGCGGCGGTAAAATCGCCTTCGAGCGCAACGAGGGACTGCGAACCGCCGCAACACCCATATGCCGGCCGGTGAAGGGACGAATATGCCACTCGCAGACGCGTCGACGTTCACGCGTCGACTCGACGACCTCGGCGTCGCGGTCTCGGCCGGCCCGCCCGCGGAGTGCGCGGCCATGGTCGACGCGGCCGCCGGGGAGCCAGCGGTCGGGGTGCCGCTCGGGCGCTCGGGCCCCGACGGGCTCGCTGACTCGCCCGCGACGCTCCCGGAGCGGGTCGAGACCGATCCGACGACCGGCGACTTACGCCGGGCCCACACCGGCGTCACCGCCGCGTCGCTCGGCGTCGCCGAGTATGGGAGCGTCGCGCTGGAGGCGGACGCGACCGGCACGGAGCCGGTGAGTCTCTTCGTCGACCGCCACGTGGTCGTCCTCCGCCAGGCCGACCTCGTCCCGGACATGCCCGACGCCTTCGACTGGCTCGGGCCGCGGACGCGCGAGGAGTCGGTCGACGTGGTGTTCGCGACCGGGCCGAGCGCGACCGCGGACATGGGCGGGCTCGTCCACGGCGCGCACGGGCCGAAGGAGGTCCACGTGGTGCTGTTAGGGGACGGTGACGCGACGGACGAACGGACCGCCGCCGCGGACGAGCCGGCCGCCGACACGGAGGGAGACCGATGAGCAGCGACGCCGAGACCGGCGGCAGCGGAACCGCGGAAGCGGACGGGCTCGACCGCGAGACGAAAGCCGACCGGATCCGCGAGCTGCTGGCGACCGAGGGCGACGCGGTCGCGGCGAACACCCGCGGCTTCAACGAGGGACGCTACGAGTCGACGGGCCGGCTCGACGACTACGAGGCGCTGAAAGCCGAGGCGCGGGCGATTAAGGAGGACGCGATCGAGCGGCTCCCCGATCTCATCGACGAGGTTCGAGAGACTGTCGAGACGAACGGTGGGACGGTCTACCTCGCCGACGACGCGGCCGACGCCAATCGGTACATCAGCGAGGTCGCGGCCGAGCGCGGCGCGGAGCGCGCGGTCAAGTCGAAGTCGATGACCTCAGAGGAGATCGAGGTGAACGACGCGCTCGCCGCGGACGGCGTGGAGGTCGTCGAGACCGACCTCGGCGAGTGGGTGCTCCAGCTGGCCGACGAGGAGCCTTCCCACATCGTCGCGCCGGCGATCCACAAGTCCCGCGAGGGGATCGCGGAGCTGTTCGCCGAGCGGTTCGACCCCGACGACCCGCCCGAGACCGCCGAGGAACTCACGATGTTCGCCCGCGAACGGCTCGGCGAGCTGATCGAGGGCGCCGACCTCGGGATGACCGGTGCGAACTTCATCGCGGCCGACTCCGGCACCATGCTCCTCGTCACCAGCGAGGGGAACGCCCGGAAGACGGTGACCGCGACCGACACCCACGTCGCGGTCGCGGGCGTCGAGAAGCTCGTCCCGACCGTCGAGGACTTCTCCCCGTTCGTCGAGCTGATCGGCCGGTCGGGCACGGGACAGGACGTGACCTCCTACATCTCGACGCTCACGCCGCCCGTGGACTCGCCGGTCCCCGACTTCGACGACGACGAGACGCCGCTGGCCGCGGACTCGGCCGACGACCGCGAGTTCCACCTCGTCCTCATCGACAACGGCCGGCTGGCGATGCGCGACGACGAGACGCTGAAGGAGACGCTGTACTGTATCCGGTGTTCGGCGTGTTCGAACGCCTGCGGCAACTTCCAGAGCGTCGGCGGCCACGCGTTCGGCGGCGAAACGTACTCGGGCGGCATCGCCACGGGCTGGGAGGCGGGCATCGAGGGACTCGACACCGCGGCCGAGTTCAACGACCTCTGCACCGGTTGCTCGCGCTGCGTGCCGGCGTGCCCGGTCGGCATCGACATCCCGTGGATCAACACCGCGGTCCGCGACCGGATCAACCGCGGCGAGGCCGACGCGAGCCAGCTCGACTGGGCGTTCGAGGAGCTGGTCCCCGACGAGGAGCCCGGCGGCCTCGATCTGGCCACGCGGCTGATCGGCAACTACGCCACGCTCGCGGAGTGGGGGCACAAGACCGCGCCGGTCGCCAACCGACTCGCGAACGCCGGCCCCCTACGCGCGCTCGCCGAGCGAGTCGCCGGAATCGACCGGCGTCGCGACCTCCCTGCGTTCGCGAGCGAGTCGCTCGTCGAGTGGTTCGAGGCCCGAGGCGGCCCCGCCGTCTCCGCCGCCGAGGCGATCCGCGAGGCCGTCGTCTACCCGGACACCGCGACGAACTACGTCGACGTCGACCGCGGGAAGGCGACCGTGCGCGCGCTGGAGGCGCTCGGGGTCCACGTCCGCGTGCCGGACCTCCCCGGGAGCGGGCGCCCGCCCCTCTCGCAGGGGATGATCGCGACCGCCGAGGCCGCCACCGAGGACCTCTACGCCGGGCTGGCGCCCCACCTCGACGCCGGGCGCGACGTGGTCGTGATCGAGCCGAGCGACCTCGCGACGTTCCGCCGCGAGTACGAGCGGTTCCTCCCCGAGGACTCCTACGACCGGCTCGCGGACGCGAGCTACGACGCGATGGAGTACGCCTTCGGCCTGTTGGAGAACGGCGCCGACCCGGCGGCGCTGCGCGCGCCGAGCGAGGGCACCGGGCCGGTGGCGTCGGGCAAGCGGATCGCGTACCACCCGCACTGTCAGGCCCGCACGGTCGGGGTGGGCGAGTACGCGACCGCGACCTTCGAGCGACTCGGCTACGACGTGCGCGTCTCCGACACGGAGTGTTGCGGGATGGCCGGCTCGTTCGGCTACAAGACCGACTACTACGAGCTGAGCGTGGACGTCGGCGAGCCGCTGCGCGAGCAGTTCGGCGACACCGACCGCACCGTCGTCGCGCCCGGCACGTCGTGTACCGAGCAGCTCGACGCCCTGCTGGACGCCGCCCCGAGGCATCCGATCGAAGTGATCGCGCCGCGGAAGTAGCGCGACGGGGGCGATGCGGAGCCCGTCGGCGTCGGACGCATGTCGTTCGACAACGAACGCTTATTAGGCGCGCTCGTGACCGTATCGTGTATGAATGCAGCCCCCGAAGAGATCACAGCGCTCGTCGGTCGCGAGGTGTACTCGAGCAACGGCGTTTTCGTCGGCGAGGTCGAAGACATCCAGCTCGACTTGGACGCCCGCGCCGTGACCGGCCTCGCGCTCGCCGAACTCAACCACGAGCTGTTCGCCGGACAGGTGGACGGGTCGACCGGCGTCGTCGTCCCGTACCGCTGGGTCCGCGCGGTCGGCGACGTCGTCCTGATCAACGACGTCATCGAGCGGTACGACGCCGGCGAGTCGGAGGAGGACGGGAGCGAGATTGAGGCCCGGCCGGAGTCGCGCTAACCGGTTTACGGCCGGGCACGCCGCGTCCGGAGCCGCTTCAGAAGGGGAGGGCGTCGCGGAGGCTGGCGATCACGCCGCGCTCCTCGCGGCGGGCCTCGTCGAACACGGGGTAGAGCGCGTCAAGAAACGCCGTCTCGTTTTCGAATCGCTGTTGGGGAACGCGGTCCAGCGCGTCCCCGAGGGCGATGGAGCGCCCCTGCGCGTCGTAGGGGACCTCTTGATCGCCGAGCGCGTCCCGTAGCTCCGCGGCCGTCGCGGGAAACGACACGTCCGCCTCGTCGAGTCGGGCGTCGAGCGCCGCGATGCCGAACTCGATCGCCTCGGGCTCGGCAGTATCGCCGCCGCCGGGTGGCCGTGCTGCCATTGGAGCCGCCTACTCCCTCCGACGGCTTCAAACCCCTGCTCTCGGCTCACTCCGGCACTGACTCGTCCGGCGGGGCGGCGTCGACGACGCCGAGTTCGACTCCATCCCCGGACCGGTCGAAGGCCGCGACCGAGTCGTCGTCGTACGGCGGGACCGCGACGATCACCACGCCCGCGAGGTCGTCGGTCCGCGACACGCCGAGGAACCCGTCCGGATGCGAGAGGAACCGAGCGCCGCCCTCGCCGGCCGGCGTGCCGAGGTCGACGCCGAACACGGAACTGACCGAACCTCCCACCGACGGAAGCGTGAAGTGGGTCACAACCGGGGTCTCCGGGTCGAGCCCGAGGTCGGTCTCGAACTCGCCGGCCGCCGTGGCCGAGAGGCGGACGTTCACCTCCTCGGGGTCCTCGTTTGCCGCGCGCTCGCGCAGCACCGTCAACAGGTCGCGGGTGACGTAGATCACTGGTCGGCCCTCGCTACGAGACGGACTGGCAAAAGGTCACGCACCGGTCGGCCCGTCGGGCCTCTGCCTTCGGTGTCCGTCCGCTCAGAACGGCAGCGCGGACTTGAGCGTCTTCGCGTACAGGCCGGGCGCCTTCGACCGCGAGTTCGAGAGCGCGTCTTCGAGGGCGACGGCGGCGCGCTCGTGGACACCTACCCCGTGGCCGACGAGGACGCGCTCGGGGTCGAGCCCGGAGAGCGCGCTCGTCGGTGGCGTGATCCGCAACATGGGGTGAACGCCGAGGCGCTCGCGGTCGCCGCGGAAGTACGATCCCGTGCCCAGCGACTCGGGGACGATCAGCGTCTCGCCGTCGAAGAAGCCGACCTCCTGCCACGGCGGCAGCGAGGAGTCGCGGATCCGGAGCGTCTCGAAGCCGGTGTCTGCGAGGTGCGACCCGAACCGCTCGACTTCGACGTCCGGCCCGAGATCCTCGGTGACGCCCGTCATCCACTCGGCAACGTACACCGGCACGTCGTGGCGCTCGGCGACCTCTCCGCTGTCGCGCACGTGGCGGTCGAGTCCGATCACGACGCCGGCGACGGAACCGAGTTCGTCGAGGAGGTCGTCGACGCCGGTCGCGTCGACCGGGTCGATAACCCACACGTCGTCTTCGTCCGCCTCCTCGTTCTCGACCGCGAAGGCGTGGCTCGCGCGTTCCATCGTCTCGTCGGGGTACGCGATCCAGCCCACGCCGCCGTCGTAGCGATCGATCTCGTGGAGGTCCGGCTCGCCGCCTTTCATGCTCATGGCCTCCCTTCGGTCCGGACCCTTGTTAAGCCGTCTCCGCCGGCACGGCGATCCGGTGTTAGCGTGTGATCTTAGCGAGGGTGACTCAGGCCTCCAGCCACGTAATACAGCAAGGGAGTCCCGCCGTTCACGGCGGGGGGAATCGTGCCATGAGTAACACCCAACTACAAAATACTATCTTAGCCAACCCCCAACTCATATAAATACATAAAACCACATGTGATGTGTAAATGGAGCTCCAACGTACCGCTGTCGTGAAACTCTCCGTTCCCAACGACCGCCGGGACGACCTGAAGGAAACAATGGATATCTTCAGGAACGCCGCCCAGCGGTTCGCTGATAGAGGATGGGAGGGCAACAACGACGGGTACGTGATTACCTCTCGCTCCCAGCTTCAACCATACCTCTACGACGACATCCGAGATGAAACCGGATTGCACTCTGACCTCTGTGTTGCTGCGGTCAACCATGCCGCCGATGCACTTCGTGGCGTCGTTGAGCGCATGAAAGAGGGTGAGAAAGTTTCCAAGCCGGTGTTCACGTCAAACACGACCGTTTACAATACCAATGCAATCAGCTATTTTGATGGGTATTGTACGCTTGCCGCCTACGGCAGTGGTCGTGTAAAAACCGAATACGTCTATCCAGACGATTCCATTCAGGCTGAGTACATGGAATCAGACGAATGGGACAAACAGGGGGCGAAGCTCCGATACGACCAGCAGACAGATACCTACTACCTCCACGTCTCAGTCAAGCAGGAACGTGACGACACGCAGGAAGAAGCCGAGGGCCGAACAGTCCTTGGCGTAGATCGCAACGTGGACGGGNTCCACGTCTCAGTCAAGCAGGAACGTGACGACACGCAGGAAGAAGCCGAGGGCCGAACAGTCCTTGGCGTAGATCGCAACGTGGACGGGAATCTCGCTGTGACCAGCTCTGGTGCGTTCATCGGTAACGCAGACCTACTGAACCACAAACGCCGCGAATACGAACGCCGACGCGGCAACCTACAACAGAACGGAACGCGATCAGCCCATCTCACAATCCAGTCGATTGGNGGTGATCGCTTCGCCAATTGGAGCGAGAACTATCTACACCATGTGTCGAAAGAGGTAGTTACTGAGGCTGTCGCCCACGGGTGTGAGACAATTATACTGGAAGACTTAGAGAATCTCCGAGAGCGGATGTCGGATCTCTCAAAGTTCCAGCAGTGGGCGTTTCGAGAGCTATCGCGGAAGATAACCTACAAGGCGAAGTCTGATGGAATCACTGTTGAAGGGGTGAATCCAGCCTATACAAGCCAGCAGTGTAGTCATTCCGAGTGTGGGTTCACACATGAGGATAACCGCGACGGCGATGAGTTTGTGTGTCAGAAGTGCGGTAAAGAGCTACACAGCGACTACAACGCGGCGCGAAACATAGCAGCGCGGTATCTCCAGAATCGGCGTAAGTCTGGTTCTGGAGGGGCAACCAATCACCTTGCCCTGAAGTCAGGAACAGTGAATGGGAGCGGCGATTTCACGCCCACCGTATCACGCGGGTAGACCGGGAGTTCACTGACAAACCCCGGCGTTTACGCCGGGTGTAGGTGATTTGATCGAACAGCCGCGCGAGGGCTGGTCAGGAATCTCGACTGCCTCGTCCGCGAGCACAGCGTCGACCGCGTCGCGGACGTAGAGTTCGGTCGGCTCGTCGTCGGGGTTGAGCGCGTCGTCGAGGCGCCCGTGGTAGCGGAGCCGCCACCCGCCGTCCTCGCGGCCGAAGAGGAACGGGTCGGGGGTACAGACGGCGTCGTAGGCGGCCGCGACCGCGCCGGTCTCGTCGCGGAGGTACGCGTCGTACGCGACGGTCCCGTCCGCGACCGCCTCGCGCATCGCGTCGAGAGAGTCCTCGGGGTACGCGTCGGCGTCGTTGGGGTTGATCCCGACGACGGCGAGGTCGTCGTACTCGGCCGCCAGGTCGTTCAGCAGGTCGATCTTCGCCTTCGCGTACGGGCAGTGGTTACACGTGAAGACGACGAGCAGCGCCTCCATCTCGAAGTCGTTGAGCGCGTACGTCTCCCCGTCCGCACCGGCCAGTTCGAAGTCGGGCGCCGCGTCGCCGCGGTCGAGTTCCGAGTCGGATTCCAATTGGACCATGTCCGGGTGTATAGTCGTGAGCTGAAAAGGCGTTGTGCGCTGAGGCACATCCCCATCGGTCGGAAAACACGCACACCCCATCTATCGGCAAAGACTAAACACCATTGCGACTGTATCTGTGAGTATGTCGAGGCAGCTGAACACCGTCGTCTCGGGTACTCAGTCGGACATCCACGACGAGCCGCACATCCGAGACCGGCGGGTCACCGTCCGGCACATCCACGCGCTGGTCGAAGAGCGTGGCCTCGACGCCCGGACGGTCGCGGATCGCTTCGACCTCACCGCTTCGGACGTGTACCACGCGCTGGCGTACTATCACGACCACCCGGAAGAGATGCGGGCGGTCGAGGAACGTCGTCGAGAGTTAGATGATGCCGCACAAGACGATCCGAACATCATCACCTGCCCCGAGGATCTGGCGGACTCGTAGCGCATGCGGGCGTCGTTTCTGCTCGACGAGAACATCGCCGCGCCGCTCGCCGACAAACTCGCCACAGCCGGCAACGGCGTAGAGCGTGTCGTCGACGTGAACGAGCTGGGTGAAGGCGTCGACGATGAGGCGATTCGCCGGTACGCCGTCGAGAATGACCGGATCATCGTCACCAGCGATGACGGCTTCGTTCGGATGCCCGTCGACTCGCATAGCGGCGTGTTCTACGTTCCGGACCAATCGCTCGCGACACAGGAACTCTATCACATCATCCAACGCGTCATCGAGGCGTTTCCGGACCGAGAAGCTATGGAGACGGTGACGTACATCACTACCGACTGGCTGTGAGTTACTCTCGCTAACTGATTGGGCCCAATCTGCTGGTCAGTACTCGACGGCGGCGGAGTACCGGTTCAACACCGCGACGAGCCCGGCGCCGAGGAGCGCCGCCACCGCGAACCGCGGCGCGGCCGCCAGCCACGACTCGCCGCTCTCGGCCAGCCGGACGGACACCTCCACGAGCGGCGCGCGCAGCGCCCCGACGATCAGGCTCACGAGGAAGGCGAGCGTGGCGGCCCGCGCCCGCGACAGCGCGTACCGGACGGTGTGCGCGATCGTGAAGAGGCCGACGACCCCGCCGAGCAGGAACGTCGCCACCGGCGGCAGCGTCTCAACGAGCGCGTTCGTACCGCCGCCGAGGGCGAGATCGGCGGCGGCGTCGACGAACCGGGAGACGACACCGGACATGTACTCGTACTGCCCGAGTACGACGAGCAACAGCGATCCGGAGATCCCCGGCAACACCATCGCGCTGACCGCGACGGCGCCCGCGACGAAGACGACCGGCAGCGAGCTGCCGAGTGCGGTCCCGGCGACGCCCGACGCGAGAAAGGCGAGCGCGAACCCGCCGGCCGCCGCCGCCTTCCGGCGCGGCGTCGAGAGGTCGACGTCGCCGAGCAACACCGCGGCGCTCGCCGCGATCAGCCCGAAGAAGAAACCGTAGGTCGCGACCGCTCGGGTCGAGAGCAGATAGTTCACCCCGCTCAACACCGTGACGACGGCGGTGCCGATCCCGGCGCCCAACACGAGGAGAAAGGCGCCGTCGACTTCGCGAAACGCGGCCCGCGCGTCGACGCGGCGACCGGGCCGCACGCCCGCGAGTACGCGCCGCATCCGATCGGGGTCGACCGCGGTGACCGCCGCGATCAGCCGCTCGTAGATTCCGACGATCAGCGCGATGGTGCCGCCGGAGACGCCCGGCACCGCGTCGGCGCTGCCCATCGCGATACCTTTCAGGTATATCGTCGCCCATTCGCGGAGTCCGACCATCTGCTCGGGGAAAGCGGGGCCGCAGTAATGAAGGACCGGGTATCGGGCGGCCGTGTCGACCGCACGGTCCGGGACCGCGGTCAGTTCGCTGCGGTCGCGGTCGGCGTCGCGGTCGCCCCCGTGGTCGCGGCCGGTTCCACTCCGATCAGCGATCCCGCGTCCGTCGAGTTCGTCGAGTCGCCGCCGTCACTCCCGCTGCCGTCGTCGACCGGACACTCGGGGTCGCCGCTCGGGCAGTCAATAATCCGCTCCTCCAGTTCGACCGTCGCTGCGGCGTCGTCGGCACCGACGACCTGCCCTTCGGTCACCTCGACCTGTCCGAACCGCTCGGTCGTGTACAGGTCGTCGCCGGTCGTCTGCGCGGTGGTGATGTTGTACGGCCCGGTCGCGCGGACGCTCGTGTTCGTGTACCCGTTCTCGGGGCCGAAATCGTCGTAGCCCGTCGTCGAGTAGGGGAGCGTGAACGCGAACTCGCCGTCGTCGTCGGCGGTCGCGTACTGCGTGTACTCGAACGTCTGGCCGTTCGGCTTCCGCATCTCGACCGTCGCTGTGACCTCTTGGCCGGGTTCGGCGCCCGAGCCTTCGACCGTCGCGCCCGGTACCCGTTCGAACGTCTTGACGAAGTCGTCGCTGAACGCGCCGAACAGTGACTCGCCGAACGTCGACTGGAGGTCGACCCCGAACCGCTGGGCGAGGATCTGCGCCTGCTGGGCGTACGGCGACCGCCCCGGCGCCTCCGTGGCGTGGACCAGCCGGTAGTGTTCGAGCGCGTCGACGCGCTCCGAGGGCACGCCCATCACGCCGCCGACCTGCGCGGAGCCGTCCTCATCGACGTACGACCGCGCGGCCGAGAGGTTATCGAACCGCCGGATTGCTCCTTCGCTCGGCAGGACCTTGATGTCGACCTGCTCGCCCGCTTGGGTCTGTGCGGTCTGCGGCTCCCAGTCGATCACGACCGGCTGCGGCTCGACCGCGCTGCCGTAATGCTGATAGAGCCGGATCATCTGGCTCTCGTGATAGCGCTGCGTCCGTGTCTGAAGCGCCGCTCGGAGGCCGCCCTGTTGGCCCTGCGGTCCCTCTACCCGCTGGTAGAGTACTTCGTTGAAGTCGCGCACCGTCTCGTTGCCGCTGTAGAAGGTGACCGGCGCGTTGAACTTGGAGTTCGGCGACGCCATCTGCCAGTCGACCATCACGTACCGGGTGTCGTTCCCCTCGGTGCTCTGGCTCGCGAGCACCTCGGCCGCCGCCTCCTCGCTCGGCGCGAGCAGGTAGTCGGCCGCTGCGCCCGCGTTCTGCTGGAACGGGTTCGCGTTCGGAATCCGCTCGGCGCGGGTGGTGATCCAGTGGCCGTAGTCCCACCACGACTGGACACCGTACGCGCCCTCCGGGTACTCGAAGTCGCCGTCTGCGGGCCGCTCGTAGGTGCCGTACAGCTCCATCGGGTTGTCCGCGCCCTCGAGTTCGCCCGGCTGCGGCGTCTCGTCGTTCATCCACTGGAGGCTCTCGTCCCACTGGACGACGTTGCCCGGCTGACTGGAGTTGCCCGCCTGCCAGACCGGCGTGGCGACGCCAACGAGCGGGACGAAGAGGACGGCGAGGACGGCCGCGAGGGTGAGCACCTGCCAGCCCTCGATGTCGCGGAGCGCGTCGAGCGAGGTGAGATCCAAGGCGTCGAGCGCGACTTGGAGGAAGTACGCCGTGCAGACCGCGATGACGACGGCGAGATAGTAGTTGAAGCGGACCTGCGTGAACGCGGCGCTCCCGATGAACGCCGCCCACACGACGAAGTACAGCTCCTCGGCGTCGTACTCGACGAGCAGCGTCGCACCGACGAGGAAGGCGGCGGCGATGAGCAGGCCGATCACCTGCCAGTCGACGCCGACGAGGCCGCCGATGGCGCCGTACGCCTGTGGGACCGCGTAGACGGAGCCGACGACCGCGAGCGCGGCCGGGATGTACAGCGTGTGGTTTGTGTCGTCGGAGCGGTAGAGCGGGCGCGCGAGGATGTAGAGCACTGCGGCGAGCGCGAGGAAGAAGGCGAGCCCGTACTGCGAGAGAACGAAGTTCGAGAACGAGGCCTCCTGGAGGGGCGGTTGCGCCTCGCCGATGGTGCGGGCGCCAGCGCTCGCGGAGAAAGCGACGGTGTTGAGGAGGTTATTGATTATCGTCGACCACAGCGACGGAATCGCGAGCCAGACGACACCTGCGGACGCGAGGATGAGGCCGCCGACCGCAGCGGGGTAAGAGTCGGTGCTGAGGTCGCGCGCCTCCCACTGGCGGGCGAGCCACGCGAGGAAGACGGCGCCGAGTGCGACGCCGAGCGGCGTCACGATCTGGAGCAGCGAGTACTCGCTCGGGGCGAATCGGAACGTGTCAAGCGGGATAACCTGCATCAGGCCCGCGACGACCATCGCCACCGCGCCGGCGAACGCGACCGGCTCCGGGCTCTTCCCGTGGTAGGTGTCGCTCGTGAGCTTGACCGCGAGGAAGATGCCCGTGAAGCCGACCATCAGGATGCCGGGCTGCCACGTCCACATGTAGAGGCCGAGCGCGACGCCGGCCGCGGTAGCGTAGGCGACGGGGCGGCGGAGCGCGTCCCAGTCCTGATCGACGACGAGTTCCCACACCGGCTTCTCGCGTTCGGTGACGCCGAGCGCGGTGAGGAACGCGAGAACGGCAGTGCTCTGGAAGAACACCTCGGCCACGCTGTGGTCGGGGAAGCCGACGTGCGTGTAGCGGAGGAACGTGCCAGAGAACAGCGCCAGCGTCGCAGCGCCCGCGAGTGCCGGGACGCGGTCGACGAACCGGCGGGCGATAAAGTACGTCGGCACCGCGATGAGTGCGCCGACGATGGGTGCCATGACGAGCATGACCTCTTCGGTACTCCCCATGATCGGTCGGGCGATCCAGATCCCGACGGCCATGATGTAGTCCCACAGCGTGCCGAACTGGCCGGCGTTCGTCCCGAACGGGAAGCCGGTCCAGACGTCGTACGGAAGGGTATTAGGAAAGTTTTCGAGGAGGTAGCTCGTGGTGCGGAAGTGATACCACGCGTCGTTGCCGCGGAAGTACACTTCACCGTTCTGGATGAAGTTCCCGTACGAGCGCAGCCGCGTCCACAGCATGAACACGACCACTCCGAGGAGGGCGGGAACGTGATACCACCGCGCGAGGAGATCGGACGGGGACGGACCCGATTCGTCCGGCGGATCGTTCGAATCGCTCATTACCGCAAGGCACTGCCAAAACGCGCATAAGGCTTGTCATATACCCGCGTCCGCTGCGTGTGTCCGGAGTGCTCGACTGCGAACACGTTTGACACCAACCCGAGGCGGAAATGATAAGCGCACGCGTCGAAAGTCTCTCGGTGTGAAGGTTTCGGTCGTCGTCTGTACGTACACGCTCGACATGTACGAGCACTTCCGCGAGGCCGCCGACAGCGTCCTCGCGCAGACTCATGACGACGTCGAACTCGTCGTGATCGTCGACGGGACGCCGGAAGTGTACGAGCGCGTCGTGGAGGACTACGGCGACCGCGAGGACACAGTGATCGCGTGTAACGACGAGAATCTGGGACTGCTTGCGAGTCGAAACTGCGGTGCGGAGCTGGCCTCCGGCGACGTAGTCGCGTTCATCGACGACGACGCGGTGGCAGACGAAAGGTGGGCCGAACGGTTGATTCGCGCCTACGAAGAGGGGGACGCCATCGCGGCCGGCGGGAAGATGATCCCCGAGTGGGTCGCCGGGAAGCCGTCGTTTCTTCCCGAGGAGTTCTACTGGCTGGTCGGGGTGACGCATCGTGGATTCGCGGACGGCCCGGGCGAAGTGCGGAACACCTTCGGCTCGAATATCTCGTTTCAAGCGGACGTGTTCGCGGAGTTGGGTGGGTTCGACGTCGAGATCGGCGGGCGGAAGGGGGACAAGAACCTCCAAGGTGGGGAGACCGAGTTGTGTGCCCGGATGCGGGAAGAGTACGGGCAAGGCGTGTGGTACGATCCGGAAGCCGAAGTGGCGCACAAGGTGTTCGAGTATCGGACGGAGTTTCGGTGGTTGACCGACCGGGCGTTCTGGCAGGGGTACTCGAAGCGAGCGATGGAGTCGTTCGTCGACGACGAGGGCGGGGAAGAGGGAGCATTTCTCAGGTATCTCACAACGAGTGCGACGCCACATCTACTCAGTCGGTTAATTGCGTCGCCGTCTGTATCTGGCCTACAACGACTCGTTACGCTGTATATTCTCACCGCGTTAGTCGGGTTTGGATACCTTTACGGCGCTCTCGACTACTCGGCATAGCCAAGCATACGAAGTCGTTCTGAAGTCGACTCGTCAATCGTGGTAGATCCGGAAATTGGTGGCTCCGTGGTTATCTCTCTCCTTCGTCCGTTTGTATGCGTGAGCCAAGGTACCTGAGTGAGTGTGGGAATCAAAACCCCGAGCGGGTGTCCGTAGACCCGAATCGGGAAGGGCCACGCGCGTTCGCCCATCGCGTTCCCGTGATCGGAGGTAACCGCAGTCAACCCCCGAAATTCCGAGAGAAGCCGCTTAGCTGCGGGCCACGCGAATCTGAGATTCGATCGGTATGCTTCCCACACCTCCTCGCGTGTCACGATACCCGCATCAAGTAGTTCGAAAGGCGTCCGATTGCGGGTCCTCGCGTCATCGTCTCCCATTGCTTGCTCACGAATGGCGAACGTCTCTCGGTGGCCGAGTTTGACGTCGCCGACGAACGGTGCGTGTGGTTGGAGGAAGTGACTGATAATTCGCTTATTGGGATACTGGTTTGCTATCTCCACTGTCCGCTCAGCCATCGTGTCAGGGTGAACAGTGTGTAGATCATCATCCCACCCATCCTGCCATACGGATTCCACAGCGTGAAAAGTTTCAGGTGGTAAATCAGTATTTACGTACGGATTCCCCGTCACGTACACGATATCGTGGAACTTGTCGTTCGCGAACGTTTCCGAGAGAAATCCAGGGGTTCCCGACTGAACACTCGTTCGTGATCGTAGCTCCCCCTGAAGGGGATCCTCTTGATACAATTCGTGAAATAGATCGTACCGACACGCATCTAAAATAATCATATTATCCCACTCTCGATCAGTGACAGGTTCGCTATCGGGTTTTCTGATCTTTGTGAAGTACTGACTCACCACATGGGTTAAAAAACGCTTTCGCCACCAAGTCCGATCTGTACCGTTTTTCCGAATTTCTCTAAGTGCGTATCGAAGATTCATATCGTCTGTTTCCGACGAGAGAGGTATAAGTGCTTATTAACTCCTGATTCGTAGCGTCGCGTAGAGGCTAGATTTGTGCCGCAACATGAATCTCGCGTCAGGTGGTTTACCCCCGATAAGCCCGATAATATAAGCGTCGGCCGAGAGCGGATCTCGTCTCATCTCCGGTCAGCCGGATTCGACGTACAAACTGTTGCTACGACGTTGGAGACGATTCGAGAGGCGATCACCGAACGTAATGAGTACGATGTCGTTATCGGTACGACTCGTGCCGGCGCGTTCGCCGCGACTTTCGTTGGAAAACTCACCGGAAAACCCGTAATTGGCGATCACGTAGATCCAATCCGACAGTTTCGTGAAACGAACTCGGTAGTTACTGCCATCCCCGTTCAGTTCGTCGAAAACGTCTGCTTCGCTCTTTCGGACTGTGTTATGTACGTGTACGAAGAGGAGCGGTTGCGCGTTGAACGGTATGCGAATGAAGTCAACCCGACAAGTTTGGGAGTCGACTACGATCGGTTTGCCGACCCGGATCCAGATGCGGTTGAATCGGCACGAAACAAGTTATCCACACTTTCGCTCAGGGATAATGTCGCGATATACGTCGGTGGTCTCGAACCAATATATCACGTCACAGATCTGATGGACGCAATGGAATTTCTTTCCGAGTGGTCACTAATTGTGCTCGGTGATGGGAGCTTACGAAACACGGTGAAAGAGAGGGAATTAGAGTGGTCAAACGTACATTACCTCGGCACTGTTCCTCACGAAGAAGTTCCGGGATACCTCGCATCAGCCGATGTCGGGATTTCATTGGTGGATGACCCTCACACGCTCAAAGTATTAGAGTACGGAGCTGCCGGTCTGTCTGTCGTTCAATCAGCCGGTAGATCTGAAGAACGATTCGAGGGGTTGGTGGAGTTCACGCGTCCGGAACCGGGGGCAATCGCACAAGCAATCGAAAACGCAGCGCGAAACAGGTCGGACTCTACGTTGGCGTCGTTCGCGGCGGAGTTCGATTGGGAGAGTGTGGCGTCGGATTACGCGGAAGCGCTCAAAAGCGTCAAATAGTCCGCGGGCCACATTGGCCATATGCGTGACATCGTTCTCGTGACAGTCGATTCGCTCCGTGCGGATCACGTCGGCTGGCACGGATACGATCGAGATACAACCCCGAATCTCGACGAACGTGCCGCCAGCGCCGAAACGTTCCAATCCGCTTTTTCCCATGCCTGCTCTACCCGGCCTTCTTTTCCATCTATCATGACGTCTTCGTATGCGCTTGAGTACGGGGGATTCGAACGGCTCTCCCCGAAACGAACCACAATTGCCGAGATTTTGAAAGCCGCAGGCTACGAGACTGCTGGTTTCCATTCGAATCTCTATCTCTCTGCTGATTTCGGCTACGATAGAGGATTCAATCGGTTTTTTGATTCGAAATCCGATCCGGGGACGATCGCTAAACTCCGGCAAGAAATTAAAACACATCTTGATTCTGATGGCCGTCTCTACGGGTTTCTCCAACAGGCATTCAACGCGACTGAAAAAAGGGCAGGTATTGAACTCGGTTCTGCCTATGTTGACGCTCAGGATATCACCGATCGCGCGCTCTCTTGGGCGTCTTCAACGAATAGCACTCCACGTTTCCTCTGGGTACATTATATGGATGTCCACCATCCTTATGTCCCGCCGTCGGAGCATCAGCGTCGGTTCCGTGATGAACCGGTCAACGACCGTGACGCCGTCCAGCTTCGGAGGAAGATGTTAGAGTCGCCGGAGGAAATAGCTGACACCGAGTTTGAGACCCTCATAGACCTATATGACTCCGAGATTGCCTATGTCGACGCGCAAGTCGAACGGCTGATAGAGACGCTTCAGGCGGAATGGGACAATGACCCTTTAATCGCGTTTACCGCCGATCATGGAGAAGAATTCCTCGATCACGACGGGTTCAGTCACAGTGCCACCTTCCACGACGAAGTCATTCACGTGCCGCTGTTTGTTGAGACTGGAGAAGAGGAAACAGGAGATAACGACAATCTCGTCGGCTTGATGGATCTGGCACCGACTCTCGCCAATAAAGCGGATGTCGATCGACCGGAGACCTATCGGGGTCAACCGCTGAGTCAAGTCGACGACCGATGGAATCGGTCAGAGGTCGTCGCCGAATGGGCCGACACTGACACAGACGATCGCCGGTTTGCTGTTCGGACCACGAACTGGAAGTATATCCGTGAGGAGAATGGCGATGAGCAACTGTACAACCTTACTTCTGATCCGGATGAAATAAACGATATAGCTACTGAAAATCTCGACGTATTATCAGATCTTCGCGAAACGCTAGAGGACCATGTGGCGTTGTTGGACGAAAGCCGCGAGGACCTCGGTGATGTCGAGATGGATGAGGAGGTTCGCCAGCGCCTCCGTGACCTCGGATATCAGGAGTAGCTTAGGTTCGGTCGCTGACTACGTATGGAGTACTCGTTCCCAGACATCGACGTGGTCAGCGGCGCACCCCTCGTTGTACGTTGCCATCTTCTTACGGCTTAGGGTCGCGAGCGACTCGCGGTGGTCATCGTCAGTGAGGAGGCGGTCAAGGGCGTTACGGACGCCGTCGGGCGTCGGTGGACAGATGTCACCGGCGTCACCGACGGCGTCCGGAACGCCCATTGCGTCGCCCCCGATGATGGGGAGTCCGGCGGCCTGTGCTTCCAGTATCACAGTCCCGAAAGAGTCGAGAAAACTCACGTATGCGAATGCGTCGGCACTGGCGAACTCGTCTTCGACGGCGTCGACGAACCCGAGGACGGTCACGCGGTCGGCGTATTCGTAGTCGGCGAGGTACTCGCGGAGCGCGGCCAGATACTGCCCACCGCCGGCGACTCTGTATCTGAGTGTGGGATGCTCTTCGAACAGCGGTTGGAGGGCGCGCAACACCGTCAGGACGCCATCGTACTTCTCTTCATACCGAAGGTTCGTGACGGTGAGGAGGTCGAACGTCTCCCGGTCACTTGTCCGGCCGGAACCATACCGGTCGGTGTCGACGGGCCGGCCAATGACAGAGTACCGGGAAACCGGGTACCGCTCGCGAAACGTCTCGCTAGCCGTGTCGCTGATGAATATCACCTCAGACGCTCGGTGAAGGACGAGACGGGTTCGAGTCCGGATGGTGGCGTCTTTGAGCCAACCGTACTGTCCGTGGGCGTTCGTGTAGTCGGCCCACCCGCGAATCGCGACGACGAGCGGGACGTCGAAGACCACCGACGCACCGGTGGCGAGCATTCCGTTGGCTATCAGTTCGTCCGTCTGAATGAGGTCGTACTCGCGTGCGAGGAGAGCCCGAAGGCGTTCCGGAACGGGGACGCGAGAGACGACATCGACATCATAGGACGGATACTCGACCGAGACGTAGTGGGCCAGCGTTTCTGCGTACGATTCGTTCGTGTGAAGGAGGAGGATCTTGGCCACGTCATCAATACCTCATAGGGTAGGAAATTCCGTTTTAGACTTCAAGATGTCGGTGAAGGACAGTCGAAAGAGGTTTATTCGCAGCTTAGTACCGCCAAGCATATTCCCGATATCACGAAAGCCACGGTACTCCGTTAACGAGATCGCGGCGAACTTGATCGGCCGGCATACAGTGTTGTGACTACCGGCATCACGGTGCTGTCTTTCAACTCTACAACTCTACTGTTCAGGATGAATATAAGATTCTGCTAAATCTGACATTTTCGACGACGACCGCCGAGGGCATTACAATATCCGGTCTGTAAGCCGTGATATGGTTCTCCATCAGCTGTACTGTTCGCCTTCGTCAAAGTGACTGAAATATATTCCCTCTGTCTGATAGTACTACTACAAAGTGAGAATGGATAACAAAAAAGACTTAGGCGGGAACTGTAGAATTTTCTCTTACTTATGAAGCTCGGACAGATTTCCGCTATCTCTTTTATATCACAGGTGATTGGTGCTGTGGTCGGCTTTGTTGCCACTCTGTATGTTGCTCGAACAATCGGGGCGGAGCCTCTCGGAATTTACAATCTTGCACTAGCACTGGTGTCTTGGATCTCGATTGCGGGAACCATCGGCTTCTCGGGGGCAATATCGAAACGGGTTTCTGAAGGGTCAGAGAAGGGTGAATTTGCCGTTGCCGGTGCCACGATAGTCATTTTTCTGTTCATACTATTAGCTGTCGGTTTTCTAATCGCTCGCCCATACCTGAATGACTACGTCGGGTTTCCAACAACTGGATTTCTGATTCTGATTCTCTTTGGTAACTTGGCTTCTGCGACCGTAAACCCATTATTGGTCGGGTTACAACTTGTTCATCTTCGGGACATCTTGAGTACCGTCCGGGTCTTTATCCGAAGTACTCTTCATATCGGCCTCGTTGTAGTCGGTCTGGGAGTGACTGGATTATTTATTGGACACATTGTAGCCTACCTCTTGATCATCAGTATCGGCGGATATGTAGTAGTGCGTAAACTACCGGAGCTATCACGCCCGGAGAAGCAACATTTTAGAAGTTTAAGAGATTTTGCAAAGTACGCGTGGATTGGACGACTTCGAGGACGCATGTTCAATTATACTGACGTCATTGTGCTTGGTTTTTTTGTCCCACAATCTCTTATCGGTATATATTCAGTGGCCTGGAACATCGGGACATTTCTCACAATATTCACTGGATCATTACAATCGACTCTATACCCCGCCTTAAGTAAAATTTCCGCGAAAGACGATGTACAGGCTGTTAAAGATATTGTTGAACAATCACTCACTTATGGGGGCCTATTTCTCATCCCCGGGCTGTTTGGCGGCGAGCTTCTTGGCGAACGTCTCCTCCGGATCTACGGGCCAGAATTCACACAGGGGACAACTATACTCTCTATCCTCATATTGGCAAATGTCGTGATGGGATATCAGTCACAACTTCTCAATACCCTGAATGGAATTGACCGTCCAGATCTCGCATTCCGCGTGAACGGAACTTTCGTCGTTACTAACCTGATCCTGAACGTAATCCTCGTTTATTTGTATGGCTGGCTCGGCGCGGCTGTCGCAACAGCAACTTCGGCATCGATTAGTTTGATTATTGCCTACCGATATGTGACCGCTATTATCAACTTTGATTTCCCGGTAATGGTGATAACAAAGCAGTTTATCGCCGCTGGAATTATGACGGGTTTTATTCACTCATTTCTTTGGGCAGAAAAAATATACGGTGTATTAAATCACAATCTCGTGCTTGTCATAATGTTGGTACCGAGCGGAGCCGGGGTGTACTTTCTTTCTCTGTTATGGATATCTCATGAGTTCAGGGAGACAGTAAGTCAGAACCTGCCCGATAGGGTCCCACTATCGTGATAATTGAGTCATACACCAGATCAACTACTGTCGTGCGATCAGATTTATATTGATATTTTGGCGATGGGCAGCAGAGTTCACACTCAGTACCTCACAAAGCATCGCCAGTTAGCCTGACCTGAGTTACCAATTCTGTTGTGATGAGTCGTTGGTAGTGGTCAAGCAACGGTAATGGAGGGCGGAGCTGTCGCTGTCGGCGGCAGTCAGCCGCCGACGCGACAGCGTTGCCACTCACGAAAAGGCGTACTTGACCGGTGACTACCGGGAGAACCGGTCGTCAGGTGGCCGGTTCGCGGGGACGGCCCGACGCACCGCGAGGGCCGTCCACGCAGCCCGCCGAACCATATTGATGAACTCCTTGTACGGCCACCACCAGAGGCGACGCCCGCCTCGGCGGGGCGTCGCCACGTATTCGTAGTGTAGATACCGCCAGACGTTCTGCAACAGCAGACTCACCACGACGTACAGCAGTCTCACCGTCGCGTCTCGCGTTGTTGTCGTTGCTATCGCTTGCTCGGACAAACGATAGCTCGACTCGATGCCGAAGCGTTTCGAGTAGTGGTATCGTGCGTCGCGTGGAGTCTCGATGAACGGCGCGTCAGCGGCGTAGCCGTGACGCGCCACCCCGTGTTCGTCGTATCGGCCATTCAGGTACGTACAGTCGATGTAGACGGAAAACTCGACGGTCCAGCTGTGACCGTCGAGTTTCCCTGTCAGGTCGTGTTGGATGACGCGACTCCACCCTTCCGAGAGTTCCTGCTGAATCACCTCTCTCCACCGGATGATCGGGATGACGTAGGCGTAGTTGTGCGCTTGTAGCAGCGTGAGACACTTACTGTCGTAGAATCCGCGATCGAGGTAGACGGCCTTGACCTCGGTGTTAAGGCCGTCGAGAACACCAAGGAACTCGGCGAGGGCACTGCTGGCGGTGTCGCCGTCCTCGAGACGGCGCACCGCCAGCGTGTAGCGCTTGTTCTTCACGCGTGCGTAGAGCGTCGCGTAAGCGTGGAACGCGGTGGTTCCCCGCTTAGCCTCCGAATGATAGAGTCCGTCTGTGTCATCTTCGTCACCGTAGTAGGGCCGCAGGTGGAGGTCTGCGCAGACCTCCACCTGCTCGGGGAGCAGTTCGACGATATCCCGCCGAAAGAGTGCGTTAGCGACTCGTTCGAGCCGTTCCGGCTCGAACTTCGTCCGCAGATGGGAGAGGATCGTGTTCGCAGGCGGTGAGTCCTCACTGGAGTCACACAGCGTCGAGATCGAGGTCCCGTCGGCGGTCGCGCCGACGAGGACCTCGTAGATGTCCTGGGCATTGATTTCAGCGTTGTTGGCAAGGTCAAGAGAAACTTCCTCGTCAAGCCGGTTGACGAGGAAGTTAAGGAGTTGGTCCTCGTGGATTTCACTGTCTGCTTGCTGCTGTTTGTTAGGCACATTCGCAGCAAGCAGACGTTCTAACTAACCGGATTTGTGAGGTACTGACACTCGTTTCAGTTTTCATGCTTAACTGAACACGACTTCCCCATCAAAGTCTGCCATTTTTGAGATACCACATCTCGCTACTTATAAATACACACAATATGATAAGTGAACCTATGGAACGCAATGTTATTTTGATCATCCTCGATACTGTTCGAAAAGATTATTTTGATAAGTTTGCTGAACGAATTCAAGACAAGTCACAAACCTCTTTTGAACAGTGTCGGGCAGCCGCGTCATGGAGTACTCCCAGTCACGCAAGTATTCTGACAGGGCAACTCCTCCATCAACACGGGGTTCACTCTGGAAATCAATCATTTGATGAAATTGATGTGGGAGAAACGTTCTTAAATCAACTATCCGACCACGACAAGCTTTGTCTCACAGATCATGGGCTTTTACAACCGGACTACGGATTTGATAAATTCTTTGATCGACACAGAACTACAGGATGGGAACATATCGTGAACAATGCCGATCTGGATGCCGGCGTCGAGAAGTACTTGATTGCACTGAAGGAGACACTCGCGTCGGGCGATCCTTTCACGATGTACAAAAATGTGGAACGTGCACTGTGGAATGATCTTGAGGATCTGATGTTCAAACTCCCTGTCAGTGGGCCACCGGACCAAGGCGCTGCCGAATTGAGTCGGATAGCGAAAGAAGAAACTGGACAGGCCGAGGAGCCATTTTTTATATTTATGAATTTCATGGACGCTCACACGAAACACAGAGTCCACAAGAACCTCGACCACTCGCTTCATTCAGCCCCTGATGATTGGTCAAGTGAATCTCACTATGTGTGGGAAAGCGATGAGTTCGAAGAATCGTACGTGGACCACTACCGAGACCTGTACGGAGCGTCCATCGATTATCTCGATCGGATTGTAGTAGACTTGTACGAGTATGTTAGCAAAGAAACTGATACTGAAACAACCGTATTAATAACGGCCGATCACGGCCATAATTTGGGATACCCTTACGATGAGGATCTCCTGGGTCACATGGGTTCCATGACTGAATCTGTATTACATGTTCCTTTATCAATTATAAATCCCCCTGAAGGGTTCCCGAAAAAGGTGGACAACTACTTTTCACAATTAGAATTGGGTGAATTAATAGTTCAAATCGCCAATAATGAGAGTAGGGTGGATAACCTCACCGGTAGCCCAATTGTAGCCGAACACGAAGGTCTTGTTGGTTATAGAGAGAAAGAAAATAACTTTCCGGGAACAGACGAGGAATTTGAATATTGGAACCGTATGATGAGGGCACACTATGACAACAGAACGAAATATATCTGGGATATTCTTGGGAATATACAGAAATACAAGCTCATGTTCGATGACCCTTGCTATCAAGAATTGGTTGAAGAGCGATCGGGGAACCTGGACGATGAGAGCGAGTTTTTTAATGTGGGAATGGAGGAATATCGTCGACAGTTGAAAACGAGGACTGTAGATAATGCCGTTATGGAGGACTTGGAGGATCTCGGTTACTTATGAGTGGATTCATTTCTGGCACTAATATATCAACTGGTTCCGCTAAATTGATACAGCAGGAAAGCCATCATAATTTGGCGTAGATTTTTATATTACCAGAGGCCACACGGTGAACCAAATTATCAGATCACTCCGGCGATTCGCTCGGGTCTGGATACTCGGTGTTCACCATACTCTCGCCAGCCGGAATCACCGCTCCTTAGAATTCGGAACCACCGATGTGCCAACTGTACTGAACCGGCTAAAGTCCTCTTCACTGCCTGGACCTACCTTCCGCGCCAGCGACGTGACGAACCACGGCGATCTCGGATTCGTCGCTGACCCCTTTCTCCACGTGGAAGACAGGACCATTCACCTCTTTTTTGAAGTGTTCAGCCCACATCGCGATCCGACGGCGGCTATCGGGCACGCTGTCAGCGACGACGAAGGGAAGTCATGGACATACACGGGGCTGGCACTAGATGGCGACCGCCACCTCTCGTTCCCGTACGTCTTCACCACCGCCGACGAAATATACATGCTCCCAGACATCGCGAACTCGGGCGACTACAGAGCTCCAGCCCGGCTCTACCGATCGATAGAGTTTCCGCTCAAGTGGGAACCTGTCGCCGACATTATCACTGGGCCCGACAAGTATCAAGACACAATCGTCTTTCAGTGGAAGTCTCGGTGGTGGGCGATCGCGGGTACCGGCTCAAACGACGAACTCAGCGTCTACTACTCCGAGACGTTGACGGACCCCGATTGGACGCCACATCCAGAGAACCCAGTAGTCACAGACCGTCCAAGTGCTGGACGTCCAGCGGGCCGCCCACTCGTGCGAGAGGACAGCATCATCGCGTTCTTCCAAGATTGTACCACCGAATACGGCGACAAACTGCGGACCTACGAGATTACTTCGTTGGATACGCTGACGTACGAGGATCGACCGCTGTCCGACGACGCGCTGCTAGAAGGAACAGGTGGACTGGGATGGAACTCCGGTCGAATGCATCATCTCGACATTCAGCCAGTCGGTGGGAGAATCTATTGTGCGTACGACGGTGACGTGGGTTTCGGCCGGAACCGGGTCAGCGGGTCGATGTGGAGTATCGGAGTCGGTACAACGGACCCCACGGGTAATAGTTAGTAATTTTCATGTTTTGATATTTAAGCGGACGACTGTCGTCACCGTTGAGGCTGGTTTAATAGTTCCTCGACGGTCTATGAGTCGGGTTTTGGGATCAACAGATGCCGAACTGACCCGTTCACACTCTCATCCAACTTCCATCTGAGCTGCTCTCTCGCCGCCGAGATATTCACCCCGAACTTCTCGACCATCGTTTCCCCGCTCCGCGGGTTCTCAACCAACTCTACGTCCACGTCGATTTCCCGTTCCTCACGCGACACCTCCCGAACAATCTCCGCCACCTCCATCACGCTCATATCCTCCTCACTCGCAATCTCGTACGTCTCGGTCCCAGTCACCCCCCGTTCCAACTGTTCCAGAAGCCGCTCCGCGCTCCGCACGTACGCCCGCGCCACGTCTTTCACATGAACAAAATTCCGCGCCTGCGTCCCGGGCTCGTAGACAGTCAGCGTCTCGCCCGCGAGCGCACGATTCACAAAGAAATTAATCACGGTCGGTTTCCCAACCTCAACCCCATCGACAACGTGTTCGCCGTACAAATTCGACTTCAAGAACAGATGCGCCGGGAACGCGCCGTCCGCGAACGCCTCAATCGACCGTTCCCCGAGCAGTTTCGTCCGCCCGTACCAGTTCAACGGGTCCCGTGGCTGGTCGGCCGTGATCGGGAACTCCTCAGGATCGCCCAGCACGGCCATACTGAACGGGAACGCGAGCGCGGCACCCGTCTTCCGACAGAACCACGCAACGTTGTTCGTCCCGGTGACGTTCACCTCGTACGCCAGGTCGGGGTTCTCGTCGCAGTCGTCGACGCCGCTTATCGCCGCGAGGTGACACACCACGTCCGCACCCGCGAGCGCGTCTTCCAACCGACCGCGATTCCGAATGTCGACGTGGTCGATGTCGACGTCGCCGATCGAATCCACCTGCGCGCGGTACCCGTTGTCGATCGCGATGATCTCCCAGTCGGGGTACGCCTCTTGAAACTCGACGACGACGCGACTCCCGATGTAGCCGCCCGCCCCCGTAACCGCGATCGTCGGCGTCTCGATCGCATCCGTGGCACTCGTCGCTCCGTCCCCCGCAGCCGTCTCGGTCTGTGTCGTGTCCGTCATACACCAATCGCCTCCGTGCCGGTCAGTTCGCTCGCGATGTCGCGGATCCCCTCGCGCAGCGTCCACTCCGTCTCGAAGCCCGTCTCGGCCAAGCGGTCGAAGCTCACGTGATAGGAGGGTCCGGGCTGTTCGTCCTCGAGATACGTCACGTCCAAATCACGATCCAGTTCCTCGCGGACGATCTCCGCGATCTCCGCGATCCGGTAGTTCCCCTCGTTCGAGCTGACGTTGTACACGCGCTGGGGCCACGCGTTGGGATCGAGCGCCGCGTCGAGATACGCCCGCGCCGCGTCGCGCACGTGAATGAACGGCCGCCAGTTCGATCCGTCGCCGTATACCGTCAGCGGGCGGTCCGTCAACCCGCGGAAGACGAAGTGGTTCACCACGAGGTTGAACCGGACGCCGGGCGACCAGCCGTAGTTCGTGCTCATCCGGAGCGCGGTTGCGTCGAAGTCGTACGCGTCGACCGCCTCGTCGAGCAGCCGCTCGCAAGCGACCTTCGACTCTGCGTACGGATTGAGGGGGTTCTGCTCGGTCGTCTCGTCGATGTCGCGGCTCGCCGCCC
Organism: Halorubrum californiense DSM 19288; assembly: GCF_000336875.1. GTDB lineage: Archaea > Halobacteriota > Halobacteria > Halobacteriales > Haloferacaceae > Halorubrum > Halorubrum californiense. Next base: position 21,262 of record NZ_AOJK01000072.1, on the reverse strand, counting down.
GCCCGTAGTTGTTACACGAGGAGGCGACGACGACGCTGTCGACGTCGAACTTCCCCGCGGCCGTGAGCACGTTCTCGGTGCCGTCGCGGTTGACTGCGAACGTCTCGTCGCGCCGGTCGTGCGTCGACGCCGCGCCCGTAATCGCCGCCAGATGGATCACGGCATCGACGCCGCGGGTCGCGCTCTCGACGGCGCCGTAGTCGCGCACGTCGCCCCGGCGAAAGTCCAGATCCGGGCCGACACACCCGGCCAGATGTGCGGGCGATCCCGCCGCCAGCGAGTCGAGGACGACGACCTCGCTCACACGGTCTTCGTCGAGCAGCCGCGGGACGAGCGCGCTACCGATGTAGCCGCAGCCGCCGGTGACGAGGACGCGCTGGCCGTCACGGCGCTCACCGTCGTCCTCGCCCGATTCACTCATCGGTCAGCACGCCGGGCAGGAACCGGTCCTCGTGGGCGGCGATCCGGTCTTGTTCCTCGACGAGCGTCCTGAGCACGTCGCGGATCCCGGACTCGAGCTCCTGGCGCTGCCCGCCGACGAGGTCGAGGAACCGCTCGTTCTCCATCTCCATCTTGTGTTCCTCGTCCTCCTCGCGCGGGTTCTCGTAGTGTTTCACCTCGGCGTCGAGGTCGAACTCGGCGCCGACCTCGGCGATCGTCTCGGCTAACTCGACAATCGCGATCGGCCGGGTGACCTGATTGTACACGTCGATCCTGTCGTCGCCGGAGTGGCCCTCTTCGACGAGGCGCACGAGGCTCTCGACGGCGTCCTCGAGGCTCACCATCGGCTTGCGCTGCTCGCCTTTCCCGTACACCGTGATCGGGTACCCCGCCACGGCCTGCGCGCAGAACCGGTTGACGACCGTACCGAAGTAGTAGTCGAAGTCGAACCGCGTCGGGCTCTCGTGGGCACGCGTCTCCGCGGTCTCGGTGCCGTAGACGATGGCGGTCCGGACCTCGCTCATCGGGAAGTCGAATTGCGACTCCGCGAGCCGCATGTTCGCCGCGTCGAACGACTTCGTCTGGTGGTACCAGCTGCCGCCCATCGCCGGGAACGGCACTTCATCGGAGCCGCCCTTTCGGTCGACCTCGAGGCCACCCTCCGGGATCGGGAAGTGCGGCGCGCCGTAGATGCCGGTCGTCGTCGTCTCGATGAAGTGGGTGTCCGACAGACCCGTCTCGTGGAGTCCGTGGAGGAGGTTCAGCGTCATCGAGACGTTGTTGCGCTGGGTGTACAGCGCGCGCTCGCCGTTGATCGACGAATACGGTGCGCTGGGCTGTGCGGCCGCGTGGAGGACGGTGTCGGGCTCGTGGGTGTCCAACAACTGGAGGACGAAGTCCCGGTCAGCGAGGTCCCCCTCAACTAGGCTGAGGTTCTCGACACGCCCGAACCGCTCCTCGGGCGCTTCGATCCGCGTCGCGGAGACGCTCCCCGACTCGGTGACCCAGTCGCGTCGCGAGAAGTCGTCGACGCAGACGATCCGCTCGTCGAGGCGGTCAGCCAGTCGCAGGGCGGTCGGCCAGCCGAGGTAGCCGTCGGCACCGGTGAGTAGTACGGTCATCGTTACTCGGTGGTCGAGTAACTACGAGTAAAGGCTTTGCGGTTGGGTTCGCGCCGGTGATAACGTCACTGCCGACTCCGGTCCGCTCGCGTCACTCCGGAGCAGTATCTCCACTTTGCGGATCGGGGTCCGGGCCCGGGTCCGGGTCGGCGGGGACGCTCTCGTGGCGCCACAGCAGGTCGAAGTACTGCCACATCCCCGCCACGAACGACGGGTTCTCGGTGACGGCAGCCTGGCGGTGGTGGTTCGGCACCTCCTCCTGTTCGACCATCAGCAGCCCCTGGCCCGACTCGTACGAGAGACTCGGGTCGGCGAAGGTGCCACGCCACGGGAGGAGGCGGTCGCTGACGCGCACGGCGATCGACGGGAACTCCGTGGCAAGCAGTTCCCGAATTTCTGCCTGTCGCTCCCGGTTTTCCGGCGACAGCGAGTCAGGGTGCAAGAGGAGGACGTCGACGGCGACGCCGCGGTCGACGGCGTCGCGTATCGCCGGCCGGACGGCCTCGATGTACCCAAAGCTCTTCGAGAGCACGTACACCGCCTCCTCCGCCCCGCGAAACAGCCGGCGCGTTTCGCGCTCGCTCGGTTCGCCGACGTCGACCACGTGAAACAGGTCCTCCGTGGGGCTGAGTTCGTCGACGCCGCGGTCGCGGACCGGCGCGTACTCGTCGACGAACGCTTCCTCGACGGACTCGACGTCCTCGCGGAACCGCTCGTAGGCGTGCCGGCGGTTCTCGACCGCGCGCTCGGAGATCGCCGCAGGGTCGTGTGGCTCGTACTGTTTCGGCCGGCCGGGGATCATCTTCACGTACCCAGCCTCCGAGAGCGCATCGAGCACGCCGTAGATCCGCGCCTTCGGGATCCCGGTCGCCTCGGCGAGATCAGGTGCGGTCGTCCGTCCCAACAACAACAGCTCCTCTAACGCCTCGGCTTCGTACTCCGTCAGATCGAGCAACGAGAAGAGATCCTCGGCGGAATCAGCCATAGATAGTTGTCTTCCGTCGCTCCCTAAGTACGTACTGGTGGGCCGGAAAGGTTATCACGTTGGCGCCCATTCAGTTACTCAGAACATGAGTAACTCGGACGCTGCTGACGACGCACATCTCGCTGACGTCCCGGACGGCGCGGGCTGTACGGAGATCTGGGAACGGCTCTCCGAAGGCCGTGACGACGAGCGGGACGACGATTGACCGCCGCGTCCGTGGCCTGTTTTTAATCGTATCACGACTGGGATAGTACCGTCCACGCCGCTGGGGGGTGTGTCCAGTCGGTTGTCGCCCTGACTGACTCGTGTCGCCGTCCGCTGTGGGGCGCAGCCGATACGTGGTTGTCTGGGTTGGCGGTCAGAACTACGCTGACACAGTTGCTGCGTGTGGCTTCGCGTCAGCGCACAGCCACGGTTATCGTAACTGATCGGGCACCGAGCGGGACGGCCGAATAAGACACTCCGGGTGTGCTTGCTTTCCGCGTCCGGGCAAAGGATCTCCCGTTTGCCACAGGTCGATTATGAGATTTCTCCCGCGAGATCGGCGCTCTGTGTCAAAAACGCGGGGTATACACCCAATTTCCCGCCCGTAACACTCCCCTGTGAAAACTGGTGTAGCGCTGTGGGGACTTTCAGGGCAGCCGCGGGTCCCGTCGCTTGGGTGATCCCCGCAAGGTGGGTTGCCGGACGGTCACTCCCAGATCGCCAGACAGCAGGGTGACTGTGGACCTCGAAAAAGCGATCGCAGTGGGATACCTGGCGGCACTACCGGTCCAAAATATCGACGCACTGATATGGCAAATAAGTCGAAACACCCCCGGTTTTCCCGGGGTGATCTGGCAGTTCGTCTAATCACATACTGACGGAGATGTATTCATAGCCGGGTGTCTCGGTGCTGCGCCGGCCCCATTAGCCGAGGGGATCGGGGAACTCGGGGAGGGCGCCTGTCTGTTGCCGAGTCTATCCAATCAAGGTCACACGGGTTACGTCCGGATTCGGTTGGCCCACCGAGTGACACGCGTTTTGACCCCGGAATACTGCGGCGGGGAAACCACTGTAATAGGGTGGTTCGGGCGTTCTCCTCCAACAAAGCGGTCGGTTACCGTCTAACGTTCTACCGCCCGAGAACTCCCATCCCACCGACCGCCGCTGCTACACCGATTTCGAACGAGGAGCGGCTACGAGATGGTTACCCAACAACGGTCGAATCAACCGCGTGAATGTTGGTTAAACCCTTCTGGTGGGCTGACTCCTTGGGACTCACACCCCGGCTTACTCCACGGTGACGCTCTTCGCCAGGTTCCGCGGCTTGTCGATCGACCGGCCTTTATCATTCGCCACGTGGTACGCGAACAGCTGGAGGTAGACGTTCGCGACGAGCGGTTCGACGACCCCAACGTCTGGAACCGGCAGCGACACGTCCAGCGTGGCGTACTTGTCGCCCGCCGACACACAGCCGATCGCGGGCGCCCCCCGCGTCTGCGCCTCGGTGACGTTGTTCATCGTCTCGTCGGCGCGTCCACCCTCGGTCAGGACGGCCAGCACGGGCGTCTCCGGCGTCACCAGCGCCAGCGGACCGTGCTTCAACTCACCGGCCGCGAACCCCTCGGCGTGGTCGTAGGAGATCTCCTTGAGCTTCAGCGCGCCCTCCAGCGCCACGGGGACGCCGAGCTGCCGCCCGACGAAGAAGAATGCCTCGCTGTCGCCGTACTCGGTCGCGGCCTCGCGCACCGCGTCCTCGTTGTCGAGCACCTGCTGGACCGCGCCGGGCAGGTCACGGAGTCCCTCCAACACGGGGCGCGCGTCCGCGGCGGCCAGCGCGCCGCGCTCGCGGCCGATCGCCACCGCGAGCATCGCGAGGGTCGCCACCTGCGAGGCGAACGTCTTCGTCGCCGCGACGCCGATCTCGGGACCGGCCCGAATGAACGCGGTGTCGTCCACCTCGCGCGTGACGGTGCTACCGAGCGTGTTCGTCACGGCGAACGTCCGCGCCCCGGCCGCGTTCGCGCGGCGGATCGCACCGAGCGTGTCGGCGGTCTCGCCGCTCTGGGTCACCGCGACGACGAGCGTGCGGTCGGCGCTGCGGCCCGCGCCGAACTCGTACTCGCTCGCGGTCTCGACGGTCGCGCGCACGCCGGACAGGTCCTCGAACAGCTGCGCGGCGTAGCGGCCCGCGTAGTTGGAGGTACCGCACGCGACGATCTGGATCTCCTCGAGGTCGGCGAGGAAGCCCGGCGGGAACGAGGTGTCGAGGTCGGCGTCGCCGGCGTCGACGTCGAGCCGTCCCGCGATGGTCTGGCGCAGCGACTCCGGCTGCTCGTGGATCTCTTTCCGCATGTAGTGTTCGTAGCCGCCCTTCTCGGCCGCGTCGGCCTCCCACGTCACCGTCTCCGTCTCGCGGTCGACCAGCTCGCCGTCGGCGTAGACCTCGACGCCCTCGGCCGACAGCGATGCCACGTCGCCGTCTTCGAGGTAGGTCGCGTCCCGGGTGTGTTCGAGGAACGCCGTCACGTCGCTGGCGACGAAGGTGGCGTCCTCGTCATGGCCCAACACGAGGGGGCTGCCCCGACGCGCCACGACGATCCGGTCGTCGTCCTCGCGGACCGCGCAGATCGCGTAGCTCCCCTCCAACCGGCTCTCGACGGCCCGCACCGCGTCGAGGAGGTCGCCCGCGTCGGACGCCGCCGCGAGTTCCTCCTCGATCAGGTGCGGAATGACCTCGGTGTCGGTGTCGCTCGTGAACTCGTGGTCGGACAGCTCCGCCTTGAGCGCCTCGTGGTTCTCGACGATCCCATTGTGGACGACGGCGATGTCGCCGACACAGTCGGTGTGCGGGTGAGCGTTCTCGTCCGTCGGCGGACCGTGCGTGCTCCAGCGCGTGTGTCCGATCCCGAGCGCCGCGTCGGCCACGTCGGGCACGGTGAGGTTGTCGACCTCGCCCGACCGCTTCGCAACGGTGAGCCCGCTCGCCTCGCCGACGAGCGCGACCCCCGCCGAGTCGTAGCCGCGGTACTCTAGATTGTGGAGCCCCTCGTGGACGATGTCGCCCACGCGGGCGAACCCGCCTCCGTCACCCGCGGCGCCGTCGCCCGCCGCCGACTCTCCGTCGGCCGGCGCGATACCTTCCCCGATGTAGCCGCTGATCCCACACATGGTTACCCCCTCCGAACGACCGCGCCCGACTCGACTCGTCCGTCGATCACGACCCCCGCGTCGGCGGTGACGTCGTCGCCGACGATCGCGCCGTCGGCGAGCGTCGCGCCGCTCCCGACGGTGGCGTTGTCGCCGACCACGCCGCCGAGCTCAACGCCGCGGTGGACGGCGTCGCCCACGACCACGGTCGCCGGACCGCCGGCGACCGTCGCGTTCGGACCAATCCGGGCGTTGCCGGCGACGATCGCGTCCCTGACTACCGCCCCGGCGCCGATCACGGCGTCGGGGAAGATCACGGCGTTCTCCACCACCGCGCCCGCCTCGATGGTCGCGTTACTGCCGACAGCGGTGCTGCCGCCGATCGTCACGTTCGGCCCCACGCGGACGTTGCCCGCGAGCGCGGCGTCGTCGGCGACGGTCACGGAGTCGCCAAAGGCGGGACCGTCGGCGTTCGACGCCCCAGAATCACCGATCAGTGCCGCGTTCACGGTCAGGAGGTCCCACAGGTTCGACACGTCGAGCCAGCGGCCGTCGTACCGGACGGCCGACAGCGTCTCGGTCGCGGCGAGATCGTTGAGTGTCGCCGTGATCGCCAGCTCGCCGGCCACGTGCGTCTCGCGGATCGCGTCGAAGACGGCCGGGGAGAAGGCGTAGACGCCGGCGTTGATCTGGTTCGTCTCCACCGTCCCCTCCGGCTTCTCGTCGATGTCGGTCACGCGGTCGCCGTCGAGCGTCACCACGCCGTACTGGCGCGGGTTCGCGGCGGTCGTGACAGTCATCGCGGGGAGGTCGTCGTCGATCGCTCGGTCGCGGACGTGCGAGACGACGGCGGGGTCGACGATCCGATCGCCGTTGAGCACGACGAACGGGCCGTCGACGACCGGCTCGGCTTGTAACACGGCGTGGCCGGTTCCCAGCTGGGTCGACTGCTCGACGTACTCGATCGTCACCCCCCAGTCGTCGCCGTCGCCGAAGTGGTTCCGGATGCGCTCCTGTTCGTAGCCGACGACGAGGACGATCCGGTCGATCGCCGTCGCCGTGATCGCCTCGATCACGTGTTCGAGTAGAGGCCGATTCGCCACCGGCACCATCGGCTTCGGCCGCCGGTTCGTCAGCGGCGCCAGGCGCCGTCCCTCGCCCGCGGCGAGGATCACCGCGGTTACGGAGTCGATTCCCATACGAGAACGGTCTGTCCGCCGCGATTTAAATCGTTCGCGGGACCGAGCGTCGGTGCCGAAAAGTAAAGTAGCCAACCGCACGTACTTCCAATGTGGCTAAATCGGCCGTCATCGCGGACGACGACGAGACGATCCGGTCGATCCTCCAGTAAAAACTGTCGAACGCGGGGTACGACCTGACGGTGTGTCACGACGGCGAGGAGTGCCGGCAGGCGTTAGACGAGGCCGACGCCGCCCCCGACGTGGTCGTCCTCGACGTGATGATGCCGCGGATGAAGGGCACTCAGCTGCTGCGGACGATCCGGCGCGGCGAGCTCGCGGTCGACCCGGAGGTCCCCGTCGTGATGCTCACCTCGCGCGGCCAGGAGGCCGACGTGCTGAAGGGGCTCGACTCCGGCGCCGACGAGTACCTCACGAAGCCGTTCAGTCCGAACGAACTGCTGGTCCGGATCGACCGACTGGTCGAGGCGTAACCGTGACGCTCGCGGCCTCGACCACGGCGGCGTCGGTGTACGGTCCGCTCGCAGGCCCCCAGTCGGGGACGCTCTCGCTCGCCGTCGTCGTGCTCGGCTCGCTGCTGTTCGCGGTGGCGGTCCTCACGCTCAGCTACTCGGTTTTTACGGCCCGGCGACGCCGGCAGCGCGTCCCGATGCGCGCCGCGCTGCGGTCGGAGCTACTCGACCGGCTCTACGGCCGCGACGACCCGGCGTGGGACGAGTGGGTCGCCGGGGTCTCGGCGGCGGAGCGAGAAGAACTGGAGTCGCTGCTCGACGTGTACCTCCGCGAGCTCGACGGCCGCGACGCCGACGCGCTGGCCGGACTCGGGCGGGCGCTGGGCGTCCACGAGCGGGCCCGCCGCGAGATCGCGAACGGCGGCTACTGGGACCGCACCCACGCGCTCGTCTGGCTCGCCCTGCTCCACGACGCGCCCGACCGCGACCTGCTCAGAGCGCACTGTCTCGAGACGCCGCGCGAGCGCGCCGCGGCCGCTCGGGTGCTGTATGCGGCCGAGACGGATGACTGCGCGGCGACCGGCGTCGACCTGCTCCTCCGCGACGAGCCGGAGTCGTTCTCGGTGTTCGGTGTCGACACGCTGTACCGCGTCGCCGAGCGCGACCCCGGGCCGTTCTTCGACCGGGCGGCCGCCGACTTCGACGGCTGGGATCCGGCGCTCCAGCGGCAGGTGCTGCTCGTCGTCCGCCACCTCACCACCGTGGTCGGGGACGCCGATCTCTCGTGGGCCGTCGGGTCGCTGTCGAGCCCCGACCCGAGGGTGCGGTCAGCCGCGTGGCGGGCGCTGGGCGCGTACGGTTGGAACCGGGCGGTCAGGGACGCCGTCGACCTCACCGCGATCGCCGCCGACCCGACCCCGCCGGTCCGCGCGAGCGCGTACCGAGCGCTCGGGACGTGGGGGGACGCGGAGGCAATCGCGGCGATCGAGACCGCCGGGACCGCGGACCCCGACGCGCGGGCACAGGTCACCGCGGCCGAGACGCTGGTCTCACAGGGGACCTCGGCGGAAGCGGTGGACCCGAACGACCCGCCGCGCGCCGACATCGAGGCGGACCGAACCGCGTCCGCCCACGGTCGACCCGCCGATGAGACCGCCGCATTCGATGTCGCGTGGGCGTGGGCCGTCGAGCACGCCCGCTTCGATCGGCTCGCGCGAGACATCTCTCGCGACCGCGACCGACTCCACGACGAGGTGCGCGGATGACGACGCTCGAAGCGCTCGGGACGACGCTCGTCGTCGGATCCGGGGTGTTCATCGTCACGTACTACCTGCTGATCAACGTCGGCTACCTGCTGATCCACGTGCTCGCGCTGGCACAGCTCCGGGACAGCGTCCGCGAGTCGGAGTGGACCCCGTCGTTCCGCGCGTTCGACAGCCCGTTCTACCCCGGCGTCGCGATGGTCGTGCCGGCGTACAACGAGGCGGCGAGCATCGTCGAGAGCGTGCGCTCGATGCTCGCGCTCAACTACCCCGACCAGGAGATCGTCGTGGTCAACGACGGCTCCTCGGACGCCACGCTCGAACGGCTCGAAGACGCGTTCGGGCTCCGTCCGGTCGACGCCGAGGTGCCGTACGACGTGCCCTCGGAGCCGATCCGGGGCGTGTACCGCTCCGCGACCCACGAGAACCTCCTCGTCGTCGACAAGGAGAACGGCGGGAAGAGCGACGCGCTCAACGCCGGCGTCTGGCTCACCGATCAGGAGCTGTTCTGCGCGGTCGACGCGGACACCGTGATCGACCGCGACGCGTTGTTAGACGTCGTCGTGCCGTTCCTCGAGGAGCCCTCGCGGACGGTCGCCAGCGGGGGCACGATCCGCGTGGCGAACGACTGCGTCGTTCAGGACGGCCAGGTCAAGGAGATCAACCTCCCGAAGACCGGGCTCGCGGGCGTTCAGGTGATGGAGTACCTGCGGGCGTTCTACTCCGGGCGGCTCGGGCTCGCCCGCCTGAAGGGGTTGATCCTCATCTCCGGCGCGTTCGGCGTGTTCCGGACCGATCGGGTCCGCGAGATCGGCGGCTACCGGCACGACACGATCACGGAGGACTTCGACGTGGTCATCCGCCTCCACGAACACCTCTCCGACGCCGACGTGGACTACCGGATCGAGTTCGTCCCGGAGCCCGTCGCGTGGACCGAAGTCCCGGAGACGCTCCGGACGCTGGGGCGCCAGCGCCGCCGGTGGTACCGGGGAATGTTAGAGACGGTCGTCGCGAGCCGGCGGATGTTCTTCCGTCGGGCGTACGGTCGCGTCGGCACGGTCGTGTTACCGTTCTTCACCGCCGCCGAGGCGCTCGGCCCGCTCATCGAGGGGTTCGGCTACGTGTTGCTCCCGCTCGGGTGGTACCTCGGCATCCTCAACATCGAGTTCTTCCTCGTCTTCCTGCTGCTCACGGTCGGCGCCGGCGTGTTCCTCTCGTGGTTCGGCGTGTTCAGCGAGGTGTGGAGCTACAACCGCTACGAGTCTCCGTGGGACATCCTCCGACTGCTCTGGTACGGCGTGTTAGAAAACTTCGGCTACCGCCAGTGGAAGACGATCGTCGCCTGGCACGGCCTGGTCGAGTACCTCCGCGGCGACCAGTCGTGGGGGGCCATGGAGCGGCGGGGCTTCGGCGACGCCGGGACCGACAGCGCCGAGGCGGCGGGCGCCGCCGGAGCGGGCGTCGCGGCGACCGCGTCGGCGGTCTCCGAATCCGGACCGGACGATTCGGCGTCCGAAACGGGTGCGGCCGCATCGTCGACGGAGGACGGCGGATTCGTCTGGGTTGACCGGCTCGTCGACGCGCCGGAGACGGACGGGGTCCGCTGGCTCGCCGGGATCGCGGCCGACGAAAACACGGGGCGGTTCGTCCCGACCCCGGAGCTGACTGCCGGCGCCGGCGACGGCGGATTCGTCTGGACGACCGACTTCTCGGAGGGGATCGGCGACGGGGGATTCGTCTGGGTCACTGACCCGTCGCTCGGCGCCAGTGACGGCGGCTTCGTCCTCGCGCTCGACGACGACGGATCCGCGCGGCTCGCGGCGACGACCGACTTCTCGGAAGGGGCCGGCGACGGGGGGTTCGTCTGGGTCACCGACCCGTCGCTCGGCCCCGGTGACGGCGGATTCGTCTGGACTCGCGACCCCTTGGACGGCGCCGGCGACGAGGGGGTCGTCTGGGTCACGGACGGGGCAGCTAGTCCGAGCGCAGCGCCTCGTGGACCGGCTCCGCGGCGTTGACGTCGCTCACGGCGAACCGCGTCCCGTCGTCGGCGCTGTCGACGGCGAGGTCCCAACCGTGGCCCGTCACCACGCGCTGAACGACCAACAGCCCGAGTCCGAACGACTTGACGTTCTCCGCGTCGGCCGCAGTGAGCGCCGCCTCGACCGCCGGCGGGAGCCCCGGCCCGTCGTCCGCGACCGCGAAGCCGTCCGCGTCGCCGGTCACCGTCACCGAGACGCTCGGGCCGCCGTGTTCCACGCTGTTGCGGAAGAGGTTCTCGAAGAGCCGTCGGAGGCGCATCTCGTCGGCGACGATCGCCGTCTCGGGGGCCACGTCCACCGTCAGCGTCGCGTCGCGCGTCCGGACCGTGTCCCACGCCTCCCTGACGAGGGGTTCGAGCGCGACCGAACTCCGCTCGCCCACGTCGGCGCCCTCCTTCGCGAGGATCAGGCACTCCGCGATCATCGACTCCATCCGGTCGAGCGCCCCCCGGACGCGGTCGAGGAACTCGGCCGTCTGCCCGCTGACGCGCTCCTGCGCGAGTTCGACGAAGCCGATGGCCCCCGACAGCGGGTTCCGGAGGTCGTGCGCGACGATCCCGGTGAACTCGTCGAGCCGCTCGTTCTGCTCGCGCAGCTCCGCGTAGTGTTTCTGCCGTTCGAGTTCGGTGCTCACCCACCGCGCGAGCACCGAGACGAAGTCGCGCTCGGCGTCCGTGATCGGATCGTCTCGCGGAACGTCGTCGGAGAAGCAGAGCGTTCCGTACGTCTCTCCGTCGACGGTCACCTCGGCGCCGACGTAGCAGTGGAGCCCGGTCGCCTCCAGCGCGCGGTCGTCGCGGTACTCGGTTTCGGCCGCGTCTGCGAAGCCTATCGCCTCGCCGCTTTCGACGACGTGGCGACACCACGTCCCGTCGAGGTCGACGACGCCCCCCTGGGCGTAGGGGCCGGTCTGGATGTTCGTCTCGACCACCTCGTAGCGCCCCTCGCCGGTGTACGAGAGCACGCCGTTGTCGACGCCGAGGTACTCCCGGCCGACGTCTATCGCCTTCAGGAGCCGCTCCTCGGTCGACTGATCGGTCGCGGTCAGCTGTAGCAGGCTCTTGAACGGTTCGGAACGGGACGTGTCAGACACCATGGTAAAGCGGGTCGCCGGTTATGATAACATTTGTCGCGGCCTCATTATAAAACCGCATCTTGGACCGGGCCGAAGACAGCCTTATCTCGGTCCGCCGACACGTTCTCTCATGCGCAGACGCCGATTCCTCGGTCGCGTCGGGGTCGCCGGTGCGGTCGGGACCGCCGGCTGCGGCTTCCGCGGCCTCGGTTCGGACGAGGGCCCGCCGCGCCGGTTCCGCGTCGGCGACGAGGGGTTCGAGGTCGCGGTGGACGGAGGAGCGTTCGACTCTCTGTCGGTCCGCGGCGTGAACCTCGGGATGGCCAAGCCCGGCCGGTTCCCCGGCGAGGCGGCGATCACCCGCGCCGAGTACGACCGCTGGCTGGAGCTGATGGGCGAGTTGCGCGTCAACGTCGTCCGCGTGTACACCGTCCACCCGCCCGCGCTCTACCGGGCGCTCGCGGCGTACAACCGGTCGCACGCCGACCCGATCTACGTCCTCCACGGCAACTGGATCGGCGAGGAGACCCTCCGCGAGGCGGGCGACGCCACGTCGCTGTCGCCGTCGTTCGACCGCTCGATGCGGCAGGTCGTCGACGCCGTCCACGGCGCGACGACGGTCGAGCCGGAGCTCGGGTACGCCAGCGGGACGTACGACGCCGACGTGAGCGACGCCGTCCTCGGCTACGTCGTCGGCATCGAGTGGCCGCCGGCGGTCGTCCGCGAGACGAACTGGGTCACCGAGGCGACCGGCCACGACGGCGAGTTCCTCGCCGCGCCGGACGGGTCCCCGTTCGAGGCGTGGCTCGCGGCCCGCCTCGACGCCGCCGTCGCGTACGAGGCCGACGAGTACGGCGCGCAGCGCCCCGCGGCGTTCACCAACTGGGTGACGACCGACCCCCTCGACCACCCGTACGAGCCGTTCCCCGACGAGGACGCCGTCTCCGTCGACCCGGACGCGGTCGTCGCGACCGACGCGTCCGAGGCCGGCACGTTCGCGGCGTACCACGTGTACCCGTACTACCCGCCGCTGTTGAACGAGACGCCCGAGTACGCGAACTACGTCGACCACCGCGGCGAGCCGAACAGCTACGCCGGCTACCTGAACGACCTCGTCGGCGCGACCGACCACCCGCTGCTCGTCGCCGAGTTCGGCGTTCCGTCTTCGCGCGGGATCTCCCAGCGCGACGTTCACGGCCGCGATCAGGGGCGCCACACCGAGACAGAACAGGGCGGGATACTCGCCGCGATGTACGAGGACATCCGGGAGGCCGACACCGCCGGCGGGATCGTCTTCAGCTGGCACGACGAGTGGTTCAAGCGGACGTGGAACTTCGCGCCGTTCTCCGACCCCAACCGTCGACCGTTCTGGTCGAACGTCCAGACGCCGGAACAGCGGTTCGGGCTGCTCGCGTTCGACCCGGCGAACGCGGTCCCGCTCGACGGCTCGCCCGACGCGTGGCGAGACGCGACCGCAGCGACGCCCGCTCGCGACCCCGTCCGGCTCGGCGACGGCGCGGACGGGGCCCGCGAGCTGACGGCGCTCCGCGTGACGAGCGACGCCGCGTACCTCTCGGTCCGGCTCGAACTCGCGGACCTCGGCGGCGAGCCCGACTGGGACGCGACCAACTACCTCCTCGCGCTCGGTCTCACCGACCGCGGCGAGCGGCTCCTTCCGTACGGCCTCGACGCGACGGCCCCCGCCGACTTCGTCGTCCGCCTCGGCGGGCCCGACGCCTCTCGGGTGACCGTCGAACCGCGCTACGACGCCTTCGCGTACGAGTACGGGGCCGGCGCTGGGCTCGACCTCGACCGCTACCGGGACCCCGCCCCCGGCGACTTCACGCCGTTGCGGACGGTGATCAACCGGGGTTACACCGTCCCCGAAACCGGTGAGCGCGTCCCGTTCGAGTCGGTCGAGACGGGGGGGCTCCGCTACGGGAACGGGAACCCGGACTCCCCGCGGTACGACTCGCTCGCCGACGTTCACGTCTCGCCGTCGAACGACGCGGTCGAGGTCCGGCTCCCGTGGCTGCTGCTCAACGTCGCCGACCCGAGCCGCCGCCGTCGGCTCGGGGACTTCTGGGCCGAGGGGCTCGACGCCTACGAGACGTTCGAGTCGATCGACGTCGCCGCGGCCTCGTACGTTCCGGGGGACGGCGGGGGCGACGCGACGGCGCTCGACGCCGAGACGAACCTGACGCACGCGGTCCCGGGGAGCGCGGACGGCGGGCTCGACGCACTGTCGTACGTTCCCCAGACGTGGGACCGACCGGCGTACACGGAGCGGCTGAAGGAGTCGGGCCGGGCGGTCGGCGACGTCTTCGAGCGGTACGCGGGGCGAGAGGAGTAGGACCGACCGAGGGGGTCCCGCGCTACTCCGACGGGCGGTCGCGCGTGACCGCCTCGGCGAGCCCGGTCGTCTCGCCGGCGCCGAGCTTGACCCCGGCGTTCAGCGACGTGTTGATCCCGGTCTTCGCGCCGTCGCCGACCACCGCGCCGAGCTTCCGCCGGCCTGTGTCGGTGCGCTCGCCTTTGACTGTCATCCGGACGTTCTCGCCGTCGTGCCGGAGGTTGGCGACGTTCGTCCCCGCGCCGAAGTTCACGTCGCGACCGAGCACCGAGTCGCCGACGTACGAGAGGTGGCCGACCGACGCGTCGGCCATCAGCACGCTGTTTTTGATCTCCACCGAGTGGCCGACGTGCGCGTCCGGCCCCACGACGGTCGACCCGCGGATGTAGGCGTTCGGTCCCACGTCGGCACCCTCGCAGATCAGCGCCGGTCCCTCGACGTAGGCGCCCGACCGCACTCGCGCCCCCTCTTCGACGACCACGGGGCCGTGTAGGTGGACGCCTTCCTCGACCGTGCCGGAGACTTCCGTTCCATCGTCGAGCGCGTCGAGCGCCAACTCGTTCGCCTTCAACAGCTCCCACGGGCGCCCCACGTCGAGCCACGCGCCGTCGTACCGGGCGACGTCGATCCGCCGACCGTCGCCGAGCAGGCGGTCGATCGTCGCCGTGATCTCGTACTCGCCGCGCTCGCTCTCCGGCGTCCGGTCGATGTACTCGAACACCTCGGGTTCGAACGCGTAACAGCCGACGTTCGCGAGGTTCGTCGGCGGGTCGGCCGGCTTCTCGACGATCCCCGCCAGCGAGCCGTCCTCGGCGGTCGAGATCACGCCGTACGCCCGCGGATCCTCGACCTCGGTGGCCGCGATCGCTGGGGCACCGGCCTCGGCGAGCGCCCGCGGGAGCGACGCGTCGACGACCACGTCGCCGTTGAGCACGAGGAAGTCGTCGTCGACGACCGGCTCGGTCTGCTCGATCGCGTGGGCTGTCCCCAGCGTCTCCGCCTGCTCGACGTAGTGGACCGGTCGGTCACGGTACGAGTCGCCGATCGCCTCGCGGACCGCGTCGCCTTGATACCCCGTTACGACGACGAACTCGTCGACAACGTCGCGGGCCGTGTCGAACACCCGTTCCAGCAGCGAGCGGTCCCCGACCGGGAGCAGCGGTTTCGGGCGGCGGTCCGTCAGCGGTCGCATTCGGGTCCCGCGGCCGGCCGCGAGCACGACTCCGTACATGTGCGTGGCCGACGGGGGGACGAGGCTTATCGGCTGCGGTCGGCAGCGGCGCCGTCAGTCGCCGTCCTCGGCGGCGCGATCGATGAGGTCCCGGGCAGTTCCGAAGAGCGCGGCCGCGTCGTCCTCGTCGCGCGCCTCGGCCGTGATCCGCACCAGCGGCTCGGTGCCGCTCGCGCGCACGAGGAACCAGCCCGCGTCCGTCTCGACCCGGACGCCGTCGAGCGTCGAGACGTCGTCGTACTCGGCGGCCGCGATCTCCCCGACGCGCTCGACGATCGCCGTCTTGTCCCCGGTCCGCACCGAGTCCCGTCGGATCGGGTACTCGGGGAGGTCGTCGACGAGCGCCGCGAGCGATCCCTCCGCGCCGACGAGCGCGGTCAGGACGCAGGCCGCGAGCGGGCCGTCGGGACAGAGGGTCCGGTCCGGCCAGATCCACGAGCCGCTCGGCTCGCCGCCGAAGGCGACCCCCGGCTTCGCGGCCTCCGCGGCGACGTACGAGTCGCCGACCGGCGTGTACGTCACCTCGGCGCCGACCTCGGCGAGCGCGTCGGCGACGAGGAGGCTCGTGTCGACCGGGACCGCAACGCGGTCGCCAGCCTCCGCCTCGCGGCGCGCGAACAGCGCGAGCAGCGCGTCGCCGGGGAGGAACCGCCCGCGCTCGTCTATCGCCATCGTCCGGTCGGCGTCGCCGTCGTGGACGATCCCGAGGTCGGCGTCGGTCGCGGCGACCACCTCGCAGGCGGTCTCGCAGTTCGCCGCGGTCGGCTCGCTCGGCCGGCCGGGGAACCGCCCGTCGCGCTGGCCGTTGAGGGCCTCCACGTCGCAGCCGGCGGCGTGGAGCGCGTCGGCCGCGACCCGGCCGGCGCCGTTCCCGAGGTCGACGACGACCGAGAGGTCGTCGGGCAGCGGGACGCTCTCGCGGAGGGCGCGCTCGTGGGCGGTGCGGGCGTCGCCGCCCGCCGCCGCGTCTCGTTCCTCGACCCCGCCGATCGCGTCGTGTGCGGCGAACGCGAACGACTCCGCGTCGACGATCTCCGCGATCCGATCGTTTCGCTCCTCGTCGAACGCGCGACCGGACGCGGTCCAGAGCTTGATCCCGTTGTCCGGCGCCGGGTTGTGCGAGGCCGTGACGACGAGCCCCGCGTCCGCCTCCTCGCGGACGACCGCCCGCGCCACCGTGGGCGTCGCCTCGACGCCGACGTCGATCACGTCGGCCCCGCACTCGATGAGCCCCGCCGTGAGCGCACGCACGAGCATCCGCCCGCTGTCGCGGGCGTCGCGGCCGACCACGACGGACGCCGCGCCATCGGTCGCCACGGCGCGACCGATGCCGAGCGCGAGGTCCGCCGTCACCGTCTCGCCGACCGGCCCGCGAACGCCGCTGGTTCCGAACATACCCCGGTTATCGCCACCCACCGCAAAGACGGTTCGGGGTCAGAATTGCTCCCAGTCGACGGCCCGGACGCCGTCGATCCGTTCGAACTGGTCGACGTTCGCCGTCACCACCGGCAGCTGTTCGGTCCGTGCGGTCGCACCGATGTACACGTCGTGGAGGTCGTCCAGCCGCTGCCCGTCGGCGCGGAGGTCGGCGATTGTCTCCGCGGCCGCGGTCGCGACCGGTCGGGCGATCGGCAGTACGTCGAAGCGGGAAACGAGGCGATCGAGAGCGTCGATTGCGTCCTGATACGCCTGGGTGTCCCGATCATACTGGAGTTCGACGCCCAGTCGGAGTTCCGTCACGGTGACCATACTGATCGCGTGACGTCCCTCCGCATCCAGCGCGCGGACCTTCTCGTCGACGCCTCCTCGGTCGATGTCGGCGACCACCGACGTGTCAAGGAGTTTCATCGGTTAGCCGGTCGAGCGTGCCGTCGCCCAGTCGCGCTATCTCCGCGTCGACGGCGTCGTACGTGTCCGGATCGAGTATCTGCTTCCCCGTCACGTCCGCGAGGGTCCCGCCGTTGTCGAGCGTGTCGGCGATGACCTCGCTGAAGCTCCGGTCGCCCTTTTCGCGTTTGAGGCGCCGGTAGACCTCGTCACTGATCGCGATGTTCTTGCTTGTCTGTTCCGTATGGGTGCCCATACATAAATACGCTCTCGTCGTTCCCTGTCGACGCCGAACCGACACGATAATCCCGACGCCCGCAGAATCATGACCCATGCAGGACAAACGCGTCCTCGTCACGGGCGGGGCGGGCTTCATCGGCTCGACCCTCGCGAACCGCCTCGCGGCCGACAACGACGTGATCGCGGTCGACGACACCTACCTCGGGACCGCCGAGAACCTCGACGACGACGTCGAGTTCGTCGAGGCCTCCGTCATGGACGGCGAGTTCCCCGTCGACGTCGACGTCGTCTTCCACCTCGCCGCGCTCTCCTCGCGGAACATGCACGAGAGCGACCCCCAGCGCGGCTGCCGCGTCAACGTCGAGGGGTTCGTCAACACCGTCGAGCGCGCCCGCGAAGCGGGCTGTGAGACGGTCGTGTACGCCTCCACTTCCTCCATCTACGGGAGCCGCACCGAGCCCTCGCCCGTGGACATGGACGTGGAGGCCCGCACCGCTTACGAGGCCTCGAAGCTCGCCCGCGAGCGCTACGCAGAGTACTACGCCAACCACCACGAGATGAACATGGCCGGCCTCCGGTTCTTCTCGGTGTACCAGGGCTTCGGCGGCAACGAGGAACACAAAGGCGAGTACGCGAACACGGTCGCGCAGTTCGCCGACGCCATCGCGGACGGCGAGGCACCAGAGCTGTTCGGCGACGGCAGCCAGACCCGCGACTTCACGCACGTCTCAGACGTGGCCCGCGCCTGCGAACTCGCCGCAGACCACGAGCTGACGGGCGTGTACAACGTCGGCACGCAGGAGGCGTACTCGTTCAACGAGATGGTCGACCTGATCAACGACGCGCTCGGCACCGACATCGATCCCGTGTACATCGAATGCCCGTTCGACGGCTACGTCCACGACACGATGGCGGACTACTCGACGTTCCGCGAGGCGACCGGCTGGGAGCCCGAGATCAGCTTCGAGGAGGGCGTCGAGTTGGTCTGCGAGCCCTACCGGTAGCGCGTCGACGATGCGGGGGATGCCCCCCGCCGAATCAGTGCCCTTCGACCGCGTTGCCGGCCGCGATAAGGAAGCCGGTGATCGCGGTGATCAGCGCCACCATCCCGATCGCGATAGCGCCGATCCGGAACGTGTCGCCGGAGAGGCGCTCGGCGATCAGAAACAGGAAGACGGTCGTGACGAAGCCGATGAGTACGAGTGTTCGGCCGAAGCGGCCCGTGTCGATCCCGGGTTCGCTAGACACGATTCAGTAGCTCCTTGAGGACGCCCTGATACTCGTCTTCGGTGGCGGCGTTGCCGAGCGAATGGATCGACTGGCTGATCCATAGCCCGGCGGTGAAGTTGATGAACGCCGCCATCGAGACGGTGCCGAGCTGTCCCTCGACGAACAATCCCGTGACGATCGCACCGACGAACCCCAGCGCCATGAGCGCGTGCGTGACGAGCGATCGGGTGCCGAAGTCGGCGAGCTGTAGTGATAACCGAGTGCCAACGGCCATACCCCCTGTTGCGGCTGCCGATGTAAAGAGGTAGCGCGTCCCGAGAGACGCTCACCTCGCCTCCCGCGTCATCTCCCGCTCCCGCTTCGTCCCGACGACGCGTACCCCTGCGGGTTTAGGCGGGCGGCTCGTACGGACGCACGAATGACCGACACGGATCGGACGCACGACGTGGTGGTGTGGGGCGCGACCGGGGTCGCCGGGCGCTTCACCGCCGAGTACCTCACAGAGCGGTACGGGCCCGCGGACCTCTCGCTCGCCGTCGGCGGGCGGAACCGGGAGAAGATCGACGCGCTCGTCGACGACCTCACCAGCCGGAGCGACGCGTGGGAGGACGTGCCCGTCGTCGTGGGCGACGCGACCGACCCGGAGAGCCTGCGGGCCATCGCCCGCGACACTCGGGTCGTCTGTACGACGGTCGGCCCGTACACGGCCTACGGCACGCCGCTGGTCGAGGCCTGCGTCGAGGCCGGCACGGACTACTGCGACCTCACCGGCGAGGTGAACTGGGTGCGCGAATCGATCGACCAGTTCAACGAGACGGCCGTCGAGAACGGCGCCCGGATCGTCCACAGCTGTGGGTTCGACTCCGTGCCGGCGGACCTCGGGACGCTGCTCGTCCAGTCGTTCGCGGCGGAGACGTACGACGAGCCCTGCGAGTCCGTCCGGATCTACCTCGACGGCGGCAGCGGGAGCGTCAGCGGCGGCACGCTGGCGAGCTTCGGCGAGCTGTTCGAGGCGGCCGCGACCGACCCGCTCGCGCGGGAGGCGCTCCGGAACCCCTACTCGCTGGCCCCTCGCGGCGAGCGGAGCGGCGTCGACCCGGGCGAGCAGCGCTGGCCGCGGCGCGACCCCCTCCGCGGCGAGTGGACCGCCCCGTCGCCGATGGCCCCGGTGAACGAGCGAGTGGTCCGGCGGAGCAACGCCCTGCTCGGCTACCCGTGGGGACGCGAGTTCAAGTGCGGCGAGGCCGTGCCGACCGGATCGGGCCCAGTCGGCGCGGCGACCGCGAGCGCCGTCGCCGGCGGGCTCGGGCTGTTCTCGGCGGCCATGTCGCTCGGGCCGGTGCGGAACGCGCTCCGCGAGTACGTCTTTCCCGATCCGGGCGAGGGGCCGACGCGCGAGGAGGCGGAAGCGGGGAGCTTCCTGATCCGCGTGCTGGGCCGCGGGACGGGCCCGGACGGACCGTTCACCGTCGAGGCCGAGTTCGGCGCCGACCGCGACCCCGGTTACGGCGCGACGGCGCGGATGCTCGGCGAGTCGGCCGTCTGCTTGGTGCGCGGCGACGTCGACTCCCCGTTCGACGGCGGCGTGTTGACGCCGGCGTCGGGGATCGGCCTGCCGCTCGCGGACCGGCTCCGAGAGGTCGGCTTCACCGCGGACGTCGGAGAATCATAAAAGAGGCCGTCAGGCGGGTTTCTCCCGCCCGTCGATTACATGTAGCCGAGGTCGCGCAGGCGCT
The DNA here is from genome assembly GCF_000336875.1 of Halorubrum californiense DSM 19288. Lineage (GTDB taxonomy): Archaea > Halobacteriota > Halobacteria > Halobacteriales > Haloferacaceae > Halorubrum > Halorubrum californiense. Next base: position 936 of record NZ_AOJK01000072.1, on the reverse strand, counting down.
CCATCAGGTCCTCTTTGTCCTGTGCGCGGCCGGCGCGCTCGGTCGTGTCCTCGAGGTTCTGGAGCCACGCGGGCTCCTCGGTCGTCTTCTCCGTCGAGACCTCGCTGCCCAGCGAGCGGAACCCGGCGAAGTACTTCGGCGAGATGGGGATATCCTCCTGACTGACGCCCTCGGGGAGGTCGTCGTCCGCCTGCGGGATGTGCCCCTCGTCGGGGAACGCCTCGACGGTGTCCGGCACGACGAAGTTCCAGAACGCCTCCCACACGTCGGCCTCGGCGAACTGGAGGATTGGCTGGATCCGGTCGTGGGGCGGGAACAGGTCGGGATCGTGGCGGGGCGAGAAGAACGTCTCGTCGGCGCGCGCCTCCTGCTCGTCCCAGCGGACGCCCNACGCCCGAGATGACGCCGTCGATGTCGTACTCCTCGAGGGCGTCGTTGAGCGCGACCGTCTTCAGCAGGTGGTTCCCGACGTACGTGTCCAAGAGGAACGGGAAGGTGTCCTCTTCGAACTCGAGGATCTCCCGGATGTGGTGCTGGTTGTGTTCCGAGAGCGCGTCGACGGGGATGTCGTCGCCGGGTTCGAGGCCGTGTTCCGCGACGTAGTCGCCCACGTCCTCGTTGCGGGCGTACACGAGGNTCCGAGAGCGCGTCGACGGGGATGTCGTCGCCGGGTTCGAGGCCGTGTTCCGCGACGTAGTCGCCCACGTCCTCGTTGCGGGCGTACACGAGGTCGATCGCCCACTCGTCGGCCCAGTGTTCGACGAAGTCGGTGATGTCGTCGAAGTGCTGGAAGTGGTCGATGAACACCGCGGTCGGCTTCTCGTAGCCGTACTCCTCGGCCACCTGATTGATGAAGTACAGCGTCAGCGTGGAGTCCTTCCCGCCGGTCCACATCACGGCGGGGTTGTCGTACTGTTCGAGCCCGCGGCGGGTGAC
>NZ_AOJK01000071.1 GCF_000336875.1 Halorubrum californiense DSM 19288 | reverse complement strand
CGTGAAATCGTCTTGATGTTCGCCATCACCAACATAGAACCACTGTGTGAACCGCTGTAACCGTGACTCAGCATCTATTCAACACAGCAGTCGGTCCAACTCGTGAACACGTCGACGTCGGCCGCGACGGTTCGGATCGAACTGACGGATCCCCAGACGGGCGAGCCACTCGATCTCGACGAGGACGGGCCGCCGTCACCGATCGGGGATGACGGCCCCGCCGGGACGCTCTCTCTCAACGGCGAACCAGTCGAACTCAACTACTCGGGGGTAGCGACGCGGACGGTGTCGGAGCCCGGGTTGTACACCGTCCGCTTCGAGCCGGCGTCGTGGCGGACGACCACCCCCGCCTACGTCGCTGCCCGGGACACCGTGCGCTGGCACCCGCTTGGGACGGTTAGTGGCTGGATCCAGTTGTTTGGTTTGAGACGGTGCTTGTGGGGGCGATCCCGGTTGCCGTCGCGTGGGTGGCCGGCCGCCAACTGGGGCAGTTCCTTTTAGCTGAGTCATCGCCATGAGCCACGCTACGTTCACCACGAGACGGACCGTCCTCGCAACCATCACCGCCGCGGGTAGTGGGTCGGTCGTCGGCTGTACCGATACCAACCGTGGTACCACCTCTGAGGGGGATATTTCCCGAGTGACTGTTGATGGCACGGAGCTTGTGGTCGAGTACGACTCCGAGACGAGTGCTACCGATCTCGCCGTGATCGCGCCCTCGGGTGAGGCGTTTGCCGAACGCTCACTGACACCGGGTGCCAGTCGGGAGACAATCACGATTGGGACGGCGTATCCCCTGGTGCCTATACCGTCCAGCTCGTTGAGGATCAGTCCGTGGTGGCTACTGTTGAGCAGTCACTCCGGCCGGACGTGGTCATTCGCGGGTTGATGCTCGGCCGGAACAGTCCCGAAGAGATGTTCGATGGGACCGGGAATTTCACAATCACTAGCGAAGTGATCGTAACAATCGAGAACGTGGGTACAGATCTTGAAAACTCACGAAGCTCCAGTTTTCTGGGGATGTACCTCGTCCAACGCCAGATGAGCTGTCGGGAAGTGGGATTATGCCGGTCGACCAACTGGTGAGATATGCGAAACCAATAGTGGGCCCGGGGGAAACACACACCCTCTACTCAGCCACATACCCGTTTGCGCCGGGTGGAGACGTAGTCAGTTGTACACCGGAAGGGACCAGTAGCCAATTCAGAGTTAGCGTGGCAGGAAACGTCGCTGGCGAATTAGCCGAACGAGAGTACAATGTGAACTACCAAGGCGAGGACCTCACTGACTGCCAGATCACGATTGAGAGGGCCGAGGGATGAGCGGTGTTTCACTCACAGACGTCAGATTTCAGTGGTTTACTGACATCCTCGAACAGTTAGTTGAGTGGTTCACAGAGGGAATTGTGGATGGATACCGTGCCATCACAGAAGCCCTCTTTGGCACACCAGTCCCGGAAACCCTCAATAGCATTCCGGTAGGTGAACCACAAAACGAGCCGTGGACGCAGCTATACGATGCCCTTGTTGCCGGCGAAATAACACTGGTCGCGTTTTTGCTCCTCATCGTGTGTGTCCAAGGCCGGCATACACTCCGGATTTTCAACCTGTGTAATCCAATTCGCGATCGACAAGTTCGACGTTCGGCCTAGACCGGGGGAATTCTAATCGCGACCTGGTACTGGGTGGCTGTTGTCGCCTTGTCTCTCGTCGATGGCTTCGCGATCGCACTGGTAGCTTCAATTGATGCGGCGGTCAGACCGTTGGTCGACTTCTTCGATCTGACGCTGTCAAACCCACTGCTCGGGTTATTACTCACATTTGTCGGTGCGGTCGCAATGTGGACGCTCCAAGCACTGCTGTTCCTGCGTGAACTCCTCCTGTACGTGTTCGTGTACGCGATGCCGATCGCCATTGCGATCGCCTACGGTGGCCTCCCAGTCATCTCAGGCATTGCCGCCCGTGTCGCGGTCAAGTTCATTCCACTGGCGGTGATGCCACTGCCGGTTGCGCTGGTGTTCCGCGGCTACGAATTACTCATCAACGGTGCCCCCGGAACGGTGACACCGGAGAGTCCGTTCTTCAGGTATCTCATCGCGGTCTCGTTGCCGGTGGTGAGCGTGTGGATCATCAGGAAGCTGTTCGCGTACACGACCCCGCGACTGGTGCGGACAGTGGGGCGGGTGACCGGCCTGACGGTCACCGCAGGCGCGGTGGCTGGGGCCGCCGCGGTCGCCGGGCCGTGGGCAGGCGCGACCGCCGCTCGGTGGGGACCGAAAGCTGCAGTCGGCCACACGGTGGCACACCAGCTCAGTGAGGAGCAACCAGACACCGACACCACGACAGCTCGCCAGCGACCGGTCGTGCGCAGTAGTGGGAGTGGTGCCTCTTCGTACCGCCGCACCGAAAACGAACCCCGCCCATGAGCTCGGACAGACCCGCAAGTCGACGCGTGATGGACACGCTCGGCGCCGACCGCAAGCTGCCGATCATCGGCATCGACGAACGTGACCTGTATGTGCTGGTGAGCTTCCCGATCACCGGGCTGGTGGGTGGCGCCGCGCTCGGCGTGGAGGCGCTCGTGCTCCCGCTGGTCTGTGTCGGGCTCGCAGCCGGCGTCGCAGTCGTGTACGCCGCACCCCGACAGCTCCCCACGAGTACGTGGCTGGCAGACATCGCCCACCTCTACCTGCGACGGCCGCGGACGACACGTCACGCGGCCGTTACCGAGGAGACGGGCGCTGCTACTGACAGCGTGCCCCGACCGTTCGTCGTCGACGAACAGACACAGGAGCTGACGGCGCTCAAGCGGGCGTGGCCCGGTCACGGTGCCATCGAGCGAACGGACGGGAGGATGGAGGCGTACGTCGAGCTCACGCCCGGCAACATGGACTTCACGATGGCCGACGACTGGGCCGCTCGGCAGGCGGTTGGCGAGGCGTTCGCCGATCAGGAACTCACCTTCACGCTGACGCTGTACACGACGACCGATCCGTATCCGGCCGCGACGCTCGTCGACCAGCTGGACGCTCGGGTCGCGGATCCCGCGGTGACCGCAAACGAGTCGCTGCGCGCGCATCGCCGCCTACCGCGATCAGCGGCCGGCTGATCTGGCTGACACCCACCGGGTGCGCTACTTCCTCGGCGTCGCAGTGGCGCCGTTCGAAGTGTATGAGCGCCACCCGGACGAGCGGACGCCCGCCGAGCGGCTCTCGACGCTCCCCGTCGTCGGCGTGTTGGCGATGCCGTTCGTCACCCGCCGCGACCGGCTGACGGACGCGGAGCTGCGGGGTGCCCAACTCGAGAAGCTGCGTGATCGGGTGCGGACCGTCGAGACCGATTTCGTCGGCAAGCTGAGCGACTGTACGGCACGGCGACTCGCAACGGCAGAGCTGCTGGGGCTCGCCACACAGTTTTGGAACGGCACCGACGTGCGAGACCCAGCAGTCGCCGCACAGGCCGGTATCGATCACCAGCGCCGGGAGGAGACCGATGCGTGAACTCGTGGCTGTGCTTTCGGGCGTCGAGTCGGTGGCTCCGTCGACACTCGTTATCGGACTGATCGTCGGCGGCGGAACCCTGGTCGTCGGGCTCCTCGTTGGGGTGTGGCTTCAGGCACGGCGTCCCCAGCGGGATCCGGAGGTGGATCTGTCGGCGTTCATCAAGCCGCCGGACGAACCGGAACCGCCGGGCCCGAACGTGCGGCCGCCACGGGAGCGCCACCAAGACGCCGTCGCACCGCCTGCGGTCGAGTGGGAGAGTCGGTGTGCGCGCGTGGGTGACGAGTGGACGACCACGCTGTACATCGCCGACTGGCCCGACCACCCGAATGACGGGTATCTCAGCGACCTCTTCACGCTGACCGACGTCCGATTCCACCTTACCGCACATGTCACCCCACGTGATCAAGAGCGGGCGCTCGATCAGCTCCAAACTGCTGCGGATGACCTGAAGGTGGACGCCGATCTGGAGTCGAGCGTGCGGAGCACGTACCTTCACGACCGGGCCGACAAGGCCGCCGCCACCTACCGCGCGGTCGAGGCCGGTACTCGGGTGTTCTCACAGGGCGTGTTCGTCACGGTGCGGGCCGACGACCGTGAGGAGCTGCGGACGGCCACCCGTCGGGTGAAACGTGTGTTGCGCGAACAGCCGGCGAAGCTCGCGCCGAAGACCGCGATCTGTGCCCAAGAGCGCGCCCTGCGGAGCGCAGCGCCGTTCGGGGCGACGCCACTCGATCGGCAGACGATCGGGTTGAGCGGCGCGGTGGGAGCGTTGTTGGCGTCGCCACATCGCCCCACGCTGTTGGAGTCGGACGGCGTCGAAATCGGCGTTCACCGACATACGGACACCCCGGTCGTTGTCGACCCGTTCGCACGGGAGAACGGGTACGCCACGTTCACGGTGGGCGATCCGGGCTCGGGGAAGAGCTTCAGGGCGAAACAGCGGTTCATCCGGTTGGGCGCGGACGCGAGTCCACTCACAGAAAAGCAGGAGCGTGTGAGTAGCTTCCTGGCGAACTTCTTTGCGCACCGGGGGATTTCATTGGGAGACCGGCGGACGACTCTCGAGCTGGCCTACCGAAACGCGGGCATCACCGAGGACGTGACCACCCACGACCGGCAGAGCCCCACGCTGCGGGACGTGATCGACGTGCTGGAGGAGTTGGTCGACGATCCCGACGCGTTCACGCTACGAACGGAGGCGGAAGCCGAGAAGCTCCAAGCAGACGCCACGTGGCTTATCGACCAGCTGCGGCCGTTCGCGCCAGACGGCCAGTTCGCACACTTGGGTCGGCAAAGCGAGGTCGATTTCGCGGCCGAGGATCTCATCTATCTTGATTTAGCCCAACAGGAGGGCCGCGTCGGCGGCCGGACGAGTCTTGTGATGCAGCTGCTCATCTCGCTGGTGTACGAGCGTGCGAAACAGACCGACAAGGAGGTCGTCTTCGTGATCGACGAGGCGCGTTACGTGTTGCGCGACGCGGAGAACCTCGCGTTCTTGGAGACGATCTTTCGGCACCACCGCCACCACGACCTGTCGATCCAGCTGGTCACCCAGACGGTCGATGAGTTCTTCGAGCGAGCTGAAGCGGAGATGATCCTCGATCAGTGTGCGATCAAGCAGTTCCATCGCTTGGATGGGATGGACGACCACTGGGCCGCAGAGTTCGGGTTGAACGACGCACAGAAACGGTTCGTTCAGGAGGCGGTGCCTAGAAACGAGGAGCTTGGGTACGCAGAGGCGCTGGTGGGTGTGGATGGTGAGTGGCGCGGCATTGAGGTGCGGGCGTTGGAAGCCGAAACGCAGGTTATTGAGGGAGAGCGTGTGGATCGGGGGAATGAATAACAACAACCACCAGCAACTGGCGGGAGCGCTGCGGCAGTCGGTCGCGGGACCGCAGTAGTGTCGATATCGCCCATGATGTGGACGCGACGGCGAGTTCACGAGAACCGCACGAGTTTTGTGGTGGCCGGCTGAATGGCGCGTATGCGAACCTCGTGACAGGCGGGGCCGGATTCATCAGCGGCCACCTCACCGAGTCGTTCCTCGAAGCCAGCCACGACGGTCGAGCGACCATGTCGCTGCCGAAAGTCGACGCTTGATGCCGAGACCCGGGAGGGTTATTCGTCATATTAATTATGCTACCACAATGGATTACTGCTCAAGCGTGGTGGTTGACGACAACGTTGGTCCGTCGCCGCCGACAACGGCTTCCAAGACTGGCACACCGAGTACGAGATCGCCGCACACGACATCGAGTACCCTGTTCATTATCGCGGCTCGTCAGCGAACGCAGCCGCGAAAAACGCTCTGAACCGGGGAAAGGGCTACTCTCAGCGCTGGATGGCCGAAACATCGTATTCGACAACGAAGCGCTCGCTCGGCGACGCCGTGCGAGCGCTGGGCTGGTATCAACAGTTCCGTGAAATCGTCTTGATGTTCGCCATCATCAACATAGAACCACTATGTGAACCGCTGTAACCGTGACTCAGCATCTATTCAACACACCAAAGTCTTTAACCCTCGTGTTTCTCGAATGGGGCATATGCGTCGAGTGTATATTCATGGCCTTGCAGGCTGGCTCCTCTTGCTCCCTCTCTGGGTTTATCTAAAGTGGGTTGACATTCTTCCTGGCCCGGAAACAATACTCAAAGAACTCTGGCTCGTTTCACTCCTCATTCCAGCCGCCGTTATCTTCCAACGGAACGACTACAAAATCAAGCTTCCGGTGGTTGTCGTCGTGTTTACCGCGATCATCTTCGTCACGGTCGCCCGCGATAGTCTTCTTACAAGTCTTAGATTTTTTCGGCCCTACTTCGAGCCTATCGCACTCATCTTTCTCCCGATAACCATTGTCAGACTCCATGAGGAGGAGACCGAATACTTGCTGCGATGCCTGTTGTGGGCGATCGTCCTGATATGCGGGATTGCCGTCATCCATCTCGTCTATTCAGAGTTCTTGCTTTGGGACTCTATCGTCCGAACAGAACTCTACCGCCGCGGTCCACCATATAGTTGGTTCGGCCCACACCGACTCATGTCAATCACAGGGAACCCTAACAACCTTGCTAACCTCGCGGTATTCGGCACAATCCTCGGTGTCTGGGAGTTTGAGCAGCGCGACAGCCTCCGCGCGAAAATTATATTCACAGTCGTTATTGGATTGACCGCAGCTATGGTGTTTCTGTCTGTGTCGCGTGACGACTTTGGGATTCTTGCCATCGCATTCGTCGCGATGGCACTTCTCCAGCGCCGCTGGCGGCTTCTCATTGGTGGCGGTCTTGTAATGACTTCGGGATTCTTCATGAATATAGACAAGATCATACGTACTATTCGTATCCTCGTCGAGAATGGCAACCCCCGGTTTAATTTCTGGGCCAACATCATCACATACCTGAATCGGGATCTTATAACTGGTATCGGGCCTGCGGCACTCGCGATTCAAGGCTGGTACATCGACAGCTCGCTTTTGAACATCATTATCGAGATGGGCATTATCGGCCTACTTATTTTTCTCCTACTTAACATTCAGATTGCTCGGAGCCTCGTCAGTCTCGCACTTAACGGCGATCAGCTTTCGGTCGTGCTTGTGACGCTGACCGGTGCCTTATTCGGGACAATGCTCATGCGGCAATCTCTAATCAATACGCCCTTCTCCCTACTCTATTGGTTATTTGTTGCGATGAGCTATCAGCGTATTTTTGAGGCTTCGTCAGGCCTTTCGGGCGAACCAGTTCGCGACAGCACTACTCCCTCCACCAAGGCGTGAGGGGGAGAGAGTTGCCACGAGGCGACAAATATTGGGGAAGAGGTCAACGATACTAATCACTGAATGGGAGTTTAATCCCTATAACTTCTCGTGGAGGAGTGGGTTTAGTCGTCGGTTCTATGAGTTCAAGCGCAGCGGACCAGCCAATCAGTGAGAATAGTGCGACACCGCAGCTTGTGGCAAACAGTAATCGGTATAACTGCGTTCGGCTGTCTATCAAGAGCAGAATAATTCCCACAGTAATAACCCCTCCCAGTAGCGTTATGAGGTGGCGTGCGTCCATTGAGATACCGATAGCGACATATACAGAATCATGTGCTCTGTTGAATCCGCAGAAGGCGGCGGGATAGCGTCGCTGTAAAGGGAGTAGCGAAGCGGAAGAGTCGAATGTGACTAACCTACTCT
>NZ_AOJK01000070.1 GCF_000336875.1 Halorubrum californiense DSM 19288 | reverse complement strand
GTTGCATGGTTGACAGCCCACGAACCTCGAAAATTTGCAGTGCAAACAGCATATCCGGTGAATTTAAGCCGGATAGCGCCGTTAGCTCATATACACGCCCGAAACCGTTGCTTCGGTTTCGGGGGTTCTTCTTCGGGAGCAAGGGGCCATCTTGCTCCCGCCGCGCCACACCGTGAGTGACACGTCCGAGTTCTTGCTCTAACTGTTCAGTCAGGATTACTTAAACGTTTGTTAGTTCTTCCAAACTGCTCGTAATGCAAACAATTCTGTTAGCCATGCAAACATATTGACCACAATGAGTTTCCATCCAGCGATTGGCGGGTATCTCATGGACATCACGCCAACACAGAAAGCCATCCTCGTTGATTTGTTACTCCACAATGATGATAAGGCTGGTAACATTGCTCGGAGGACAGGGAGACACCGAAATTCGGTGTCTCGTTCCTTTCAGGACCTCTTAGATGCTGGATTCGTGCAGGAGAAGGGCGGCGGAGTCTACCGACTAACGGACCGTGGCCGAGAGTCAGCAATCGGCCTTGTAAAGCCACAGATTGATGTTTACGAGGCTTAAGATGGATATTTGCTACGCAAACTAAACAGTCATCAACACAAACACTTTTCACTAATTGCGACAGTCTAAAAATGTAATGTCGAAGATGGAATTCGACCCCGCAGACGCGGGGTTCACGGTGGCTCTCATGGTCGCCGGATTCATTCAGACGGGCATCGCAACCTTCCAACTATTCGATATCAATTTCACCGACGTGATTTTCTCGTCGGGGAATATCGAAATCACGCTTGCGTACGCGGTATCTGTCGGCGCGTTCGCGGGCATCATCATCACGAACGAGAACACCGACCTATCGTCTCTCAAAGACGATGCGGAGAAGCTTGACGACTACTATATGTGGTCGATTTTCGGCACGGTCGGGGTGTTCGCTGCGTGGCTGTTGGTCGGTGACGTTTCCTCATTCTTCCAGAGTAGCGACCTCTGGGGCTTGGTCTACGTCGGCATCACGAGCACGGCCGGGTTCGCTGCGGGGTGGATGCTCTAATGGTGGACCTTGACCTTGACCTAGAGACGGTCGCCACACTTGGCGCGTCGGTTGGTGCTCTCGACGCCGGACTATCCGCGGGCGCAGACATCACGATTTTATCCGACCTGCTTGGTGGCAGTCTTGAAATAGGGCTGATTGTGGTTGGTGCAGCCGGTGGGTCTCTCATCGCAGACCGGCTCGGACTCGTTGAGGTGTTTGATTCGTGACTCTCGTTCGGAGGGTCATGGTTATGCTGCTCGTTGGAATCGTCATCACGACCGCCGCCACGAGCGGCGTGGTTCCAGGGTCATCTCCGGTCGGACACGCATCTGCGGAGATGGTCAACTGCGATGGTTCGGCGTCAAACTACCTCGGTGGTGCGTGGTTCAATACGATTCTCGGCAATACCGAGGGTTGTCATTGGTCAGACAACACCGACTATGAGAATCTCACCGCCACAAATGCGTATTCAAGCGCTCTTGCCCTGAAAGACGCAACCGACTCGTACACCACGACGACGCAGAACTTCATGGCTAATGCTCGAACGGTCGCCATGTCAAAGGCTAAAATAACGATGGTGAACGAGCTAAATAACGGTGCATCCCGGTCACAGGCTAAATCCGCGGTGAACCAAACGGTTCGAGACTACTACTCTCGGGTTCAGGTTCGGATTCTCTCAGATTGGGACGCTAAAGTCACTCAAATAGCTAGTCTAGATAACCAATCCGACCAAACAATTGGATACTACTACCAAAATGAGAGGAATGGAGAATGGTACTCTGGTGGTGAAACGCTTGGAACAAACACGATTCAATTCGAGTTAGTCAATGGAACATCTGTCGATACTGAAGAAATCTCTCTGAGGACTCTCCCATCCGGCTCCCGTTTCCATCCGGGGGGGTCGTCAGACCCACCAAAAGCATCTCCTATCCGGGTTGTTGCCGTCGAACCAAACTCGTCCGAGGAGACACGAATCTTCGAGTCACAGGATTATGGGTCGCTCGGCTCTTGGGCGAACGACCAGAACGACACCTATCTGCTCGACGAAACCCAAGAGCAGACCCAACAAGTGCTTGCGAATATGGACCCCTACGTTGATGAGGTGTCCAGCCAGTACCAAGCAGGCGAAATAAACTCGTCAGACCTTGCGATGATGGACCCATCCACTATCGGGGCTGAGGCATCCACATCTCTCAAAAAGTCTGGATACTACGGTCAGGGCGCGGCCATGCTCGCGTCAACCGGTGCTTCCGGGGATATCAATGCATCGCACACTATTGCAGTCGGAGACGGCTCGGGCAATCCGACGGTGCTTAATGGAACATTGTTCTACACCGGAGATGACGCATCTGGTGGCTGGGATACTGGTCAGACATACCGATTTTCAGATTATAATGGAACCTTCTACATGGCTGTTCAAGATGGGGCCAACGGCACGATTGTTGACCTCTCCACATATGGGTCGCAGTTTGAAATTTTAGAGGCTGTGAACACCCGGACAGGGGAGACGATGAACACGACCAGCCCACACAAGTACCTCTACAACTCAACGAACGCAAGCTCCCTCGCGGACGAAATCGAGCAGTTGCGACAACTCAGAAGGCAGTATGAGACCACCGGAACTGGTGGCGGTGGTGGCGGCGGTGGCTTCGGTGTTGGAACCGAAGACCGCGTTATCATCGTTGCCGCGATTGTCGCGCTCATCCTCGTCTCAACCCGGAACTAACCCCACCGATTCCCAATTTTTCGGACACCATGCGCCGAATAATCACCACACTCATAATCCTCATCGCAGTTGTATCGCCCGCGCTCGTCGGCACGGTCGCCGCGACGAACGAGACAGCGACCGCCACGCCGAGCACGCCCGAATCAACCCAGACTATCGAACTCTCCCCGACGACTCGAATCAAATCGTGGTCGTTCTCAAATGGGACGTTCTCGCTCGTCGTCGAGGCGGATACTCCGACTCGAATCGCAATCACCGACGCCGGGACTCTCTCCCGAATCCTGAGCGAAGGAGACGGCTCGGCCGCGGGGAAAGCCCGCGTTCGGCGCATGACCTTGACCCCCGGCGAGACCACCGTCAATTTCCGCGCCGAGGACTTCAACGGCGCGTCGGCAATCACCGTCACCTCATCGAATGCGGACGGTATCGTTGCTATCCGGTCTGACGCAGTTAGGGCCGCGAAACCCCCCGTCGAATGGGGCACCGTCCAGTCACTCATTGGCGCAACAGCGGTCGCGTCAGTCGGCGGGACCTATGTCTGGGTGAAGCGCAAGCGCGAGGAGACAGACCTTGAGGTGGTCCGCGAATGGTGAACGACTGGCTGAAGCTCGGTGGCGCGGGCGCGGCGCTGGCGTACTTCGGCGGCGCGGAACTCCCGGCGTGGTCGAGCCTCGCGGTCT
>NZ_AOJK01000069.1 GCF_000336875.1 Halorubrum californiense DSM 19288 | reverse complement strand
TCCTCGCTGAGGTGACGGACGATCTCTTTACGGCGATCCCCAGACATAGCTACACATCAAACTCTACCTTCATAACTTCTACTAGGCACTAAGCTCTCGTGAGCCAATCAGAACGCTCCGCGTTCTGATAACGACGCAAGCACCGCAGGGAGCGAACGGAGTGAGCGACCGAGGAGCGCAGCGAGCGTACGTCGCCCTCGCGGCTGGGGCTTTGGGAGTGTTGACCGTCGATCCGCTATCAGCTATTTATAAGCAAGCATCCGGAACTTTGGCGGTGTTCGCCGATCCGCCGTCGGATATTTATAAAGAAACGTCCGTTTCGATATCTTCGGTCGCCTCGCGGAGGCCGTCCTCGCGGGCGTCACTCGCGAGCGACCCCTCGATGTCGGCGTCGGTGAGGAGGTCGCGGAACGCGTCGCGGAAGCGGTCGTTCGCCTGCGTCGCCGTGAGGTCGACGCGCGCGACGGCGGCGTACTTCGCGACTACGTCCGGCTCCGCCCCCAACTCCTCGGCACACTCGACGATGGAGTTCCCGGCGGCGGTGAGCTGCTTCAGATCGGCGTACGCGAACGGCGGGTCGGCGTCGTCGTCGGTCTCGACTTCGCGGTCCGTCTCCCGCACGAGGTGGAGGTCGAGGCGCGCCCTGCGGACGGTCGCGGCGTCGACGCCGTCGGGATCGACTGCGGAGTCCTCCTCGTCTTCGCGCTCGTCGTCCCCGTCGGCCGCCTCTGTTTCCTCCCGGATCGCCGCCGCGATCGCGGCGTCGTCCGCGCCGTCGAACCGGCCGCGGGCGACCAGCGCGTAGGCGGCGTCGTCGAGCGGCGTTGAGAAGCCGTACCGGTCGCGCATCGCGGCGACGAGATCGCGGACCGCGTCGTCGACCGCCTCGTCGTCGCGGTCGACGATGGTCCCCGGCTCCTCGGCCTGCCGCTCGGTGACCGACTCCGATCCGGTCGCGTCGACGAACAGGTCGCGGAGGTCGGCGGTCTTCTCGTCCATGGGTCGAGTTACGCGGGCACGGCAGAAAAGGCTCGTGTCGGCGCGCCGCTCGCTCAGGCGTCGGCCTTCGTCCCCTCGCAGACGAACTTCACACCAGCCCGCCGACGGTGAACACCACGTAACAGCACGCCACCAGCGCGCCCGAGTGGAGCAGCGCGGCGTACCGCCCGCGGGCGGCGGTGCCGGCGAACCACCCGGACGCCAGCACGGTCGCCTGCGTGACGACGTACAGCCGGAACCGCTCCAACTCGGGATACACTCCTTCCGGCTCCGTCACGGCCTCCGACGCGGCGGCTATCTCCGCGAGCCGCGCGGCGTCGACCACCTGCGTGTTCACGACCGCGACGGCGCCGGCGACGAGGACCGCCGCCGCCCAGCCGACCGCGATGTACGGCTGCATCGCCGAGCGGAGCGCGCGCTGCTCGCTGTACAGCCGCCCCACCTCGATCCGGAGCGTCTCGAAGACGGCGTCGGCGTCGCTGCCGGCGTCGAGCGCCCCCGTGACGAGCCCGAGCGTCCGCGCCGCGAGCGGGGTGTCGACGCGGTCGACGAACCGCTCGATGGCGGCCGCGCGGACGTCGACCGCGGCCGATTCCTCGGCAGAGCCGGCCTCCGCACGGGTCGGCCCCTCCGGGGCCGTCGTCGACCGCAGCGCGAACGCGAGATCGGCGACGTCGTCGTCGAGGACGCCGAGGTCGACGTCGCGCGCGACCGTCGCCACCGCCGATTCGAGCGGGCGCCCCTGCGCGACGTGACCGGAGACCGCGTGGACGAAGTCGGCCAGTTCCCGGTCCTTCGCGTCGTCGATCCGGGTGCGCCGCGCGGCGACCAGCCCCACCGGCACCGCGAAGGCCGCGTACCCGACGAGGACGACGTTGACGAGCGTGTAGCCCGCGAGCGCGAGCCACGCCGCGAGCGCGACGGCCGGGGCCGCCGCGACGACCGCGGTACTCGCGGGGTTGCGTCCGGCGGTCGCGAGGACCGCCCGCGGGCTCGCCGGGAGTTCGTAGCTCGCGCGCTGGCTCGGCGGGCGGAGCGTGCCGACCGCGACCGCGGCCGCCAGCCCGAACGCGACGAGGAACGCGACCGCCCCGTACAGCACCACTGCCCGCGTCGGCACCACGCCGACCGGCGTCGAGACCGGCGGGAGTAGCTCCGGGATCACCACCGACAGCGCGGTCGCGCCGATGACGAGGAGCGCCGGCAACACCAGCACGGCGACGAACAGCTCCGTGAGGAGCTCCAGAAAGCGCCGCGCCCGCTTCCGGGCGCGGTCCTGCCGGTGCGAGAGCATCCGGCGCTCGGTCGCGAGGAAATTCGAGAGCGCCTCGTCGCCGGTCGCGGCGTGCTTGCGGAACTTCAGGAGGAAGGGAGCGAGCAGCTCCCGCGAGGGCGTGTCGCGCGCGACCCGACGGAGCCCCTCGTCGAGGCTCCCCGCGAGCCGGGCGGCGTTGAGCGCCTTCCGCAGCGAGGTCGCGGTCCCGCCGTAGGTGTCGCCGTCGGTGGCTTTCCGGAGCATGGCCCGCGGCTCGTCGCTCCCCGAGGAGAGCAGTTCGAGGTACCGCACCGCCCCGGGGAGGGTGCGCTCGATGTCCGTCCTGCGGGTCGCGACCACCCACCGGAGGTGGAGCCCGGCGGCCGCGACCGTCGCCCGCTTCGCGAGGAGCGCGACCCCGAGGGCGACGAGCAGCGCGGCCCGGTCCGTCCGGAGCGGGCCCACGGAGTCCGGCGTCGGCGCGGGCGCCGCCGTCGACCCCGCGGAGAGCAGCGCCGCGCCGAACCGCGCCTCGACCGCGGCCGCGACCGCGGGCGCGGCGCCCGCCGCGACGACCAGCGCCGGGAAGAAGGCGGCGACCGCGACGACCCACGAGCAGGCGTACGCCCGCGAGAGGTACGTCTCGAACCCGACGTCGAGCGCACTCCCGCGGTACCGCTTCCGGTCGGCGTCGTGCCGGCGGTCGCTCGCGTGGCGCGCGAACAGCGCGTAGCAGACGCGGTCGAGGACCGCCAATCGGCCGCCCGCCGCGAGCGCGTCGGTCGCGTCCGTCCCGTTCGGATTCGAACCATCCGCGCTCGCTCCGACCGCACCCGGATCGTCCCCGCCCGATTCGACCGTTCTGGCCGCTCGTTGCCGACTCACGGCCGCCCCCGGTCCGCGGACTCGTCGCGGCTCCCGTCGCCGTCGGGGCTCCCGTCCCCGTCGCGGTCCATCGTTCGGGCGGCGCGCTCGACGGTCGCCGCCTCGTCGGTGCGGAGGTCGGCGAGGAACTCGAACAGTGCCTCGGGGTCGTCGACGCCGTCGCGCACGAGGTACTCCACGTACCGCCGCTTCGATTCGAACTCGGCGGCGACCGCCTCGCGGTCGCGGTCGGTGCGGTTCGCGATCCGGTCGAAGACGCGGAACTGCGGGCCGGCGCCGCTCGATATCTCTCCCCCGTTACCGCCCAGTGCGCCGGGGAACCGGAACGCCCCGTCCCCGTCGCGCCACGCGACCGTGTTGTACCGGAGGGACTCGCCGCCGGCCTCGACGGCGCCCGCGCCGCCCCGCTTCGGGTCGCCGGTCGGGCTCCGTTTCGCCTCCGGGTCGAGGCCGTCGTACGCGGCCTCGGAGAGGGGTTCGATCGCCCGGGAGACGTAGCGCTCGCCGTCGACCTGCCGCGGGAAGACGACGAGGTCGACCTCGCGGAGCAGGCGGGCGGGCAGGTCCCGCTCGCGCAGGCGGTTCGCGAGGGCCTCGACGTCCTCCGCGTGTGTCGTGCCGATCACGCCGTGGCCCGTGTTCAGGCTCTCCGCGAAGGTCGCGAAGCTCTCGGGGGTGTTGATCTCGGCGATGACTTCTACATCCGGGTTCAGATAGTTCGCCTCGGTCATCAGCTCCGCCATCCCCACCGACTTGTAGGCGTCCTCGTGGTCGCGGGTGGTGAGCGAGACGCCCGTCTCGTGCGGGAGCCTGACCTCGCGCGACCCCTCGTCGACGGAGACCGGTCGCGCGTCGAACGGGATGAACGGGGCGTGGGCGTTGAGCAGCGTCGTCTTCCCGACGCCCGTCGGGCCGGCGAAGAGGACGACGCCGCGGTGTTCGTACAGCAGCCACAGCAGCGTCACGAGGTCGACCGACAGCGTGTCGCGCTCGATCAGGTCGACCGGGGTGAGCGCGTCCGCGCGCTGCTTCCGGATCGAGACGTGCGGGCCGCCCTCGGAGATGGCGGGCAGCGCCACCGCACACCGGATCGTCTGCGGCACCCCGTCGAGTTCGAGGTTCACCTTCGCCGAGGGGGTCGAGGCGTTCAGTTCCGTGCCGTCGCGGGCGGCGATCCCGGTGACGACGTCGACGAACGTCGTCTCGTCCTCGAACGCGAGGTTCGTCGGGACCCGCGAACCGGCTTCGGGAGCGGCGTCGCGGTCGCCCGCCGGCGCGTCGCGGTCGCCACCGTCGGGACCGCCCGCGCCGCCCGCCTCGTCCCCCGCTCCCGTGAGCACCGAGGCGCGGGGGACGACCTTCACGCGCTCGCCGACGCGGTTCGCCTCCACGTCCTCCAGGTGCGGGTCGCGGATCGGGACCGTGAGCACCCCCTCGCCGACGAAGTCGCGCAACACGTAGTACGCGAGGTCGTCGAGCCGGTCTCGGGCGAACCGGGAGTCGACCGGCGGCGCGGCGAGCCCGCGGTCCGCGAGCGCGGATCGCGCCCGGTGGACCGCGGCGTCGAGCCACGCGCGGGTGTTGCGCGCGGTGAGCCGCCGCGAGAGGAACCGGCGGGCGCGGGCGGCGACGAACGACTCGCGGTCCTCGATCACGTCGCTCACGGTCGTCTCCCAGATCCGCGACTTACACTCCTCGATGAGTTCCTCGTCGCCGGGCAGCAGGTCCGGCTCCAACACCGCGTACTTCGTCTCGAACGCGTCGGAGCCGAGCAGTCGCTCGCGATAAACGACCACCTCGACCGCGATGCCGGCGAACTCGACGGCGTACTGCGCGAGCCGCTCGGCGGCCACGCGCTCGACGTAGTCGGCGTCGGCGTCGATGCCGGTCTCCAGCGGCGCGAACGTCTCGGTGTGGACGACCAGCTCGCGGTCGTCGCCCACGTCCGCGACCTCGATTCGGTCGTCGAGGGCGACCGGGGTGAGCTCCCCGAGCAGCCGGAACTCCCGCAGCGCGTGGTAGTCGATCCGGCGGCGCGCGGCCGCGCTCGCGTCGACCAGTCGGTCGATCGCCGTCGCGTACTTCGGCTCGAACCCACGCTCGGCGCGTTCGACGACTCCGACTCGGGTGAGCGGGCGGCGGTGCCGCACCGCGGAGAAGCGGTCGCGGACGCGGTCGAGCGCGCGCTCGTCGGCGGGCGACAGCGGCGGCTCGCGCACGTCGTAGCCGAACCGCCCGCCGTCGCGCTCGCGGACGGTCGCCACCACGCCGGGGGCCGCCTCGTACTGCGCGCGCACCTCCGGCGCGTACCACGCCTCCGGATCGTCCGGCGGAACCGGCGCGGGGACCGCGCCGCTGGGGTCGTCGTCCGCCTCGTCGGCGATCCGGAGGGTCGCTCCGTCGCTCACCGCCCCGACCCTCCCGACGTCCGGCGCGCGGCCCGTACCTCCCGTCTCAGCGCTTCAACCGATCGGCTCGCCGCGCTCACTCGGCGATTCGACTCCCGTATCCGCCCGCTCCCCGCTCGCACGGGCCCGCTCGGGTTCCCAGTTCGACTGCGCGCCGCTCCCGGCGCTCCGACGGGCGGGGCGCCGGCGTCTCGTCTGCCCGCCATCGTTCGATCCGCGGGTGACGGACGGCCGCATTTAAGGGTTCTTTTCTCTCAGTGTTCTTTCATTTCGAGGTTCGGAAACGTCTCCGAACCGCCCGACTGCGAGTTTTCCTCTACCACTTTGCGGGTCTGCTAAATTCGATTATAGTTCATCGAGATTATCTCGTGTAAAAACGAATTTATATCGGTCCCCGTAACTCGCGTTCCACGCCTCAATGAGTAGTTCACTGTCGAACGGTCTCCAGCGCACGTTCCTTCGCTATCAGCACGCCGTCGTGTTCCTCGCGCCGCTGTTGTTCGTCGGCGGCGTCTACGCCTTCGCGCCGACGCCGGTCGACGCCGGGGTCGATTACTGGACCGAGCACTGGTGGCTGTTCCTCGTGTTCGTCACCGGCGCGACCATCGTCAACACGGTGGGGATCAGCGGGTCGGCGCTGTTCGTGCCGTTCCTCATCTTCGTGTTCCCGCTCGTCGCGTACCCGTTAGAGCCGACGACGCTCGTGAAGATCGGCCTCATCAGCGAGTCGTTCGGGCTGTCGAGCTCGTCGCTCGCGTTCATCCAGTACGGGCTCGTCGACCGACGCCTCTCGCTGTCGCTCGTGTTGGGCGGCGTCCCCTTCGTGGTCGGCGGCGCGCTCCTCTCGTTCGTCATCCCCGAGCCGCTGTTCCACGCGCTCTTGGGTATCGCGCTCATCGCGGCCTCGTACCTGCTCTTCCGCGCCAACCTCGGGCACGGCGATCCGACGGGAGGCGACGGCGAGGAGGTCGCCACCGACGGCGGCTCGTCGGCAGACCGCCCGGACGACGCGAACAAGCTCGGGCCGGCCGGCGTCGAGACCGACGAGTCCGGCACGGTCACGCGCGTCGACCGCGACGGCGACGACTACACCTACTCCCGCGGCGGCTACCTCGAACGGTTCCTCAACTACAGCGTCGGCGGCGTGTTCCAGGGGCTCGCCGGCTTCGGCATCGGCGAACTCGGGATCATCTCGATGCTCCGCACGCAGGTCCCGGTCCGCGTCGCGATCGGCACCAACCACATCGTCGTCGCGACCACGGCCGTGCTGGCGTCCGTCGTCCACGTGTTCGGCGGCGGCCTGGTCGGCGGGCACACGATGGACCTGGCGACGACGCCGTGGAACATGGTCGTCTGGACCGTTCCCGCGACGACGCTCGGCGGCCAGATCGCGCCGTACGTCTCGACGGCGCTGAACACGCAGACGATCAAGGCGGGCGTCGGCGCCCTGTTCGCGGTCATCGCCGTCGCGCTGTTCGCGATGGCCGCCGGCGGGATCTGAGCGCGGCCGCCCTCGTCGTCGATCGGTCGAACCGCCGTCGCAGTCAGGTTCTTTTCCCTCTCGACCGGAGCGGTTCAATATGGCCGACACCATGCGAGCCGCGGTCGTACCGGAGGCGGACCCGGCCGCGCGGCTCTCCGAGCTGGGCGGCGCGAGCGTCGTCCTCACGACCCCCCCGCGAGCGACGCCATCGAGTCCGTCGTGGGCGGGCTCGGGATCGACGGCTCGGTGATCATCACCGGCATCCCGGGCGAACCCGTGTCGGTCGACGCCCAGCAGCTGGTCGGCACGCGCGGGGCCGTCGAGGGATGGGGGTCGGGGCACGCCCGCGACTCGCAGGACACCCTCGCGTTCAGCGCGCTCCGCGACATCACCCCGGAGGTCGAGACGTACGCGCTCGACGACGTGCGCGCGGCGTACGAACGGATGGCCGACAACGCGGCGCGGTTCCGCGTCGTCTTGGAGCCGTAGTCGGCGCCCGTCTCGTCGGTCGTTCGGTTCTTCCCCCGTCGTTCGGCCGTTTCGCGGGTTGCTCGTCAGCGGTATCGCCGGCTCGCATTCGTTGTTTTTATCATATAGTTCTCGCTCGTACCAGATGGCAATGTCAGCAGACAAGCCCTCCACGGCCCTCACGTCGCGACAGCAGTTGGCTGTCGTCGTGCTGGCCGCGGCTCTGGTCGGCGCCGTGCTCGCTCCGAGCGTGTACGCGGCGACCAACGAACCCAGTGATACCGTCGCCGTCGTCGAGATCGAGGGCCCCGTCACCACGTCCCTCGCCGACGACGTCGAGAGCGAACTCGCGGACGTCCGCGCCAACGAGTCCGTCGGCGCGGTCGTCCTCAAGCTGGACACGCCCGGCGGCGCGCCGGTCGCCTCCGAGCGCATGTACAAGGCGGTCCAGCGGACGAGCCGGGAGATGACCGTCATCGCGAGCGTCCAGTCGATCAGCGCCTCGGGCGGCTACTACGCGATGGCGCCCGCGGACGAGATATACGTGCTGCCGACCTCGACGGTCGGCAGCATCGGCCTGAACGCCCCCGCGCCCCGGACGACGTCGACGCCCCTCGGCCCGAGCGGCCCCGACAAGGCCGGGAGCAACCCGACGCAGACGTGGGCCCAACAGCAGACGCTCGCGGACACGTTCGTCAACGCGATGATGGCGGAGCGCGGCGACGAGTTCGAGATGCCCCGCGAGGAGGTCGCGAAGGCGGACGTCTACCTCGGCACTAAGGCCGTCCAGAACGGCTTCGCCGACGAGATCGGCTCGCTCAACGAGGCGATCCACGCCGCGGCCACCGAGGAGGAGCTCGGCGAGTACACCGTCGACACCCGCGAGACGGGCGGGATCTCCGGGATCCCCTTCCTCGTCCGGACCGACACCGGGATCGTCGCGATCCACGCGAACGACCCCGGGTACGCGGACGTGGAGCCGATGGGGTTCACCTACGTCCACTGGCCGGCCGTCCCGCACGTCGACACGATCGAGCGGTTCTCCGAGACCGACCTCCGGACCGGCGGCGCGGCTCAGTCTGGCGGCGCGACCGGCAATGCGACCGGGCGGCTCGCAGGGGGTGTCGGCGCGTGAGCCGACTCCCGACGCTCGCGGCGGCGTTCGTCGTGACGCTCGCCGCGGTCACCGGCGGCGCGGCGCTCACCGGTTACGTGACCGCCGACGGCGCAGCGCCCGCCCCGGCGATACAGAACGACCACTACCAGAACCCCGACCTGATCGCGAACGACACGCCCGGGCAGGCGACGGTCGAGATGGACGCCACGGCGCGCTCCCAGACCGTCCTCGTCGACCCCGGCGTGGAACCGACGAGCCCGGGCGGGGCGTTCCCCCTCGCCATCCTCGGCCTCGGGAGCGGCGGTGTCGCCGACCGCGACATCCGGCCGCTGGCGAACGCGCTCATCGAGAACGGCCACGAGGTCGGCGTGTACGTCCCCGGGCCGAACCAGCGGCGGCCCGCCCGGCCCGGCGCCGACACGACGACTCAGCTCGGCGAGCGGCTCGCCGATGCCGACGCGTTCGTGACGTTCCGGACCGACTACGAGCCGGACGAGCTCGACGCGATCGAGTCGTTCGTCGACTCCGGCGGCCACGTCGTGCTCGCGACCGAGCCCGACGCGGCGTACTCGGAGCCGGGCGCGGCGTCGCTCGACGCGACGCTCGATGTCACGACCGAGTCCGGTTACGTGTACAACATGGACGAGAACGACCTGAACTACCAGCGTGTCTACGCCGAGCCGACCGGCGAGACGCCGCTCACCGAGGGGGTCGACCGGGCGATGTTCCCGTCCGCGACGCCCGTCGGCACGACCGCGACCGGCGGCGACGTGCTGCGGCCGATCGCGGGTAGCGAGCTCTCGACGACGCGCGCGGCGACCGAGGCCCCGCTCGTGGTCCGCAACGACGACGTCGTCGCGATCGGCGACAGCGACTTCCTGTCGCCGGACAACGCCCGCCGCGCCGACAACGACGCGCTGATCGGCAACCTCGCCGACTTCCTCGTGACGAACGACCGGACGCCGCCCGGCTCCGGCGGGGCGTCGGGACCGACGCAGCCGCCGGGCCCCGGTCAGCCGCCCGCGAACGGAACGGCCGGCTGATCGGTCGCCCGATTCTCGCCCGAACGGGTTCCGTCACCCACTCATTTTTGCCGCGCGCGCCGGAAGCAGATGGCATGCGCGCTGCCGTGTTCAACGCTCCCGGCGAGATCGGCGTCGAGGAGCGACCCCGCCCCGAGATCGAGGCACCGACCGACGCGATCGTCCGCGTCACTCACACCGCGGTCTGCGGCTCCGACCTGTGGTTCTACCGCGGCGACAGCGACCGCGACCCCGGCTCGCCGGTCGGCCACGAGCCGATGGGGATCGTCGAGGAGGTCGGCGACGACGTCACCTCCGTCGCCCCGGGCGACCGGGTGCTCGCGCCCTTCGCGATCTCCTGCGGCGAGTGCGAGTTCTGCCGGAAGGGGCTCCACACCTCCTGCGAGAACGGCGACTCGTGGGGCGGCGACAACGGCGGTGGGCAGGGCGAGTACGTCCGGTCGACCCACGCCGACGGCACGCTCGTCCGCGTCCCCGACCGCCACGCCGACGACGAGGACACCCTCCGCTCGCTGCTCCCCCTCACCGACGTGATGGGCACCGGCCACCACGCGGCCGTGAGCGCGGGCGTCGAGGCGGGGTCGACCGTGGCCGTCATCGGCGACGGCGCGGTCGGGCTCTGCGGCGTCCTCGCGGCGCGCCGACTCGGCGCGGAGCGGATCGTCGCGGTCGGCCACCACGAGGACCGCCTCGAACTCGCCGAGGAGTTCGGCGCCACGGAGACCGTCTCCGAGCGCGGCGAGGCCGCCGTCGAGCGCATTCGAGAACTCACCTACGGCGGGCCGAACCACGTGATGGAGTGCGTCGGCGCCGCGAGCGCGATGAACACCGCTATCGATGCCGTCCGTCCCGGCGGCACGATCGGGTACGTCGGGGTCCCCTACGGCGTCGAAGACGAGGGCCTCGACGTGTTCGGCATGTTCGGCCAGAACGTGACGCTCGCGGGCGGGGTCGCCCCCGTCCGCGCGTACGCCGAGGAACTCATGGACGACGTGCTTCAGGGACCCCTCGACCCCGCGCCCGTCTTCACCGAGACGGTCGCCCTCGACGACGTCGACGAGGGGTACCGCATGATGGACGAACGCGAGGCGATCAAGGTGCTGGTCAAACCGTAGCGACGGCCGAGTCCGACCTCGTAGAACGGTTTTCCTCTCGTCGCTCCATACATGCCAACGCGGAACCCGACGCACACTCCATGGCGTCTGTGACCCTTGTCCGCTTGGCCGCCGCAACTCACGGGGCGGAGTTCACTCGATGGGTTCCGGGAGGAACGGCGCCGGATCGTCGTGAACGAACTGTACGGTGTCGTCGTTCAGTCGCCGACAGAACAGTCGGATGTCTCCCGCTTCCCTGACCGATTCGATCGTCTCCGCCGACTGGCTCGGATCGTAGTACGCGGGGATGAACACGGCCGCTTCGCTCTCCGGGGCGAGTTCGACGACGAGCACGTACACCAACTCGTCGCCCTCCGCCCGGAACACCTCGACGTTTTGAAACCCGCGACTGTCGACGTGCGATTCGAGTTCCTCGAACTCTGGACCGGGGAGGACGACATCGAGACCGGTCCGGCGCTCCGAGTCAACGAGGACCGAATCCCCCGGATGGAGTTCGAGCGTCGTCCATCCCCGCTCTCGGTACTCCGCCGCGGTCGCTTCCATATCTTCCATGACTGCTGACCACCCCTCTCCGACCTGTACGTTCGCGGGTGCGTCGTCACCTGTCGGGTCGCTCATACGGGGAGACGCTCCGGTAGCGGGATAAAAGGTTCCACTGCCCCCAAAGATATTTCTTCGTAAGGCGCGGTACCGCCGGTAGTGACTGACCTCCTCTCGCTATCGGCGCTCCGGACCCAGTTCGGGACCGAACGGGGCGCGGTCAAAGCCGTCGACGGGATCGACCTCTCAATCGAACACGGCGAGACCGTCGGCCTCGTGGGCGAGTCCGGGTCGGGCAAGAGCGTTACCGCCCTCTCGGCGATGGACCTCGTCGACGATCCCGGCGAAATCGCCGGCGGTCGGATTACCCTCGCTGACCCGGCGCTCGCCGCCTCTCTCCTCGACGAATTCGACGACGCGTACGTCCCGTACCCGTCCGAACTGATCGACGCGGTGGCGGCCGTGAGCAGCGACCTCCGTGCCGGCCGACGCGTCTCCGACACGCCGGCGGAGCTTCGGGGGATGGCCGACGACCTCTCTGCCGAAGCGGACCCCGGCGACCTCGCGAGCGATCTCGGGGCTGCGGCCAGTCGCCTCGCGGACAACACCGACCCCGAGACCGTTGGGGACGACCTCGAGGCGGCGCTCGCCGACGCCGTGGACGGCTTCGTCTTCCTCGATGCCGACGCGCGCGAACGGATCCGCGGCGGTGCGGACCCGACCGATGTCGAGATCGACGAAGGGCTCGTCGACGTGACAGCAGCTCCCGAGTCGGCCGTCCGTCGGGTTCGCGGGGGCGAAATGGGGATGATATTCCAAGACCCGATGACCTCGCTCAATCCGGCGGTTACCGTCGGGGAACAGATCGCCGAGTCGCTGCGGCTCCACCGGTACGGTGATCAGAAGACGGACTCGTGGGGCAACGGAATCCGCGAGATCCTCCCGAAGCTCGGGGGCCGCGACGGCGACGACGAGGTGATGGACGAGGTCGTGAGAATGCTTCAGGCGGTCGGCATCCCGGAGGCGAAACAGCGCGTGAACGACTATCCGCATGAGTTCTCCGGCGGGATGCGCCAGCGCGTGCTCGTGGCCATCGCGCTCGCCTGTCGGCCGAACCTCCTCATCGCCGACGAGCCGACAACTGCGCTCGACGTGACCATTCAGGCGCAGATCCTCGATCTGATTGACGACCTACAGGCGGAGTTCGGGATGTCCGTCCTGATGATCACACACGACTTGGGTGTCGTGGCCGAGACCTGCGACCGCGTGGCCGTGATGTACGCGGGCGAGATCGTCGAGGAGGGCCCGGTAGAGGAGATATTCTCCAACCCCAGTCATCCCTACACGTACACCCTGTTGGAGTCGATCCCCACCGAGGAGAAGGAGCGGCTGACCCCGATCGAGGGGAACGTCCCCGACCTGATCGACATGCCCGAAGGGTGCCATTTCGCGCCGCGCTGTCCGTGGGCCGAGCCGCGGTGCCGCGAGGGGGAGATTCCGTACCTCCAGCACGGATCGGACGACATCGACCACCGGTCGAAATGCGTCCACGAGGAGTTCGACAAGGCCGCGTACGGTACCGAAGGCGTCGAGGCCGGCGCGAGGTCCGCCATCGGTGATCCCCTCGTCGAGGTCCGCGGGATGCGGAAGTATTACCAGCAGGAGGACGGCGCCTTCGACCGGCTGTTCGGCGGGGGCGCCCCGAGCGTGAAGGCCGTCGACGGGATCGACCTCGACGTCCGCGAACAGGAGACGTTGGGGCTCGTCGGTGAGTCCGGTTGCGGGAAGTCAACGGCGGGGCGAGCGATCCTCCACTTGGACCCGCCGACCGATGGAACGGTGGTGTTCGCAGGCGAGGACCTCGGGTCGCTCTCGAAGTCGGACCTCCGCAAACGTCGGAAGGACATGCAGATGGTGTTCCAGGATCCGATGTCGAGTCTCGATCCGCGGATGACCGCCGGCCAGACGATCATGGAGCCGCTGAAGATCCACGACCTCGCTGAGGGGCGCCGACGCGAGCGCGCCTTCGAGCTGATGGACGCGGTCGGGCTGGAGCGTGGGCAGTTCGGTCGCTACCCGCACGAACTCTCCGGCGGCCAGCGCCAGCGGGTCGGCATCGCGCGGGCGCTGGCGGTCGACCCCGACTTCATCGTCGCCGACGAGCCGGTGTCCGCGCTCGACGTGTCCGTCCAGGCGCAGATCATCAATCTCTTGGAGGACCTCCAAGAGGAGTTCGGGCTCACCTTCCTGTTCATCGCTCACGACCTAAGCGTCGTCCGCCACATCTCCGACCGGGTTGCTGTGATGTACCTCGGAGAGATCGTTGAGGTCGCCGAGACGGATGAACTGTTCGAGACGCCAAAACCCCCCTATTCCAAGGCGCTCCTGTCCGCGATTCCCGAGCCGGACCCTCTCGCCGACACCGACGATCGGACGATCCTCAAGGGGGACGTTCCGTCCCCGATCGACCCGCCCTCCGGCTGTCGGTTCCGCACCCGGTGTCCGTCGATCATCCCGCCGGCCGACCTGGACATCGAGCAAGAGCGGTACCGCGAGGTGATGTTCTACCGACAGCGGCTGGAATCCGGAGACATCGACGTTGACGCCATCGAGTCTGAGGTCCGGATCGAGAACGACTCTGCCCCGACCGCCGTCGCCGACGGCGGTGCCCACGCGGCGCTCTTCGAGTACTTCTTCGACGGACCGCTCTCTGAAGAGGTGCGTGCGGTCGTCTCCGACTCCTTCGAACACCTAAAGAACGACCGCTGGGAGGAAGCCGAGGCCATCCTACGCGGGACGTTCGAGAGCGTCTGTGAGCGAGAGAACCCCGCGCTCGGTGAGAGCAGTCACCCCGCCGCATGTCATCTTCACGACGAACGGTCGAATAGATAATCAAACACACGACTATTCGAGCGCTACTCGCCCTGCGGATTGTCCTGTCGCTCCACCAGTATTATTTACATCGCCTATATATGCCTCGGTGTATGTCTCCTGACACCACGGAAACATCTCGGCGTAGCTTCCTACAACGGGCAGGCGGCGCGACGGTCGCAACGGCGTCCGTCGCCTCGCTCGCCGGTTGCGGCGGCGACGCTGGTGACGGTAGCGACGGCAGCGACGGCAGCGACGGCAGCGACGGTAGTGACGGCAGCGATGGTAGCGACGGCGACGACGGCAGCGACGGTACCACGACCACGCTCCGCTACGGCCGCGGCGCACACTCCAGCACCCTCGACCCGCAGAACACGACCAGCGGCGAGGTCGCCAAGGTCACGAATCAGGCGTACGAGGGTCTGATCGCGTTCCAGCCCGGAGAGGCCTCGCTCACCGAGTCGCTCGCCACCGACTGGTCGCTCGACGGCGATTCGGTGACGCTCACGCTGCGGGAGGGAGTGAGCTTCCACGACGGATCGGAGTTCACCGCCGACGACTTCATCGCCACGTATCGACGGTTCGTCGACGACGACTACGAGTACAACTTCGAGGACGCCTCCGTGTACGGGCCGTTCACCCTCGGCAACTGGATCGACAGCATCGAGGCGCCGAGCGACTACGAACTCTCGATCACGCTCACCCAGACGTACGCGCCGTTCCTCCGCAACCTCGCGATGTTCGCGGCCGTCGTCATTTCGCAGGACGCGATCGAAGGCGACACGAACCTCGGAGAAGAGATGGTCGGGACCGGACCGTTCCAGCTTGAGACGCTCGACGACGCCAACAACCGAATCCAGCTCACCGCATTCGACGACTACTGGGGAGAGGCCCCGAACGTGGACGAGGTGCTGTTCCTCACTCGCGGCCAGAACTCCACGCGCGCCCAAGCGCTCGTCGAGGAAGAGCTCGACATCATCGACGGGCTCGACCCCGACAGCATGCAGATCATCGAGGGATCTGGCACCGCCGAGAACCGGACGGCGACGGGGATCAACATCGGGTATATGGCGTTTAACCTCTCGCGCATCGAGGCATTCCGGGACCGGCGAGTCCGCCGCGCGATCAGCTACGCCATCGACACCCAAGCGATCGTCGAGAACATCTACTCGGGGATCGCCACGCAGGCCGACCAGCCGATCCCACCCGCGCTGTTCGGCCACAACGAAGACGTTAGTCCCTACGAGCACGACCCCGAACAGGCACAGAGTCTGCTCGAGGAGGCGGGCTACGGCGACGGGTTCTCGTTCTCGCTGACCACATTCCAGAACCCCCGCGGGTACAACCCGGCGCCGCTCCCGACTGCCCAGACGATCCGATCGAACCTCTCGGAGGTCGGGATCGATGTTTCGATCGACGACCGACAGTTCTCCGACTACCTCACATACACCAGTCAGGGAAACCACGACGCGACGCTTGCCGGCTGGGACACTGACAACGCTGACCCGGACAACTTCTGCTACGTCCTCCTCCACCCGCAGACCGACGTGCCGGACGGACAGGACTGGGTCTCGTGGGACACCGAGGGATTCAACACCTCGAACAACGCCGCGTGGGCCAACAGCGAGTATATGGGCGTCGTCGAAGAGGCCCAACAGACGACGAACCAGGAGGCCCGCGCGGAGTTGTACCGCGAGGCCGCTCAGATCGCACACGACGAGGCACCTTGGGTGTTCATCGATTACGCCGACGAGGTCCGCGGCGTGTCCAACGGCGTGAGCAACTACACCGTCGCTGCGATCGGCGGACCGTACCTCGAAGCGGTCGAAGTCGAGTAGCCCGCACCGAGCACAGATTTTTTCAACTTCCCACACGCTCCTTCCCCTGAATGGTCTCCAAGCGGTTCGTGTTGAAACGGCTGCTTATGTTGTTCCCCGTTTTGTTCGGGGTCGCGACGGTCGTGTTCGCCATTCTCCACCTTTCGCCCGGCGATCCCGCAGTGGTTATCGCTGGCGAGCGAGCGAGCCAAGAGTTCGTCAATCAGGTCCGCGCCGACTTAGGACTCGACGACCCGCTCTGGCAGCAGTACGTTCGATTCCTTGGCGAGGTCGCGACGTTCGACTTTGGCCAGTCATACCAGGTGAACCGGGGCGTCGCGGTGAGTCAGATCCTCACGGATCGCCTCCCGATCACGATCGAACTCGCGCTGCTCGGACAGTTCGCCGGCCTCCTGTTCGGACTCCCGCTGGGGATCCTCAGCGCGGTCAAACAGGATACGTGGACCGACCACCTTTCGCGCGTCGGCGCCTTGAGCGGGATCAGCATCCCGATCTACTGGAGCGGTCCGCTTCTCATCCTGCTCTTCGCGCAGTTTCTCGGGGTCCTGCCGACCAGCGGTCGAATCGGGTCCGCGTACTTCGTCGAGCCGGTCACGGGGCTCATTCTCGTCGATACGCTGCTGGCGGGGAACCTCGCGGCGTTCCAGTCCGCGGTCATTCACCTGCTCCTACCGGTGGTCGTCCTCGGGATCTACCAGATGGCGCTGCTCTCGCGGATGATGCGCTCGTCGATGGTGGAGGTGATCCGGCAAGACTACATGCGGACCGCTCGGGCGAAGGGGCAGGGTTCGAAGATCACCGTGATGAAACACGGGCTCCGCAACGCCTTCATCCCCGTCATCACCGTGATCGGCATCCAGTTCGGATCGCTGCTCGGCGGCGCGGTGCTCACGGAGACCGTCTTCGAGATCAACGGCATCGGAACACTGCTCGTCGACGCGATCAACCGCAGCGACTACCCCGTCGTACAGGGAACCGTTCTCGTCTTCGCCGTGCTGTACACGCTGGTTAACCTCGGCGTCGACCTCACCTACTCGGTCCTCGACCCTCGCATCGAACAATGAGCACGGAGACACAGACCGGAACCGTCGACCGAGGCATCGTCGAGCGGCTGCGCGCGAGCCCGTTCCTCTCGCAGCTCCTCTCGAACCGACTCGCGATCACCGGGATCGTCCTCATTCTCGGGGTCGTTCTGATCGCGATCTACGCCCGAATCACCTACGACCTCAGTGACCTCCTGGCAACCCAGTTCGGTACGAACCCGTCCGAGGCCGCCCCCAGCTCGGAGTACCTCTTCGGGACGGACGGGCAGGCCCGAGATATCTTCCCGCGCGTGCTGTACGGGGCGTGGTACGCGGTCCTTTACGGCACGGTTACCGTCATCGCATCGACGTTCCTCGGGGTGGGTCTGGGGATCGTCGCGGCGTACTACGGCGACCTGACGGACAACGTCATCATGCGGACGATGGACGTCCTGCTGTCGTTCCCGTCGCTACTGTTGGCGCTCGCGCTCGTCACCATTTTTCCGGAGGAGTTGGGGCTGTGGCGAGCCGTTGGGGCACTGACGCTCGTCTACACTCCGCGGTTCGCCCGCGTCGTCCGAGGAGCCGCGCTGAAGGTGCTCGAGGACGAGTACACCGAAGCCACGAAAGCGCTCGGCGCGACCGACCCCCGACTGCTCATCCGGCACGTCCTCCCGAACTGTCTCGCGCCGATCACGGTCCAGTCGACGCTCAACTACGGCCTCGCGATCATCGACATCGCCGCGCTGTCGTTCCTCGGCTTCGGTGCCAGTCCGGGAGAGCCGACGTGGGGAATGATGCTCTCGAACGGCGTCGAGTTCGGGCTGTTCTCCGGCGCGTGGTGGTGGTCGTTCTTCCCCGGTCTGCTGCTCGCGTTAACCGTGCTCGGATTCAACCTCCTCGGTGACGGGATGCGCGACGCGCTCGACCCGCGAATGCGAGAGACCGTTGACTGACCGCGATATCCGACCGTCCGGACGAACGGTCGGGCGGTGGATCGGCCTCGGCGGCCTTCTCGGGCTCGTCGTTGCGGGCGTCCTCTTCCCGGTTACCGGGGCGAAGCAGTCGACCGATACTTCGTTCGCGCTCGGTGTGCTCCTGTTCGGCTTCGGCGTCGCTACGTGGGGCGGTGCGGTCGGCTTCGGCGACTCCATGTCGACGGTCCAGAACCACCTCGGTGGCGAGTCGGAGTGGAGCCGCGAGGGGGCACGACAGGCGTTCGCCGTATTGACTTGGATCGGCGCAGGCTGGGCGGGGACCGCGGTCGTGGCTTCGATACTGCTCGTCGGAATCTAAGCGACGATGTCGCCGGCGATTCGAGGCGTGCGAACCGTGTCACCGCCGCACGCTCTGCGTCGTCGTTCAACGCGGTTCGATCAGTTCGGCCGCGTGGCTGTCGCGGTCCTTCGCGAAGGCGGTTCGCGTCTCCCGCCTCCAGCTGGTCGTCCGCGACCGCCGCCTCGGCACCCGAGACGATCTGCCCGTATCGTCGATACTCCCGCTGTGAGGGCGCTCTAACCCGAGGTAGCCGACGTAACGCTTATCAGCGAACGGCCATTGTTAATAGTTGTCATGTGCCATCATTACGACGAGGCGATGACCTGGGAGGAGGTCCAGGCGCGTCACCGGTCCGAGGAGGCGGAGGAACTCGACGACTCCCCCGACGTCGACGCGGTCGACGAGCCGGCGGGCGAGACGGAGGAGCCCGAGCCCCCGGCGGAGCCGCGCGCCCCGGCCGACGACTGACGCGGTCGGGCACGACCCCGCCCCGAACCCCGATTTTCTATCGCACGCTCAGCGTCGAAGAGCGGCGGCGCCGTCTCGCCTCCTCTGGATCCACAAACCACAATTTTACAACCGCTTTTCATCTACTCCGGTCCGTGCCGCCCTCCACCCGAACTCTCGCGCTCCTCGCGCTCCTCGTCGTCGGCGTCGGGCTCAGTTTCTCCTTCCACGCCGCGGCGGGCGACACGCAGATCACCTACGAAGCCACGGCCGTCGAGCCCGGCGAGAATCCGGCGCTGGTTGCGGGCGCGTCGCCGAACGTCACCGACCTCGACGAGACCCTTGCCGACACGCCGGAGGGGTATCGGGAGCCGATCCGGACCGCCGCCGCGGACGCGTCGTTCGACGGGTCGCTATCCCCCGAACTGTACACCGCGATACGCGACGTAGAAGCGCCGTACGTCGCGTACGACGGCGCCTACTACGAGTGGTCGCTCTCGACCCGCGGCGAGACGACGAACGCGACGATCGAGATGCGCGAGACCGACCCCGAAACGGTCTTCGACGCGGTCGCGTGCTCGGCATCCGAGGCGCCGGCCGGCGTCCGGACGGCCATCGACGAAGGCACCGCGAACGCCTCCGGCGCCCGGCCGGGGCTGTACCGACAGAGCGGGGCGTACTACGTCGTCGCGCTCGAAAACGAGGCCGCGGTGTTCGCCCAGTTCGCGGGCGCCCTCGTCGGCTTCGTCCTCACGCCGGTCGGGCGCGGGTACACGGCGGTCGCGGTCGGCCTCCTCGCGTACCGGTACCGGGAGCCGACGCGCGACCGCCTCCTCACCCCGCGTCGGGCCGCCGCGGTCGCCGCGCTCGCGCTCCCCGTCGCGCTCGCCGGCACCGCCGTATTCGAGACCGGTTCGCTCTCCCGGTTCGTCACCGGCCCCGCGAGCGCGACGGTCGTCGCGTCGGGCGTCCTCGCCGGCGTGTTCGCCGCTCAGCGGCGCTGGGCCCTGCTCGCCGCCGCGACGATCGGGATCGGGCTGCTCGCCACGGCGGCGATCGCGGGCGCGCTCGGCGTCGCGGGGCTCTTCTTCGGGCCGCTCGCGATCTGTGTCGGCGTCGTCGCCGGCGTCGTGCCGTTCGGCTACGGCTACTGGTTCGCGCCGACCGCGTCGCGGGAGTCACCCGAATAGCGCGACCCGAATCGGATACTGGAATATGAAACGCCTTCCGTCAGTTTCAGGCTCGTCCTGAACGCCCTTCAGGCGAGAGCCGAAGCGGTTCACAGTGATTTCGAGGGCGGAAGCCCACGAGTTCAGTCGTGGGAGGAAGCCCGACGACATAACTAGTTGGGTACCTTCGGTATGAATTACCACTTCTATGCGGGCAAACGAGCGCCACCACCGTTGCTCCTCAACTGGCCACGGGGGGTTCTCTCATAGAAGAGGCCGCCCGTCAGTCGGCCCGCAACGCTCGGAACTGCCGACCCCAAAGCGAGACAGGAACTCCCTCTCTCGATCTGCGGGCGAAGAACACGAGCAATTACATTGCTGCTTCCGTTTGGCCCTGCGGAACGCCAGCCCACGATTTTAATCGTGGGTAACTGACGCATGAGTCCACTACGCTGCCGCACCGAACCGACGACGTACGCGGGGCCGTGATCACCAGATGAGACGAGCCTCGACCCGTGCCTCAACGCTCGCGGTGGTCCTCGCGCTGCTGCTCGGTGTTGGCGCCGGGTCCACCGAAAGCCCGCTCGCACAGGACGACGGCCACGGAACCGGCGCGTTCCTCGACGAAAGCGGCGTCCCGATCGCCGCCGACCGGCCGATCGACGGCGCTGTCGTAACCGCCGAGCCGGCATTGGTCTCGCTCCAGACGCTCGGTGCGGTCGCGCTCGCGGTCGTCGTCGCGCTGCTCATCGTCGCCGCGGTCCGTCGCGCCGACGGCTAAGCTCCGTGTCACCCTCGTGGCCGGCTCAGAGCGGCTCGATCACCTCGACCACGTGCCCGTCGGGGTCCTCGACGAACGCGACGCGCGCTCCGGCCTCCGGATGGTCGGTCGGCGGCTCCACGACGCCGTGATGGTCGATCTCGTCGAACGCCGCGTCCACGTCGTCGACGCCGACGGCGACGTGGTCGTAGCGGTCGCCGTCCGCGCTCGGCGTCTCGCCCTCCGCGTCCGACAGCTGGAACTCGACGCCGTTCTCGTCGGCGACGTACACGTTTCGCGCGTCGCCGCCCGCGGTCGTGAACTCCCAGGACCGCTCGAACCCGAGCTCGTCGACGTACCAGTCGGCGGCCCGGTCCGCGTCCGCCACGTTCAGGCAGGTGTGGAGAATCTCCATACCGTCTCGTCTCCCGCGGTCGACATAAATCTCGCCGGCCGGTGAGCGTCGCGTCCGCGGCGGCTGCCGGCGGCACAGTCATGAATCTCGCGACCGGATCGATCGATATGGACCGCAACGCGGTGCGCCGCGCGTGGGACGAGGTCGCCGAGACGTACGCCGCCCGCCGCGACCCAGACGGCTCGGACGCGGCGCTGATCGACGACCTGCTCGACTCGCTGGGGGACGACGCCGCAGGTACCGGGGGCGACCCGCTCGTCCTCGACGTAGGCTGCGGCGACGGCGCGCGGACTCTCGCGAACCTCCCGCCGGGCAGCGTCGGGCTCGACCTCTCCCGCCGCGGGCTCGACCTCGCGCGCGAGACGGTGCCCGACGCCCGGCTCGTCCACGGAGAGATGTCGGCGCTTCCGTTCGCGGCCGACCGCTTCGACGCGATAACCGCGTACCACGCGGTGTTTCACGTCGAGCGCGAGCGCCACCCCGCGGTGTACGCGGAGTTCGCCCGCGTCCTCCGGCCCGGCGGCCACCTCCTGCTGACGCTGCCGAGCGGCCGCTTCGAGACGGTCCGCCGCGGCTGGATGGGCGGCCGGATGTTCTTCTCCGCGCCCGGTCGCGAGCAGACGCTCGGCCAGCTGCGCGCGGCGGGGTTCGCGACCGTCGAGACGATGACCGCGACCGACCCGCTGGGGAGCAGCACCGAGTTCGCGTTCGCGACGCTGGACGAGGGGGCGAACGGGGGGACCGACTCGCGGGCGACCGACGCGAAGCCGGACGGTCCGTGACCGACCCCGACGAGGTCCCCCACGACGTTCGCGCGAGCCTCGAACAGCTGCTCGCCGCGGCCGCGACCGCGGCGGCCGAGGGCGACGAGCCGACCGCGCGGGCCGCCCTCGACACGGCCGAGACGGTGGCGACGAACAAGCTCCCGGCCGGCGAGCGTCGCGACCGCGTCCGATGGGGGTGCGCGGCCGCACTCGACGCGCTGCCGAACGGCGACCTCGCGGCCGCGTACGCGACGGCGACCGCGGACGCCGTCGCGGAGTAGCCGCCGCTTCTGCCGAGCCGAATCCCGAAACCACAGCCGGTTTTAGCTGTCACTTTCCATCCCCGGTCATGGACCAGCGCGACGCGCGGTTCATCTTGCTAAGCACGCTGCTCGCCGTCACGCTGTTGAACACGCTCGACGCCCCGATCGCGCCGTGGTTCCAGACGGCGTCGTTCGCGCTGGCGGCCGCGACGCTACTGTACGCCGGCTACGTCGTCTCGAAGCCCCTCCTCGCGTGGCTCCCCGCGCGGTAGCGCGGGTCGGCCCACTCGTTTTTGCCCGTCGAGCGCCTCACTCCGGGCATGCGCGTCGCCTCCCTCCTCCCGTCCGCGACCGAGACCCTGTTCGCGCTCGGCGTCGAGCCGGTCGGCGTCTCCCACAGCTGTGACCACCCGCCCGCGGCTCGCGAGCTGCCGACCCTGACGAGCACGGTCGTCGACCACGCGGACCGCTCGGCCGCCGACATCGACGAACAGATGCGCGAGGTCGACGGCGCGGTGTACGACCTCGACGAGGAGCGCCTCGCGGCGCTGGAGCCCGACCTGCTCGTCACGCAGGCGACCTGCGACGTCTGCGCGGTCGACGCGAGCGAGGTTCGCGCGGCCGCCGAGCGGCTCGACCCCGCGCCCGACGTGCTGGCGTGTGACCCGCACTCCTTCGCCGACGCGCTCGACGACGTGGTCCGGATCGGCGAGGCGGTCGGCGAGACCGACGCCGCGACCGCGCTCCGGGCCGACTTGCGCGAGCGCGTCGACGCGGTCCGCGAGCGCGCCGAGCGAGCGGTCACCGCCGAGGGCCGCCCGCGAACCGCCGTCCTCGACTGGACCGACCCGCCGATCCGCGCGGGCCACTGGGTGCGCGACATGGTCGAGATCGCCGGCGGCGACCCGTCGTTCCAACCTGACGGCCCCTCCGAGCCGGTCGCGTGGGCGGACGTGCGCGAGTTCGACCCCGAGGCGCTCGTCGTCGCGCCCTGCGGGTTCGACCGCGACCGCGCCGTCGACGCGGTGGGCGACCTCGCCGCCCGCTCGGGGTTCGACGACTTGGCCGCGGTCGCCGACGACCGTGTCTACGCGGTCGACGGCAACGGCCTCTTCAACCGCCCGAGCCACCGGCTCGTCGACTCGCTGGAGGCGCTGTTCGCCTGCCTCCACCCCGAGTACGCGGCGACCGAGCCCGGAGAGCTGGACGCCGTCGCCCGCGTCGACGCGGCCGCGACGGCCTCGGTCCGCGCCGACGGCGGGTGAGCCGAGCTACGTCTCGGCCGACTCGCGCAGCCCCGACAGCGTCGTCGCTTCGCGGAGGTTGGCGACAGTACAGTACCACGCGCCGCGCACGCCGTTCAGGTCGTTCTCGACCGGGCTATCGAGCGGCACGAGCTCGTCGAACTCGAAGACGACCGCGACGCGCTCCTCGGAGAACGGCTCGATGAGCGCCGCCCAGTCTGCTTCGTCCATCGGGCCCGGCTCGCCGCGCGTCTGTTCGGTGCGGGCGTCGACGCGGGCGTAGTGAGTGATCGCCGACACCGGCGCGGTCCGGTAGAAGGCCATGTACGCGAACTCGGTGCGAGTGCGGTCGTACGAGCGCGGCGCGGGGTAGAAGCCGGCCCGGCAGCGCTCGAACGTGTCCGGTTGCGTCGCGACGACGCAGACGCGGGCGTCGCCGGGCGCGTCGTCCGCGGGGGCGTCCGTCGCGAACCGGTCGAGGTCCATGCGTTTCGTGGATGTCGAGCGCGGATATATCCCCGCTCGGCCCCTATCGAACCCAATGGCACGGAGCGCGACGAGCGCGCGTGGCGGTCCCCGCGAGCGCGGCGACACGCGGGAAGAACCCGACGACGTATCGCCAGACGAGACGACCGGCCCGCCCGCCCTCGCGGTCGAGGACCTCACGAAGCGGTTCGGCGACGGCGACGACGCGGTGGTCGCGGTCGACGACGTGAGTCTCACCGTCGAGCGCGGGTCGGTCGTCGGCCTGCTCGGCCCGAACGGCGCGGGGAAGACGACGCTGATCAAGTGCGCGCTGGGGATCGTCATCCCCGACGCGGGGTCGGTGCGGGTGTTCGGCAACGACGTGCGCGACGGCCGCCGGGCGGCGTACGCGGACGTGGACGCGATGCTGGAGGGCGCGCGCAACGACTACTGGCGGCTCACGGTCCGCGAGAACCTGCGCTACTTCGCGACGATCAGCGGCGTCGACCCCGACTCCGTGGCGGCGCGTCACGACCGGCTGCTCGACCGCCTCGACCTCGCCGACAAGGCTGACACGCCGGTGCGGGACCTCTCGCGGGGAATGAAACAGAAGGTGTCGCTGGCGAGCGTGCTGGCGGGCGGCGCCGAGCTCGTCTTCCTCGACGAGCCGACGCTGGGGCTCGACGTGGAGAGCGCGCGGACGCTCCGGGCCGAGCTCCGCCGCCTCGCGGTCGAGGAGGGGCTCACCATCGTCGTCAGCAGTCACGACATGACGACGATCGAGGCGGTGTGCGACCGCGTCGTCATGCTGTCGAACGGGCGGATCGTCGCGGACGACACCGTCGAGGCGCTGCTCGGCGCGGCCGCGAGCGACGCGGTGCGCGTGGCGAGCCCGGACCTCGACGCGGAGACAATTTCCGAACTCCGCGAACGGTTCGAGGTCGTCGACGTCGACCGCGACGCGCGCCCGCCCGCGATGACGGTCGCGGCGGGCGGCGACCGCCTCTACGAGATCATGGACGCGCTTCGCGCGGCCGGGGTCACCGTCTCGGACGTCCGCACGGTCCAGCCCGACCTCGAAGAGGTGTTCCTCGAACGTACGGGGAGCGACCTCGGCGCCGGTCGCGGGGGTGACCCGCGGTGAGCGCGGACGCGACTTCCCCGGGAACATCGGGGACCGCGGCCGAATCGAGTGCGCCCACCGACACAGCACGGGCCGAGGACGAGCCGCGGCCGGCCACCTACTACCATCTCGCCCGGGCGGTGCTGTACCGCGAGTTCCTGATATTCGTGCGGTACCCGGCCAACGCGATCGGCGGGATCGTGGTGTCGCTGTTCTTCTTCGCGGCGCTGTTCCTCGGCGGGCAGCTGCTCGCCGGACAAGCGCTGACGGACTCGATCGAGGGGATCGTCGTCGGCTACTTCCTGTGGACGCTGTCGGTGGGCGCGTACTCGTCGGTGTCGAACGACATCGGCAGCGAGGTGCAGTGGGGGACCCTCGAACGCCACATCACCACGCCGTTCGGCTTCGCGCCCGTCGCGCTGCTGAAGGGGGTCGCGAAGGTGGTGCGGACGTTCCTCACGAGCGCGGTGATCCTCGCGGTCATGCTCCTCGCGACCGGAACGCGGCTCAGCCTCGC
The DNA here is from genome assembly GCF_000336875.1 of Halorubrum californiense DSM 19288. Lineage (GTDB taxonomy): Archaea > Halobacteriota > Halobacteria > Halobacteriales > Haloferacaceae > Halorubrum > Halorubrum californiense. The sequence continues at coordinate 29,355 of NZ_AOJK01000069.1, read as the reverse complement.
CCCGGTGACGGTGGTCGCCGTCGCGGGGCTGTCGATCGTCTCGGTGCTGGGACTCGGCTTCGCCGCGGGCGGGGTGACGGTGCTGTACAAGCGGATCGGCAACTGGCTCAACCTCCTCCAGTTCGGGTTCGTCGCGCTGATCTCGGCGCCCGTCTTCGACCTCCCGTGGACGCGCTTCCTCCCCCTGGCGCACGGCAGCGCCATGCTCCAGCGCGCGATGGTCGACGGGATCCGGCTGTGGGAGTTCCCGGTCGCCGACCTGGCGCTGCTCGTCGCGGTCGCGGTCGGCTACCTGCTCGGCGGCTACCTCGTCTTCCAGTTCGCCACGGGGCGGGCGCGGCGGCTCGGCGTGCTCGGCGACTACTGACCGCACGGCGTCGCGTCGCCGCGGCTGGCGGCCTCGAACCCCGCAAACGCCGCGGGTCTCACGCGGACGCGGTCGACTCCGATTCGTCGCCGCGGGGGAGTCCGAACTCCACTTCGATCCGAACCGTCTCGTATGGCACGTACGGCCTCTCCGCGCGGCCGTCGGTCTCGAAGTGGACGATGTCGTAGTCGGCCAGCAGCGACAGGTCGTCGTGGACGGTGTGGACGTCTCGGTCGAGCCGCTCCGCCAGCGCGCGGATGCTCTCGGGCGGCCGTTCCATCACGGCTTCCAAGAGTTCCATCCGCCGGTCGGTGAGCAGGCGACGGAGCCGCGCTCGGTCCTCGAAGTTGACCACGTGGGGGACCGCCTCGCCGTCCTCTCAGCGTTCGGCGCGTTCGATCGCCGCCGCCTGTGCCCGGTCCGCCGGAAGCGACGTGATACGCAGCGTCGACGGGTACTCGGCGTCGCTCGGGTCCGGAATAAACTCGTCGTGGGCGGGGTCGGTGTCAGTCGGTTCGTCTGGCATAGATGTCGTTTACCTCCGATTGGAAGTCGTCGATTAGCGCTGTGAGACCGGTGAAGTCCAGTTTCGTGACTTCTCCCGCCTCGTGCCGATAGTATCTGCCGACGTCCCGGTGGTGCGGCGCGTTGTCGTACCGGAGGAGCGTGTCGCCGTCAGCGTCCATGTACTGGAAGCTGTACTTCAGCCCCTCCGGGTACTCTTCGCTTTCCGGGACCTGCCACGCGACCATCTCGTACCGACTGTCGTCCGATTTTTCGGATTCGTCACGGTACACGACCGTGGCGGGCACCTGTCTTGTATGTTGTGGTGAAGACTCAACAATAATAACGCTTTGCGTTGTGATCTGACTACACCGAACTCCGGAGACATCGGGCTCGCCACGGGGTCGTCGCTATGTTTTCCCGATGGTGGTCGCGGATTATCTGTCCTCGTCCGGCTCCGCGGCGAGCGCCTCGTCGCGGAGTTCGCGGCAGCGCTCGCCCGTAATCTCGAGTTCCGGGACCGGCGTCGGGTTCCCGTCGGCGTCGACGGCGACGAACACGAAGTACGACTCCGTGGTGAGTTCGCGCTCGCCCGTGCGCGGCGACTCGCGGTACGCGCGGATCCGCGTCCGGAGGCTCGTGCGCCCGACCGCGTACACGTACGACTCGATGACGCAGGTGTCGCCCTGCGGCACGGGGCGCTTGAAGTCGAGCCCGTCGATCTTGGCCGTGACGCAGGTCTCGCCGGCGGCGCGCATCGCCGACATGGCGCCGATCTCGTCCATCCACTTGACGACGTTCCCCCCGTGCGCGGAGGCGTAGTTGTTCGTGTGGGTCGGTTGGACGCGCTGGCGGTTCTCGATGTACGTGTCGCTGACGCTGGGCATGCCCGTCCGTGGCGCGGCCGGGGGAAAAACACCAGTCCCGATCCGCCGAAACGCTCGCACCACGTCCGTTTTCGAATCTGGTAATTTGGAGTTCACTCCTAAATAGGGCATCGCGTTCCTCCTGGACGAGAACATATGTTGAACGCGATCACCGCGCGGTACGGCCGCCGGGTCGGCGCGGCCGTCCTCCTGACGCTCGCCGTGACGCTCGGCTTCGTCGCGCTCTTCGCGGGCCACGTCGCGACGGTCGGAACGGCGGACGCCGCGACGGCGGCGCTGGCGTCGGTCGGCGTCGTCGTCACGCTGAACCTCGGGCTGCTGGGAATCGTGCTGATCGGCAACGTCGCGGTCGAGCTCCGGCGGCTGACGGAGACGGCCGAGGCGGTCGGGCGCGGCGAGTTCGACGCGAGCGCCACGTCCGACCGCGGCGACGAGATCGGGCGGCTGTTCGACGCCTTCGACGAGACGCGGCGGTCGCTCCGGGACGCGGTCGCCGAGTCCGAGCGGGCGCAGTCGGAGGCGGAGGCGGCCCGCGAGGAGGCCGAACAGCTGTCGGACACCCTGTTGGAGCGCGCCGAGGAAATCGGCGGCGCCATGGAGGACGCCGCCGAGGGCGACCTCACGCGCCGGCTCCCCGAGGAGAGCGAGGTCGACGCGGTCGAGCGCATCACGGCCGCGTACAACGAGATGACCGGCGGACTCTCGACGACCATCGAGGACATCCAGGCCTTCGCGGGCGACGTGGAGGCGACGAGCGAGGAGATGGCAGCGGAGGCGGACGCGGTCGCCGAGATGAACGCGGAGGTGGCCGACGAGATGCGCGAGCTGGCCGACGAACTGGACGAGCAGACCGACCGGCTGCGCGAGACGGCCGCCGACACCGACGACTTCTCCGCGACCGTCGAGGAGATCGCGTCGACGACCGACGAGGTGGCCGGCGACGCGAGCGCCGCGGCTGACCTCGGTAAAGAGGGCGAAGCGCGGGCGACCGAGGCGGTGGAGGCGATCGTCGAGATCGGCGATCTGTTGGACGACCTCGACGGGCTCGTGGCCGGACTCGACGACCGGATGGACGGCGTCGCGGAGACGACCGACGTGATCGCCGACATCGCCGAGCAGACCAACATCCTCGCGCTGAACGCCTCGATCGAGGCGTCGCGGGCGGGCGGCGACGGCGACGGGTTCGCGGTCGTCGCCGACGAGGTGAAGGGGCTCGCCGAGGAGACACGAGAGTCGACGACGCAGATCGAGGCGACGATCGGCGAGGTGACCGAGGACGTGTCGGCGGTCGCCGGCGAGATGGACCGGACGATGATGGAGCTCGACGAGACGACCGCCGCGGTCCGAGCGGCGGGCGACGCGATCGAGGAGCTGACGGGGACCGTCGAGGACGTCGACGTCGCGATGGGCGACATCGCGCGGGCGACCGACGAGGGCGCCGAGGGGATCGAGTCGGTCGCCGCGCGCGTCGAGGCGGTCCACGGCTCGGCCACCGACGCCGCGGACCGCGCGCGGTCGCTCGCCGAAACCGCGGACGAGACGGCCGAGACGGTCGGCGACCTCGCGCAGACGGCGACGGCGCTCTCCGAGCGGACCGCGTCGCTCACCGAGCGGCTCGCGCAGTTCGAGACGCCGGCGGACTCCGGCGATGCCGGCTCCGCGGCCGCTCCAGCACCGACCGCCGGCGACGCGGAGGTGAGCGCCGATGATTGAGCCCTTCGTGGTCCGGTTCGCCTCTGCCGGGATCTACGCGGTCTCCGCGGTCGTACTGTTGGCGCTGGCGCGGCGCAAGCCGCCGGCCCTCCGAAAGTACTGCTACCCGTTCGTCGCGGTGGTCGTGGCGAGCGGCCTCGGCGTGGGGCTGTGGGGCGCCGGGATCGGCACCTTCCCCGTCGCGAACGGGACGCTGGAGGGGGGCCAGCTGCTCACCGACTACGTGGCGTACCCGTTCCTGTTCGGGTTCGCGGCGTTCGTCTCCGGCGCCGCCCGGCGCTCCGTGGGCGGCGTGATCGCGCTCATCGTCGTCATGCGGCTGGGGTACGACTTCGCCGCGGTGTTCGAGGGGCCGCTGGCGCTCGCTGGCACCGGCGCGATCCTCGTCGGCTACCTCATCTTACTCGGGCTGTTCTTCGGGCCGCTTGCGAGCGCGGCGGCCGCGCAGCCGCCCGCCCGCGAGCTGTTCTACAAGAAGACGCGGAACCTCGCGCTGTTCGCGTTCGGCGTGTTGATCGCGTGGGCGATGATCCAGATTGCCGGGCTGCTCGATACGTTCACCGCGACGGTGACCCTGGAGTATCTCGACCTCCTGCTTCGGGTCGGCTTCGCCGGCTTCGTGTTCGCGAACGTGGAAACGCTGTCTGCCGAGGTGGACGCCGAGAGTGACGGGACTCCCGGCAGCGCCGTGGGACAACGCGCGGCTCCTGCGATGGACACGAGTGCGGATTGAGAGGATATAAATATACGAACGCATACCCCCGTCTTTAGTCGCGGGTCAAGCGAACCATAGCTTACACACCCATCGACGACGTTATGGATGGATTTCCCACATTCTGCCGGTAGTATTAACACGCAAACAATACATAGTGTACGACACAGATGAAGACCACGCGGCACGCGACTTACAACCTCAACTACCACATAGTGTGGGTGCCGAAGTACCACAACTCGGTACTCACAGGCGAGGTCGCCAGCCGTGTCCGGTCCATCCTCCAGGAAATAGCCGACGACAAAGGCGTCGAAATACTCGATCTCACCGTCCAGCCCGATCACGTTCACCTGTTCGTTAGTAGCCCACCAAAGAACGAACCAGCACTCCTCGCTAACTGGTTCAAAGGCATCAGTTCGCGGAAGTACAACCACCGATATACCGACCACGACGGCGAAAAAATCGGATGGGCGCGAGGCTACTACGCAGGGACCGCCGGGCAAGTTTCGAATGAGACAATCGAGAAATACATTCACCGACACACGGAGGGCGATTCGTGACTGAACTCACGAAGACGCTCGAACTGAAACTAGTGGACCCGAACGCGCACAAGCGACGGAAACTTCGTAAGACACGCGAGGCGTACCAGCAAGCGCTTCACGACGCCTTCGACGCCCGATGTACCACCCAGACCGAAGCGAACGACATAGTGGTCGACTATGACCTGAGCGGGTACGCAAAGAACGCGCTCAAACAGTACGTCCCGCAGCTCACGACGACGTACAACGCGAGCGAACTTCACGACGATCACCCCGTCCGCTTCACCAACGAGGGGCTCCGGCTTGACCACAAGCCCGAGAACGCCATCGAATGGTACGTCAAAATCCCGCATCACGAGGACTACCACCTCTGGATGCCCACCCAACCAACTCCCGAACAGCGGAACTGGTTAGAAGCGTTGAACGCGGGTGACGCGGAAATGGGCGAGAGTCGACTGTTCGAACGGAACGAAACGTGGTATCTCCACGTTACCGCCACCCGTAGCGTAGCGGAACGCTCCGAGGTGTCCGTGGACGAACGGACGCCCATCGGGGTGGATATTGGGGAAGCGTCACTCGTCACGGTGTGTCACCGCGACGACAACGGTTCTCCGACCGTGCCAAAACTCTGGGCCGACGAGGGCAAAACTGTTCGTCGGCTTCGCAAGACCTACTTCACCGCCACGCGCCGACTCCAGACGCGCGAAAGCGAGCGTATCGCTGGCTCGTTCGGTGACGACTTGTGGAATCAGATCGACGATATATTCCACACGGTTACACGCGAGGTCGTGGAGTATGCCGAATCCGTCGAGAATCCCGTTCTCGTCTTAGAAGACCTGACAGACATCCGGGAGTCGATGGACTACGATGAATACATGAATCGACGGCTCCACGGCTGGGGATTCGCCAAACTCCACGCGCAGATACGCTACAAGGCCATCGAAAAGGGGATTCCCGTCGAGACGGTGAACCCGCACAACACGTCAAAAGAGTGTCATGCGTGCGGTGACGTGGGGTCACGTCCGCGACAGGCGACGTTCACGTGTACAAATGACGACTGCTGGATAAACGAGTACCAAGCGGACGTGAACGGCGCGATAAACATCGCAGACCGCTACCTCAGTGGAGAGAGCCAGCCAAGAGAACACACGGATGGCAATGACTCGGCTGAGGATGGGGGGCGTTTGACCGCTCCGCAAGACACCCAAGCCGATGCTACCTAGCAAGAGACGCTTGGGACGTATGCGTCTTGAAACCAAAGGGCTGGGCGTACGCTCTGCCTGAAATCCTATGGTGGGATTCCCGCGTCTTCAGGCGCGGGAGGAGGTCAATGAGCCGTCGACGGTGCGGTTCGTCTCCGCCGGCATTTACGTGTTGATCGCGTGGACGGTGATCCAGATCGCCGGGCTCCTCGATCAGTTCACCGCGACGGTGACCTTGGAGTACCTCGACCTCCTGCTTCGGGTCGGGTTCGCTGGCTTCGTGTTCGCGAACGAGGAGACGCTAACGGCTGAGGTGGACGCTGGAAGCGATGGAACTACCGGCAGCGACGTGGGGAAACGGACGGCTCCTGCGGTGGACACGGGCACCGACTGAGGGTCACAGTCGTCGCTGTTTTTGATCTTGATTGGACCATCTCCGGTCGGGGCTGTGTCCAAGCCGGTGTGAAATCCTGTCCCAGTGAACTGGTGTCGTTCGGTGCCGCTCTCGTCGGTACTGAACTCTCTGATTGGACGCGCTGTTTCCTCCGCGAGGTTTTTTGCCGGTGTCCTTCGTGCTGTCTGAGTCAGTCATATTAATTGCCGCTAAACCACTGTACACGCTTGAATGGCGGCAGCCTGTCCTCCCACAAGCCTAAGGTATTACAGAAGGTATTACTGAATATGAGCAAGTCCACACGTATCACGGAGAAGGGACAGGCGACGATCCCGCACGAACTCCGCGAAAAGTACGACCTTGAGCCCGGTGACGAGGTCGTCTGGGTGGACACCGACGAGGGGATCGTCGTAAAGAAGCGCACCCGTACTGGTGGCCGTGGGATGCTCGTTCCCGACGGCACCTCGGCGGAGAAGCGCGAAGAGATCGCAGCGGAGCTGGGTCAGCGCGTCCGCGACCGCCGCGACCGTAACTACGAGGACGCGTGAGATGGCGACGTACACCGCCGACGCCGTCTCGCTACTGGCGTATCTCGTCGATGCGCCCCCGCAAGGGGCCGACTAGGTGTTCGCCGAGGCAGAGGCCGGGGAAACGGTTATCGAGGCACCGAGCACGGCTCTCTTTGCGGTGTTGTACTCGGTCTCCCGCGACACGGACGTCCGAGGGATCACACTCACCGGGACGCCCGAGGACGCCCGGCAGGCGTTGGTCGGAAACGGCCCGGTCTCGGTCGCTCCCGTCGACGAGCCGGAGCTGGCAGCGTACGCGCAACTGCTGGACGAGTTCAGCATCCACGACGGGCTGATCGTCGCCAGCCACCGCGCACGGGAGACGGATGCGATCCTCACGACTGACGGTGTCATCCGCGACGCCGGGTACGAAACGATCTGGGAGTCAGTGACCCACGACTGAAGTCGTGGGCTACAGGACACACGACGGTCCGCCGACATTGACTAAATAAATCTTCGACACCAGAATTATATAGTCATATCGGCTATCTGTCGGTATGACGGACGACGGTCCAGCCGGAGAGTTCGGACTCGCCGAGGGGTTCGGTGCGGACCTCGACGCCGAACCCGCCGACGAGCGGGTGTATCGGATCGCGCTCCAGCTGTACGATCCCGCGGGCGTGTCCGCGATCGCCGAGCGCGCCTCGTGCGCCCCGGACACCGCCCGGCGGCACCTCAAGCGGCTGGCCGATATCGGCGTCGTCGAACGCGTCTCGGCGTCGCCGCTCACGTTCGTCCGCAACGAGTCGTACTTCGAGTGGCGGCTTCGAAACCGGCTCGAAGCGCTGTCGCGCGACGAGCTTCACGACAGGCTCGCCGACCTCACCGAGCGCGAGCGCGAGTTCCGCGAGCGGTTCGACGCGGACTCACCGACCGACGTGGACGCGCTCAAACACGCCGACTACGACGACGTCGAGACCGTCTGGCTCGCCCTGAGCGAGTGGCGGACCGTCAGAGACCGGATCGACCGGCTGGAGGCCGTCAGACGCGACCGCGGTCCGGACCCGTCCGCCGGGGAGAACGCGGCGTGATCGGTCCCGACCGGACCGTCGACGAGGCGACCCTTCAGTATCTCGCGCAGGCCTTCGGCCGCCGCCCCGAGGTACGGCGCACGTCGCTGTTCCCGACGAACAAGCCCGAGAGCCTCGTCGTGACGCTCGATACCGACTACTATCCCGAGCGCATCGACGACGTCTCGCTCGAACTCCGCGCGTACACGAACGGCGATTTCCACGTTTCGTACCGTGAGATCCGCGCCGGCGACCGGCGACGGTGCCGATGGGGCCGCCACGATCAGCCGCACAACGCCCGGGATCACTATCCCCCGCTCCCGGACGCGGAGACGGCCGCCGCCGTCAACCGGAGCTTCGTGACGGACCTCACGCGGGTCATCGAGGAAACTGTACTCCCGTGGGTCGACGAGCGAGTCGGGACGCTGTGGGAGTCGGATACAAACTAGTTGGTATGTGTACGATAATATTATCACGCTCATAATCGATTTTCGGGGCAGCGCTGACGATCCCCCCCGTTTCAGCCCGAGACCGCCGTCCACAAGCTGTTCTGGCAACGAGGCTGCCGATCGGGTGGGGCAGAGTATTTATCCGTAGTTCGGACGTCGTGGCGCGTATGTCCGGACTCGGAGCGGACCTCGATGTAATCGCGGCCGCCGGCGGCTACGACGATACCGACGCCGTCGTCGAGGAGGCCGTCCGCGAGCTGTTGCGTCGGCGTCCGGAGCTCCGGCTCTCGCTCGCGGTCGAAAAGTACCGGACCGGAACGGTGAGCCTCAATCGGGGTGCTGAACTGGCCGGTGTTTCGACGGAATCGTTCAAGCGCGAACTCGCGGATCGAGGGATCGACCGGGAAGCCGGATTCCTGAGCGAGTCTGCCCGCGAGGACCGCTTGGAGACGTTCCGCGAATAGGTCGACGGATGGCGCTCGTCGACAACAACGTCCTGAGTTCTCTCGCCAAGATCGACCGGCTGGAACTGCTCCCGTCGGTGTTTGGAACCGTCGAGAGGGACAGACGAATCCGCAGACCCACGGTACCCTTTCGCAGCGATCCGAGACAGTCGAATAATACGGACGCATCCACTGTGGGTCCTGTCACGTCTCGGTGGGATGTGGCGTGTATCGATGGAGCGCGTCGACGGTCTCTCGGACCACTTCCGGCGACAGTTCGCCCTGCTGGTCGTCGAAGTCGCGATACTTGATCGTGGTCACGTACCACGGCGAGACGTACGCTGTAACGTCTGACCCACCTCGAATCCAGTCCTCGTCGGTGACGGCGATACCGTCCGAGCGTTCGGTCGTCGTCATCCCCACGGTGAGACACTCGACGGCCGAGAAGGGGTGGGCGTCCCCACTCACGATAAGCCACGGTCGGTACGCCGGATCCGACTTATGTGGTGCCGGTCCCCCACCAGACCTCGCCTTGCCGGTCACTCATTCGTCCGCTCGGCGTCGGATTCGACGCCGGGGCCCCACTCGTCGGGGTCTTCGGGACCGAGGCGCTCCGACAGCGCGCGCGACCCGGCGAGCGCGGTGAGCGTCGTCTCGACGTCTTCGGCGTCGCCGACGGCCCAGTACTCGCCGCGATGGCGGACGAGCCCTCGGTCCTCCAGTCGGGAGAGGACGACGCCGACGCTCCCGCGAGCGACGCCCGTCGCCTCGTGGATCTCCTTCGGCGTGTACGCCTTCTCGGGCGACCCGGCCAGGAAGGTGAGAATCGTCTCCGCGTTCGTCCGCCCGTCCGCCCGGAGGTCGCGGCTCGAACCCTCTTCGAACCGTTCGATGTCGATAGGCACGCGCGTCGGTACGTTCGCAGATGTAATAGCTGTAACGGCTGTACCCGAGACGCGGTAGCTGACGATTCGTCGTACCAGACTCTCCGACTGCTCGACGCCTACCACGAACGGATCGAGGCCGAGTACGAGGAGACCGCCACCGAGCGGGAGCGGGACCGCCGAGAGTTCGTCGATCGGCTCGCGAAGGGAGATATCTCCGAGCGGGGATACACCCTGTCAGCGTGTGTTGATTTCAGCCGAACCTGAACGACGGGGTCAACACCTCCATCGGTACGACGACGGCAGGTGAGGCTACTGACAAGCACGCGACCTCGTTCGTGGGTCGCTCACTCCTCGTCCATCTCGAGAGCGCGTTCGTACAGCGCGTCCGAGATCCAAAACCCCGCCTCGCGGAGCGCATCGAGCTCCGCTTCGAGGTCGATCGCTCCCCGACTCGACGCTCGGAGGAGAATCCCAACGACCCCGGTCACCGGCACGTCGTGACGCGTGGCCGTCGCACGGCCCTCACGCTCGTCGATGAGGACCCGGTCCGCGTCGATGTCGATGGCGTACGCGATGGCTGCGGCCTCCCCGCGGTCAAGTTCACGTTCAAACTCCGTTCGCAGCTCCGTCGGCTCCGGCGATACGACCCGAATCCCGCCTCGATCGCGGAACGCCTCGATGCGGTCGCGACCGTCGAACCCGGCCGTGAGTTCGTCCCAGACCGCCGTCGGAGCGACAACCTCGCCGAACTGGGCGTCGATCAGTTCGAGCCGCTCGATCAGCGCCAGGTTCAGCAGCGGCGACGTGTTCGAGACGACCGTCATTCACGGGCGTACTCGACGTCGAGCGCGAGGTCTTCGTCGGTGTAGTGGCGCTCGACTTCCCGCTCGCCGAGCAGCCGGTGGAACTCCGCCTTCGAGAGGCCGGCCAGCTCACGTGCCTTCCCGAAAGAGAGGTACTCCTCACGGTACAGCGACACGGCAAGCTCCTGCCGAACGATGGGTTCGCGGTCCGCCGGCGGTGCCGCGATCGCGTCCAGCACCCCGGCGGGCAGATCGATGCTACTCATATCCCGCAGTTCGACGCCGCGGAACTTAATATCGCCGCTCGGGAGGGAAATCTGACCGCTGCCGTGGCGAACTCAAAAAACGCGAGCCGCACCGAAAAACACAGTATTCTGTGCGAACATAGATTCTCGTATGCCCAGTATCACGGTCAACGTGGACGACGACCTCAAAACGCGCATGGAGAACCACCCCGAGATCAACTGGAGCGAGGTGACGCGACAGGCCATCCGCGAGAAGATAGAGACGCTCGAAGTGATGGACGAACTCGCCGCGGAAAGCGAACTCACCGAGAGCGACGTTCGGGAGATCGCCGACAGGATCAACGAGAGTGGGCGCGAGCGCGTGAACGAGGAATCGCCGTAGCACCGACGACGGGGCAGGTCATAGAAATCATGGCGAATTCTCGCACCGTGAGAGATAGTCAATAGCCGACGGTTCCTACCGGCCGTTACAGATACTGGATCGACACATTGTCTTCCGAGCGGTTCTGTAGGTGTTCGTCGACGACTTTCACGACGTCACCGATCTGTCGCCCGGCCTGTCGGACGTATATTAGTCCCCTGTGGGGCAGTTCCCGGCCCTTGACGAGTGAGAGAAAATCGTCGTCGAAGGTCAGCAGGATCCAATCGTTCTCCACCGTGTATCGCAGCTGCTCGCGATCGGCTGTGCCCAAGGTGTCCTCGTCTCTGGCGGTGTGGACGGTCCAGCCGCGCCGACGGAGTCCGTCGGCGACTGGAATCCAGATACTCTCGTCGCAGTACAGCGGTCGCGTCATGCGGAGGCCGGCTCGGAGGACGACGATCGGAAGTCGTCGATGTGATCGTAGTAGTACGCCAGCGCTCGGTGAACGTCACCCAGCGTCAGGTCCGGGTACAGCTGCGTGATCTCGTCGGGACTGTACCCGCTGTGTTCGTACGCGGACGCGATATCTTTCACACGAATTCCGGTCTCTCCGACGGTCGGTGCCCCGTCGCTGTGGTCGCTGTCCCGAACGATTCCCATACCGGAGAATCGACTCGTACCGACTTGAAACGCATGGTCCGACCGATCCGGACGGTGGATCCAACCGAGTGCTCACACGACGAGCGCGATGCCGCCCCCGCCAATAATCGCGATTGCCCCGAGTGCGTAACACACGGTTGCGAACGGAACCCGTTCGACGACCCGCATGAGCGCGTCGATCGTGAGGTACCCCACAACGGCGCTCACGCCGAGCGCGATGAGTGCTGGCACAGGATTGATCCCCGGGAGTCCGCCGGTGCCCGCGAGGGTGAGAAGCGCGGCCCCGATGCTCGCGGGAATGGACAGCAGGAAAGAGAGCCGAAACGCGCTCGGCGGGTCGTAACTACGGAACAGCAGGGTGCTTGCCGTCACGCCAGACCGCGAGATACCGGGCAGGATGGCGAACCCTTGGGCGCTGCCAATAAGCACTGAGTCGACAAGCGAGGGTGTCTCTCGCCCGCCCATACTAACGGTGTTCGAGAGGCGTTGGAGCAGCCCGGTGACGATGAGCAACACGCCGATGACTGCGATGAACACGCCACCCGTGAGTTGCCCGGCGAGATCGACGGCGAACACGTACAGCGGAATGCCGACAATCCCCGTGAAGAGTGACGCTACCACGATGTACGAGACGAGCGCGTGTTCGCCCTCATATGCCGTGGCCGGCCGCCAGCTGGGGGTCGCGTGGAGCGCCGTGGCGAGTTCGTCGCGGTAGTAGGCCGCGGCCGACAGCGTTGTGCCGACTTGGAGGAACAAGGCGAGCTGGACCGCGACCGCGGGATCCATGCCGACTAGGGTGAGTACGAGCGAGAGGTTGCCCTGGCTCGACACGGGGAGCCACTCGACGACGCCCTGAACGATTCCGGCGAGGACGGCAATCAACAGCTCGGTGGTGGTCACTATGGGATTCGGGCGCGGGCAGTCACTTAAGCGGCGCCGTTTGGGTTAGGATGATTTGTCGTTGGTCGCAGGGTCTGCGGTATCGGTTGGCGACTCGGTGTCTGTGGCCGAGTCCGAGGTTGAGGTTTCTTCTGGTGGCTCCGGCGGTTCGAGCGCGGCGATAAGCAGCTCGACCGGGCGTGTCTCGCGCAGCTTTGCCCAGCTACGCCGCTCACGCGTGGCGACCCCCCCAGCGACGATGAGGGCAGCTGCGAGGCCGAGACGGCCCGTCCCTACGCTTTGCGTAGCGACGCTTGTGAGGGCCACGAGAAGCCCGCCGACGAGCAGCGTAACCCCGGCGATAACCATCGGGGCCGCCAGCGTGTGTTGGACACCCGTTCGCGCCGTGCTCGCGACTCGCGAGTTATCGAGCGCGGGGAAGACGCGGTCGAGTACAGCGTCGAGAAGCCGGATGAACGGCCCAACGGTCCACGTCTCCCGCAGGTCGATCACGATCACCTCCGGGTCGGGCTCGGCGGTCAGCCAGCGGTAGAGGAACGAGTGTCTGATGGCTGTGCCCGCGCGACGCCACAGGCGGCCAAGGGACGACTCGCGGGCTGCCCGCTGTATCGGGGGTGTCACCGACTCGCTCGCCTCCGTTTCGTCACCCATTCGCGTGCCACTTTGGGTGCGGACGCATGTGTGTTGCGCTCGGTGGCCGGGGAGTCACTGGCCCACGGAAACGACCGTCGCCTCCACGGTGACTGTCCCGAGGTCGAGCGTGACGGTCGATCCCTGTCGGATCTGGTCGCCTTTGAACGCGAGCCCGCTTGGCGTCTCACGGAGCTGGAGGCGGGTCGTGACCGTCACGTCGCGGTTGACCGGGTGATCAACCACGTTGACGCTGCCGTTCTCGCCGGTGGTGATGATGAGCGACGGCTCCGTTTCGACGCGGGTTACGCGGGCGACGGTCGTGTCGCCGGCGCGTTCGACCATGCCGGGCTCGATGGCGGCCGCGAAGTCCTCGCGCACCTCCTCCATCCGGAGCGTGACGGTTCGGGTCGTGGTCGCGCCCAACGTAATGTCGCCACCAATCTGTTCGATCTGGCCGCTGAGGGTGTACTCGCTCGTCGGCAGGGTGAGTGTCTGCCCACGGCGCACGGGAGTGCCGCCGAACCGGAGGCGGTCCTGCTGGCGGTGCGCCGTGAGTGTCGTCTCGACGAGCAGTTGGCGCTGGTCCGGTTGGTCAGTTGTGTAGGTCGTTACGTTGTTGATGCGTGCGACCGTTCGCCCGCTGAGCCGGATTTCGTCGCCGGGGGTGACCGCTTGGGCGGTGGCCGCATCGACCTGGCTCGTCACGAGGACCTGTTGCTGTTCGGTTGTGAGCGCGCCGCTGTCGCCCACGTCACGAACCTGACCGTTGATCTGGTAGCGGTCGGTGGTGATATCGAGCGTCCGACCAAGCCGGGGGGGTGCGCCCCCGTAGATGAGGCTGTCCTGGTTGTTGAGTTCGCCTTCGAGAGCCACTCGAAGCGTCACCCGGGTGGTGTCGCCTTGCGGCGTGAGATGGACATCCGTGATCCGGAGGTTCGATGAACCGTCGGGACTGTGGGTGTCTCCCTCCTCGATTGCGTCGACGATGTACGGCGAGACGGTGCCGACATCGAGTGTTACGTAGGTGGTGTCCGTCTCTGGGGCGGGTGAGGGATCGTCCGTGAGGACGAATGCGGCGCCCGCAACGACGACGGCGGCGATCAGCAGGACGACGAGCGCGTCGATAACGTTGACGCGGCCAAAGAGTTCCCCCTCGTCGTCGATCAGTTCCATTCAGATCCCTCCGAGCGCGGCATTACTGTCACTGACCAGAGCGCGGGTAAAAAGCGTATTCGTTCGGGGATCTGGACAACCCGAACGCGTAGGCTTTTGCGTGGCGCGATGGTGAATCTTGGTACGATGCGTCGTGTTCGGCTCCCACTCGTGCCGCAATGGCTTCGGCTTGGCGGCGTTGGGCTCGTTGCGGCGACAATCCTCTATTATTCGGTGTTAACACCGCCTGGAAGTGGTGTGATCCGCACTGGGCCGCTCGGTGTGTTCCCATATAGTACGTGGCTTCACGGATTGGCATACGCCGGGCTCGCAGTGATGCTCGCGTACGCGCTTCAGGATCGCCCATGGCGTGACCGGACAGTCTTGTTTGTTGTCTTTATCATTGCTGTGGGGTACGGCGGGAGCATTGAGCTGCTCCAATCCACGCTGGATGCGCGGACAGCTGACTTTGGGGACCTGCTCGTCAATGCGATTGGCGCTGCCGTTGCGGCTGTGAGTTGGCGCGTGCTTGCGCGGCGGGTGCGATTCTATCGGGTGCGCCGAGCAGGAGATTTTGAACGCCCAGTGTAAACAGCTGTCAAGAAGGCGGTCTTGAGTGCTTCAACTAGACGTCTGATTCAACGGTTCCCCGCGTGTCGTCAGCATCCTCTCCGGCCTCGGTAAGGCGGCGCTCCACCTCGTCGCGATCCTCCGGATATCCAACGTTGATTCACCACCCGCCAAGGCCGATGGCATCGATGGTCCGTCCCGATTGGATGAACAGGTCAACTGCGAGAAACCCGGTTCACTCATCCAGCACTGGTTGTAACCCTCGTTCATTCAGCCACTGTGAGCCTTCCAACGGCGTCTGTTCTCGGTGTTTGATCAGCGGTCGGTTGAGTTGGAGCGACACTCCTCAAGGAGGTCGCTCTAGGGTTTGATTGCGCTGGAAGCCACTCGCATCAATTGCCGGCTTGACCACTCCAGTCCGCCTGCTCCGCCGAAGCGCAGAGCAGGCGGTGGAGTTCACTCATTCGATACTTGTCTTTCTACCGATAAAATGAGCTGTAATGAGGCGACTCATCGAGATCACACACGGCAAGAACACCGAGCATCTCGTTAAGATCATCTTCTGCCTCTTGGAGGCTCTATTCAAATTCGACACGGAACAAAATCAACACGATCTGAGTCCGTTGGGCGTCCCCGCCCGCGCCGGACGGCGCGGCGGGTACGTCTGAGTCATCAATGTGCTATTTGGCAAGGTCTCGACACATCCACGCAAGCTGTTGAGCGATGCCAGATCGCCAGACTGGTCTATTTCTCGGTTGATCTGATTGAATATGGACAATAAAGCGGTAGAGGCTGCCATTTGCCGACAGTAATACAAGATCTTTTGTTATATTCCAAGAAATATGAATTGTTTATCATTGATCAGACTACTCGGCTCTCTGTCCGTGAATTATGCTTAAGTTAACGCGATAAAAATAAGATTATTATGATAGAAGCTCTCAATATATTACATCTTTGGATCAACAACGTAAACAACATTACCATTCATGATCTATATTAAACTGTGAACCTACTCGTCCTTGCCGAAGACTTCTACCCAAACACCAGTGGTGGCGCTCACGTCAGGTGGGAATTCTGTCGGCAGGCTGCCCAGCGGGGCCACGACGTGACGGTCGTGACGCCGCGTCGTGACGAGACACCCCCGACCGAGGAGGTTGACGGTGTCAAAATTCACCGGCCGTTCGGCGCGCAACCGGACTCACTTCCCGCGTACGTACCCCTTGCATTCCTTTTTAGACTCCTTTTTTCAATCAGGCTTCTTATTTTTCTCATCCGCGAGCACGACCTCTCCACGGTCACCGGTGTCCACTCGGCGTCAAATACGCTTCACTGGGTCGGACGGGTAGTTTCTACGTACGCAGGAGTAACACATGTTTCGTTCGTCGGATATACACCCAGCTTGGCATCAGGCTCAACAAACCCAGTAAAGATTCTGTTAGAGCGGTTAACATTCCGTTTTGGGTTCGGCGGTCCCACGTTCTGCCGTAGCCCCGAAACCAAAGTGCTGATTGAGGAGCTATCAGACACGAATGTCGAATTAGTCCACGGGATACTTGATCAGTCAGCTATCTACGAGACCTTCGAGGCGTGTTCCCCTGTATCTGTCAGAGAGGAGTTCGGAGTTACATCGGACGACACGTTGCTTGTGTTTGTGGGTCGGCTCACACCGACAAAGAACCCTGGCGGTGCAATTGATATCATGTCTACACTCCCTAAAGAGTACCAACTGGTAGTCGTAGGGGACGGTGAACAACGGAGGGCGCTGGAACGAATCGTACATGGCTCTTCTCTAGAGGAGCAGGTTCAATTTACGGGAGTTCTTAATCATCAAGAGGCGCTTTCGATCATCGCCAGTGCCGACGGATTGCTTGTCACGTCCCATGTAGAGTCGTACTCGGCGGTTACACTCGAGGCGCTTGCACTTGGGACGCCAGTATTCGGAACCTCCGTTGGCGTCCTCCAGTATATGGACCACGAACGGCTTTACACTGGTGAAATGGACGATATTCCCGGTATAATTAAAAATTCAAATTTCACCGGCGAGTTTTCAATCGACAAGGAAATTGTCGAACAATATGGGATGTCGACGTACACGGAAACCATACTCAACGGATTCCAACAATCCGATCCCGCTTAAGCGGACCGGGAAGCTCAGATCTTACTTCACAATTATAGTAAACGCTCTAATCTTACTTTCCAGTACTTAATCATATCCGTGCTTGTGGGAGTTGTATACAGGTCGCCGAGTTCCTCAGGCTGGGGAGGGAGACCCCCAGCCACGACTGCCCGCACGGCTTCTGGTAAAAGCGGGGGAGAAGCTGAGAACTGTCTGTCGTGTACCTCCTGTAATGAGCCAGCGTCACTGATGTCACACTGTGTCGTCGCAGCGACTGTACCTGCATCAAGCTCATCCGACAGTTGCTGTACGGTGACTCCCGCCTCTGTCTGACGGTGGATCAGTTCATAAAATCCTGCCGGACGGCCCCTGTACTCGGAGAGATCTCCATGATGGTAGCTGAACACTCCATAAGTTGGAGCGTCCAGCGCATCTCCACGGAGTATTCCGAATCCGAACCGGACGGCAAGGTCCGTCTGTGACAGTCTGTTTACTACGTCGTCCGACAGTTCGTTTCCGAAGTCGTCTGCTGGCACCGGGTCACAGAACACGATTTCGGTCTCTAGTGTGTTGACCGCATCGTTCAGGTCAGTTCGGATCCGGAACCATGCCGGGGTAACTATCTGGGCTTTAATTACTCGTAGCAGGGTGCTACACTTCCAGAGTGAGAACTCGTCTAAGAATTTGAGAGCCCTCGTTGAAGTTGACGCATCCCTTTTATTCCCGTTTACGACCACTAAAGAGAGACTCACGTCAAGGTCCTCGGAGTCAAGGAGGGCCGAGACCGCTTGGCGCTCCCACTCTTGGAGGGAGCAGTTGTCTACCAGCAGAGCAACGTCCAGACTCATTCCACCACCTCCCGAAGGTCACACATTCGGAGGATTTCAGCATCTCCTTGCTCTTGACAGCGGCCGAGGTCATCCAACGTTGGCTTGATTGCTCTCCATTGTGAGTCGTTCGCAATGTTGTGGAGGTGGGTCCACAGGTGTACGTGCTCGTCTTCCTCGGCAGCGAGTCCTATCGCGTCCCGCAAGTACCTTCGGTGTAGACGTTCCCTGACAGGTCGTGGTAGAAGGCGGAAGTACGGGGAGGGCCGCCTCTGCCCTGAGGGAAGGATCGTGCTGGACAAAGACGGATGTGGTGTACACGTTGTTTCGAGAAGCCCCTGTGATAGACGTATCTCACACGGCGGGTGGTTCCTCGTCGCTATCCACCAGTACTTCTGAAACGGGTTCTTAATCTCCGGATTGTATTTTTTGATCGGGGTGCGTATCACGTCGATCCCGTGGTCAGAAAGTATAGAGTAATCAACTTCGCGGTGCCGAGGCATAACAATCGACTCGGGTGAAGGCAGTCCCTGCTCCTCGTGGGCTGCTCTCGCCGCCGTCAAGTCACGGTTCAACGTTTTGTCGGACACCTCGTCGGCAAGAACGTGGGAGTAGGTGTGTGTACAGATCTCGTGATCGATGCTGTCGGACCGTATCTTCTCTACCAGATCAGGCGCGTAAAACAACGGGTGCTCCCGTCGGGACGTTCCAGGGTCGTTCTTCCACCACCCGGTCGGGTATGGGCCGGGGTGGACACCATCACACGACTCCTCAAGCAGATGCCCGACTACATCAAACGTGACTTGTATCCCGTTTCTCCTACATGCCTGGAGCAGATCTGACAACACCCGCTCCTCGGCAGCTCTGTCCCTGGACAGATGAGAAAAGGTTTCAAGATCGTGCATCCCCCAACCAAGTTCGATTTCGATGCTGATCGTAACCGTGCCAACCACGTTTCTGATCAACTTGTTGGGGCTGATATAAAAGTACCTGACGGTGTGACCGTGGTTTTACTTAATGAGCTCAGGCTGATAGTTAGACTGTACTATCAGCCATCGAGTGAGAGTCACCAGTCCTATATAGAACTAAAATCCAACTTGGTGAGGGCGTCGGAGATAAGCGACCGGTCTAGTTCGTCGAGGCTACCCAGCAGGTACACTGACGCGAAGTGACTGGCTACGATGGCTGTCCACACTCCAAGCAACGTGGACACCCCAATTTGTTCCCCCCAGAACCATCCGCGCAGACTCACAGCCACGAAACCGGAAAAAAACAGGGGCTTGTATGTCTCCACTGAGAAGGGAAGAGCACCGACCGTTCGGTGTATCACTACGACCTCAGCGACGTTGTACACCGCGTACCCTGAGACGGTCGCCAAGGCGGCACCGACTGTCCCAAACGGTGGGATCAACAGTACATTTAATCCAATATTCGTAAGGAATCCTGTCGTTGCGCTGTACAGTTCGCCGCGGGTCTCACCAATCGCTNACCGACTGTCCCAAACGGTGGGATCAACAGTACATTTAATCCAATATTCGTAAGGAATCCTGTCGTTGCGCTGTACAGTTCGCCGCGGGTCTCACCAATCGCTTTCATTACATCTCCGTTGTCTCCGAAAATCGACCTGACAAACATTCCAGCCAAGAGAACAGAGAGTGGGGCAGCAGCAGGTGCGTATTTGCTCCCAAAAAGAATCTGAACGATACCAGGTGAAAAACAGACGAGGAAGATGACGACCGGAAACGTCAGGAACACAACCCACTTTGTCGACCGTTTGTACAAAGAGTCAATAAATTCGTATTCTCCGTCAGCGTAATGCTCCGACAGCATCGGCAACAGGAGAAACGAAATCGCCGTGAAAACGAACGTCGGAACGCGCCGGAGCGGTTGGATCGCCCGGTAGTATCCAACATCCTCTGACTGCATGAAATAGCCGATCATGACTACGTCGAAGTTGGCCATCACGACAAACAAGCCCGAGCTAACGGCGAGTGGCCACGAAAATGACCAAACTTCTCTGATTCGCTCACGGGGAGGGAGGAACCCGAGCGGTACCGGAACCTCATACCTACGAAGAAAATACGCCACAGAAACAAGAAGCACGAGTGGAACAGATAGCCAGTACCCGACAGCACCCAACACTGGAGCCCCTAAGATGAGTGCGATGGCGAACACCGCAAGGGCAACTGCCCGGGGGAGTAAATCACGGGAGACGGACGCCGCAAATGACTTCTCCTCGGACCGGAGAATTGAGAGGACCACCCTACCGAGAGGTAACAGGATAAGGTACGGAAGGAACAACCGCAGGAACTGTTCGACGCTGGCGTCCTTCGCAGCACGTGCGATGTCGGCAGCAAAGAAATACATGAGAACTGAAGCTACCACGGATACGACCGAGACGATGAACAACCCGGCAGCGGTCACCTCACGTTGTCGGTCCGGATCCCCTGTAGCTGACGAGCGAAGTTTCACCACACCGTCGGGAACGCCCGAGAGAGTTAGTATGCCAACCGACGAGACAATCGTGTACGCGAGTGCGACACTACCGAATAACGCCGGTGTGAGTTCCCTGGCAATCCACACCTGTCCAACAAGGGCGAGGACATTGCCCACAACAGTACCAAAAAAGACCACTGCGGCACTGTGTGCGAGTTTTTCAACGTTCTCCAGTGGTGACCCCATCCACCTCTCGCTATCGCGTACCAGAGATTGAAACTGTCGGAATCTCGTGATCGGTTTCCGGAAACTGAGTCGCCAACGATCCAGCGGGGAGGGGGGCGTGACACCCGTTCCAGAGCATTTATCTCTGGACTCGCCTAGTCATGTGTAAGATTGAGTGAATGGCAGGCACAACTATCGACTCCGCACTCACCGTCGACGTTGAGGGACGCAGGGACCAGCGACGGTACGACACGATTGACCATCTGGACGCCTTCCTAGAAACCGTCGGTCCCCCCTCGACTCTGTTCGTAACTCCGGATGTCGTGGAAAATCGAGAGGAGACGGTCAAAGGCTGGAAGGACGCTGGTCACGAACTCGGTCTCCACGTTCATCCCGAACGCCACGCAGACGGGCACTCGAACTACCTGTCAGACCACTCACCGGACGAAATTCGGCGAATAATCGAGTCAGGTATCGAGACGTTCGAACACTTCCTAGGAACGGTTCCGGTTGCTTTTCGTGCGGGGCGGTGGTCGTACTCACCGGAGTTATTAAGTGTACTTGATACGGTAGGAATCGATACCGATTCGTCGCTCCGTCCCGAAACGGAGATGCTCCCTTACGAGGGGTTCGGTGTGCGGGAAGTTCCGCTCACAGTCTACTCGAACCAACTCCTACGGCCATTTCTAGGCCAATTCGACGTCAATATCGTTCCGTTCGCAATCGATGCAACGCTTCGGAATCGATGGAGGGAACTACTTTTTCATCTGCTAACAAATTATATGCTTGCGAACGACCGGGAGTACATTATGCTCGGATTTCACGATTACGACCTCCTTGGTGCGGGCCTATTCTCTCGACTGACGAGGTACATTAGATTGCTCCGAATTAAGACCTGCCCAACAATGGTGACCAACCTGTGAACACAACTGTCGCGGTTCACCTTGGTGACTTCGATTCATTTAATGTTCGATCGACGGTTCGAAGTCTCGGAACGATGCTTAGCGACGAGTTCGACCTCGTCGCAATCAGCACTAATCCTGAGGCATTCGACGACCGAACACACGAGACGTTTCGATTCGTCGGGGGATCATTTCCGAACTCAAAAGTTGGCGGCTTTCGTGCATTGCGAGACTTTGTGAGGGAGAATGATCCGGCAGCAATAATGCAGATCGGGGATGTTCCCGTGTACGGCAATAGCATCGCAATGACCGTCGGAGCAGACATGAAGTTCTTCTGCCGGTTTAGTGGTGACCTATATCAAGAGTACCGGCTTGAGTCCGGGTCACGGAGAGCAAAGTTGTTCCTGATAAAAAACATCCTAGGCCGCATACCACTAAGGGTCGCCGATCATGTCATTACTATGGGGCCACGGATGAAGCGTGATCTCGTCAATCGCGGCCGAGATCCGGAAGACGTGACTATCCTCCCGCCACCTATCGACGAATCCCGATTCGACCGGACGTCGGTACCCGAAGAGATCAGTTCACTTCCCGAAGGACCGATTGCGCTCTTTGTCGGTCGCGTATCGAGGCTGAAAGGGGCTGAGACGCTAGAGACGGCCATTCCAAAGGTACTCTACGAGAAACCGAACTTTCAGTTCGTTTTGATTGGGGGTGTTGAGCACGAACTTAGTTTGCCGGACGAGTTTGATGACAACGTCCACGTGCTGGGACCGGTTCCACCGTCGAAGGTGCCAGACTTCATGACTGCTGCAGACGTATATGTCCACCCGTCGTTAACCGAGGGTGTGAGCCGGTCAGTACTGGAAGCCCTCGCGTGCGATACACCGGTCATCGTTCGAGATGTAGGTGACCTCGCTTCGGTGACCTCGAATATTTTTACCACGACTGACGAGTTTATACGGTTGATACTTCGACATAATAGTCTACCTGTCGAATCCGCCGAACGGTTCACCGTCTCCAAGTTGCGGGACCGTTACGTAACGATGTTCAAGCGTGAGATAAGATGACTCTCGCCGATTCGATCCGTGGCCGGAGTAAAAACGAACTCAAACGGATTCTCGCTAATGGAATCCAGCACATTGACGATCTCGGAGACGGTCATCTACTCTCCATTCGGTGGGATGAGAGAACCTTCGACCGTGAGGAATTCAACATCTTATTTCTCTGTTACGGGAACATCTGTCGGAGTCCGTTCGCAGAACGATACGCAAAGCAACAACTCAGCAATTCAGTTACCGTCAGATCTTCTGGATTTTATACCGAAGTAGACCGCCCCAGCCCCCCAGCCGCGGTCAAGGCTGCAAGTGAATTCGGCGTCAACCTCGGAAACCACCGATCCAGCGTCGTCGATTCACCACAGATCCAGTCGGCCGACCTGGTCGTGGTGATGGATTACGAGAACGTGGTCGATCTCCTGCGGGAGCGACCTCGTTCATTGTCAGACGTGACCCTCCTTGGGTCGGTTCCAGAGTCGCAATCGACTGTGATTCGTGACCCGTACGGCGGATCAGTTACACAGTTCCGAGAGACGTACCAGGAGATCACCAAAGCTACGGATGCTCTCATTCGGGCGCTATTTTGATCATAGCCTGTCGAGCAAAGCAGTGACGGATTTATACACGTCATAGACGAAGGGAAGAGGGTCGTCCGCGTCGAGAAGATCGTGTTCGCTGGTCGGAGCAGATCGGAGTTGAGAGAGAACTGTCTCTACAACACCGGGACGCGGGACGAAGGACGGGCCGCGCTCAAAACAGACACTCCCGAAGTGCTGGAGTTCCGCACGGATGTAGCTCGCCTGTACATGCGTGTTGTACCCCATGTCGGAGACACCATCGTCAGAGTAGCCCGATGCGAGTTGATAGTACAGCCACGGAAAATCAACTCCCGCCGCAATTCCCAGGGCGAGTGATCCCCAAAATCGGGGGTTGATTTCCATCAGTCTAAATGTACCGTCTCGACTATCCCGTCTGAACTCGACCATCGCGGGGCCGTGCCAGTCAAGCTTGTCTAAGAGTCGACGCCCAAGTCGGTCGATCTCGGGAATTCGCACAGCCTCGCGGTGGGCACTCGCTCCGCCAGAGTAACTCGTACTTCGGATCCGTCTGTGTTGGAACGTCGCCACAGGAGAGCCCTGGTCATACACGGCGAAAAAGCCGTACTCTCCTGTACTCGGAACGTACTCCTGAATGATCGGTTCGTGGGACATCCGTTCGATGACGGCTTCTTGATCGACGCTATTGTTCCCATCTATCAACTCAACGCCAGGATAGGACAGTTCATTGTCACTCTCAATGATCGAATACCTCGACTTGATGACGGCCCGGTCTGGGGCCTTGCTCCGGTCGGACAAGAGATCAGTCTCTGGTGTAGGAATATTACACGACTGGGCCATCATGACTGTTCGGTACCTATCCCACGCCGCCTCGTAGCTCTCGATGCTCGGAATAATTAGACTCACGTCGTCTTGTATCTCCTCGGTGTTTCGGACCGTGTAAATCCCGTATCCGTTCATAGGGAGGATTGTTTGGACTTCGTCTCGCTGGGTGACAGTACGTAGGTCATGGACGAACTGGTCGTACTGGTCTCGCGGGGAGGTAACGAGGTGGGCCTCCGTACAATATTTGCTGTGGAGGAGCGGATGTCGTTTATCGAAGGCCACACCGTGGACTGGAACGCCCTTCTTTCCAAGCGATCTGGCTGCAGCGATACTACTAGCCATCGACCCACCACAAACGACAGCCCCATTACCCGAGCGATCCGTCATCTATATCCAAGACTTGCCAAACGCGATTCTATACTTTCCGGTACGTTCCGATTGGTTGCTCCACTTGTGGTCGTCGGCAGCTCCGACCTGAGTTGGGCTACTGCTTGCTGGAGTTCATCCCGGTATTCGGGCCGTTCTTCCTTCCAGTCTGTTGAAATGACACGCTCCCCGTCTTTGTCGCTCACGAATAGCGCGTCGTCTGTTGCGTACATGTAGTGCGGATCGCTCCACGAGCGAGGGATCTTCTCGTCGAAGCCGGATGCGCCGGGTGTCGCCCTGTAGTTCCCCACGCTTTCGGCGTACACGTGATCTCGTATAGGATCGCCACTGAGAAGGGACTCGCCTCGACCAGTCTCCGCGTCTGAAAGGTCCATCAGGTCCAGCAGCGTTGCGTGTATGTCGACGAGGCTGGTGAGTGTCTCCGTAGTGCCTGCCGGTATTTCCGACCCGAACGCGAGTGTGGGAACGTGAATGAGTTCTTCGTAGACGCCGTACTGATGTTGCCTGAGACCGTGTTCCCCGAACAGTTCGCCGTGATCTCCCACGATGAACAACGCATCCCAGTCGACGATATCGATGACTGTCTGTAGGGCGTCGTCCAAATAGCGTGCGCAGGCCTCGTAGCTCTCGACGTGTCGTCTGTGTTCTCTGTCCGTGACAGGGTCCGACCGAAGCGTCAGCTCGAACGGATCGACGGTATATGGCTCCACCGTCCGATACTCGTCCGGAGGTACATACGGAGAGTGACACGTCATCAGGTTTACCGTGAGGAAAGTGTCACCCCTACTACCAGCGATGTCCGATTTGAACGGGTCAAGAAACCAGTCAATAGACTCCTCTGACTGCCCTCCAGAAGACAGCATCATGCTGATTCCTTCACGTATTGTCGAAACGGTCGGAGCATCACTCCGTACAATCCGAGCCAGTGTCTTCGGGTATCTTGAAAGACCTGAACCGAGTTCGTTAAACAGTGTGGTCCAGTCGAATCCGCTCGAATCAGCGGGGCGGCCACGTAGGTTCGGTCCTCGAACGAGCGAATCGAAGCCTCGGTCGAAGCCAAAGAACGAGTCGATATAAACATTATTACTGAACAGATGTGTGTCAAACCCCGCTTCACGTGCGTACTCCGCCGTTGTTGGGATTGACTCGGTCAACTGGAGATTTCTCGAGTGTGTCCCGACTTCAGTCGGATACTGTCCCGTAAACAGTGATGCATGGGCAGGCACCGTCCACCGGGACGTTGAGTACATACGTTCGTAGGTGTGATCTGCCCTCCGTCGGAGCCTCTCCATCTCGCTGTTGAGAGTATCGTACCGGAGTGTGTCGATCACTACAACTCCGACGTTCATATCAGATCTAGAGTCAGGCTAGGTAAATAACTCGTCGGTACGCATCGTGCCATCACAACACTTAGACGCAGATCAAACCAATAATCGGTGATGCGCGTCCTACAAACGTGTCGCTACTACCCTCCACACACCGGTGGAGTCGAACGGGTCGTCGAGAATATCGCCGAGGGCCTCCAAGACGAGTTTGACTTCGATGTCCTCTGTGCAAACCACGACGGCAGGGGCCGGCGGGAGCGTATCGATGGAGTTGACATAACGCGAGCGACCAGTCTCGGTGAACTATACTCTGTCCCAATCAGTCCAACCTATCCAGTCCAGTTCGTTCGCCTAGCAAGGCACGCCGATATCGTCCACCACCATCTTCCGAACCCCCTCGGCGTATTCAGTTCGTTACTTTCGGTGGGTGGCGATCACGCGACAGTAATTACATACCACAGCGACATCGTCAGACAGGACGAATTAATGACGATTTATCGGCCGTTGCTTTATTCTGCGCTCTCAAATGCCGATAGAATATTCGTGACATCTCCGCGACTGATCGAGACATCCGAACATCTCAAAGAATTCAAATCAAAGTGTCTCACCGTCCCGCTTTCTGTCGATGTCGAACGAAACCGCCCTAATAACTCAGAAAGATTCAATATCCCGTTCGATAACGATCTTCCGCTAGTTCTATTCGTTGGCCGTCTTAATTACTACAAAGGAGTCGAGTACCTAATCGACGCGTTCGAAAATGTTGACGCAAACCTCTTGATCGCTGGCGATGGCAAACATCGATCGAACATAGAACATCAAGTTCGAGAACTGGATATTGGTGACAAAGTCGAAGTTGTAGGGTATGTCCCAGACGAGCGCTTACAGTTCTATTACAGAGCTGCCGACGTTTTCGTTCTCCCATCTATTGAACCCAGTGAGGCATTCGGCATCGTCCAACTGGAGGCAATGTTGCGCGGTACGCCGGTTATAAACACGAACCTCTCGAGTGGCGTTCCCTGGGTAAGCAAGCACGAGGAGACGGGACTAACTGTCCCACCACGGGACTCAACGGCGCTTGCCGAGGCGATCAGAACACTCGTCGAAGACAAGGCGCGTAGACGCAAGTACGGAGCGAACGCAGTCGAACGCGTTAAGTCAACGTTCGGTCGACGCGATCGTCTCAATTCGATTACAGAAATCTACCGAGATCTCTAATTCGACGGACGTTCTTCGAGTTTTGCTCTTCTTTAGACTACAGAAAAGTGTGTTAATGAGACCATAACACCGGTCATCACCGCCTGAGGCACCGAAATAGCGAAAAACACGATCTATTGTGGGTTTATAAAGCTGTGTTGAATCGCTGTAATGCGGAGGGATTCACTGTTTGACGAAGCGTTTGATGTTATAGACGACACACATCAGCGCGATTTCGCGGAACTCACGGAACCATGACCGCGCTCGCACGGCGAAGCCGAGCGAGCGCTTGACAGCCGAGTTCACAGTTTCGGTCATAGAGCGCTGATTGTAGCGGTTATCGTCGATTCTGGCGTTGTGTGCGTGGTCGTACGGAGCGAAGATGCGGTGCTTGATCAGCGGTCTGATCCCGAGCTCACGCAGACCTTCGCGGAGCGATTGCTTGTCGTATCCCTTATCGGCCGCAAGAGACCGCAGATCGCCCGCGTTCCGGCGGGCGATCTGCTCAACGAGGTCTGCGTCGCTTCCTTCCCGGTTCGTTGAGCAGTGAACGTCGATGACGGCCTGCGACGCTGTATCGACGAGTTTTGTGACTTTGAGTTTTTGCACGCGGTAGCTGATTCGCTGGCAGTAGTGGCGGCTCGCTGGTGAGCGGTCGTAGAACGTGGCGTCGATCGCAGCGTGTTCGGAGAGATCGTGCAGCTGCGCCGACTGGCGCAGCAGCACTCGACAGACGCTCATGCTGATCCGGTCGAATGCCTTACACAACGTGGACGGCGCGGGGAGATCGGCCACAGTGAGGCCGATCTCCCCGGTTATTTGTGGCATCTCTTTGAGCAAGTCGATTGTCATACTGTACGACGTATCGAGGTAAATCCGGAGACAATGGAGGGAAACGAGTGCGTAGTCGGCGAATCCGCCGCCACCGTCCGGGGCGGCGGATTCGCCTCCNGTATCGAGGTAAATCCGGAGACAATGGAGGGAAACGAGTGCGTAGTCGGCGAATCCGCCGCCACCGTCCGGGGCGGCGGATTCGCCTCCGTCGCCAGTAACTCTTTGAGCAACCGGCACAACTTCCCCAATGAAGCGGGAGATTTGCGTCATGATCAACGGAACTCTCCCGCTTCAACTCCTTTGATTTAGCGGCCTACCTCGCTGCCGTATGGCGATTCAACACGGCCGTTTATAAACACCATTCTTACTGCGTTATCGAAGAGTGCCGAGTTTTCGAGAGGCTAAAACGGGTCACAACATCTATCGTGGAATTGTTAAAATAGTGGCTTGTGACCCGAACCGTGTTTGTCAGACTGGCTCGATCGACGATGTATTTGTTTGCGGCCAGTCTTCCATCCGCAGGGTTCAGCACATCAGCTGGGTTTGTGACGCTTTCGCCAACAAACGTTCTCCTCGTCGGAAGAGCACCATTTATTATCTTACACGTTTTGTCTCCGGCCGCGCAACTATTTCTGTTCGGCAGGTTGTCTTTTGTTCGCCGCGTGTTTTAATTATTCATGATTCTGCTTTGTTGAATCCGATGATGGCGTGGGGATCACTGTTTGAGAGCCCGTTCGAGGTTGTGGACTGTGGCGGTCACCACGAGTTCGCGGAACTCGCGGTACCAAGCGCGAGGGNCGAAAAGGCAGTCTCGGCCATCCAGCGTTGGCCGTATAATTCGCTGTCCAACCGTGCGTTGTGGGCGTGATCGTACGCAGCGAACAATCGGTGTCGCAGCAAGGGCCGGACGCCCTCTGAACGGAGGGCGTCCCGGAGAGATTGGTCGTCATAGCCTTTGTCACCGGCGAGACTCTCTATTTTCTCGGTGTTGCGAAGAGCGACTCGACGGCCAGTTTGTGTGTCGTGAGGCCAGTGTGCCGAGCAGTGGAGATCGAGGATGGCACANATTTTCTCGGTGTTGCGAAGAGCGACTCGACGGCCAGTTTGTGTGTCGTGAGGCCAGTGTGCCGAGCAGTGGAGATCGAGGATGGCACACGAGTCTGTATCGACGAGTGCCGTCGTTTTGAGCGTGCGTATGTGGCGATCCGAGCGGTGTTGGTAGTGTCTCGATGCCGTTTCACGGTCGAAGAACGTGGCATCGATGGCACCGTGCGAGCCCGGATCGCAGATGGTCGCGGACTCCCGAAGGAAGCTGCGCCACACGGACATGGGCACCCTCTCAAACGACCGGTACAGCGTTGAGGGTGCGGGAAATGCCGTTCGAGCGAGNCCACGAACGCGATCCATCTCGCTCGCCCAATCGACGATCTCGCGGTACGTCGCGTCCATGTGAACCCGCAAAAGATGGAGCGTCACATGCTTCCAGCCGGGAAATCCGTGGCCAGTCGGATCACTCACCGCCGTTGGACTGGCGGCACAGCGCTTTTGAGCCAGCGACGCAGCTTGCTTAACGAAGCGGAAGAGTAGGTTAGTCACATTCGACTCTTCCGCTTCGCTACTCCCTTTACAGCGACGCTATCCCGCCGCCTTCTGCGGATTCAACAGAGCA